>CAYUET010000109.1:0-1514 GCA_964443875.1 uncultured bacterium | reverse complement strand
TCATTCTTGCCAGAATCTCTTCCTTATAAATCCAGAATATCCCTATCTTGGGTTCATGTTTTAAATGCATCTCTGAATTTTCCTTAATTACTTTCAAACATAACCCCTTTCATTTCCTTTAGCTGAAATATTTTTCTTTTCCAATCTCCTGCATTTTTCAACGCAAGCCTGAAGGAAGTTGCGAAGGCAATGCACTGAACAGAAAAAAATCTCGAATTGCCCTTGAGGAACTTCTTCAGCGATCTTTAATACAAAAGGAGAATCAGATAATTTTAAAATTTCAAAAAATCCTGTCATGTATGAAGATGGCCCTCCGGATAATTTTTTAACATCTTTTGAATAAAAAGCTCCGCCTGTAAGCCCTGTTCCACAAGAAGAATTTTGGTTATAGCAAATGGCACATTTTTTAATATCCCTCATGTTTTCACTTTCATTTTTCAGCATGGGGAATTGAACACGGCTTAATCTCAACTTTTCAGGAATGCTTTCCCTGCCTGTAGGTTGTTCTTTCCCAACTTCTACCTCAGAAATCATTCCTTTCAGCCGGTTGTTTTCAATCCATTTCTCAAGTTTTGTTTTGGAGCTAAAAACACCTGAGGGATAAAATCTGTTCCCCTTCCGGAATATCCATAATGAAGCAATTTTTTGATCCGTTTCTTTTGAAACTCTGGGATAGCCCTTGTACTTTCTTAGTTTTCCCTTTGCATCGTATTTCCAATAGTGTTCAGGAGGGGCCTTTATCACTTTCTGAATGTCCTCTTCCAGTAAGTCCATGCACCTGTTAAAATAATCCTGAAGACATTTCAGTGAGCAAAATGAAAAACCAAAATTATTCATTCTGGATGAATCTGGCACAATGCCCTGAGTAACATACATGTCTCTTGGCCCGTGCCAAAAACAACTCAAAAACGCACCAAAAATTATACCCTGAGAAAAAGTCTTTTCTGCTCTCCCCGTTAAAACATAGGGCTTTTCTGTTAGTTTCTTACGGCACATCAGACATCTATTTTTAAAAGGCTTCAACTCATCGATTGTTTTATCAGGGTAATCCAGTGATCGAAAAAAATAAGTTTCCTGAGAATCGCAACGATATTCTGCAATAAACTCCGGAGTATCTTTTTCTGTTTCTTCATTCGAAAGAATTCCGTCTTTCAAAGCCCAGTCATACACCCCGCAATCCAGGGGAAAGGCCTTGAGCATTCCCGTCTGCATTTCTTTTTTATGCCAGGCAAAGGCCTTCTTCTTTTCTAAAAAAGCAATCCTGGGCCAGGTGTTCTGCTCTTTGAAAAATAACCAGATCCATTTCTGAATAAACTTCATTTCACTTTTCTCCACTTCGTACAAATCCTAAATATAGCTTAAAAATATCTTTCTCTCATCCGTCATATAATCGAACTACAGCTTCAAATTAAATCTTCTGTTTTTAAAAATTTTGAACCCGTACTACTATCTCAACCCGCACTTCCTCAATGTCTGCTATATCCTGCCACGAAAGCCAGGTATGATCGTACAAA
>CAYUET010000108.1:0-1532 GCA_964443875.1 uncultured bacterium | reverse complement strand
TTTTATCGAGTCTTCCGGCAGGGACGAGTCTTTCCCGGATGTTGGTCAGGAGTTCATAAATGTTTTTGGTATCGCGGGCTGTGGTGCACTCATAGCCTCTGGGTTTATTCAGCATGATGGTTCTGAATTTTCTCACCGGCTTCAGGGATTTCCCGTTGAAGTTGATCCTGTCTTTATCCGGGTCGATTTTGAATCCAAGCTCTGTAATCACCTTTCCGTTTACACGGACAAGTCCTTCCTGGATAAGGTTTTCACATTTTCTTCGTGAATCAATGCCGGCATTGGCCAGAAATTTCTGTAATCGTACTTCTTTTGTTTTCATTGCTGAGGTCCTGCTCTTTGAGGTTTAGTCCAAAATTGCATTATTTTTTAAAAGGTTATTTTCCTGCCAGGTTACAAATTCCAGGGGGGAAGGAAGAAGGTTCTGTTTTTCCCATTCCCTGAAAAGGAGCAGGCAGATCCAGGCGTCGGTGGCTGCGTATACAAGCTGGGAGGGGGAAAGCTCTTTTTTTTCCCAGTTGGAAACCTGGCAGGTTTTGGAAATCCTGCCCTTGAGAAATAATCCGGCCAGGCCTTTCAGTCCGTGCGTGGAGGATTTCAGCTGTTTGGAAATTCTTGCGGCATCAATAAATCCCCTGGATTTAACCCCATATTCGGCTTCAAGCTTTTTCAGCTCAAACAGAGGGTCCAGGGCCACTTTATGAATGCGTTCCTCTCCCATTATCCTTTTAAGGGAAGGGGTCATTCCTGTCCTGCAGATTCTGAAAAGACAGGCCTTGTTTTGGGTCGCGATCTGAATCAGGGCAATGGGACGGGTTTCGCCTTTTTTAAAACAGGGTTTGGTCTCGCTGTCAAATCCGATGAGGGATTGATTCAGGAAATAAGAGGCATAAGTCTCTGCTTCGTCGAGGGTATTGGCAATAAGGATTTCACCCCCAAATTGCAGAAGCGGCAATTGATTGATTTCTTCTTTGGTTATGCTATACTGAAATTCTGTTTCCATCTTAATGAAGCATACAGGAAGATTCCCTGGTTTTTCAAGTAATTAAGGGAATGAATATTAAAAAAACGAAGGAGGTTTTGTTGGATATTCAAAATGTATCCGTGGAACAGCTTTTTAAATATCTGGAAGACGGGGTAATTATTTTTGACAAAGAGAAGAAGGTGCTTTTCTTGAACCCCGCAGCCGAGGTTCTTTTCGGGTACAGGGCGGAGGATCTCCTGGCGGAGAACGCCCACCGTCTTTTTGTCTGCAAAGAGTTTCATAATCGTGTGGCCTGTGACGGCCACTGTATGATGGAACCCTGTCTTTTTGAAGGAAAAAGCAGTCATTCCGAACTTTTCCTTCTTCCCGGACAAGGGGATCCCATTCCTGTTGAGACCAATACCTATCCGATCTTCAATGAGCAGGGAACCATGGAAGGGGCTATTCGCTTTTTCAAAGAGAGCAAAATCAAACCCTGCACCCCTGCGCCCCTCGATAATCTGAAGAACAAAGCCTATATTGATGACCTGACGGATCTGGCCAACCG
>CAYUET010000107.1:0-1603 GCA_964443875.1 uncultured bacterium | reverse complement strand
CACAATTTATTCCTGAAGGAGATTTATCTATTTTACAACCAGGGGAAGTAGGAGATTATGCTTATGCCGATGGAACTATTTATGTATGGAAAAATGATGCATGGACAGAAGTAACTGATGCTTATGTGAAGATTTCTCTGACCTCCCCGCCTGTTGAAGGCGAAGCCAATAAAGAGCTGGTTATTTTTCTTTCAAAATATTTTGGTGTTTCCAAACAATCCATTGATATCAAATCCGGGCAGACCGGACGATTAAAGCTTGTGGAGGTCTTGGGGCTGACCGAAGAGGTCCTTTTAGGCCGTTTTAAAAGATAGAAGAGGGCCTAGGAATGGGATTAAAAGGGGTTCATGCGATTTGATAAAAATTAAATCGGGAGGATAATTCATTATGAATTACACAAAACGTCTTCTTGTGAAACCTGAACAAAAGATAAAACTTTCCGGCTATGATCCTGAGGATACCGGGTCATTAAAAAGCAAAGAGGACGCTTTAGTCATCCTTCAGAAGAATCTGGAAAAAATGACCAAGCTCCAGTATCTGCTTTACGCGGAAAATAAGCGTTCCCTGCTGATTGTGTTTCAGGCCATGGATGCAGGCGGAAAAGACGGAACGATCCGGAGCGTCATGTCCGGCCTGAATCCCCAGGGCTGCCGGGTCACCTCCTTTAAAGGGCCCTCTTCGGAAGAGCTGGATCATGATTATCTCTGGCGTATCCATAAGGAAGTGCCTCGCAAAGGTGAAATCGGTATTTTTAACCGTTCGCATTATGAAGATGTGCTGATTGTCCGGGTTCATGACCTGGTTCCAAAAGAGGTGTGGAAAAAACGGTTTGACCAGATTAATGATTTTGAAAGATACCTTACCCATAATAATGTTGTGATTCTGAAATTTTTCCTGAATATCAGCGAGGATGAACAGAAACGCCGCATTGAGGCCAGGATGGAAGACCCCAGAAAGAACTGGAAACTTGCGCCTGAAGATTTTGAAGAAAGGAAATACTGGAAAAAATACATTGAAGCCTATGAAGATGTTCTTTCGCACTGCAGCAGGGAAAGTGCGCCCTGGTTTGTGATTCCGTCCAATAAAAAATGGTACCGCAACGTGGCTGTTTCTTCGGTCATTCTGGAAACCCTGGAGGGGTTGTCCATGTCATTTCCGAAAACAAAAGTTGATTTGTCCAAATATAAAATGCAGTGAAAAAATCATGAAACGTTTTCTTTATTGGATTTTATTTTTTGTTCTGCTGATAAAAATTTTACTTCTGGTCCTGCATGCAGGGGGTGGGATCAGCACAGACACCTTTCTTTCTCCTGATTCTATGGACTATCTCGCCCTGGCTGAAAATCTGAAGGAAAAGAATGAGTTTGCCAGAGCGCATTCCCCGGAGCATTTTCGCACACCGGGTTATCCTATGCTTCTGGCTTTGATGAGTTATTTTTCAGAATCGGTCTATGGCATAATAGGAATTCAGATCATTTTCAGCATGGCTTTAATTGTTATGGTCTATCTGCTGGGTCGCCCGTTTTTAAGTGATAAAGCCCTTAAACTGACTCTGCTTCTTTACGCGGCGGATCCCCTCACGCATCTTTATACATTAAAAATC
>CAYUET010000106.1:0-1736 GCA_964443875.1 uncultured bacterium | reverse complement strand
CAACGACGAGTTAGCCAAAGAGGTGCGGGCCCAACTGACCTCGGAACCCGAGCGCTATGCCGCTTATACGCGTGAATACCTGGGCTGGGGTGTGTTCGCACTGATGCCGCAGTGATGCGTTTGAATTCAGTTCTTTCTTGATTTTTCTTCCTTGAACCTTGCCTGTTCGTGTCCGGTCCTTCGGGATTGCTTCGCTAAACCTCGCAATGACTATTAAAAATACATTCAATTACGTTACATTAGACTAGCCCGCATATTGCATGAAAAATCAGGAATAATACTGGATCCCGGGATCCAGTCCCAGGATGACAGGACAGGGTGATTAAATAAACATGCTTTTTCTGACCGGATCTCTTGCCTTCCCATTTTTATTATGATATTCTTAATAATGAATATGATAAATTCCATTTTAAAACTTTTCTATCAGAACAAAGAAACAGCGGAAAACAATAATTCTATTGATCTTACCACTGTTACTTCTGAGCTGGAATCAAGATGCAAAAATTTCATTTCTGCCTGCCAAAATGATCTGTCCTGGAAATGGGATGACCGCTTCAATATGGTTCTCTCTGACTTCTGCGCTTCAAAAAAAGACCAGATTCAGACACACCTCAGACTTTTGTCCGAAACAACCTGGGACAATCAGAGCATCCAGAAGGCCCCAAAATCCATCATTAATATTTCCAAACAACTGGGCGGGATAAATGAAAATCAGCTTTTGTTTGTTTCAAGTTCCACTCAGGATGCTTTCATCATCTGCGCCTGGTGGCCCTGGGGAAATGGACAGAGAATTTCCATACGACTTTCCCCTTCCTCTTCCCGATTATCCCCTGAAGAAAGCAATCTTCTGAGTAATCATTTCAAAACTCTTTTTGGAGTTTAAAAAACTTAACCCGTTTATCTGTCATTCCGAACGAACGTGAGAAATCCGGATTTTGAAAAACAAGATTTCTCCCTGCCGCTCGAAATGACAAGACAAAGCAAGTATACCTGTGTCATTACCCGACTGGATCGGTTAATCCATACACCATTTAATACACTGGATCCCGGGATCTAGTCCTAGGATGACAAGACAAAGGTAAATTTAAAAACTTACTTTATTTACGGAAGTCCATCTTTATGGCATAAAAAGGCATAATTTTCAAAAAACCTCTTTAATTTCGGAGGAACAGCACATGAAAATTCCCTATGAGTGTCAGATCTTTGTCTGCGTGAATGACAGAAAAGGCCAGGCTAAATCCTGTGCCGACGGAGGGAGCCCGGAACTCCGAACAAAACTTAAAGACGAAGTGAAAAAAAGATGGCCTGCCGGTGAAGTGCGTGTCTCGCAAAGCCTGTGCATGGGGCTTTGTTCCCACGGTCCCAATATCGCCGTTTACCCCTTCAATGTCTGGTATTCAGCGGTGACCCTCAATGACATTGAAAAAATTCTTGCCGATGTGGATCTCCTCCTGAAGAATGGTTCCCTTTCCTGACCTGAATCCGCCGGATTCCATGAAGAGGATGCTTTTGGACGAGGCAATCTCTCTCCTATAGATTGCTTCGCATAGCCTCGCAATGACAAGCCGCAGTAACCTGCGTGGAATTAAAACCCTAGAGCTTAAAAAAATAAAGCGAAGGGAATTCTGTTTAATCATGTTTTTCCGGCTGAAAAAATCCTATTGACAATTTTATTTATACAAGTGTATATTTATACACAGGTATAATAAATAAAGGAAAATGGTTATGACAAGACC
>CAYUET010000105.1:0-1838 GCA_964443875.1 uncultured bacterium | reverse complement strand
TGTCCACAAGAAAACCGCATATCCCCGACTTCTTCGTCTTAAGTCCTGTCCCCTTCAAAAAATAATCAAAAATCAACTTCTCATCCAGCTCGATACGGGTTGACTTTGTTTCCCATGAAATCTTCTGGCATAAAAGATACAGATCCATCACATAATTATCCGAACACTTGATCATTTTTCTGCACAGATCCTTCTGGGTCATAAACTCCGCAGGAATCGGCACAGCACCCTCCACAGGCCCCGGCGAAAACTCAGGAATCACCTTAAAATCCTCAATAAAACTTTCCGCCACCTCCGGTGTATCAATCACCACGCCTGACTCCCGGTTCTTCATAAACGCCGCTTCAGAAAAATTAAAACTCCCCACAAACGCCTTCCTCCCGTCCACCACCACAAATTTAGAATGCGTCATGATTTGCGTATCATCAAAAAAAACAGAAATCCCCGCCTTCCGAAGCGTTGAAAACGCCTCCATATTTTTTCTCCCCAGATCCTCTGAATAATCCGCATACCCCCTCTCCAGCAAAACCTCCACCTTCACCCCGCGTTTGGAAGCCTCAAGCAGACTCTCCATGATTTCCGAAACACAGCTCTTCTTCTCATAAAAAAAAGAAAAAATATACTGACACACATGAACCGACTTCTGCGCCGAATCAATCGCCGCCTTGAGTTCCGGGAAAAATCTCCTGTTCGAGATATTGCGCACATCCTTCACCGGCTCCGCCGCGCACACAAAATCAAAAACCAGAAGCCAGATAAAATAAAAAATAACCCCGTAATAATTAAGTCTGTTTTTTTGCAACAAGAGTATTCATCCTCCCTGTATCTTTTTCAGTAAGCGCTCAATTAACCCCATCTTGAAGAAGATGAAGTTTCAGGTAGAGTGATGGGTTTTAGAAATTCCAGGGGAGGAGAGATTCGTAGTCTTCTAGGGACTTAGCGGAGGGGAGTTTTTCAAAAAGTTTGCAGAGGTAGTCGTAGGGCTCTTTACTATTGGCTTTGGCGGTTTCGATGAGGGTATAGAGATTGGCATTTGCGTGAGCGCCTTCCGGGGTATCTGAGAAGAGCCAATTTTTTCTGCCCACGACAAAAGGGCGGATGGCCTGCTCGACGGGGTTATTGTCGATATTCAGCCGACCGTCCTCGGTGTAGCGAATCAGTTTCGGCCATTGGGTACCCATATAATTCAAAGCCTTTCCGGTCAAGCTTTGAGGAGGAACCTTGATGATCTTTTCATCCAACCATTTTTTCAACTCTTCCAAGATAGGGAGCGCCTGTTCTTTTCGGGCATGATGTTTTTCTTCCGGGGATAATTCCCGGATTTCTGATTCAATCTGATAAAGTTTTCCGATTTTTTGAACAGCTTCTCCGGCGACAGTATCTTTGGAAGGATTATTCTTAATGATCTTTGCAAAATACCTGCGGGCATGAGCAAAGCATCCTACATGGCGGATGGCTTCAACGCTTTCAAGGTAACTATAAGCCGATCCCCCGTCAGATTGAAGATACCCTTTGAAGCCCTCAATAATTTCCTTCAATACTTTTTGACTCTTGTGCGGATCATATTTAAATAAAACCGATTTTTTCTCTGGAGGCCCCCCGTTCAGGACCCACATGTAAGATTGAGTATCGGCCTGCCTTCCGTTTTCTTTCAGGACCTGGAAGGGTGTCTCGTCTATTCCCAGATAATCATATTCCAGAATGTGATCCTGGATTAGATTAACCAGAGGCTGAATTTTTTCTCCAAGGGCGATCATCCAGTTAGCCAGTGTCGCCCTTGAAATCTCAATCCCATGACGTTTCAAAATCCTGCACATCCGATGAAGCGGAAGTGCATC
>CAYUET010000104.1:0-1843 GCA_964443875.1 uncultured bacterium | reverse complement strand
TGGGTGTCATGACAAGATAAAAAAGCAGGCTTAAAAGAATCCGGCTGTTGATCCAGCCGAAAACATTGCCCATGGCCAGAAGTATTTTTTCAGTGGATGCAAGCCCCCGGGGATAAAATAAAAGCTGAAACAGAATAAGGGCCAGAAGTATCGAAAACAGGACCGTCATAAAGAGGATTTTTTTAAGATAAAAAAGGACAGTCAAGCCCCCGAGAATAAGCGTTAAAACCAGGCCCATTTTTTTCAGCTGTTTTTCGTTGCCCATTTGAATCCTTTGCGGTTGTTCGGCAGAACAGGATATCCGGCTTAAGGGAAAAAGCCAAGAGATTTTTAGGCTGCGGATAAGGGGGCCGGTTATACCGGCAGGCAGTGAAAAACGTTACTGTACCTGAAAATTACCGGGTCCGGATAAGGCCGATGATCAGAAGCAGGGCCACCGCTCCTGTTGCCGCGGTAATGAGCGGGCCCACCTGGGAAATGCCCATGAATCTGAAAATAAAGCCGCTCAGGACGGCGCCGATAACCCCGGTGATCATATTGCCCATTATGCCGAAAGTGCCTTTGATAATCAGGCCGGCAACCCAGCCCGCGCCGCCTCCGATAGCCAGAAATATTGCAATCTGCTCCATATCCATTTCTTTCCCCTTTCGTTCATTTTGTTATCCGGTTCAGGATATTAAAAAGTCCTTTAGGAAGGATTTTATTTAATGGAAGGTTCCCTTTCTGTTTTCCGAAATAAGATACGTTATTCACTTATTATGTTCTTATTCTTTTTTTGAAAGATTGGCCATCAATTTTAAAATCAGACATTCTTCATTTCCCGCAGCATTTTTTGAATTTCTTCCCGCTGCGGCAGGGGCAGGGGTCATTGCGGCCTGTTTTGGGGTGGGGGTCCATGGGGGAAGGGAGCGCGTTCAAGGCGGCCTCATAACTGGAAAACAAATCTCTCAGATCCAATACGGAACAGGAAACAATTTTTTTCGGATCTTGAAAGAGATGTTTGATCTTTTTGGCTTTCTCACCGTGTTTTCCGGCTTCAAGGGGAGAGGCGCAATAAAAAATAAAGGCCGTTGCCTCGTAAAAAGTCCTTATTGCCTTGTCATCAATTCGATTTTCCTTCAGCCATTTTTCGATTTTGTACTGCATAGCCGTTGTGAATCCCTCACACCATTCTTTTGCCACCAGGAGTCCCGGGGTTTCAGGCGGATGCTCTCCGAAATAAGGTTCAAAGGTTTCATCCTGTAAAGTCTTCAATAAGTGTTCTGAGATATTATCGATATAGTCGAGTACAGAATGAATCCGTTTATCTTTAATCCCCAGCCCGGCAATCTCCTCCTCTTTAAAATCAAAAATCAGACCGCATTTCCCTGCCTCTTCCTCAATGAGTTCATACGTTTCTTTTGAAAAAAGCGGACTTATTTCAATGAGAGTCAAAACCCCGTGAATAAAGGGTAAAGACTTGTAGGAAAATCCCGTTTTATCCAGCAGTTTTTTTAAATGAACCGGATCAAAAGACTTCATCTCCTCATGCGCTTCATCACTGGGTTTCAGCCGGGGCAGTTTTTTTAATTTCCGGTTGATCGAAGCCGGGTCAAATTTTTTCGGGTCAAACCCTTTTCCCACCCATTTCATCATTTCCGGGTAATCCTCGTTTTCAGGATCTGAAAGGGTTTCAAGCAGGTCTTCATACCCGCCAATTCCCCCGCAGTCTTCCGGCGGGCAGGCTCTTTTCCATGGAAACAGAAACGGCTGACTGAGATGCCTTGATATCCCCGATCACGGGCATTACGCCTGGGTGGGCAATCTGCCGCATAATCCACCCCACCCTGGCTGCCGAGATTTC
>CAYUET010000103.1:0-1905 GCA_964443875.1 uncultured bacterium | reverse complement strand
GATAAGCCTTTAAAGCATTTTCATAATCCCCTTTTTCAGCATAAATATTGCCCATAATTTCATAGAGTTCCGGCTGATTGGGGTTTGTTTCTACTTTGGCCTTAATGTAGGTTATCGCCTCATCAATTTTATTATTTTCCTTCAAAGCACTCGCAGCCTTTGAATAATAATTCACCTTGTCAAAAACTTCATAGGCTTTATCATAGGCCTGCAGACGATAGTACAGATCCCCCAAAGCAGACTGATTATTGGAAGCCTCATAATACTGAATCGCCTTTTCATAATCCCCCTGATCCACTGCCAAAGATCCTAAACCATCCAGATCATTTCGTTTTTGAAATTCCTCTTCTGAGGCAGAAAAGTCCTTTACTGCCAGATGAACCAGCCCCATTCCTGAATAATCATTGGTGGATGAAAATAAAGCCAAGGCATCTTCAATTTCCCGATTCTCCAACGCCACTAAACCCAGACCGTAGGAATCATTCATGGAAGAAAATATATCCTTTGCTTTCTTTGTATCCTCCAGCTCCATGTATACAAGGGCTTCCCCCAGTTTGTCATTGATAGCTGAAAAGCTTTTGAAAGCCTCGGAATAATTATGCATTCCGATCTGAGCAAGACCAATTCCCTGCTGATCATTCACCTTTTGAAACTGGGTAATCGCTTCTTCATATTTCTTCATTCCAAGAAGGGCTGTCCCAACGCCCGAATAATTCTTTGTGTTCGAAAAAAGATGATAAGCAGATGTATATTCTCTTTCCGCTACCAAAACCTTTCCAATGCCGTTTAAATCATTTGCCTTTAAAAAACATTCCCTGGCTTTATCCAGATCCCCGAGCCCGACATAAGCGTTCCCCATTCCTGAATAATCATTGGCATTCTGAAATACTTCCAAAGCTTTTTCGTATTCCTTTCTGGCGCAGTAAACAAGCCCAAGCCCTGAAGCATCATTGACACTTCTGAAATACTCTTCCGCCTTGTCGTAGTCAAATCGTCCAAGCTCAACCAGACCAAGTCCTGAGCGGTCATTTTTTTCAAGAAAATATTTCTCAGCCGTATCAAAATCATGTCGTGCACAGGCAAGCAACCCAAGTCCCAGTTTGTCATTCCCTTTTTTGAAATACTCTTCCGCTTTGTCAAAATTCCCTTTATTTAATGAAGCATTACCCATTCCGCTGCAATCATTCGCTTCCTCAAATTTTTTAAAAGCCATATCGTACTGTTTCATCCCGGTAAGCGCGGAGCCCTGCCCTTTTTTATCCCCTGCCAGTGAAAATTGGTTCAGCGCCTTATCGAATTGCTTTTCTTCAAGATATCTGTACCCCACGGCAGAAAGCCCGAGCTTGATTCCGTAGAACCCGGAAAGACAAAAAATAATCGTATAAATAGAAAACAGTAAAAGACGCTTTAAATCCGATTTTTTCATTAAAATCTCCTTGGAAAGAGTGATATTAAATGCAAAGGAGATGCCTGATTGATAAAATCCGGATAAATTCTATGCCGATTCTATTGAATTCATTTTACTAATACCTGATGATAAACAAATCAAGACCTGAAACTCTGAAAAAATGCAGAAATAAATTTTAAAATGATTCCCTGAATAGTGCACAAGGTATTGTGCACTTTTTTTATGCTTTATAATGTAGGATCTAAAATGACCACTAACAAAAGGTTGTTTTTTATCTGAATACAGGATTGGGTACAATTTGTACCCAATGATTCAAGTCCATAGAAGGGCTGGAAGGAGTGATTTATTAGGGTTCGAATGGATTTTTTCTGATTTTTCATGCAATAGGCGGGTTAGTAGGATGCTCCTGTACCCTTTCTGTGGGTAAAGCCGCCATTAATAAATAGAGCCTGTCCCGTTTATACAAATTTTTTACAGTTTTAAAATTTAAAATGATT
>CAYUET010000102.1:0-1979 GCA_964443875.1 uncultured bacterium | reverse complement strand
ATCCTGAGTTTGACACTTAAGAAAGATAAAAAGCCTGTAAATCGTTAGTATCCAAGGATTTGCAGGCTTTAATTTTGTTGTAAAAAGTGCGTGATTTTTTTATGTTTTTGTTTCCTTAAAAATTTTTTTCATCATGCTTTTTGTAACAATCTGATAATCAGTGCGGAAGCCAAAAGCATCATGCAAAGCATCTGTAAAATCTGTCCTTGTATATATTGGTTCATAACCTTCCCCTTGAACCTCTTTGAAATTCATTTCCCTTAATTCACTGATAATCTCATGGCAGGTGAATTCCTCATTGAGTCTCTTTTCGAGTAGCCTGTAAATAATCAGCGATATAAAGCAAGTGATGAAATGTGCTTCTATTCTATCATCATTGCTTAGGTATACAGGCCTTGCCCTGAATTCACTTTTCATGATTCTAAAGCATTCTTCTATTTCCCATCGTCTGTGATTCACCTTGATAATTTCTGAAACATCATCATCCAGATTTGTACAAACTCCGTAAAATCCATCATAGGCTTCTTCTTTCTGTATGATAGTATAATCAATGCTGTAAATCTCTTTTTCTGCGACTTCTCCATCTGGTGTGCAGCTTGTTTTATGAATAAATCTTTTGTAATCGTTCGGGCTGCATTTCTTGAGTTTTGTTGGATTGGAATCTATAACCTTTTGTGCACGTTCTATTTGAGAATTCCGTATGTTACGCAGATAATCCCTATACTTAATTGAATACGTTACAATTAGTTTCTGTTCAAGATCATTTTCTTTAATCCAACGTTCCTTGTAAAAAACTTTGGCCCTTAGTTTCGCTTTATCTTCAGCACTAGCTTTTTCTACCATCTCATCAAGTTTAGAAATATCATAGTTTTTTTCACTACCTGAAAGTTTCCAGCCTTCCGTAGCAAGAGCCCATCTTTTGAGGTGATCTTTTAACTTTTTTATGGACTGCGTGGTAATAAAGGCACGTCCATCCTTGGTATTAAACTTCCGGTTATCTTCGGAAGAAAGACCTGCATCAGTACAGACGACAAACTTAGAAAGCTCGAAATCTGACAGGATTTTCTTTTCCAGGGGCTTTAATGTGAGCTGTTCATTCATGTTTCCCTTGTTCATACTAAAAGCGAGAGGAATGCCGTCTCCGTCCATAAACAACCCCATTTGAATGATAGGGTTGGGTTTATGGTCTTTGCCTGCCCCATATTGTTTTTTACCATTCTCCTGTTCAATTTCAAAAAAGAAATTGGTGCAATCATAGTAAAGTACACCGGTGTTTCTTTTTGAAACCTTTAGACTGTTTCCATACAAAGAGGATTGAACAAAATCTGTCTCTTTGGCAAGAAATTCTAGAGCTCTGTAAATTTGATGCAAATCAAAGTTTGGTTGCTCAATAAATTTCTTTGAAAGCTCGTATGTTGCAAGTTTAGATGAAGGGAAAATAACCCTGCTGTATATCAGCCTCGAAAGGATGGAATCCAAGTCAAAATCAAATTTATATTTTTTGGAAATTTCTTTGCAAAGCTTATGTAGTCCAAGTTCGTAGTATATTCGTTGTAGGAAAAGATATCCGCCGTTAAAAGAATGCTGTTCACCTTTAGTAATCAACTTTGATGGGGAATATTTAACGAGCACTTCGCGTTTATCTTCTTTTTCTTTCCGATTGAGTTCCGCAATGTATTTTTTTGCCCATTCTATAGGATCCTGGCCGTTAAGTTTTTTACGAAGTTCTTTTTCTGTTCCAAGCTTTTCAACAGTAAGGGTACGTTCTTTTTTATTTATATAGGCAGTTTTTGTGACATAAAATGAGGCTGAATTTTTTGAACGAACAACTTTCAATCGCATAACCGATCCCCCCTAACCACTTATATTATACAACATCACGTAACATCACGCAATATGTAAATTGAAAATTTGACAAAAAAATAAGCCTATTTCAAGGCTTTCTGCGATTTCTATATTATGCAACTGTCAAAGACCCG
>CAYUET010000101.1:0-2107 GCA_964443875.1 uncultured bacterium | reverse complement strand
ATGCGCTTCAGTTTAAAAGCACAAAACTGATAGACAATGAACGTGTCATTGAAAACGGAGCTGTCTTATGTCTCGTCAAAGGCCCCTCCCAATTTTTCAGCGGAGTCAAACACGGACATATTCCTCTTTCAGAAACCCTGACCACAACAAAAGCCAGCAGAAATGTTCTCTATGAGGTCAACGGAAAGCCCGCCTGGGAAGTCTGGAAGGAAAAGACAAGAGCCTCTGCTTTAAAAAATGGAATTTCCGTGGATTCCCTTAAGGAAGCCCCTGAGATCGGATCTTATCTTATCAAATATGAACTGGGACTTGAAACAGAGGAGGGGTATAAAATCAGGGTCCCCTTAAGTAAGAATCAGGACGGTTCCCTGAATTTTGCCTGTACGATCCCGGAAAACATCCAGTTTAAAATCATGGAAAGCAATCAGAATCTCCAGTATGAATCCAGTCTTGGAAGCATCAAAATGGCGCTCAACGAAGCCAAAAACAAAAAAATTGCCGGGGCTCTTGTCTTTGATTGCGTCTGCCATGCCCTTTTCCTTAACGAAAAGCTTGAAAAAACCATTTCAGACATGCATCTTCTTCTCGGAAAGGAATCCATCCCCATGCATGGCTTTGAGACCTACGGGGAAATCTGTATGGATCCCTCTCAGTTCAGCGGATTTCATAATACAACAACAGTGATCTCTCTCATTCCTGGCGAATAAGAAAAGGATACTAATCATGGACTATCCTATAGAGCGTTTTACGATGTCTTTATCAACGACCTATGGAAAACAGAGATCAGAGGAAATTCTCAGGCATCTTCTGATAAAAGCCTCCATCCCCAATAAAATGACTTTTTCCCAGGCTGAAGCCATGAAAATCTGCGAAACCATGATTCAGAGTGAGGAAAAATTCCTTAACATTATGGGCAACAGCCTGAAACTCAGAATCATGATGGGAAAATAAACGTTTATCAAACATCTTTTCAGAGGCTTACATTTTCATCCCTCCTTTGAGGGAAAGACGTTGCCGGGACTGGAACTATTTTGGGGTTTATTGAATTGATTTCACTTTTTTCACAAATTCGTAGGCGGACTGGATTTTTTTAAATTCCTCATTTGCGACCTTCTGAAGCGCTATCCCCAGATGAGCCACCTTATCCGGATGATACTCAGCGCAGCGTTTCCGATAGGCTTCCTTTATTTCATCCGCACCAGCATCTTCCGAAACGCCCAGGATTTCCCAGGGGGTTTTAAGGGAGGGCTTTTCCTTTTTTTCAGATTTTTCAGAATTTTCACGAAAAGCCTCTTCCTGTTCAAAAGGAATTTCGTCTTCAGGCGGCGGACAGCCCCTGAATTTTTCCAGGTATCCGGTAATTATTTTTTTTAAAAAGGGGCTTCCGGACAACACCACCAGAATCACCAGAAGATCATCCAGGAAACCTGCAGGAAAAAAAACGTCCGGGATCAGATCCAGAGGTGAAAAAAAATACAGCACCATGATAATGAGGGGAATCCATTTCATGAAAGAAGGAATGCCATAGAATTGAAAAATGCGCAATCCGTTTTTAACCCTCTCACTCATAAATCCAAAAAGAAACATTTCTTCCACAAAAACGGAGACCCTCTTGACAGATTCTTTAGTCAGTGCTATCAATACAACTCATTTTTTTGAGTATATTTAATGAGAGTTATATTTTTTATGACCGCTATGCTCCCGGAATATAAGTCAGAATTATCCCCTTCAGCGGGGGGAATAATCCTTAGGGGATTATTCCTATAGATTAATGGAATTTGGAGGAACTATGAATTTGGAAGAATTAAACGCAGGCCCCATAGAAGAATCATCATCCCTGGAAATTTCTGCAGGCAAAAATCACGAATCCGCCCGGGAGGCCCGTTTTGACCTTATAAAAAAAATGTTTAAAAAATATGAACAGAGCAGAACGCTTGAAAAAGTGGCCCTGGAGTTCGGCTATACCCGTGAACGCATAAGGCAGTATTTCATGATCGGCAACCGGGCGGGAATCATCCACTATCATCCTTTTAACCGGGAAAATTTTCATCGCATCAAAACTATCCTGACCAAAAGGCATTTAACGGATCTCTTCAAGGAGTTCGGA
>CAYUET010000100.1:0-2164 GCA_964443875.1 uncultured bacterium | reverse complement strand
AGCCATCACTATGTAGTACATGCAGACATGAATTGATTTTTCAGCCTGCTGGATCGCTTTTAAAACCCTGGGAAAATAGTCCCTGTCGTTGATGAGTTCGATTTTTCCGTCGTATTGAACGGAAACCAAAAAGGTGATTTGAAAGAAAAATGCCAGAATGAAAATGAGTTTTTTCATGCAGGGGAGTTTACAGAAAATTGAATGGAAGGACAATTTTTAAGAAAAAAATGCTAAAAATTTCTTCCGTTATCACAGCATATTTTTATTACCAATTCCTTTTGTATACAAAACCTGCTTCATTTTTTGATTCTTCATACCCCATGACTTGAATTGTTTGATCCTCAGGTTTTCTAGATAAATAATCTAACAAAAAATCTGATTTCCCTAAAGAATCAGATACAAAAGTAAATATTATATGAGGATCTTCATTTATTTTTTTTGAGGCATCAAAATAAAGACTTAATATTGTTACCGCATCCCTAAATTCACCAGAATTAAGACTTAACACCAATGCAAATAAACCTATTATTAAACGATTTTTATTATTTTCTCTTACTGCCAAACTTGCCATCCGTTCACTAAATAACGAGATAACTCTGAATGCTTTAAGGTTAAATCCTGAAGCGATGAACTGTTTCTTTTCTAAATCCAAATTAAAAATATTTTGAATTAAATTAAAAACATCTTCATCAAATTTGGAAGGTATATCTTCCATCCAGTAGTTTTTAGATTTAACCAAAAGATCAAAGAATTCGTCTTTAAAATGATTTATATTTTTTTCATTCATTATCTTTATCCTTTTCTTCATCCTTAGCTTCAGGTGGAACATAGGCATCACCTTCTTTTGTGTAACCTGCATCTTTTATTTGTTTAAGCTCTCTTCCATATACCGTTTCACGGTTTGCTTCATTATCCCATAAATTTTCTTCGGTTTCAGATGATGCGGTGTAAAAATCTTGTCTATTTTTTATTCCATCTCTAATCCATTCATCATTTTTTTGAATTGACCATTCCTTATCAGGCAAGTTCAATACCTCATGTCCTTCCCAATCTTTAGCTACATCAGTATCAGCACGTCTACCTACTACTTTTATAGAGTTTTTATTCTCACTTGTATAAACAGTCTCTTTATTCGCGTCATCATCAGCAGGCTTTATTTCCTGTGAAGGCTTTTCATCACTAATTTTAACTTGTTCCTTTGATTGCTTAATTTCAGGAGGAACAATTGAAATGCCTTCCTCAGTTTTTGCAACCCCTTTATCTACAGGTAATACTTGTTCTTTTGTTGGTCTTAAATCTGTAATTTCAGAATACTGATCAGCGTTAATTCCTATAGATTCTGAAGATTGACTCCATTCACTAACCTTTGCGGCAACAGCATCATACCCTTTCTTTAATGCAGGTTCTACAAAAGCTTTATAAAGAACAGCTAATCCTACAACAACGGCTCCTTCAATAGCGATAGAAGCAGGGTCTATAAATTTCCCCATCGGATCAGTAAACCTTCCCGGATTCCCCCGGACAAACTCATACATATTCATCCCGTCTACGTAGTCCATAGGATCATGGCTGATAAAACGGCCAAGCTCAGGTGAGTAGTACCTTGCCCTGAAGAAGTATAATCCGGTTTCCTGATCCAGTTCCCTTCCCTGATACACCCTATTAATCAGCGGTGCATCTGTAATCGTGTTTCCATCTGCATCCTGAACCGTGAGCTTTCCGTAAGGGCTGTAGTCGTACCTCTGCAAGACGTTTCCTGCGCTGTCAGTCACCGCATACACAGAGCCTTGATCATTGGTGAGGGGGTAGAAGTTCTGCCCGTTTTTGGTGATTCTGTTTACATCGTCAATTCCAAGACCGTGAATATTCCATATCACATTTCCCGCACTGTCCCGCTCTTCTATGGGCTGTGCCCCGCTACAGATAAACGTGGTTCTGTTCCCGCCTGTTTCCTTGGCTACACGTCGGCCTTCAGCATCATAGGAATAATTGGTAATACCTCCCGTACTTTTGCTGGTCGATTGAATCAGTTTGTTTTCCACATCAAAAACAAAAGTGTTCTTTCCGTCGTCCGTGATGTTGCCGTTTAAATCATGTGTTAAGCTCTTCGCATCGCCTAGAACTGCATCCTCCACTGTGTTGATTTTATTGGTCGGATCAGCGC
>CAYUET010000099.1:1723-2286 GCA_964443875.1 uncultured bacterium | reverse complement strand
ATTTTGCCATCTGCCGGGTGAGCGGAGTGGCAAGCACATCCGCATCTGAAATCAATTTATTAATGCGTCCTATTTCTGTTCTATCACCGGAGGCAACAACCACTCCGGTACCTGTTCCGTAAGTAACAAGGGTTGAGGAATAGGCCATGTTTTTGCGGTCGGCCAGGACGCAGTCCGCAGCACAGGTAGTAGTATTTTTCTCAACAGGAACAGATTCTCCGGTGAGCGCGGATTCGTCAATGCGAAGTTCTCTTATTTGCAGGAGTCTTAAATCGGCAGGAACCTTATCGCCCGATTGAAGGATGACAACATCTCCGGTTGCAAGATTTGAAACCGGGATCCTTTGCTTAAGGCCCATGCGGATTACAGTACATTCTCCGGTCATAGCCTTGGAGAGAGCCTCTATGGCTCTGACTGCTTTAGTTTCCTGGATAAAACCAACAATGGCGTTGATAAACACAACCCCCATAATCACTGAACTGTCAACCCATTCCCCGAGAAAACCCGTAATCAGGCCTGCAGCGAGCAGGATGTAAATTAATGGCTGATGAAACTGCAAAAGG
>CAYUET010000099.1:0-1713 GCA_964443875.1 uncultured bacterium | reverse complement strand
ACGATAATAGCCGGGGTGCCTTTTTTTTGTGTCAGAACATTAGGGCCGTATTTCTCAATTCTCAGCTTTACCTGCTCTGTTGAGAGGCCATTCTCCAGGGAAACTTCAAAGTGTCTTACAAACTCATCTGCGGAAAGCGCATGCCAGGTGTTTTCATTTAAGTTCATAGTTGAAAACTCCTCTGTAATAGTTCACTGAGGACTGGGGGTAATGTCATTCCCGTGAAAGCGGAAATCCAGGATTCTTTGAAACACACTTGATCCCCGCTTGTGCAAGGATGACAAATGAAAAATTCCTCTCATTACTAACCCATTACACTCTTTTATTTTAAAATGCTTGTAACAGTTATAGATTTTTAGCAAGGTTTGTCAATCATCAAGAAAAGGCGCCAGATAGATGTCATTTAAAATTAAATACGCATGGAAAGTTATACTATCAATCGGCATTTCCCTGTTTATTGTGAGTATTCTTTTCCGGCTGGTCAATTCAGGCGGCGAAAAAATAAGTTTTTTTCAGCTTATAAATGTTTTAAAACATTTATCCCTCCCCTTTATCGCTATATATTTTCTGTGCACTGTTGCGCAGGGAATATTCCGCGCCTTACGGTATCAGCTAATTCTTAAAGCTTCACGCGAAAAGAATCTGCCGGGATTTTTTCATATTTTTATTGTAACACTTGCCAGAAACATGTTTGTGGATTTTCTTCCCGCAAGGGCCGGAGAACTTACTTTTATTGCTTTGATGACCAAGGGCTATAAAGTTAGCGGAAAAGGATGTGTGGCTTCTTTGGGGATAAGCATCTGGTTTGATTTTTTAGCCGTTTTTTTCATTCTGTTAATGGTTTTTGTTTTTTATATTATCACTGCAAACTTCCATGGTTATTTTTTATATGTCATTATAGTCCTGGGTGTTTTTATTCTTATGTCCGGGTGGATATTATTATACGGACTAAAAAGAACAACCGACATGTTTTTTACGGCGGGCATGCTGAATATAAAAGTCCTGAAAAAAATCTATGATTTTATAATGGCTCTCAAGGATACTGTGAAAGAGGTTAGGAAAGCAGGGATATTTTTTTCGGTTTTCATGCTCTCGCTCTCAACAAAAATCATCAAATATATCGGCGGATATTTTATTTTTTTAGCTGTTGTCCTCTATAATTATGAGAATCTTGCAGATATTGCTTTTTATAAGATATTATACGCGCTTCTATGTGCCGAAGGGGCGGCAAGCCTTCCCATCCCTTCATTTATGAGTTTCGGAACCTACGAAACAGGAGGTCTGTTCGTTTTTACAAAACTGGGTTTTTCAGCAGGCGCTGCTACTTTGACCCTATTTGCGATGCATATGATCAGCCAGGTCATTGATTATGTTCTGGGAGGAATTGCCCTGATCGTGTTTTTTTTACCTTATGGAAAAAATGAAACTTCTTCAGTAAAACCTTCAGTAAAATATCAGAATTATTACATTTCTTTAATCAGTTTAGGCATTCTTACAACGGGAATCGTGTATTCAGTTTTTCAGATGAATAAAATGAAAAAAACCGGGTCATTAAAATTACCTGAAAAAGGATACGCTGTCGAACCAGGTTCTTATGACAAAACAAGACTTACCTCTGCCACAAAGAATATCAGCGGTTTGATTGCCTGGAGTTCAAACAGATTCGGAAACCATGATATTTTAATGTTGTCCTTGCCGGACTTGCATCTTTCA
>CAYUET010000098.1:0-2309 GCA_964443875.1 uncultured bacterium | reverse complement strand
GGCCTATGTTCGGAATGAATGATTCCTCAAGGCCGGGTATGGCATTAAAATCGTCCAGAAGGCCGGTAAAATTTTGATGCGCCCAGGTATCGGCAAAGGCATGAATCGCTATCCCAATCCGGTAAAGGTTCTCGGTTTCAAAAGCCAGTTTTAAAATTCGTTTTGCATTCTTACTGTCCGGTGTGGTGTTGAACTTATTTCTTTTTCTGTCCAAACGCTCCGCCCCTTTATATTCCTCATCCCCTTGTGGGATAAAGTGAAATATCGGGTAAATATGGCTTAAAGTTTTCCTGGGTTTCAGGATATTATAAGTGAAGGAAATGTAATTTTTGAATTCATCCGGCTTTCCCCAATTGATGCAGTATTGCCGGACATTATCGTCCGTCAACTGCGAAGCATGAGCAATGATTTCAGCTTCCTCATCATTGAAATCAGCACGAAGCGCAATGCCCTTGGTTATGAAATAATGAAATTCAATTTCCATTCTTTTATTCTAATGCATCCTCTATCCTGCTTTTACGACCGGTATCTGGGTCCAGCTGGTTGTAAAGCGGCCTGAAAGGTTTTCCTGGCGCATTTTCCAGGTCCTGGCAAAACCTTCCTCTGCATACCGCATGGTATTGCTGCCGAATCTGGCGTTAATGTTATCAACGGTTTTCATGAGAGCCTTGTTCTTTTCAAAATTCCTGTCTTTTAAAAACAAATCCATCTGAAGCTGGTCTTCAGGCAAAAGTCCGGTCAGCATAACCCCCGCTTTTTTGTAAGCATATCCCTTTCTGAAGATCTTTTTAAGTCCATCGGTTGCGAACCGTATGATCTCAGGGGTATAGGAGACAGGATAAGAAGTCGTTGCAATGGCCGTATTCATGTACTGCGGCTCGTTTTCAAGGAAAGTATTTGTCTCGATGAAGACATGGACATTTGTTGCGGCAAGCTTGTATTCCCGGAGTTTTTCAGCCGCCCGCGCTGCAAATTCGGAAACCGCCTCACATATGGGCTCAAATTCCCTTTGCGTGTGCCCAAAGGATCGGGAACGGGTAATGATTTTTTTATCCGCAGCGGCATCGGATGAGCTGCAGGAAATCCCCTTCAATTCCATCTGAGTATGGAGCCCGCTGATGGTCATATGTTTCTTAATCAGCGTTTCCGGTGCATGGACAAAATCAAGAGCGGTTCGGATACCCTTTGCTTCCAGAAAGGCGGCATGTTTACGCCCTATTCCCCAGACAGAAGACACCGGAAGGAAAGACAAGGCAGGCTCACGCGCCGGGCCTATCATGTTGAATACACCGTTATAGAGTTTGTTTTTCTTGGCGATTTTATTGGCGGCCTTTGCCAGGGTCTTTGTTTCGCCGATTCCGATGGAAACCGGTATGCCGGTATTTCTCATCACTGTTGACCTTACTTTATAGGAGAATTCCGTCAGGTCGCCCGGAATGCCTTCAAGCATCAAAAACGCTTCGTCTATGGAGTAGATTTCCATTTCAGGAGAGAATTCCCCAAGGGTGGACATCACTCTGGCAGACATGTCGCCGTAAAGGGTGTAATTGGAAGAAAGCACTTGTGTCCCGGTCTGTTTTACAAGCTCCTTGAGCTTAAACATGGGAGCCCCCATCTGAATGCCGAGTTCCTTTGCCTCTTCAGAACGCGATATGGCACAGCCGTCGTTATTCGAAAGCACGACGACCGGAACTCCCTGAAGCTTCGGGTTAAAAACCCTTTCGCAGGACACATAAAAATTATTGCAGTCTACCAGAGCAAATACCTTTTTCATAATCCGCCTATACCTTGTGGATCACACTGGTTACGACACCCCATACTTCAAAGGGCTTATTCTCGCCAACTTCGATGGGCTTGTATTTTGGATTTTCCGCCATGAGAAAGTTTATCCCGTTGATTTTCCGGTATCGTTTTACTGTAAGCTCGCCGTTCAATATGGCAATGATGATTTTGCCGTCTGCCAATTCCAGAGACCTGTCAACAATCAGGATGTCATTGTTATTAATACCGGCGCCTGTCATCGAATCACCCGAAACACGGACAAAAAAAGTGGCTGCCGGGTGCTTGATCAGATGCTGGTTCAGGTCCAGATTTTTGTCCAGAAAATCATCCGCAGGAGAGGGAAACCCCGCGGAAATCTTCGAGACAAAAAGAGGGCATTTGACGGGCTTCCCCTGTTCAAGGGAGTATAAGTCTGAAATGGTGGTATCTGTTTTTATCTTTGGTTTCATATTCTGGCGATCCGTTTTATTCATCATAAGATATTTTATGCTTAACTCCAGGAATTTTCAATTTCTATTCATCTTGTC
>CAYUET010000097.1:300-2358 GCA_964443875.1 uncultured bacterium | reverse complement strand
GGTTAACAATCCCCGCAAGGCGGAGATAGAAGCCTTTATCAGCAAAGTCCGCAATGAAAGCCGGATTGAAAGAACAAGAGAAGATGTTGAAAAGAACGGAATCGATTCCGGGAGAAAAGTCGTCAATCTGATTACAGGCGAAGAAATTCCCCTTTGGATTGTAGATTACGTACTTGTGGACTACGGCACTGGTGCCGTTATGGCTGTTCCGACTCATGACACCCGCGATTTTGCCTTTGCAAAAAAATACGCTCTGCCCATGAAGGTGGTTATTCAGGACCCTGAGCATTCCGAAGAAAAGGCTCTTCAGGAAGCCTATACCGGGGAGGGAAAACTGATTCATTCCGGAGATTTCAATGGCATTCCCAATACAGAGGCCAAAGAAAAAATAGCCGATTACATGGAAAAGAAAGGCATAGGCCAGAAGACCGTTACCTACAGACTCCGGGATTGGCTTATTTCAAGGCAGCGTTACTGGGGTGCTCCCATTCCTGTGATTTACTGCAAGGACTGCGGTACGGTTCCTGTCCCGGAAAAGGACCTTCCGGTCGAACTTCCCTTTGATGTGGAATTTTTACCTACAGGGGAATCGCCCCTGGTCAGGCACCCTTCCTTCAAATACACAAAATGCCCGGTTTGCGGAAAAGAAGCGACCCGCGAAGTCGACACCATGGACACCTTCGTCTGTTCGAGCTGGTACTATTTCCGCTATATCTGCCCCAAAGATACCCAGGCGCCTTTTGATACCCAAAAAGTCAATCAGTGGCTGCCTGTGGATCAGTATATCGGGGGAATTGAACACGCCATTCTTCATCTGCTTTATTCCCGTTTCATCACCAAAGTCCTGGCTGACGGAGGGATGGTCGGTTTTCCAGAGCCTTTCAAAAGACTGTTTACCCAGGGCATGATCTGCAAAAAATCTCCTGTCACCGGAAAGCTTGAAAAAATGTCCAAATCCAAGGGCAATGTGGTGTCTCCGGACGGACTCATCAAAATTTACGGGGCAGATACGGTGAGGCTTTATACCCTTTTCATCGGACCTCCTGAAAAAGACGCTGAATGGAACGATAATGCCGTGGAAGGCGCTTTCCGATTCATTCGCAGGGTGTGGAAACTCTATCAGAACCATTTTGAAACCGTTGAAAAGATCCATCAGAAGAAACAGATGCCCCTGGAATCGCTTGTTGCGAATACCAAGGCCAAAGACCTTTATGTCAAACTCAATCAGATGACAGCACGCATGACCGAAGACATGGACGGGGCTTTCCGTTTCAATACAGCCATTGCGAGTCTTATGGAACTGGTGAATGACCTTTCAACCGCTTCTCAGGAAAATGAAAAAAATAAAAATCCTGAGATCGCTGAAATGATCGGCATGGTGCTTCACCGCATGATCAAACTCATGGCTCCCTATGTTCCTCATCTTTGCGAGGAACTCTGGAGTGCCTTAGGTGAATCACGTTCCATCTTTTTCAGTGACTGGCCGGATTTTGATAAAAACTATCTGGCACTTTCCACCCTTGAAATCCCGGTTCAGGTAAACGGAAAACTTCGGGCCACCATCTGGGTGGATCAAAATGCGGATCAGAAAACGATTCTGGAAGCGGCCAGGACCCATGAAAAAGTTGTTCCCTATGTGGCAGGAATGACCCTTGTCAAAGAGATTATAGTTCCCAAAAAACTGGTCAATATTGTTATTAAAAAATAATTTCAGGATTTGAAAAAGGGGAAAGCATGAGACCGAAAAACAGACCTCCTTACACAGGAAGCAATCGCAGACTGAGCACGCGGTTTCCCTTCTGGGCTGTTGCAAACTGTTCCCCCTGGAATTCGGATCCGCTTATTTCGCAGCGTTATACCGGGAATGATTTTTTTGCCTCCGGGGTCAATATCAGCCGCACCGGGATGCTTCTGGAAACCTATGAAAAAATTAATCCGGGAAGTTTCTTATCCGTCACCGTCAACAGTGAAGATGGCCTGGAAGCCTACCGATTTCTTGGAAAAGTCGTCCATTCCGGAAAAGGATTTTCCTCAGGCATGCAGGGACTTGGGATTCGG
>CAYUET010000097.1:0-290 GCA_964443875.1 uncultured bacterium | reverse complement strand
TAAAGTAGCATTGTGAAATACTGGCTTGAGTTTCTGAAAGATCACCTGGGTCTGACCCCTACGGAAAAAAAGGGTCTTTTTTTGCTGTTTTCCCTTTTTCTTCTGGGCGTGCTGCTTTCCATGATTTCTCATTTTTCCAGTGATACCGCCCAGGAAACCGTGATTTTACTGTCGAATGTTTAAAAATTAAAAGCCTCTGGTTACACTTCCCTGCCTTGTACCCCGTTTCAACAATTCCTGATTTACCGCTTCAATGATCTGATTTCGGTTGTTGATCCAGTGAGGGGCAA
>CAYUET010000096.1:0-2394 GCA_964443875.1 uncultured bacterium | reverse complement strand
GTAAGCGTCCGACAGCGGACACATTGAAGGTTTAACAGGAAAGGGATAGTCTTAAGGTTTTTTTATGCTACTTTTTGAGTTGAAGCTCTGGATTTATTCCAGTTGAGGGGCATCAGATCCTTAATACCGGTCATACGGGTTGAAGGCAGGCGAGTAAGAACATCCCGCAGATATTCCTGAATATCAATTTTGAGATGCTTACAATTTTCCAGAAGGGTATAGAGAATGGCGCTTTTTTCACCTGCTTCAGGATGTCCGATGAAGAGCCAGTTCTTTTTTCCGATTGCGGTTGGCCGCACAGCATTTTCCACAAGGTTATTATCAATCTCAGCTTTTCCGTGGTTAATAAAGGCTTTCAGCTTTTTCCAGTCATTTAAAGCATAAGAAATAGCCTTACCCATATCACTTTGAGGTCGGTGTTTGTTTTTTTTGATTAACAGAGCTTTTTCAAGACGGTTCAAAATCATCAGGCTTTCACTCTGGCGCATTGCTTCACGCAGGACAGGTGCAGCCTTTATCTTGCGCAACCTTTTTTCAATCGCATAGAGATTCTGAATCTGGCGAATAAACCAACCGGCTTCTTTAGGGGCTTCTTCAAGGGCATCAAAAAATTTTCTTCTGGCGTGGGCCCAGCATAACAGCAACTCAATCAATCTGTTTTTTTTGGCAAAACAGCTATATGCGGAATATCCATCCGTTTGCACCAGCCCTTTATAATCTTTGAGCATTCCCTCAAGACAGGCACTTGCTCTGCTTGTATGCCATTCATACAACCGGTATCCGCCGGGTGAATGATATATCCAGAAATATCCCTGCTTGCTTCCACCGCCTTTTTCAAAATCCATCAGATATTTTATTGGAGTTTCATCAATCTGCAAATATCCGCTGGTCTTCAGCTCCTCTCGGATCAAATTATAAATGGGCTTTAGCCAGTTTGCCACGCAATCCATCCAATCGCTCATTGTTTTGCGGGATAGAGGTATGCCATATCGTAATTGAAATATTTGTTCCTGGCGGTAAAATGGAAGATGATCCATATATTTATTCAGAATAATATGTGTCAATAAGCCCGGACTCGCCAGACTTCCTTCAATCAACCTTGGCGGCAATTCCCCAATTACAGGTGGAAAATCACCTTTTGATTTTTGAACATATTTTTTCCGGATATAAACCCGTTTTAAAAATGTCTGTGGCGTTACATCCAGTTCTTCTGTCCTCTCTTCACCTATGCACCGATAATTATTGGGATTTTTCTTAACTTCTTCTGGCTCGATGATTATTTCTTCTACAGGTAGATTCTCTGGAAGTTGCCTGGTTTTTCGGGTTTCTTTCCTTGGTTTTTCAGAAAATGGACTTTTTTTTTCAGGGATTTTATCCTGCTCCTGCGAGGCAGGAAGTTTTGTCAGTTCATTTAATAAAAATTCAAGTTGATTGGGAGAAAGCTTTTCGCTCTTTTGACCACCAAAATATTTTTTTACAAGATAATCGACTCTTTGACGTAAAATGTGGTTTTCAGATTCGAGGCGATCATTATCTTTTTTTAAATCTGCAAGGGAGTGTTTTTGTTCAAGAAGCTGTTTGTTTAAATTTTCAATGCTCGATTGCATTCCCTTTATTTATCAGGCATTCTGAGTCATCTGCAAGATAATTTTTAAAAATATAACATTTTTATTCCCGCTGATACCAGGGCCTCATACTTCCCTGCTTTAAATCTACTCCATCAAGCAAAAGCGCCATGGCTTCACCGCTTAATTTTAATTTTCCATCCTTAATGTCTGTCCCTCTTGGCCACGAAAATGTCCCTTTCTCCAGCCGTTTCGTCATCACCCATAATCCTGTTCCGTCCCAGTATAATATCTTAATCCGGTCATATCTCTGATTGGTAAAAAGAAACAATCCTCCAGAAAGCGGATCTTCCTGAAGATTGTTTTTTGTAAATGAATACAGCCCATCGAAGCCTTTCCGCAGATCAAGGGGCTCTGTGGAGAGAAAGATCTTCATGTTATTTGCAAAGCTCAGCATGTAAGAATACTCCTCAAGACGCCTTTGAATTCAGAGGCACTTTCAACTTTCATTGAAAGCTCAATTTGATTTGGAAATTTCAGATTTATGATTTGGTGCTGGGGTGGAATATCAAATTTAACCTCTGTCAGAGGCGGAATACTTTTCTTGGCCTTCTTTATCCAGCCATAAAATGTGGTTGCAGGAATATTATTGGCACGACAAAAGTCAGCCATGCTTCCAGCGCTCTTCTCGTATTGTCGGAGAAAATGGTCACTTTCAGTTTTGCTCCAACGCTTTTTCTCAACTGTGTATTTTATAATCGCATTTTGCATGCACGGGTTTTATCAAACACCATGCACTCGTTCAAGATGTCCGCTGCCGGACGCTTAC
>CAYUET010000095.1:0-2542 GCA_964443875.1 uncultured bacterium | reverse complement strand
AATCACGAAATGAATTCAATTCCTCTTCAGAGGGAGGAAGATATTTTCCGGTCGGGTCATTGACATCAATCAAATCCAGCTTAATCGGAAGCCCCTTGAATAAAGCAGCTAAATCCCTGGCCTCTTTCTGTGTGGTATTGATCCCGGAAAGAAGCGTCCATGCAATCGTGATGCGTTCATGGGTCAAAGAATAATATTCTTTCAAGGCCTTAATCAGTTCAGAAGTGTTCCATCTCTTTTCAACAGGCATAAGGGAACTTCGCAATTTTGAATCCGCGGTTGTCAAAGAAATAACTAAACGGTAAGGTTGTTTTTCCGCCGCAAACCTTTTAATACCGGGAACAACACCTGAAGTTGAAATCGTGATTGCCTTTGCAGAAATGGCCAAGCCGCAAGGTTCTGATATGATCCGGGCAGCGCGTATCACGTTGTCATAATTCAAGAAAGGTTCTCCCATCCCCATAAAGACGACTCCTTTTACAGGATGTATTGAATCTGCAGCAATCTTCATCACCTGATCGACAATCTCCCAGGTTTCAAGCTGCCTGATGAATCCCATTTTCCCTGTGCAGCAGAAATCACACCCCATGGCACAGCCGACCTGAGAGCTGACACAGACAATGTATTTCAAATCCTCTGAACGGTGAAAAAGAGGAATACGGACAGCCTCAAAATACTCTTTTCCGTTTCCCTGAAAAACATAACGAGCAAACTTATCCACAGACGATTCAATTTTTTCAATCTGAATAAGATTTGGAATTATGGCACTTTCATAAACTTTTTCCATTATGTTACGGGGAACACCGGAACCGTATTTAAGCCATTCATTTTTTTTTAAAGCGCTTGCCTGAATCTTTCGGGCAAGAGGAAGATTCACACCCAAAAAATTCAAATGTTGAAAGACTTCTTCAGAGGTCATATTTTTTAATAAGACAGACATTATTCTTCCTCATAAACGGAAAATAATAAAAAGGAAAACAACAGAGGTACTGTAAAATTAGTTTTTATAAAACCGTTACTCCTGACCTGGATATTGCATGAAAAATGAACTCAAATTTTTAAAACCTGTTAAATCTATCCTTCCAGCCCCAATATTGACCGTAATCTTATATCCAATCCAAAATCAAACTTTTGTCTATTCAGGTCTTTTTTGACTTTGTCCAAAAAGACCTGAATTTCGAATAGCTGTCGCTTAGCGTAAAATTCGGGCTAAATCAAAAAGAATATAAAAATTCGCCACGGACAAAAATAGCAGTATCGTCACGGGAGTGATAATCACCAGGATCGAAAGCCTCAATCCATAATACGCCGGAAAGTTTGTCATTATCCGTAAGCTTCTTTTCAGCAAGTGTAAATTCATTTTTTAAAATATATAGTATTCCTCTGTTTTTACCCTCTCCTGCCCCATCCGCCTCCAATGCCCACAGATAATAAAAGGCAAGAGTGGTCTTTGCATTAAAAAGCAGATTGCCGGCCATCAGGTCCATATGGGGAGCCAAAAGATTTGACCAGCGTGCTGCAGACTGTTCTAAATCATAGGAAAAAACATAAAGTTCACTGATTTGCGGAGCTCTGGACCAGAGAGGATTCCAGGATTCATCCTTATCTGAATCCGATTTATCGCCGGAAAGAGAATAGATGCCATATTCAAGAGAAGGTTTATATCGGGTTTCTGAAAAGAAATGATGTTTTAAAGAGGCATCGATCATCCAGCCTTCCACTTTTTCATCCCCTCTTTCTCCGGACTGGAAGGCCAATTCCAGATTACCACTCACCGATTCACTCCATGAAGGCATCCATCGTGTTCCAAACGTATAAAGATCAAGCGCCGGATTGGTAATAATATTTCTGGAAAGATCTGATTCCTGCCATGGATATGTCAAGGAACCGGTTGTTGTCCTTTCATCATATTCGCTTTCTTTTTTGTAGATCAGATAGACTTCAAAAGGATAGTGCTCAAGAGCATTATTCTTCCAGTATAATCCTGTTCCTGACTCCGTAACATCCTCAATGGATTTAGAATAGGCATTCAAATCACGTTCAGTGGAGTTTAAAGCCAAAGAATCCTCTGGTTTATTGGAAGTGATAAACCCATCAAGACTATTTTCCTGATTGATCCGCCATACGGCTTTAACCGCATTAAAATAAATGGTACGGGAACCATCGCCGGGAGTGCCATCAAAAATTACTTTCTTATTCCCATACATTAAGTCCTGCCTGCCCACTCTCAGATCAAGAGTTCCATCCAGCAGATTTCGGCGTTCAAGATAAAGATTATCAAAAACCAGTTCATCCGGATATTCATACGTTGAACGTTCAGGACGTGAACTCATATCCGGTTCCATCCAGGTTCGTATTTCATTCGTAACACGAATCCGTAATGTCCATTCGGAAGCGGGGTCCCATTCACTCCACACCCGAGTCCTGTATCGAAAGTAATTATTCTCTCCGCCCCGTGCATACCCGGGAGGATCAAATTTTGAGGGTATGTAATCAAAATATTCCTGACGAATTCTTTCATCCGCACCAAAACGCATGGTGG
>CAYUET010000094.1:0-2589 GCA_964443875.1 uncultured bacterium | reverse complement strand
CCAATCCTGTATTCAGGCAAAAAAACAACCTTTTGTCTGCGCAAGCCTGTTTTGACCGGGTCAAACAGGCATTGCATCCCCGAATATTTGTCGCTTACGCGCAAAATTCGGGTTAGGATCCGGCCTGACAAAAGCTTAAGGTTGGATATTGACAAATTTATTTGATAATCCTCACAAAAATATTTATGTTTAAAGACATAACAATGCCTTTGTTTCTGTTATTTTTCAGTTCTGTTTTTTCCAGGGATCAGGCTTATACAATCAAAAAACAGCATCGGAGTTTAAAAAATGAAAAAAATCATTGCCATTTTAGAAGGGGACGGTATTGGTCCTGAAATCATGAGGGAAGCGGTTAAGGTTTTGAAGACAATCGAAGAGAAGTTTCATCATACTTTTATTTTAAATTACGCCCCATTCGGTGCTTCAGCTTATTTTTCTGAAGGTTCAGCATTTCCTGAAAAAACAAAAAAAATCTGTGATGAGGCGGATGCAATCATGAAAGGCCCGGTGGGACTTGCCATTGAGCAGATGAATACAATCCCACAGGAGCACAGGCCTGAAATTGCCGCCATTCTGCCCATAAGAAAACGTTACGAGACCTTTGCCAATTTCAGACCGGTTCGTCTGCCTAAGGAACTTCTTTCTTTTTCTCCCATTAAACCGGAAATACTGGGAGATGGGCTGGATATTCTGATGATCCGTGAACTTCTGGGTGGAATTTATTTTGGGGAAAAGACCGAAGGGGCTTCCACAGGCATGAATTACGCCAAGGATGAATGTGTTTACACGGAAGATGAAGTGACTCGTGTTGCTCGGGTGGCTTTTGAGGAGGCCCGGAAGAGGAAATCAGGGATGACGGATATTCATAAATCCAATGTTCTTGCCACTTCAAGATTCTGGAAGGAAATCGTTGAAAAAATTTCAAAAAAATTTCCGGACGTGCCTTACCGTTCAATGCTTGTGGATAATGCGGCGTTTCAGCTTGTTAAAAATCCGGCTCAGTTTAACGGGGTTATGCTTTTAGAGAACATGCAGGGGGATATTCTTACTGATCAGGCAGGAGGGATTCTCGGTTCTCTGGGGCTTATGCCTTCAGCTTGTATAGGGCCAAAGAAGAGTTTTGTTGAACCAGCACACGGATCCGCTCCGGATATCGCCAATAAGAATATTGCAAATCCCTATTCCATGATAGGAAGTGTAGCGCTTATGCTGGAAAAATGCTTTGATCTCAGGGAAGAGGCCTCAACCGTGTGGGAGGCCATGTTCAAGGTGTTTGAACAGGGTTTTGTAACCCCCGATCTTGCCGGAAAATCCCTTGATTCTAAGAGAATTCTTTCAACCAGTGCTTTCGGGGATAAGGTGGTAGGAAATATAGCTGCCGGTGCTTAAACGTTTCTTTGCCGGAAATTCAGGCCCTGCAGGGCTTCATCTCCCTGCAGGGTTTTTTTGTTTTATAGAGAGTGTGACAGCCCTGAAACTCAGTTCTGGAGTTGTGTGGAGTCGTTTCAATGATTCAAAAGGTCAACAGCGCGATAAGGGGTTTCTTTTGATTTTTTCCTGTTGAAGAAGATTCTGGTATTAACGGAAAGTGAAAAAAAGGTTGGGAAGAAAAGTAATTTTTTTAGGGCATAAGACGTCAAAGAAGTAAAAAAAGAGCGTTTCTAGATAATAAACTTGTTTTAATGGATGACTTCCAGGCCATATAAAATAAGGGATTGATTGAAATTAAACAAAAAATTTAATTTTTTTTATTTTTTTTGTTGTCAAAAGATAAAATATCATTATTATCCATCACCCTAACGTTGATTGAAACGGTGGTTGTTGTTACAGAATTTGCATAGCGCATACAGCTAACAATTTGAATTTGTTAAAAAAAATTAAAAAATAAAATTAATTTTTAGTGTTGACAAAAAGTTCTTTTAAAGTAAGATGTGCCGCTCACCAGTAGAGTGGTGACAATATCAGGTTTGCGAATTAAAAAAAATAATTCAAAAAAATAAAAAAAGATATTGACGAAAAAAATGAATCTGGTAAAAGTATCGCCTCCTTTCGAGGGGTAGACAAAAAAATGAAATAACCTGAACGGGTTGACTAGTTCAACTTTGCAGGGTATACCAATAAAAACTTTCAATGAAGTAAAGTCTTCATTAAATGATCTTTGATAATTTAATTGCGTAATGTAATGAGTGTGGAAAAATCCAAATTGAAAAATTTGGAGGTTTCTGTCAATAATAGTTAAGTAAATAGTAAGATTCAAACTTTACATTTTTATGGAGAGTTTGATTCTGGCTCAGAACGAACGCTGGCGGCGTGGATCAGGCATGCATGTCGAACGATCCCGCAAGGGATAGTGGCAAACGGATGAGTAATACGTGGATAACCTTCCCTTAACTTGGGGAAAACACCGCGAAAACGGTGCTAATACCGAATGTGGAGTAATTGTGATTCAGTTATTCTAAAGATGGCCTCTACTTGTAAGCTGTCGGTTGAGGACGGGTCTACGGCCTATTAGCTAGTTGGTGGTGTAATGGACTACCAAGGCTATGACGGGTACCCGGGCTGAGAGGCTGGTCGGGCATAATGGGACTG
>CAYUET010000093.1:0-2648 GCA_964443875.1 uncultured bacterium | reverse complement strand
AGGGTTCTGGCCAAGGCCATGGCCGGAGAGTACAGCGACAATGAAATGTCCCGGGGAATTCACCAGATGTACAAAACCTTTTATTTTGATGAAACAAACAAACAGTGGTCGGTGAAGCAGTTCTTAAGAAAAATCATTGAATTTCGAACCGTCAACCTGATCGAATCCTTTTCCTATCTGGGATCCTTTGATATTATTTTCTGCCGGAACATCCTGATCTATTTTGATGATGAAACCAAAAAAAGAATTCTGGAACAGTTTCACAGCATGCTGGCTCCCGACGGAATTCTTCTTCTGGGAGCCACGGAAAATATCTACACCCTGTCCGAAAAATTCGAATCCAGACATGTGGGTGAAACCGTCCTTTATCTGAAAAAATAATTTTTTCTCCCCGTCCTCATCCCTCCCCCGCTTCATTGGCCTGTCATCTCAAGCCAAGCCAGAAATCCGGGTTCCTCGCGGTGAGCGTAGGGATAGTTCATTTTAAAAACACTCTGAAGGATTGCAAACGAATGCCCTTTACATTTTCCAATTTTGATTTATTCTTTTTTAAAAATACTTCATTCCATAACTGAGGAACCCTGAAGATGAACAACATACCCCCCTCCGGGTCGGCAGACTTTCTTGAAAAACCACCTTGCTTTTGCCTGTGCGATTCCCGGGGGATCATCCTCTTTGCCAGTGCCTCCCTCTGCTCGCATATACAACAAAAAGGAAACCCAATCAGGGGAAAAGCCCTGCCTCTTCTGAATTTCTGGACTGAAGAATCACGCGAAAGGCTTCACCCGGTGACCGGCTCCTTTGCCGAATTATACAACCCTGTAAAAATTCCTTCACTGACCTATATCCTGCAGGGCAGACTTCAAAAAACAGACCTTCATATTCATCCTCATTTTTCAGACGAAGATAAAACCCTTGAGATCTATTTCAGCTTTCCGGAAAACAGCCTCTCCGAACTTTTCAGCTCCATTCTCGATGAAGATCAGCGCCTGATTCAGGATCAGCTGCATTGCTCGGTCTTTATCCACGGGGCTCTGCCGGACGGTTCTGCAGGAACCTTCACTCATTTCAACCAGGAAGCGCTGAATCTTTGCGGCTATACGGCTGAAGAGCTTTTCCGGAAAACCCCCTATGATATTTCATCCGAATACCTGAAAAATCGAATCAAACCTGTATTTCAAAAACTCTTTCTTCACGGGATGGACAGGTTTCAGGGATCTATTGTGCATAAAAACGGAACGACAATTCCCATTCAAGGCACTTCCATTCGGGTGATTAAAAACAAAAAAACTTTTTTTATCAGCCTCCTGAATCCAGAAATCCGCAACAATAAAAAAGCAGAGGAGCTCCGTTCTTCCTTCGACACCCTTTTTGAGCATTCCTTTATTCCGATTTGCGAAAGAGATTATTCACGAGTGAATGACTATTTCAATGAATTAAGACAATCCGGGGTCTTTGATCTGATGCCTTATTTCTTGTCTCATCCTGATGAGGTTAAAAAAAGCCTCTCTTTTGTCAAAACCTTAAGGTTTAATCAGGCCTTTATGCAGGCCATGGAATTCACTTCACATGATTACGAGTATGTCAGTCATTTCATCCATAAATATCTTGAAAAATCCTATTCTGTTTTCTGTGAAAACCTGGTTCATCTGGCAAACCACAAAACAGATTTTGAATTTGAAATAGAAGTGCTCACAGCCAAACAGACCCTCAAATCTTTTAAGGTAAAATCGGTTGTTGTTCCGGGTCATGAAAAAACTTTAAGCCGCGTTTTAGTGATATTTCTGGATCTGACTGCCAGCAAACAGATTCAGAACTCTTTGATCCGAAGTGAAAAAACTTTTAACCTGTTAACAGACAATCTCATGGCTCTGGTTCAGCGTTTTGACAGGGCCGGACATCTTCTTTTCAACTCCTCCCCGTTTGAAGCCCTTACCGGAATCTCTGTCCAGGACTCCCTTGGAAAAACCTTCGCGGAGCTGGGCTTTTCTGATTCGCTGTGTTCCTTTATTCAAAGGGAATTAAAAAATGTTTTTAAAACCAGGAATAAATCTGAACATTCTTTTCCTTTCCCCGTGAAAAAAAAGGAAACCCTCTGCAGCTGGCGATTTATACCGGAACTTGCCGAAAACGGGGAAATCTTAACCGTCCTCTGCCTTATCCGGGATGTCTCCTTTTACAAAGTCATCGGAGACCATCACATGCTGAAAATGGAACAACTGGAACTGGCGGTTAAAATTGCTGGAATCGCTTTTGTAGAATGGAAGCAGGAGGAGAACAAATATTATTTCGGGGGAACACACAGGGAAATTTTCGGAAAAAACATGAATGAATACACTCGTCTGGAAGACCTTCACAGCATTGTTCACCCGGAGGATCTGAATGCCCTTTTAGAAGCCAAACGCTCCCTGATTTCCGGACAGAAACAAATCATTATGGAATTCAGAATTTTCTGGCCTGATGGATGTGTGCACTGGGTGAAAACCATTTGTTTTTCGCAATTTAATGTGACTTCCCATTCCAACCGGATTGTCGCCGTAGCCATGGATCTGACAACCCGCAAAGAGGCTGAGGAACAGATTCTGGAGTCCAAAGAACGCTTCAGGCAGGTCACTGAAAACATCAATAAAATCTTTTCCCTATGGGAT
>CAYUET010000092.1:0-2663 GCA_964443875.1 uncultured bacterium | reverse complement strand
GGGTTCTGAAACAGGAAAACAGTTTTCTTCAGAAAAGCATATCGGAAAAAAAATTTTCTGTTCCCAAACAATTTCATGCCATGATCAGCCAGACGCCTGCCATGCTTTCCCTTTTCAGCTATATTGAGGCGGTGGCGCCCTTTTCCTCTTCCGTTCTCATTACCGGGGAAACAGGCACCGGCAAGGAACTGGTGGCAAGGGCCCTGCATCAACTCTCAGGACGATCCGGGAAATTTGTGACCGTAAATGCAGCCGGCCTCGATGATGCCGTTTTTTCAGACACCCTTTTCGGGCATAAAAAAGGGGCTTTCACAGGGGCTCTTGAAAGCCGTTCCGGATTGATCCAGGAAGCCTCGGAAGGAACCATTTTCCTGGATGAAATCGGAGATCTTCCCCCGGCCTCCCAGGTGAAACTTTTAAGACTTTTGCAGGAGGGGGAATACCTTCCCCTGGGCTCGGACCAGCTTAAAAGGTCTACGGCAAGAATCATTGCCGCAACCAATCAGGATCTTGAGTCCCTGCAGAATAAAAATCTTTTCAGAAAAGATCTTTTCTTCCGCCTGGGCGCTCATCAGATGTATCTTCCGCCCTTAAGGGAGCGCAAGGAGGATATCCCGCTTCTGGTCACCGCTTTTATAGAGGAAGGGGCAAAACTGCTTAAAAAAAACATTCCTTCTGTTTCTTCCGAACTCTTCACCCTTTTATCCACCTACCCCTTTCCGGGCAACATCCGTGAACTGAAATCCATGGTCCTGGATGCCCTGGGCGTGCACAAGTCAGGGATTCTGTCTCTGGAGGTCTTCAAAAAAAATATCCGGCACATGTCTTCGTCCCCGGATAGGCACTCCCCAATGCCCTGTCAATCCTTTTCCTTTCCGCCCATGCTCCCCACGCTTAAAGAATGCGAGGAGCTCCTGGTGGATGAAGCGCTCTCCCGGGCCGGTGGAAATCAGTCCATTGCCGCCAATTTACTGGGGATCAGCCGGCAGGCTTTAAACAAGAGACTCCGGATCCGGAAAATGAATTCATAGGATCCGTTTTTGAATCCTGAGGGGGGAATTAAACCCCCGGAGATTAAAACTTCAGCGCCACGCCCAGAACATAGCCTCCGAGATCAACATTAATTCCCTCGGAAGTATAATCATCGTTGTAGGCGCCCATTCCGTCCGCAAAAAAATTGAAGGTGTATTCGGTCTCCGCCTGAAACTGAAACCATTTACCCCCGATGAAAATCCCGAGATCCTCCCAGAGGTAATAAGAAATTTTAAACTGATATTCCCAGGCGCTTCCCTCCCAGTCAAAAAACGGATAATAAATCACACGTCCGTCCGCCTGAAAAATATCGGAGAAAATCCCTGTTGTTCCTCCGAGTCCGAAACCAATGGAGGAGGCCTGAAGATTGAAATCCGCCACCCGTACATAGGCGGGTACTTCATGATTGATGACCGGGTAATAACGGGTGACTGTGAAGGACTGGTCATATTCGACCCAGGATAAAATCAGATCCAGCCCCTTATCTGTGATCGAATTGTCAGAAATGTTGTCGCTCTCAAAAGGCAAAAGACGATAGGAGGCATGAAAATTAGTATACTCCATGTTTTTGGCATCAAAAACCGTGGAATGAAACATGAGTTCCTCCGCATCCTCAAGCTGTCCTCCCCAGGAGGAGTTCCTGACTTTCTGATTCCCGCTTCCCGCATAGTCCACGCCGATCGAAAGCCTGTAAAGAGTGTCCTCAAAGTGATAGCTCAGACAAAACATATATTTATTGGCATCTGTCTCAAGCTCCATAACTTTTCCGCCTGCCTGAATATAGGACAGATCCTCCAGGCGATCCTCCCCGGTTTCATAAACCCATTTATCCAGGCTTGTTTTGGAAGAGGTAATTTTCCAGAAGGACGTGTCCAGTTCAAACCCGGCAAAGGCCGGAAAACAAAAAATCATTCCTAAAAAAATTAAAACACATTTTATCCTGTCTATTTTCATATCTATATTCTCCTGTTTGAAAAAGAAGTGCAAATATCATACCATGAATTTCTGATCAAAATTACAACATTATTTAATCTCATTGGGTTTAATTTCTCGCAATGACGTATTTGATTCCTCGCAGCTTGCCACGGAGTAGTTCATTTTTTCACTTTATACGGAATCAGAGATTCCTTCAAACAAGTTCTTGCCGATAAAAGGGGAAGAAGTTATTCTTTTTGACCTTGATACGAACAGATTCTTTTTTATTAAAAAATTTTTAATGACCAATAAAAACCGGAGATTTTAAAATGAAATTATGGCTTAAGGTAGTTTTAATTGTTGCCTCTGTTGTCGCAGTCCTGGCTCTTCTTTTGTTTGGGGCCCTTTATCAGATCATGAGCCCCACTCAGGGAGAGAGAATTCCGGATTACGGAGCCAAGGCACAAGCCCTGCTTATTGTGGATATCCAGGAGGATTATACGGGCGCTGCGGCTGTCCGCCCCTTTAAAGACAGGGAAAACCTTGTTTCCTCGGCCAATCTGCTGATTTTTGAAGCGGAAAAAAGAAAAATTCCGGTTGTGTATGTTGAAAATGTAATCAACCACCCTGTTTTCAAATCCATGATGAAGGGGTTGAACGTACCCGGGGCCCCCGGCACAAAAACCGATGCACGCATTCATAAAACCGGGGATTCT
>CAYUET010000091.1:0-2671 GCA_964443875.1 uncultured bacterium | reverse complement strand
AAGCCAACACCTTCAATGAACTGGGAAGACTCGTCTCCATTGCAGATACGCTGAATTCCAAAAATCTACTGACCCTGAATTATCAGTACGATAACGAAGGGAACAAGCTTTCAGAAGTGACGTCCTTTGTCACCCTGAGCGGAGTCGAAGGGTCCAGTGCCAAACTCTATGCCTACGACAATTTATACAGGCTTAAAGGCGAAAAGGTTATCGATCCTGCCCAGTATGCAGGAGTTCCCACCTTCGACAATGCGCCGACATTTACGCAATTGACCAATCTTGACCTTGATCTTCTGGGCAACCGTAAGACCGTAACTAAGCAGGATGGAACTGGAGCAGTTTTAAGCGAGGAGAAATACAACATTTCCGGCGGAATGTATAGTGCTGATCCGACCAGTAAAATCAACACAGTGGAGGATGCAGTTCTAGGCGATGCGAAGAATCTATCCCATGATTTAAACGGCAACATCACAGACGACGGGAAGAACACGTATGTATTTGACGCCGAAAACAAACTGATTCAATCGACCAGCAAGGCCACGGGAGCCGTGACTACCTACGCCTATGACGCCGAAGGGCGAAGAGTTAAAAAGTCTTCGTCATTACCCGGCTTGACCGGGGAATCCATCTTCCTGTATTCAGGAAATCAACTGGTGGAGGAGCATTCCAGCGTAGCTTCGACATGGACTATCCACGGTCTTGGAATTGACGATGTAAACAGAATTACTAAAAACGGTGTAAACTTCTACCCCCTCACCAATGACCAAGGCTCTGTCTATGCTGTGACGGATGCTTCAGGAAACGTATTGCAGAGGTATGATTATTCCAACTTTGGAAAGCTTACGGTTCAGGATGCGGACGGAAACACCATTACAGATGAACCGCTGATTAATAGGCTGTATCAGGGCAGGGAGTTGGATTCAGAAACTGGATTATACTTCTTCAGGGCAAGGTACTATTCTCCTGAGCTGGGAAGGTTTATCAGCCATGATCCTTTGGGATTTGTGGACGGATGCAATCTGTATGAGTTTGTCCGGGGGAATCCGGGGACGTTTAGTGATCCGATGGGGTTGGAGACTGGTGCTGGTGCAGGATTCCCAGGAGGAGCACCCTTTGGTGGAGTAGATAGACCACCAAGAGAAGATGAAAAAAGTGTAACCGAATCTATTGAAACACAACAAAATGTAAATGAAACTAACACAGAAGCGGCAAGTGGAGATCAAGGGAAGAATAAAAAAGAAACTGTTGATCATGGAAATCAAAATGATGTAACACCGCCTACTCCTCCTATAGATATACCTAAGAATACAGGAACTCCTATTCAGACAGAGCATCTTGGGGATGAACAGCTTATTAATAAAGGGGCTGTGGATATTGGAGATGCAGGAAAGAATGTGGATCCTGGAGGAGATCAAACCCCGATTAATAACACACATCCTGAAGCTGAACAAAAACCAGGTGATAATGTTCTTACTAAGGATAGTGGGGAAGGAAGCCAAACTAATCAATTAGAATCTGATTTTACAGCCGATTTGAGCAAAACGAAGGCAAAAACTAGAAAAGGGCAATCAAATGCAGGGAATATGCAATTAAATGATGCAATGGGAAAAGACCCTGAACTTAGGAAAAAAATTGAAGAAAAATATGGAAAAGATGCTTATGATAGAACAAGTGCAGACAATGGTGGTAGAACAAATCCTCAAAATGGAGAATGGCATCATGATAAGGAAGATAAAAATAAATTACATTTATTAGATAAGGATGCTCATAAGAAGTATCATGAAGAAAATGGGCAAGAAGGTGGATGGTCATTATTTTGGAAATAGGAGAATAATTTTATGTCATTGATTAGAAATAAAGTTCATGAAATTTTACGCAATCAGGAAATTCCTGTTAATCCAAATCTTCCTGATTTGGAAAAAGAACTTAAAATATTTAAAACCCCTCAAGATATAGCTCTAAGAATTATACACCTTTATTCGTTAATTGGTATTACTATGCCAAAAGTTGAAATCGAAAAAATAAAAAAATGGCTTGAAGTTGAAGGAGTATTTGATTCTTTAGAGAATGAAGAAAAAAGAATTTTTATTGAAACTCCACAATCCAATAAATTAAAAAAGAATTTATCTTGGCTTAAAGAAAGTCTTTATACGTTGATATGGGCTATTAAAGGTGTCTCTGAATTACCCTTTCCAAATATTTTATGTAATTTAGATTCAATCTTTAATAAAATTCCTCCTAAAGTTCCAGTTAATCAGTTCATGAAAGAAACCAATATAAGAAATAAGGAAGAGATTCTTTTTCAAACTGATTTGCATTATAATCTTCATTGGGCTTTAAAAGAATCAAAGTTATCTGGAAATGATAAAGGTTTATTATTAAAAATCAATGGGGATATTGTTATTGAAAGAAGAAAAGCATTAGAATGGATTGTATCTAAATCATTATGGAATGAAATAGTCCTAGATACATAAAGGTGTTCCAGCCTTTTGATTTCTTTTAAAATTGAAAAAGCAGATTAAGTTTGTCTTGTATGATGAAAAGCCTGACTTGGTTAACTGCGACTTTTCAGACGAAGGGTCAAGGAAGGTGTTTTTGCCGGATTGAAGGTAAGATTTCCGCCGGAAGACGACGCCTAAAGCCGATTTTGAAATGTCATCCCAGAGCAATA
>CAYUET010000090.1:1708-2707 GCA_964443875.1 uncultured bacterium | reverse complement strand
TGCTGAAGATTTTAAAAAGATTGTGATTGCCTATGAACCCGTATGGGCCATCGGCACAGGAAAAACAGCTACTCCTGAACAGGCAGAAGAGGCTCATGCTTTTATCCGCGGGCTTCTGGTTAAACTGGCTGGAAAAGAAGTTGCTGATTCAGTGCGTATTCAATACGGAGGAAGTGTTAAGCCGGAGAATACCCGGGAATTAATGACCAAGGAAAATATTGACGGAGCTTTGGTTGGAGGCGCCAGCCTTAAAGCGGATTCTTTCGCGAAAATTGTAAATTATTAATCGTTATTAACGGAGACTAATGTTATGTGGATTGTTTGTTTTCAAGTCGTACATGTGCTTATTGCAGTGAGTTTAGTTGCTTTGATTCTGATTCAGTCCGGAAAAGGGCAGGGACTTGCAGGGGCTTTCGGTTCTTTTGCCGGTGGTACGGCACAGAATCTTTTTGGTGCAAGAACTACAGACGTTTTGACTAAAGTTACTGCTTATCTGGCTATTGCTTTTTTTGTTTCTTCCTTTGCGCTGGCTTATCTGCAGCTTGGAAAAGGAAAGTCTGTTGTGAGCGGTATAAATAAGAACAAGGCTGCTGTTGCCGCCAATGTTTCACAGGTTCCGACTCAGGAAGCTCAGGATGTCAGTAAAAAAATTGGTGATCTTACCAATAAGCTTCTGGGTAAATCAGGACCTAAGGTGAATGGGCCTGTTACGGTTACTACCAAAGTGAATGATAAGGTTGTAAAAACAGAGACGGTTAATCTTAAGCCGGGTCAGACATTGAGTGATCTGGCTAAAAAACCTGAAATGGATGAGAAAACTGTACAGCCTTCAGCTGCCGCTCCTGCCGCTCCTACCGCTCCTGCTGCAGTTTCTGAGACGGCACAAGTGCCTGCTGCTGTAGATGGCGATTCAAAATAAAAGAAATATATTAGAAATAAAGATCAAAAAAAAACCCCGGGTGACCGGGGTTTTTTTTATTCATTTGAAATCAGAAAACT
>CAYUET010000090.1:0-1698 GCA_964443875.1 uncultured bacterium | reverse complement strand
ATACACAGCGCTTTACGCCGCATACATCCATCACAATCGCGCCTTTTTGAATACAGGAAGTACAAACAGTGACGCGTTTAACGCCGTTGTTGACTTTAATTTTAATGCTTTGAAGATTAGGAAGAAATCTTCTTTTTACTGACCCAGTGCAGTGCAAACCGATACCGCCTTTTTTCTTGGCAATACCTTTCATAACATATGATTTTCCTACCACCGGTTTTTTACCGCAAGTAAAACATTCTTTTGACATTGTATGACTCCAGTTTATAATTAAACGTAAATTCGTAAAGATTTACTTTAAGAGGGTCTCGAATACCATATCTTTATATTCCTGTCCATTGAAAATTTTATTTAACCGGAATATTTTTAAAAGAGGTTGATTTTTTGAGACTTTAACGGGTATGATTTTCAGAAAAGTATGAAATCCGATATTGTTCTGATAAATGGGGGAAAGAGGATGAGAAGAATTCATAACGTTTGTCTGCTGATGATATTACTATTTTTTTCTTTCCCTCTTTATGCCGGAAAACCCGATGAGTTTTATAAAAAAGCAAAAAAGTCTTTAAAATCTTCCCCTCAGGATGCATTGAAAAATTATTCGGAAGCTTTAAGGTACAGTGATGCTTCCTGGAAAAAGAGAGCAAAGTGTTTAAATGACAGGGGGAAACTGTTGTTTGAGATGCGTCGGTATCCTCAGGCTTTAAGAGATTTGAGAGAGGCTATTGCGCTGAATGCGGAAATGTTCAGTGCCTGGAAATATTCAATAAAGATTTTGTATGAAATGGGGCGTTTTTCAGAGGCCCTGAATCAATCAGAGCAGGCTCTTGAACTCAATGAAAAGGATGCGGAGATCTATTTCCTTCGCGGCGTTATTTTTTTTAAATTGTTCGGAGTTACGGGGGAGCCCATACGCACCAATATGCTGAACTCCAGTTTCCAGGCTTTGACAACAGCCATTTCCTGCAAACGTAAATATCCGGAAGCCTATTTCTACAGAGGTCTGGTGAATATGGTTATTGATGATCTGGAAGCGGCCCGCAAGGATTTACTGAAGGCCATAAAGTATAACAAGCACTATGCGCAGGCTTATTTTGAACTCGCGAAAATTCATTTAAAGAAAAAGGAAAACATTGTTGCCATTGAGCTTTTGGAAAAATGTCTCGAAAAAAATTTGGATTATGGTGAAGGACTGGATTTGCTCCTGGTCTTATGTACGGAAAGTGATTTTAAGGATAAAATTGAGAAGTATTTGACTCAGGCTTTAAAATATTATCCTTCAAATAAGCGTTTTCGCGCAATGAATAGATTCTACAAGATTGTTCCTGAAGCGGAGCTTCCTGAGTTAAAGGAGAAAATCCCCCCTCTGGAAATAAATAAGGTGAAGCCTGTTGCGAAAAAAACTAGGGTAATGCATCTCACTCAGGAAGAGATCTCGGAGAATAATAATGAATCCCGGGAAAAGAGCTCTTCTGCAGAGGAAAAAACTCCGGTAAGAAACGGAATGCAAATCGAATTTAAAAAGGATTCAGCACTCTCAGCCGGGGATTCTGTTGAGGAGTCTGTAACTACATCCGGGACTGAGTCCAACTGGTATTAAATGGGGAAAAATGTTTAAAAATTGCTTGCTTTTAAACAATCGCATATTGACTTCTTTTTCTTCTGATTTTAAAATGCAAACCATGAATAATAAAGATATTA
>CAYUET010000089.1:0-2729 GCA_964443875.1 uncultured bacterium | reverse complement strand
ACCAGCTTCAGATGGATTTGTTTTTAAAAGACAGGAATTTTGAAAAGAACAAGGCGCTCATGAAAACCGTTGATAACATCAACTCCCGATTCGGCAGCAATACCCTGCGGTATGCAGAGGAAGGTTTTGCCAGAACCTGGAAAATGCGCCAGGAAAACCTTTCAGGCCGCTTTACAACCCGCTGGGCCCAGATACCGGTCGTAAAAGCAGGATAGAGGATGCATTTGAATAAAAAAATGGAAATTGAGTTTGATCACCTTCCCACGTATATCCATTCTCAGGGAAATTATGTTATCGTTGGAGGAGGTGGGCATATGTCGCAACTCGCCTCATTATTTGGTTATGACGAGATTGTTATGCAAGGCATTAAGTTTCTGACACTGGCAGAGTGGTGCGCAAAAAATCCAGTACTGCTATTAAAGGCGGAGAAATATTCGAGGATAGTGGTATTCGGGTAATGGTTAGAAAATTGCGGCTTAAAAAAGTGGCGGAAGCCGCTGATAATTCAATTAAAATTGTGTGATTTTTAAGGTGTTGTACCAGGTTATAAAGCAGGAAAAAATATATGAAGCACTTAAAACTACTAGAGAAGCAGAACAAAGTATTTCTTTTGTTACTGGGCTTTTTTTTAATTGGTATATTGGGAATTTTGGAATTTTTAACAGGAAATCAAATTGAATTTTCACTGTTTTACGTTTTTCCGGTAGCTTTCGTCACCTGGTTTGTAAACCGCCCCTTGGGAATTATTGCGTCATTGGTTAGTGCAATCGTTTGGCTTTTGATGGATTTGGCTTCAGGTCATTCATACCTTCAATTATTTACACCCCTATGGAATACATTTATCCGACTTTCATTTTTTGTTATTATCACATTGATTTTATCAGCCTTAAAGCGGGAAATGGAAAAGGAAGCTCAGCTGGCCCGTATAGATAACCTAACCGGGGCTTTCAACACACGCGCTTTTTATGAGTTGTTGCAGAGAGAAATTGATCGTTTGGCAAGATATGGACGTTTTTTTACTCTCCTGTATATGGATCTCGATCATTTCAAACTTGTGAACGATCAATGTGGTCATGCAGCAGGGGACCGTGCTCTTCGGATTGTAGTGGAATTTATTCGAACTCATATTCGAAAAACGGATATTGTAGCACGTCTGGGCGGGGATGAATTGGCGGTGCTCTTACCTGAAACTCATCAGGAATTTATAAATATAATAGTCTCAAATCTTCGCCTTGGTTTGCTGGAAAAAATGCGACAAGAGCAATTGCCGGTTACCTTCAGCATAGGTGTGTTGTCATGTGAGGCTGTACCACCGTCTGTTGATTTTTTAGTCCACAGGGCGGATGAACTTATGTATTTGGTTAAAAATGATGGAAAAGACGGTATAAAATACTCCATTTATGCGGGCTGATAACTGTAATTAAAACTATAAAAAAAGCAAATTTTTATCAATATCAATTGTTGTTATGAGTATCAGGCTGAAAAACAGTCCGGAATCAAAATAACTTGTAGAAGATCTTTTTCCTACAATCTCATCTATATCAATCATTTCTTCATTTTTTATATCAATAAAATTTATTCCGTAGTGATAACCTTTATCGGTTTCATTTTTGTGAATAACTTTCCCGCGTACTTTTATTTCTTTATTTCTATATGGAATATGCATAATCAATTTAATTGACATATCCTGACCTATAGCTAAGTCCTGCCTGGAGTCAATACCAATCCCACAGGCTGAAATATCAGTTAGTGTGAAGTTACCAGGGCCGGTGTTTGTATGCAATTCCCCTTCACCCAAGGGGGAGATTCTTTCATACTTTCTATTGGAAGGCAATGTCTTTAGTTTCATACAAACTCCTCTTGATTTTTAGAGAATTTTAATTAAAGGCTAAAAAATTAATAAAAGCAAGCTTTATATAGAGGGAAAAATGAAAGCATTGGAAATGCGGGCTAACGTCCCATTTCTTTAATATAAATGTCCGGCCAGCAGTCATTTCCTGTATGATAAGTAATTCTTAAGGCTTCACTGGCCGGTGAATCAATCACATGAAAAAAAATCTCATAGTCAGCTGTATCATGTTCATGCCCTTCTGCGCTTGCTCCGTAAACAAGGTATTTTCCGTTACCGGATATTTTCGGAAAATATTCATGGCTGTAATCTGAGGAAGAATCGAACCATATAAGCGATTGTTTATCCAGGGGTGAGTATTTATAAAAAGCATTGCGCCCTTTTCCTCCGTAATAGGTATAATACAAAAATTGAAAATCACCGGACCATGTCAGCTGACAGCCGTCGCATAGGCCTGTAAAGCTTTTTTCTGAGAGTATTCCCATAATTCGCATACTTCCCCTCAAGGTAACAGCAAGTTCCTTTGTTTTCGGGTTGTAATGAGGGTTTTCAAGAAAGGCGCCTTCTTTAAGAATAGGGGTGCCGCTTTTGAAAAGTATCGTTTCTTTACCTGTTTTTAAGTCCTGTTCAATGAATTCGGAGTTATTTCTCTGAAAATATATTTTATCCCCTTCTGCTGACCAGGAAGGTGCAAATCCATTTTTTGCTGCAAGGACTTCTTTTTTAGTCGTTGTATCTGTAATATAAATGTCCCAGGGAATGGAGTCTCTCTGAGACACCCATTCCAGCTGTGACCTGCAAAATACTATTTTCCTGCCGTCAGGAGATATACGGGGATAAGTTTCCGTATGAGGATGCTCTGTCAGCCTTGAAAGATGCA
>CAYUET010000088.1:0-2760 GCA_964443875.1 uncultured bacterium | reverse complement strand
ACAGACATTAAAGACCGTTCAGCAGATGATTTTATCGCCGCAGATGCAGCAGGCGATACAAATTCTTCAGATGCCTATCATGGAGCTTCGCGCCAAGATTTCTCAGGAAATGGAGGGGAATCCCTTATTGGAAGAAAGGCTGGAGTCCTCCGTTTCCCTCGATGAAACGGTCTCTGCGGTCGATAAAACGAATGCAATCGATTCAGATGGGCAGGATACGGAATTCAGGCAGGAATTTGACCGCCTTGCTGATCTTGATGACGAATGGAAAGATTATTTCCGGCAAAGCAATTTTAATAAAAAATCTTCGGCTGTGGATGAGGAAAAGAGACGCTATATGGAAGCGTCCATTTCTTTTTCTGAATCCCTGCATGAGCATCTGATTCAGCAGCTGAACATGATGACCCTGGACCCTGTTTCTTATAAGATCGGGGAATACATTATCGGCTGTATTGACAGCAACGGCTATCTTCATATCCCTGTTGAGCAGATTGCGCTCACTTTGAATTGTCCTGAAGAAGATGCCGAGAGGATGTTGTCCAGAATTCAGACTTTTAATCCCATTGGTGTTGGGGCAAGAGATCTAAAAGAATGTCTGTTTTTACAGCTCAATGCTTCTTCTTTTGTTCCCAAATATGTCCGGGATATGATTGAAAATCATATGGAGGATATGGCTCGTCATAAATATCAGCAGATCGCCAAAGCCCTGAAAGCGGATGTCGAGGATATTCAGGATTCCGCGGCTTTTATTTCCAAATTGGAGCCGAAACCCGGACGCATTTTCGGCCAGGATACGGTCACCTATATTACTCCAGATATTTTTATCGAAGAGAGGGAAGGGGATTATGAAATCATTCTCAATGATGACCGGATTCCCCATCTTCATATTTCAAACCTTTATAAGCACGCAATGAATAATGAGGAAACGCCCGAGGATACACGGGATTATATCAAAACAAAAGTCAGATCCGGAATGTGGCTGATTAAGAATATCCAGCAGAGACAGCAGACGATCTATAATATTATGAGAAAAATTATCGACCTGCAGAAGTTTTTTTTCAAGGAAGGCGTAGGACATCTGGAGCCCATGACCATGCAGGAAATTGCCGCCCAGATCGGAATTCATGAATCCACTGTTTCCAGGGCGGTCAGCAAAAAGTATGTGCAGACTCCGCACGGCCTTTTTCCTGTAAAATATTTTTTTTCCAATGAAATGAAGACTTCGGACGGTGGGATTACCTCGGCGAGGAATATCAAACAGAACATACTTACCATTATTCAGAATGAAGATCTTAAAAATCCTTTAAGTGATCAGGATATTATTACCCTGTTAAAAAAAGAAGGCATTCCTCTCGCCCGCAGGACCGTCGCAAAATACAGAAAAGAGCTGAAAATTCCTTCCTCCAATCTAAGAAAGAAATACTGATGAGCTTCGGTGAGAATCAGGAATTTATTATCAATATTCTCCGAAAAAGAAAATTTCTCACCCCTGCCGTTGCTGAGTCTTCCAAAAAAAACGCGATAAAAAAAAACATAGGCCCCGTGGATTGGCTCGTTGAAACAGGCCTTTTTTCCGAAGATGCCGTTCTTATGGAGCTGGCCTCGGCACTTGGAATGGAGTTTATAGCCATTTCAAAGCAGCCGATAGATTCCAAAGCCGTTGAAAAAATAACACGCCAGCAGGCCCTGGATTTTGCCATCATGCCTTACAAAATGGAGTTTAATACCCTTATTGTTGCAACCTGCCGTCCCCATGATCTTCATCATTTGGACACCCTGAGGCATATTCTGAACATTAATCTTGATTGTGTCATTTCTTCCTTCAGAGAGATCAAGGCGGCCATTGAAAATACCTATGATAAACTGGATCCCGGACATGCCGCTCTTGCCATGAAAGAATCGGGGGTGCATGATTCCCATGCACAGGTTGCCGGGGCAGATGTTGAAAAGGCCCTGATGAATTTTATGGACAATAAGGACGATAAAAACCTCACGGCTGAAGATGCCCCGGTGATCCGACTGGTCAGCGGAATGATCCATGAAGCCTTTCGACTCCGGGCTTCGGATATTCACCTGGAACCCATGGAAAAGTATTACAGAGTCAGGTACCGGATTGACGGTGTACTGGTGGAGGTCAAGAGGCATCCCAAACAGCTTCAGAATCCGATGTCCTCGCGTGTCAAGCTTTTGGCTGACATGAAGCTTTCTGAAAGACGTCTGGCTCAGGATGGCAAAATAACGATTAATTTGAATAATAAGGCTATTGATATCCGTGTTTCCAGTCTTCCGGGGACATGGGGGGAATCCATTGTCATGCGTATTCTGGACAAGAGTTCTTTAAAGCTTGGATTGCCTAACCTGGGCTTTTTATCGGATACTGAAAAAATCTGGGATGGGCTGATTAAGCTTTCAAACGGAGTGATTCTGATTACCGGGCCAACCGGTTCCGGAAAAACAACGACGCTTTATTCCTGTCTGAACGCCCTGAATGTTCCGGGCCGTAAAATCATTACCGTGGAAGATCCTATTGAATATCAGCTGAGCGGGATCAACCAGGTTCAGGTCAGGGAAGAGATCAATCTGACTTTTTCCTCTGTTTTAAGAGCCTGCCTGCGTCAGGCCCCGAATATCATCATGGTGGGGGAAATAAGAGACTCTGAAACCGCGCGAATCGCCATGAATGCGGCTTTTACAGGGCATCTTGTTTTTTCAACCCTGCATACCAACTCATAATAGGCTGCGTGCATCCCCATCCTTGAA
>CAYUET010000087.1:0-3031 GCA_964443875.1 uncultured bacterium | reverse complement strand
CATGTGCGGCATCTCCGCCATTATTTCCGGGATTACAGCACTTAAAACCGCTTTTTCCCCCTTAAAACTATTACCGGTTCACCACAGCACTTCTGCCGATGCAGGCGCCGACACAGACCGTGTCGTCGGGTATGGGTCAGCAGTGATTGTAAAACCTATTGAAAGGGAATCATGTTAAATTCAGTCTCAAAACTTGTCGGTATTGATCTTGAAACAACAGGCAGCAGCTTTTCCGACCGCATCGTGGAAATCGCCCTTGTGAGTTATGAACACGGAGTGCTGAAAGAAACCTTCTGCGAACGGATCAATCCGGGAATTCCAATCCCGAAAAGCTCAACCCTGATCCACGGCATCACCGATGAAGACGTTGCCGGGAAACCCCATTTTGAGGATATTGCCGATGCGGTTCTTTCAAGGATTCTCAATTCCGTTCTCTTCGGCTATAATGTCATTTTTGACTTCAACGTTCTTTCAGGAGAAATGGTAAGGGCCGGGAAAAGTTATCTGGATCCCAAAAAATGGACCCTTGTCGACCCCTTTGTCATCTGGAAAAAACATGATCCTAAAACACTGACCCATGCCTATCAAACTTTTTGCGGAAAAAAACTGGAGAACAGCCACAGCGCCCTTGCGGACATCAATGCCACCTTCGAAGTTCTCGCGGCCCAGGTAAAATTATATGAAGATCTACCCAAAACCTCCGGTGAACTAGGCCAGTACTGTTACCCCGGCGACCCCTCCTGGGTGTGCTCCTCCTATCATTTCATCTGGAATGACAAGAGTGAAATTTTATGCAATTTCGGAAAAAACAAAGGAACCCCCCTGACCCAGCTGGTCAAAACCCAGAAGCATTTCTGCCAGTGGGTTGTTGAAAAGGAATTCCCCGAAGACGTCAAACACATGGTTCAAAATGCGCTGGAGGGAAAGCCACTTCCTGTCAGACCGGCGGCGGGATAATATCAATATCATTCCGGACGAACGTGAGGAATCAGGATTTTGAGAAACAAAATTTCTCGCTGCCGCTCGAAATGACAAGGCAAAGCCCCCCTGCGAAAAAATGAACTACCCCGCAGCAAGCTGCGAGGTTCGAAATGCGTCATTGCGAGGACGCTTTGGGACGAAACAATCCCTCTCATAAAGATTGCTTTGCAAAGCCTCGCAATGACAAAGCCGCAGCAAGCTACGAGAAATTAAATCCAATGAGATTAAAGGGAATTTATCCCTTTTTTAATCCACACTTCATGCCACAGATGTACCCAGTAGACCATAAACAGCAAAGGAGAAGGATCTTCGGAGGGATTAAGCGCAGCGCTTTTCCGGACCTTAAGGATATAGTCCGGATTAAAAAGTCCCTTCTCACGGATGACCTTCTCCGTCAGGAGGTCTTCAGCGGAATCTCCCAGAATCTTCAAAAACCAGGCAGAAGGGGCTGAAAGCGGCTGCTTCCTCCTGCTGATAATTTCACGGGGAAGATGACCCTGCATGGATTTTTTTAGAATATATTTTTCCTTTAATCCGGAAATTTTATGAGACATGGGAAGCGAATAAGCAAATTCCCAGAGCTTGTAGTCCATGAACGGAGACCTGTTTTCTAAAGAATGAACCATGCTCATTTTGTCCGACAGGGGAAGCGTGAGGCTTAAAAGCCTTAATTTGGATTCCAGATAAAACATCTGCTCCCAGGGCCCGGCGCCTTCCAGAACCTTCGGATCAAAAGGAAGGGAGGTCCCGTCTGTATGGGACAGCTGCTGTTTCAAACCTTCTGAAAACAGCTCGTCTTTCCTGAGCATGGAAAGATAAAAATAAGGAGTGTTTTTAAAAAAGGGCGGAAGCAGTTTATTCATTGAAAGAATATACTGATGATACTGCTCGCAGGAAGCGCGGGTTTCAAGTTTTGAAAAAAGCCGCTGATAAAGCAAAACAGGATTCATTCCGGGATGCTTTCTGACAAACTGAAAAATTTTCAAAAGCCTGAAATAATCGTACCCGCCCAAAAGCTCGTCCGCACCGTCTCCGGATAAAACCACCTTGAATCCCGCCTCATGCACTGTTTTGGAGAGATAAAACAGAGGAAGATGGAGCAGCGTCATCATGGGTTCCTCAAGAGTCAGGATCATTTTTTCGAAATCAGCGCTTTGAGGATCGCACATAAAATAGGTATGCCGGGTCTTGAGGCTTTGAGCCATGAGCGTGGAAAAGCGCTCCTCATTGTAGTCGGGGTGAGGGAAACCGATGGAAAACGTTGAGATCCCCTCCGGATTTAATCCCGCATACAGATGAGACACGGCGGAGGAATCAATCCCTCCGCTTAAATAGGCGCTCACAGGAACATCCGACACCAGTCTTTTGGACACGGCATTTTGAAGATGTTCCATAAAACGCTCCCGGATTTCACCCCTTTCCCCTTTTTGGGGCTCTCTTCGGGGATTCAGATCCCAGTAACAGAACTGACGTATCTTTTCGCGGGTGACCTGCAGATAATGCCCGGGCAGGATCTGCTGAACCTCCTTGAAAAAAGTTCCGGGGCTCAGCTGAAAACCAAAAGAAAAAAGGTTGTCCAGGGCCCGGATATCCATCTCGACCTTAAGCCCGGGATAACGGAAGAGAGCCTTGATTTCCGAGGCAAAAATAAAAGTGCCATCCGGAAGAAAGGAATAATAAAGCGGTTTGACCCCCAGGCGGTCTCTGGCCAGAAAAAGGCTGTTTTCCTGGCTGTCGTAGAGGGCAATGGCAAACATGCCGTCCAGGTCCGAAAGGGCCTCAGGCCCCAGTAGAATAAAGGAGGCAAGAATCACCTCGGTGTCGGAACGGGTTTTAAACAGATAACCCTTTTCCTCGCATTGCTTTCTTAAAAAGACATAATTGTAAATCTCTCCGTTAAAAACAATGTGATATCTGCCGCAGGAGGAGTGAATAGGCTGCATTCCGCTTTGCAGATCAATAATGCTCAGACGCCGGATACCCAGGCCCGCCTCCCCTTCAACAAAAAACCCCTCTTCATCCGGCCCCCGGTGCTCGAGAGCCTGCGTCA
>CAYUET010000086.1:377-4078 GCA_964443875.1 uncultured bacterium | reverse complement strand
TTTCTCAGAAAAAATGAGTTTGAAACAGTTGTTTTTGAGTCCTGGGATAAAGCAAAACAATATCTTATTCATGCGCCTTCAGATATCGTTCTGGTGGATTTATATCTGCCTTCCATTACCGGCATACAGATCATTCAGGAGATCAGGGAATTCAATAGTGAAATACCTGTTTTGATGATCACTGCACATTCTTCCATTCAGACGGCTATTGATGCCGTAAAAGCGGGCGCAGTGGATTATATTCAGAAACCCTGTGAAAATTCAGAGATTCTTTTTAAAATTCAGAGGACTCTTGCTGGGGCGGAGCGGGAACAGGAAATTAAAAATCTGAAGCAGACGATTAAAGAACAATACAGCTTTCAGAATCTGGTTACCCGTGATGATGAAATGAAAAAGGTTTATGCTTTATGTCAGACAGCCATTGATCTGGATGTGATTTTTTTAATTAACGGAGAAACCGGGACAGGAAAAGAAGTTCTGGCCAAGACCATTCATATGGCGGGGCAAAGAGCTCAATTTCCATTCGTTGTTTTTAACTGCGCTGCCATCAATGAGAATCTGATTGAAAGCGAATTGTTCGGACACCGGAAAGGGTCTTTTACCTCCGCAAATGCGGATAAGAAGGGCCTGTGTGAAACTGTTGAAAACGGGACCCTATTTATTGATGAGATCGGAGAGCTTTCTTTAGGCGTGCAGAAAAAACTTTTAAGGTTGCTTCAGGAAAATGAGTATGAAAGCGTGGGAGCAACCACGGTTCAGAAGTTTCATGGCCGGCTGATTGCCGCTACCAACAGGAATTTAAAAGAAATGGTGAAACACAATGAATTCCGTGAAGATTTGTTCTACCGGCTGAATGTATTTCCGGTCACCCTGAAACCTTTAAGGGACCGCCTGGAGGATTTAACAGACCTCGCGCATGAGTTTTTACACCGTTTTGTTCATAAATATAAAAAAGAGATCACTGGTTTTTCAGCCGCCACAATGGATTTAATGATGAAGTATAACTGGCCGGGAAATATCCGCGAACTGCAGCATTTTATTGAACGCCAGGTGCTGATTACCAAAGGATCTGAAATTGATTTAAAAGATGCCTCAATATTTTATGGTCATGAACTCGAACGGCAGAATGCACAGGAGTTCCATGAAAAACCAGAAATCCAGGAGTATGCCCGTTTTATCAAAAATAAAGAACAGGAATATCTGGTTAATCTTCTGGAAGAAGCTAAAGGCTCTATCGAAAAGGCGGCAAGCATTGCAGGCATTCACAGGAAAACTCTTTATGTTAAATTAAAAGAACATCATTTGGATAAAAAGGGGTTTAAGGAATAATCCTGAGTTCTTTCAGGATTGGGAGGCATTAGTGAAATTTTTTCTGATTGACGGACATGCTTTGTTTTATCGTGCATATTTTGCCTTTATCAAAAATCCCCTTACCAATTCCTCCGGGATGAATATTTCAGCGGTTTACGGCTTTGCCAATTCCATTCTCAAATTAATCCGCGAACAGAAGCCTGACTATTTCGGGGTTGCCTTTGATCATAGGGATCCCACCTTTAGGCACGTCCTGTACAAAGAATATAAAGCCCATCGCGACGCCATGCCGGATGATCTAATTCCACAGATTCCCATGATGTATGAATTCGTGAAGGCTTTAGGGGTGCGTGAAGTGACCCGTCCGGGTTTTGAAGCGGATGATGTGATTGGTACCCTTTCCAGGGCCTCTGCAAAGGAGGGTATTGAATGTTTTATTGTGACAGGCGATAAGGATATGCTTCAGCTGATTGATGAGAATATTCATGTTTTTAATATTCGGGCCATTTCCAAGCCTGATGAGCCGATGCTTTTTGACCCTCAATATGTGAAAGAGAAATATGGCATTCCTCATACATCAATTGTGGATTATCTTTCCCTGCTGGGTGATAGTTCAGATAATGTCCCGGGGATCAACGGGGTTGGAAATAAAACAGCGGTTAAGCTTCTGCGCCAGTATAAAACACTGGATAATCTTTATGCCAACATTGACCGGATTGAGCCTAAAACCTTACGAAAAAAAATCATAGACGGTAAAGAAAGCGCTTATCTGAGCAAAATGCTTGTGACTATAAAAACAGATGTGCCCATAGAAATCCATACACAGGAGTTTAAGTTATTTTCTTCTTTTCCACCGAGCCTTGGCCAATGGATTTTAAAAAATAATTTTACTTCTCTTATGAAATATCTGGATCAGGATCTCCTAGAAGTTCAGGTAAAGGTTGAGGCCCCGGCCCCTATTCCTTCAACAGATACCCGCATTTTGACTTCATTTCATGAATGGATGGATTTTTTTAGTGGGTATCAGGGTATAATCGTATTGCTTTATGATTTTTCTTCGCAGACCTTAATGGGAAGCATTTCCGCTGAAAAGGGCGCCTTGATCCGTTTGATTGATCTTTCTGAAAAAGACAAGAAAGTTTTTGAGGGATGGCTTGAAAAGAACAGGTCCCGTCTGGCCGGTTTTGACGTAAAAACGTTGCTTCATACCTTTTGGGGGCAAGGGATTACTATCAAAGGTGCCTTTTTTGACATTCAGCTGGCGGGTTTCCTTTTAGATTCAGAGTATCGTAATCCATCCCTTAAGGATCTTGCCTTGAAATATCTTCAGCCTTCAGGCGTTTCGATCCGTGAAGATTTTTTCAGCAAAGGCGACGCGGAATCTCAGGGATATAAAGGATTTCTTGCCTTTTCTCTTTATGTAAAACTCGCAGATAAAATTAAACAGGCAGGGATGCTGGAGCTTTTTGAAAAGATTGAAATTCCAATGGTCTATGTTCTGGCTGTCATGGAAGCCAATGGTATTTTAATCGACGTAACTTTTCTTAAGGAATACAGAGTTCAACTGGAAGAGGAATTAAACAGTTTAAAAAAGACAATTATTGGATATGCCGGTGAGGAATTCAATGTGAACTCCACGAAGCAGCTGGGCGAAATACTGTTTGAAAAGCTTGAAATCCAGAAGGATTGCGGAGTAAAAAAAGTCAAAAAAACTAAGACCGGTTATTCTACAGCCTCTGAGACCCTCGAAAAATATAGAAATCTGCCGATCATTGAGGCTTTGCTTCGGTACCGTATTCTGGAAAAACTCAGAAGCACTTATGTGGAATCGCTGATTGAACTTGCCCATGAAAAGACAGACCGTATTCATGCGGTATTTAACCAGATGATTACCGTCACGGGAAGACTTTCCTCGCAGAATCCGAATCTTCAGAATATACCCATCCGGCAGTCAGATGGTGCGAAAATTCGTGAGGCCTTTATTGCGTCTCCTGGAAGTCTACTTCTTTCAGCGGATTATTCCCAGATTGAACTTCGTATACTGGCACATCTTTCCATGGATCCTTTGATGACGGAAGCCTTTGAAAAAAACAGGGATATTCATGCGGAAACCGCCTCACATGTTTTCAATATTCCGCTCGACAAAGTGAGTGCAGACCAGAGAAGCCGTGCCAAGGCCGTTAATTTTGGAGTGGTGTACGGCATGGGGCCTTTTAAGCTCAGCCAGGATACAGGGATGTCGATGTCAGAAGCTCAGGCTTTTATTGAGCACTATTTCAGCATTTATAGCGGAGTCAAAGCCTACATTGACAATGAAATTAAAAAAGTCAAAGCAACGGAAAAAACCCGTAATCTTTTCGGCCGTATTCGCTATCTTCCCAAGATCAACG
>CAYUET010000086.1:0-367 GCA_964443875.1 uncultured bacterium | reverse complement strand
CAGATTTTAGCCGAACACATGGCCGTGAACACTCCGATTCAGGGCTCTGCGGCAGATCTCATCAAGTGTGCCATGATCCGCATACAGAAGAGAATCGATACCGAGCATCTGAAGTCCAGGCTCCTGATTCAGGTGCATGATGAACTTTTGTTTGAAGTGCCGGAAAAAGAATTAAAACAGATGAAACAGTGTATTACCCATGAAATGGAAAATGCCTTGCTCCTCCGGGTACCTTTGAAAATCAATATCGGGCAGGGCCGTACCTGGCTTGAGGCGCATGCATGAGCTGGTACAGAGTTTCACAGAAAGGGATCTGTCTGCAGATCAAGGTGCATCCCCGGGCCTCCAAAACGGGAGTTTCAGAAGT
>CAYUET010000085.1:0-4165 GCA_964443875.1 uncultured bacterium | reverse complement strand
CCGGTGGTCTCCCGAGAGTTGCCGAGCTTTTTGAAGCCCGCAATCCCAAGGATTCCGCTGAAATTGCAAAAATTGACGGTAATGTGGAATTCGGTGAACCTTACAAGGGTAAACGCCGCGTTATCGTCAGGGACCCTGAAACAGGAGTACAGGAAGAACATCTGGTGCCTTTTGGAAGCCATCTCACGGTTTACAAGGGTGACTATGTGAAAAAAGGCCAGCAGTTGACAGAAGGCCCTGTTTCTCCTCAGGAAATCCTGGACATCAGCGGTATCAAGGAACTTCAGGAATATCTGCAGAACCAGATTCAGGAAGTTTACCGTCTTCAGGGTGTGGCCATCAACTATAAGCATGTCGAAATCATTATTCGCCAGATGCTCCGGAAAGTAAGAATTACAGAGCCGGGTTCGACCAAATTCCTCTATGACGATATGGTGGACAGACTGGAATTTGAAAGAGAAAATAAGAGAGTGATGAAAAACAGCGGACAGCCTGCAGAGGCAACCCCGATACTTCTCGGTATAACAAAAGCCTCTCTGGCAACTGACAGTTTCATTTCTGCCGCTTCCTTTCAGGAGACAACAAGAGTCTTGACAGATGCGTGCACAAATGGAAGAGTGGACAACCTTTATGGCTTTAAAGAAAACGTCATTATGGGGCATATTATTCCGGCAGGTACCGGTTATCGCGGAATTAAAGATGTTGGTTATGAAACGGCAGGGCTTGAATTAAGCCTTAAAGAAGATAAAGATCTGGATCTGGATCAGGTCAAAGAAATACTGACGGTAAGCGAAGAATCGCTCAAAAATCATACAGAATCCGGAACATCCGAGACCAGCGGTGTTCAGGAATGACTTTTAGAATAATGAATCAGGAGGAATAATGCCTACAATTAATCAATTGATAAGAAAACCAAGACAGCTTATTAGAAAAGCTAAAAAAAATAGAGCGCTGACACAGTGCCCTCAGAGAAGAGGCGTATGCGTTCAGGTTAAAACTGCAACACCAAAAAAACCGAACTCCGCTCTGCGTAAGATTGCCAGAGTGCGTATGACGAATGGTTTTGAAGTTACTGCTTATATCCCGGGGATTGGACACAATCTTCAGGAACACTCCATCGTTCTCATCAGAGGCGGTCGTGTGAAGGACCTTCCGGGTGTTCGTTTTCATATCGTAAGAGGAGCTCTGGATGCTCTGGGTGTGGCTGACAGAAAACAGAGCCGTTCGAAATATGGTGCAAAAAAGAAACAAGCTGAAGCCGCAGGCGCTAAAGCCGCAAAAAAATAGTCAGGAGAAAGGAATAATCGGATATGTCGCGTAGAAGACAAGCTATCAAAAGGACTATTTTACCGGATACGATGTACAACAGTATCCTCATTGGTAAAATGATAAACATTGTGATGGAACGTGGTAAAAAAACGGTTGCTGAAAGTGCCGTTTATAATGCCCTGAAGATTTTATCTGAAAGATCAAAGATGGAACCCATGGAGGCTTTTGAAAAGTCTATGGCCAATGTCAGACCCCTTTTGGAAGTCAAGTCCCGAAGAGTCGGCGGTGCGACCTATCAGGTTCCGATTGAAGTTACAAAAGACAGAGGTGATGCTCTTGCTTTAAGATGGATTATCACTTATTCCAGAAAGAAAAAAGGAATCCCTTTTGAAAAAAGACTCGCTGCTGAACTGACAGATGCGTTTAACAATACCGGAACATCTGTAAAAAAGAGAGAAGATACCCATAGAATGGCGGAAGCAAACAGAGCTTTTGCTCATTATCGCTGGTAATTCTTTTTTTCAGAAATATTCAAAACCTGGTTTATATCTTTTAAAAGGTATAAATCAGGTTTGTTTTTATAGCAAGTCTCATGGAGAGATCTCTCCGGAGGCGATCAATCAAGAATACAAGAAAATAATGTAAGTATGGATTTATCAAAAATCAGAAATATCGGGCTCATGGCGCATATCGACGCCGGAAAAACCACCACCACGGAGCGCATTCTCTATTACACCAAGAAAATTCATAAATTGGGTGAGGTGGATGAAGGGACTGCGACTATGGACTGGATGCCCGAGGAGCAGGAAAGAGGCATCACGATCACCTCGGCTGCGACGACTTCCTACTGGAAAGACTGCCGCATTAATATTATCGATACTCCCGGTCATGTTGACTTCACTGTGGAAGTGGAGCGTTCTCTCAGGATTCTGGACGGAGCCATTGTAGTCATCTGCGGAGTAGGGGGTGTGGAACCCCAGACTGAGACCGTCTGGCGGCAGGGCGATCGCTACGGGGTGCCTCGACTCGCCTACATCAACAAGCTGGACAGAATGGGTGCTGATTTTGAGAAGGCCCTGGACTCCATGCGTGTCAAGCTTAAAGGCGCATTTTATCCGGTACAATATCCCATCGGTACTGAATCCGATTTCAAGGGGATTATTGATTTAATTGAACAGAAAGAATATCATTTCAGCGAGGACCATGTTGATTCATTTACTGAAAAAGAGGTTTCGGAAGGAAATCGTGAACTCCTCCAGAGGTTTCGTGCTGAATTGATTGAGCATTTATCCGAGCAGGATGATGCCCTGATGCAGGTCTATATTGAGGGGAAAGAACCCTCTGTTACTGAAATAAAAAGGGTTTTGAGGAAGCTTACGGTTGCCGGGAAAATATTCCCCGTTTTCTGCGGTTCCTCCTTTAAAAATAAGGGGATACAGCCGCTTCTGGACGGGGTCCTTGATTATCTCCCCTCACCACAGGATAAGTCGGATGTTATAGGTCTTCGCTCAAAAGGAGGGGAAACAATAGTTTTGAAAAACAGCGCATCGGAATCCTTCAGTGCACTGGCCTTTAAGGTGGCCTATGATTCCTACATCGGCAGAATGGTCTATGTCCGCATCTATTCCGGAACCCTTAAAAAAGGGGACCGCGTATTCAATGCCACGAATGGGAAAAAAGAAAGAGTCGGAAGAATTCTTCTCATGCACTCTAATCACCAGGAAGATAAAGAATCGATTGAAGCCGGTGAAATCGCCGTGTTTGTTGGATTGAAATTTACAAAAACGGGTGATACGCTCTGCAATGAATACACCCCCATCGTTCTTGAAATTATTCAGTTTCCTGAGCCGGTGATCTGTATGGCGGTTGAAACTAAAAGCCAGGCGGATACCAAGAAGCTTGAAGAAGCAATAGAAAAATTAACGGAAGAAGATCCTACTTTAAAAATCAGCATGAATACTGAGACCGGACAGAGGCTGATTTCAGGCATGGGTGAACTGCATCTTGAAATTATCAAAGAGAGAATGCTTCGGGAATACAATCTGGATATCCGGGTAGGAAATCCCCAGGTGGCTTACAAGGAAACCATCCGTATTGCCTCAAGTGCGGAGATGACCGTGGATAAAATGCTGGGCAATACCAGGATGTTTGCCTCTTTAACTCTGAAATTAGAGCCGGCAGAGCGCGGCAGCGGAAACAGGATTATTTTTACCTGCAAGGAGAATCAGGTGCCTCTTAAATTCAGAGCCCCCATTGAGGATTCCTTAAAAATGTGTGCGATGGCCGGGGCTTCCGGAATTTATCCCCTGACGGATGTTCTGATGACCGTTTCAGACGGCCAGTTTTCAGAGGCGGATTCCTCGGAAGGTTCCTTTCAGCTGTGTGCCTCTCAGGTTTTTGATAAAGTTTTGAAAGAATCCAAGGCAATGCTGCTTGAGCCTATCATGAAAATGGATGTATTTACTCCGGAATCCCACAGCGGAGAAATTATCGGAGATCTTAATTCAAGACGGGGAAAGATTACGGATATGGAAATTCATGACCAGGATCGTGTTATTATGTCGGAAGTGCCTCTGTCTTCTCTTTTTGGATATGCCACGGTTTTGAGGTCCTTGTCCAAGGGACGGGCCCATTCCAACATGGAACCTTTAAAATTTGAGCCGGTACCCAGAGAAGTGGAAGAAAAAATCTTTAACTGGAAACAATTTTAAACTTGATTTATTTTAAAAAGTAGGGTAAACACTCTCACTCTTTTTTTAGAATCGAGTATTATACGTTATTCAAATCTTTGTGATTGTGCAGTTTGAAGGCGGATGTAAAAATAAAAAGCAGAACAAATTGAAATAATTAGGAGAGAGCGCCATGTCAAAAGAGAAATTTGAGAGAACAAAGCCGC
>CAYUET010000084.1:0-4520 GCA_964443875.1 uncultured bacterium | reverse complement strand
CATTCCGATGAGGGAGCCCGCAAGGGAAATATTATGATTTGAACGGGCCAGGGCTTCTTCAATCAGCATTTCCTCCGCTTCCTTAAGGGCGGGAAGAACGGGCAGGGTTTTAAATAAACCCGCAGCCTGAAGAGGCTTGGAAGGGGAAGGGTTGGGAGTCTCCGGATTCAGGGAGATCCCGATTTTTTGCCGGATGGAAGAAATGGAGAGAACCCCTTTCTGATGCTGGGTAACGGCATTGTAGAGTAACCCGCGTAATTCCCGTATATTTCCGGGGAAAGAATAGGCCTTGAGGAGGTTAAAAAGTTCAGGAGGCGGAGTCGGTTTTGTTTTTTTCAGCTCGGAGGCGGCTTCCGCAAGGTAGTGATCGGTCAGAAGGGGGATGTCATTTTTCCTTTCCCTTAAGGGGGGAAGAAAAATTTCATGGGCCTGGAGTCTGAAGAAAAGATCGCTCCGGAATGTCCCTTGATTTTTAAGATCCCGGAGATCCCTGTTTGTGGCGGCAATGATACGGAGATTCACTTTTTTCGGGACGTCGCTTCCCAGGGGATAGTACTGGTTTTCCTGCAAAAGCCGGAGCAGTTTAACCTGGGAATCCGGACAAAGGTCCCCGATTTCATCCAGAAACAGGGTTCCGCCGCAGGCCTGTTCCACAAGACCTTTTCTTTCCATTTCCGCGCCGGTGTAAGCCCCTTTCCTGTGTCCAAAGAGGGTGTCCGCAAACATGCCGGCGTCAAGACCTGCGATATTGACCGGAACAAAAGTCCCCTGCCTCCCGCTTAAGGCATGGATGGCTTGCGCCATGAGTTCTTTTCCGACCCCGGTTTCTCCGGTGACCAGGACCGGCAGAGTCGTCGGGGCGATGGCCTTGGCATACTGAAAAATATTAAACATGGTATCGTCGTTTGTGAGGATGGAGGAAAAGGCTTTGGGAATGGAGGGGTCTCTTTTAAGGATGGAGAGCTTGAGAAGCTCGGTTTCATTTCTCGCGGAATTCAGCTCAATGGCGTTCCTGACTGCGGCAACAAAACGGGATCCCTCAAAAGGCTTGGTGATGTAGTCATAGGCCCCGCATTTCATGCATTCAACAGCGGTCTTAAGATCATTGTGCGCCGTAATCATCAGAACAGGGATATGGGGAACGCTTCTGGATAATTCCAGAAGGGTCGACCTGCCGTTGACCCCCGGCATCGTTAAATCGAGGGTCACCACAGAAACAGGGGTCTCCCGGATAAAAAGAAGGGCTTCCTCAGGCCGGCTGAAAATTCTGCAGTTGTTTATTCCCGAGGACCGCAGGAAGTAGGAGGCTGTTCTTAAAAATTCATCCTCATCATCGATCATCACCACAGGATGCTGGGGATAAGAGGGAGCGTCCTGTTTTTTTTCAGGCATTGAGGATTTCCTCCCCGAATTTATCCTGAAAAGGGATTAATACGGGAAACATTACGCTCACTGTTGTTCCCTTCCCCGGCGAAGAATCGATTCTGAATTCCCCGTTGTGGGAAACAACGATCTGGTGGGAAATGGTCAGCCCGAGCCCGGAGCCTCCCTTGCCCCGTTTTGTCGTGAAAAAAGGGTCAAAGATTTTGTTCAGGTTTTCTCTGGGGATTCCCTCCCCCTCATCCTGAACACTTATTTCGACCTTCTGTGTTTCGATCCTGTACACGGCTTTTACCGTAATGCCCTCCTCCTGTTTTGTCAGGGCCTGACAGGCATTGGTAATGAGGTTGATGATGACCTGTTCGATCTGCTGGGCATTCCCCAGGACACTGGGGAGAACATCTTCTTTTTCAAAAATAAAGCGGTTTGTGGATTTTTTGATCAGGTCATTCATCAGGAAAAAGGCGGATTCCATCACTTTGTCTAAGTAAACCGCTTCCTTGAGAGACCCCGGATTTTCCCTGGAATATTCCCTTAAATTTTCCACAATTTTTTTGATGCGCTCGGAACCTTTTGAAATGCCTTCGATGATCTTTTCCATCTCCTCGCAGTTTTCACTGAAGGGCATGTCGGCGACCATGAAATCGCCTTTTTCCTCATAGTGTTTTTTGAGAATGGGCATGACATCCTGCCAGGCTTTGTGGATGATTTTGGAATTGGGAAGAATAAAATTATTGGGATTATTGATTTCATGGGCCACCCCGGCGATCAGGACTCCGAGACTCCGGAGTTTGTCCGCCTGAATCAGCTGCTGCTGCTGGCTCTTCTGATGTTCAAGGGCGGTTTTATAATGTGTGATATCCACCAGGGTTCCCACCACTTTTTTTATTTTTCCGTTTTCTTCCAGAATAGGGAAAGCCTTGAGTCTTATCCAGCAGGTACCCTTGCCGGGAACAGGCATCCTGAGCTGCTCATTGAGGCCTCCTTTGTCAGTACTTAATTTTTTAAAGGCGTCTGAAATTTTGTCCCTGTCCTCGGCCTGAATCAGATCCAGGACAGAGGCGGGGTTTTTCTGCATGAGTTTTAAGGAATCTATTTCAAGAATTGTTTTGGAGGCAGGGCTTATGTAGGTGATTGTAAGTTCAGGGTAAGTCAGGATAAAGAAGATTTCTCCGATGTGTTCAGAGATGAGGCGGAAGCGTTCTTCACTTTCCTTGATCTGTCTTGTCCTTTTTTCAATGGATTCCTCCAGGTGAATTTTATAAAGATTAAGTTCTTCCTCGGCTTTTTTTCTGGAGGAGATGTCCAGCAGGATCCCGTCCACGTAAAGCACCCTTCCTTCCGGATCAAAAACAGGATTTCCTTTTTCATTGAGCCATACCTTATGCCCGTCCTTATGGATGATCCTGAATTCCATTTCGTAATTTTCTTTTGCCGTTATGGCCTTTTCGATGATTGCTATGCATTTTTTACGATCATCCGGATAAATGGCATTCAGAAAACGGCGTTTTTTGCCTTCAATGAAATCTTCTGCCGGGTAGCCGGTGATTTTTTCGATCCCCTGACTCAGATAGAGAAGGTGCCAGTCTTTATCCCATTTAAACCGGAAGGCGGCTCCGGGAATATTGGTGATGAGGGTGCGGTATTTTTCCTCGGCTTCCCTGAGGGCGTTTTCAGCCTCCTTGCTTTTGGTCAGGTCCAGCATGACGCCTACAATGCCGTTTACTTTTCCGTTCCGGTCATGCAGGGGGGCCTTGTAAAAGGCCACTTCATGGGTTTGTTTGTCCCTGTAGTAAAGGCTGTACTGATTGATCTGTTTCTGATTCCGGCGGATGACCTCCTGATCATCTTTAATGAGAAGCTGGACCTGCTCTTTTGAAAGAAAATCCGAGGAATGGGCGCTGATAACCTGCTCCTTGGCAACCCCCAGGGTTCTGGCAAAGGCTTCATTGCAGCCCGTATAGGCTCCCTCCAGGTTTTTGTAAAAGATGGGCATGGGCACGGCATCCAGAATATCCCTGAAATCATGTTCCGGAAAAGAGAGGGAAGCAGGCTTTGAAATAATTTTTCCCCGCCAGTGTTCTGAAACGGCGATTATTTTTTTTCCTTTGAATAAGGGGGTCCCCGTGACTTCATAAAGCACGGGATTTTTTTTCTTATCCGGAATTGAATATTCCAGGGTTACGGATTTCTGCGCGGCAAGAACCCGGCAAATCGGGCAAAGCTGTTCATCGGGAGTGCAGGGGTTCTTACGGTTGAAGAAGTGTTCGTGGCAGGTCTTTTTTTTGAGCGCTTTAATTTTTTGGGCCGCCTTGTTGGCATAGAGAAAGGAATGATTTTTAACATCCAGGATATAAAACGGATCAGTCACCATTTCCATGGGGTGTTCAAAGGAAGAATTTTTATGAGTCGTTTTCGGAGAGACAGAAAATTTTTTGGGTGGCTTCGGGATCTGTTTCAGATTGTGAGATTTTTTTTTCAACTTTTTCTCCATGCTTTAAACAGAAAATTTTTTCTGGAAACCGGATTAAAAATCAAAGTGGGTAAAGGATACCGTTTTGCTTTAAATGTTTCAACTCCTTTGATGAACAAAAGATAAGACACTTTGTTCCCTGGGGGGGTATTTTTTTCTTTATTTTTCTTTGTAAATGTGAAATTTCTATCAGCTCTATTTTATTGAAGTTAATTTTACGATCAACAGGAGGTTTTTTATGTATAAAGTTGTTTTGATCAGACATGGGGAAAGCACCTGGAACAAAGAAAATCGTTTTACCGGATGGACGGATGTAGACCTTTCTGAAAAGGGCATTGCAGAGGCCAGGGAAGCCGGAAAACTGATGAAAAAGGAAGGCTTTACTTTTGATGTCGCGTTCACCTCTGTCTTAAAAAGAGCAATCCGTACTTTGTGTCTGGCTCAGGATGAAATGGACCTTTTATGGATGCCGGTGATTAAAAGCTGGAGACTCAATGAAAGACATTACGGAGGTCTTCAGGGGCTTAATAAATCGGAAACTGCTGCCAAATACGGAGAAGATCAGGTTTTGGTCTGGAGAAGAAGCTATGATGTCCCGCCGACCCCGCTTGCTGAAAGCGACGAGCGTTATCCCGGGAAAGATCCCCGCTATGCGGATCTGCCCAAG
>CAYUET010000083.1:0-4586 GCA_964443875.1 uncultured bacterium | reverse complement strand
AGCCATCACTATGTAGTACATGCAGACATGAATTGATTTTTCAGCCTGCTGGATCACTTTTAAAACCCTGGGGAAATAGTCCCTGTCGTTGATGATTTCGATTTTTCCGTCGTATTGAACGGAAAACAGAAAGGTGATTTGAAAGAAAAAGGCCAGAATGAAAATGAGTTTTTTCATGCAGGGGAGTTTACAAAAAATCAAAAGGAAGAACAATTTTTATTCCGTTCTCCACCCGCATAGTGCAGGCTCTTGTTGTGGACGCAAAGGCTTCCCGCCGGGGTTCTTCCCGTGTCTTCCGAAGCCGGGGGGAGGCGGTAAACAAGACAGAAGGCTAGGGTATTAAGTCTCCATTTTCATCATATTTAATTTCCTCAATATCAATAAGCTTAAAGGAGGAATCATATTTTTCTATTTTAATTAATCTTCCCATTTTATCGTAATAATTAGCCCATGATTCTTCAATTATTCCCTCTTGATTGTATTGAGTTCCCTTTATTGTAGAAATATTATTAAGACTTCTATATTCATCACTATCAATTTCTACTATATCTCCATCATACCATTTATTAAGATCAATCTTTTTACTTAAAATTAACTTATCTTCGTTGAATAAATCCATTTTGATTATATTTTTCATATTATTAATTTCCCCTGTTGTTGAAATTATTTTCATAATTTTTTGATAACTCAGGATATTTTTCCGAATATTTATTGTAAATATCCGTTAAATCTTTCTGAACTTCGCTATCAAAATTAGAATTGCTTTTCCTTAATTTATCATAATAGCTTTTACCCTTAAATCTTGGATATTTGCTATCTATCTCCTTATGAATATTAACATGATCCTGTTTTTCAATATCAGTTAGCTTTTGTTCTGGATTTCCTCCTAAATATTTAGGATCAGAATGGTGTCCATGTGTATTAGAACTGCTTTCTTCAGTAGTATTATTCCCTCCATCCTTCTTTTCCACAGTCTGAATTTCTATAAGCACAACCGGGGGGTGGGTGTTAATTTGAGGCGCTTCCTGCTCTGGCACAGGTTCTGTTATTACAGTAGGGATTTCCTCTTGTTTAGCAGGAGTAGGTGGCGTTTTATACTTTTCTGCATCATCTGTAATAGGATGAGTTTCTTTGTTTCCATCAGGATTCTGCTCAGGAATCGGCTCTTTAATGGTTGTTTCTTCCTGTTCAACAATCTCTCTGGAATCACTTGTTTGATCAGAACTTTCTGTAGCTTCCTCATTAGTCTTTCCCTGCTCTCCCGAAGCCGCTTCCTGTGAAGCATTTTCTGCTGCTTCTTTGATTCCCGCATCCTCCTGCATAGGACCAGTAAGATTAGGAGGTAAAATATCTATAGGTAGAGGACCTGCGGCTCCAGCTGTATTCAACCCCATCGGATCAGTGTAAGACCCCGGATTTCCCCGGACAAACTCATACAGATTGCATCCGTCGACAAACCCCAAAGGATCATGGCTTATAAATCTTCCCAGTTCAGGGGAGTAGTACCTTGCCCTATAAAAATATAATCCAGATTCCTGATCCAGTTCTCTTCCCTGATATAGCCTGTTAACCAGAGGAATGGATTCTTCGCTGTCGCTCAGAATGACACCATTAGCGTCCTGAACCGTCACCTTACCGTAAGGGCTGTAGTCGTATCTCTGTAATACGTTTCCTGAAGCATCCGTAACAGCATAGACAGAGCCTTGGTCATTGGTGAGGGGGTATAAATTCACACCGTTCTTGGTGATTCTGTTTACATCGTCAATTCCAAGACCGTGGACGGTCCAGCTGTTTCCTGTGCTGGAATACTCCTCCACCAGTTGATTCCCTGAATACAGAAAGATGGATTCCCCGGTCAACAGGCTGTGTCATAATTAATAGGACCATCAAATTATTTCTGTATCAAGGAAAGCCAATTATTATAAAGTACTCCTGAAGAAAAGAAAATGGAGGATCAAAAGATGCCGTATCGATATGGAGAGAGGGAACAATACCAAATGTTTCCGATGAGCATTGATGAATATGTAGATAAAATGGATCCTGTAAGAGCCTACGATGCATTTGTAGATGCAATAAATTTTAAAGATATTGGAATTGATCTCAATGAGGAAAGAGTCGGGAATCCGGAATATGATCCTAGAGCCATGGTAAAGTTACTGCTTTATGGATATTCGTACGGGGAGAGGAGTTCGAGGAAGCTGGAAAGAGCGATGCATCATAACCTATCCTTTATTTGGTTAATGGGCGGTTTGACTCCGGATCATAAGACGATTGCGAATTTCAGGAGGAAGCATAAAAAGGGGTTGAAGCAGGTGTTAAAGATGAGTGTGACAATGTGTCTAAAGCTGGGGTTAATTGAGGGAAATACGTTATTTGTTGATGGGACAAAGATACGGGGAAATGCGGGAATCAAGCATACCTGGGATAAGAAACGATGTGAAAAACAGATGAAGGAGATAGATAAAAGGATAGAAGAAATTTTAGAGATCTGCGAAAAGACAGATATCTCGGAAGAAAGAGATTGTTCTTTAGTGAAGATGAAAAGTGAATTACAGGATAAAGAAGCTTTAAGGGAAGAAATTAAATTGATTCTGAAAGAACTGGAAACAACGGAGCGAAGTCGGATCAATTCAACAGACAAGGAATGTGTGAATTATCACAGTCGGGAAGGGTCACATAGCGGTTATAACGGACAGATGGTAGTAGATGACAAAGCGGGATTAATTGTGAGCAGTGATGTCGTGAATGAGAATAACGATCGAGGGCAGTTTGCGCGACAGATTGAACACGCACATGAAAACATGGGAAAGAAATGTCAGGAATCGGTTGCAGATGCAGGGTATGCGAATACGGAAGAACTGAGCAAGATAGACGTGCAAGGAATAAAAGTGATTGTTCCCTCACAAAGACAAGCGGAAGGGAAAAAAATATCGGCTTTTGATAGAACCCATTTCAAATACGATAAGGAACAAGATACTTTCCTTTGTCCTCAGGGAAAGATTTTAAGATATGTTTCTTATAACAAGAAGGATCGTAAGAGAATTTATAAAATAGAAAAGCAAAGGATTTGTCAGGAATGTTCATGTTTTGGAACATGCACAACCTTTCGAAAAGGAAGGCAAATAACTCGGATAGACAAGGAAGAGATTAAAGAGAAATTGAAAAAGCAGTATTTGGAAAAGGGATCTCAAGTCGTATACAAACGGAGAAAAGAAAAAGTTGAGCATCCTTTTGGATTTATAAAAAGAAATTTAGGCTTTCGATATTTTTTGTTGCGTGGTTTGGATGGAGTCAAAGCCGAGTTTGCGTTAGCGGCAAGTATATTTAATATTATTCGTAGTATTAACCTGGTGGGCGGAGTAGAAAATTTTATCAAAAAAATAGCGGCATAACCGCTGAAACCGGATTGTAATACCAAAAGATAAAAAATATAGAGTTCTTCAAATCTTCCCTCCATGAAATGATGGAAGAAAAAATAATAGGAAAAAGGTAATCATTAATTATTTGTCGAAATTTATTTGAATTATGACACAGCCTGCAAGCCGGGGAATGACGAGGATTTTTTGATGCGACGGCCTTCAGCGTCATAGGCGTAGGTCGTCACGGCTCCCGTGGCTTTGCTGGTCGATTGAATCAGTTTGTTTTCGGCGTCAAAAACATAAGTGTTCTTTCCGTCGTCCGTGATGTTGCCGTTAAGGTCATGGGAAAGAGGGCGGATGCCATCCGCCCCTACAATTGAATTAATCTTACTGGTCGGATCAGCGCTATACATTCCGCCGGAGGTATTGTATTTTTCCTCGCTTAAGATTGCTCCGGTTCCGTCCTGCTTGGTTACGGTCTTGCGGTTGCCCAGAAGATCAAGGTCAAGATTGGTCAGTTGCGTAAATGTCGGCGCATTGTCGAAGGTGGGAACTCCTGCATAAGCGGAGGGATCGATTTTCTTTTCAGCGGTCAGCCGGTAAAGATCGTCATACTTGAACAGATTGGCATTTAAGACTTCGGCTCCGCTTGAAGCTGTAAAGGATTTGGCTTCAGAAAGCTTGTTTCCTTCGTTATCGTACTGATAGTTCAACGTGAGTAAATTCCTGGTGTTCAGCGTATCCGCAATGGAGACGAGCCTTCCCAGTTCGTTGAAGGTGTTGGCTTCATTGACGCCATTAGGTCTTGTCTTGCCCAGCACTTCCCCGGCTGCGGAGTAGGTGTACCCAAAGCTCTGCCCGTCGCTGGTGGAAATCTGCGTAATTCGGTCGGCATCATTGTAGGCAACTGCTGCAGGATGATTCTCTTTTATGGAAAAATGATTCGTTCCTGAATCAAAATAACAGAAGTGAAAAATAGACAGATAAATCAAAAGCATCCATACAGGCTGTTGCCGTTTCTTAGCCTCATTTAAAGGCTTTTGCGGTGTCTCTTCCGTGTTCTTATAGGCCAGGTTTGCCATCAGGATTTTTTCCTTTGATTGCTGGAATATACTCAAGCACTTATGAAAACTACAGAAAATATTTCAGAATTTTAACCGGGTTACTTAGATGTAAGCGTCCGACAGCGGACACATTGAAGGTTTAACAGGAAAGGGATAGTCTTAA
>CAYUET010000082.1:0-4630 GCA_964443875.1 uncultured bacterium | reverse complement strand
TTCTGGTTTTCTGCGGGTTCCTTTATTCCATCAAAGCCTATAAACTGGACAAAACAGGCTACACTTTCCGTTCGTATTGTTTTGCGGAGAAGGTCAGGCCCCTGGTGCGGGGCAAAAGTCTGTGGGTCGTTGTGGACACCGAAGGCTCCTACGACCGAACCTGGTATGATAAGATGAAACACCGTATTCACCGTCCGAGCCTCATGTATTATCTGAATGCCAAAGGCTGGGAATTTCTTCCCCACGAACTGAACGACATGCCCCCGGAGGATTTCAGGGGGCTGCTTTTAAAAGGGGTGCGGTATATGGCCCTTCCGGAAGCGACCCTTTTAGGCTATCCCGGAATTGAACAGAAAATAGATTTGTACAAACCTGAGATTCTTTCCAGGGAAGAGGGTTTTGTCCTGCTGGATTTTAAATCGCAGGGAGAAGGAGCCGAATAACGGATGAAAATTTCATGGAAGAGAGATTTGATCTTCAGCCCTGAAATTAAGGAAGGGCCAGCCTGAATTTTGAGCGTAAGCGACAGCTATTCGGGAGGCAATGCCTGTTTGCCCCCGTCAAATTTTTTATGCACTATGCGGGCTGGTGTAATATAACGTAACGCCATGTGCTTTTTATTGTCATTGCGAGGCTTTGCGAAGCAATCCCGAAGGAACGGATATGAACAAACAGGGTGATGTTTATTTAAAGATAGAATTAATCATAGAACACAATCCGGAATATAACGATCTGTTTGACGAGATTGCTTCGTCGCGGAACTCCCCGCAATGACGTCCAAAATGATGTGCCTATATAAAGGATACACGAGATGGTTAAGTTTATAATTTTTCTTTCCTTTTTTTCCGGAGTCTGCGGCATTGCCTATGAGATCCTTTACTCAAGGCTTTTAACCACCTGTTTCGGAGACATGTTTTATGTGGTTGCGGCGATTTTGTCCAGTTTTCTTCTGGCTCTCGGGGTGGGGTCTTTTACCGCAGAGAAATGGGCCAGGCATCTTTGGAAGATAGAAATTCTGATAGGGTTTTGCGCCCTGGTCCTCGGCGCTGTTTTCGGCTTTTATTCCGATGAGGTGATCAGGCTTTATCTTCCCAAAACCGGCGGATCCCCCCTCTGGATTATTCTTTCTGTTTCCGTTGTTCTGGGAGTCCCCGCCTTTCTGATCGGGTTCAGCGTTCCCCTGTTTTCCCTCTATCTGGAAGGGTGCATGAAAGGGGAACAGAAGGAAACTCTTTCCTTTCATTCTTTCAGAGAGGTTTATTATTATTATAATCTGGGGGCTGTCTTCTGTGTTCTTGGGGTGGAATTTTTTCTTATCCGTTCCTTCGGAATCCGCGGAACAATCTTCTCCGTTGCCCTGCTCAATCTTTTGATCGGAATTCTTCTGAAAATTTTTTATGAAAAGACCGCTCTTTTCCTGAGACCGGAAAGCCCTGTCTTCACCCCGGTAAAAAAAGAGGAGGTCCTGCTCTTTTTTGCGAGCCTTTTAAGCGGAATTTTTCAGCTGTTGTTCCTGAAAATAGCTGAAACGCTTTTCGGTCCCTATCATGAAAATTTTGCGATCATTCTGGCGGTCGGCCTGTTTTCCCTGTCATTTTCCGCAAGCTTTGTTTCCGGTGTTTCGCGTCATTTCGGGGGGTGGCTGATCGCAGGAAGCTTTTCATGCCTTCTTTCCTTCATTCTTTTTCATCCCATGATTTATTTATGGGCCTGGCTGAACGAAACCTTTTCATGGACATCGTCGATCAGCACGTTTATCAAAATTGAAATCCTGTTTCTGATCGGAATCATCCCCCTGACTGTTTTCGGGGGAACCGTGCCCGCCCTGATTAAAAGCGATGAGAAGGTAAGGCCGGGAAGACTGCTCGGAATTTCAAGTTTCGGTAATTGCGCCGGATACCTGCTCATGGTATTTGTGATTCATGAACATTTTTCCTCCCTGGTCCTTGTTTTCTGGATCGGCCTCAGTCTGCTGGGAATGGGAATCTTCTGCGTAAAAAACGGCTTCAGACAGAAAATGCAAATGCTTTCCGCCTTTGCCTTGTTGTCCTGCATCCTTTGGATTTTCTGGCCCGTGCGATTGATGGATTTGTGTTATGATGATTTTAAAAGCCTGGAAGCGATTCAAAAGCAGGAGACAAAATATGACTCCTTTGAAAGCCTGAAAAAACTGGGGCACCATGTAAGCCTGCTTCAGGAAAAAAATCAGACCTGCCTTGTGATTGACGGGTATAAAAGTCTGCATATCTCAAAAGGAAAGAAGGGTAATTTAAGGGAGATCCTTTTCGGTTTTACCCCCGCCTGTTTTCTGAAAGAACAGAATTCAGCCCTTGTTCTGGGTGTGGGAACCGGAATCACCGCAGGGTCGGCTGCAAAGGTTTTTAAAAGGGTGAAGGCGGTGGATATCAATCCCCTCATGTTTCAGATCCTCCCCCTGTTTACGCTTCAGAATTTTGACCTTCAGCACTCCCCGAATGTGGAGTTTGTCTTTAATGACGGCCTGGTCGAGCTCGCCGGAGATCATAAACGCTATGATGCCATTATCAATACGGTTACAACTCCCCTGTTTTTTTCTTCGTCAAAACTTTATACTAAAGATTTTTTCAGCCTTGTTTCCGGACATCTGAATGAAAACGGAATCTATGCCTTCTGGTTTGACTGCCGCGTAGGAAGCAGGGGTGCGGAGATCATTTATGAAACCGTTAAGCAGTCCTTTAACTATTGCGCCATGGTCTATCTGAGCCACAGCTATGTACAGATGATCTGCAGCCAGAGCCCTTTGAAGGTCTATTCCCTTGCGGATTCAAGCTTCCCTGAGGAAATAGCGGAGGTTTTCAAGGCCCATCGAATCACCCTGAAACCGGAGGAGTTTGTGAGCTCCCTGATTTTGACGGAGCATTCAATTTATTCCCGTGAGTGGAGGCAGAGGCCAAATACTTTTGATTTTCCGGTACTGGAATTTGCCATGTCCTCCTTTGCCCTCCATAATCCCGGACTTGAGGATCAAAATCTTTATGCCAGGGCCGGTGCAGATCTTCTGCAGAAGCCGGTTCTTGATTCCATAGACCATGCGCTTGAAAAAAGAGCGGCAGCCCTTTGGTTTCTGGGAAACCGGTTCATCCTTCAGGAATGTCTTAAAAAAAAACCTGTTTTTGATCTCAGGGCGTATGCGGACTTTATATTGCCCGCCCTTCTCCATGCCCGGGGCGGTGCCCGAGAAATATTGAATCTTTGCGAATTTTTGCTTATGCGCCAGGATGAGGAAAAATGCCTCCAGGTTCTGGGGCAGATGACAAAATATCATTTCAGAGTACTTCCGGTTCCTGAGCAAAAAGAACTTAAAATGAAACAGAAAAAAATGATCCGGAGAGTCCTGCACGTGAGGAAGGAAAATCCCATACCATGATGCTGAAAGTCATGTTTTTTTCCGCAGCCCTTTTTTCAGGAGCCGCAGCGCTGATTTATGAAACCCTGTGGCTCCGGGATTTCAGCCTGATTCTGGGGTCCACCGTAAAAGCCGGGGCACTTATCTTTTCCGCGTTTCTCGCCGGCCTGGCCCTGGGCGCCTACATAGTCGGGAAATGGAGCCTCGGCCTGCGCCACCCGGTCAGGGCCTATGTCCTGACCGAATTATTGCTGGGAATTTCCGCCTACGGACTGGGTGAAGTCCTCAGGCATAATATTTCCGTTCTCGCCGGTTTTTTCGCAATCTTCAGGAATTCCCCGCTTGAAATTTTCAGCAGTTTCATCCTGGCCTTTCTGGTTTTATGCATTCCCACCTTTTTTATGGGCGGAACCTTTCCCCTGCTTTTGAATGCCGCCCGGAATCTGGGTTCTGAAAAGAACATCCTGGGAAAAATTTACGCCATGAATGTTTTTGGAGCTGCCCTGGGAACCCTGCTCACCGGATTTTTTCTGATCCGCATTCTGGGAATGAGCTGCAGTCTTGCAATGGGTGCGGCCTTTAACCTTCTTTCCGCCTTCTGCTGTCTGCCGTGGATAAAACTTCAGAAATCGGACAGGGAGGATGTAAAGCCGGAAGGGGAGGCCTGCGAGAGCAGTTTTTTACTTTTTTTAAGCGCTTTAAGCGGATTCTGCATCCTCGGGGCGGAAGTGATCGGGGTCAGGCTTTCCAGTTTTTTTCTGGGGAACAGAACCTATGCCTTTTCAATTCTTCTTTCCGTTGTTCTGATCCTTCTTTCCCTGGGGGCAAAAGGGGCCGCCGGTTTTCTTGTAAAAATGGAAAAATGGAGGGAAGAGGGACTGGCCGGGCTGCTCCTGTTTTCTGCCCTTGGAATCTTTGCTTCAGCTAATCTGATTTCTTTGTGGATTTTTATTCAGCCCGTGGTGGAATCCGTTCTGCCCGGTTTTGAGCGTTTTATTCTTTTGTATCGTTTCACTGAGGCCTTTGTTCTGCTTATGCCCGTATTTCTGCCTTTGGGAATGCTTTTCCCTCTAACGCTTATGCTTTCAGTCAAAGGCCGTGAAGTAGGGGGCATTGCCGGGCGCTTTTATCTCTGGAATACGGCCGGTTCTGTAACCGGTTCACTGTATTTCGGATTTTATGGCGTGTGTTTTTTACCGCCAGTCTGGTGAATCTTTTCTTGTCTCTGTAACTATTGCTTTTTTT
>CAYUET010000081.1:0-4641 GCA_964443875.1 uncultured bacterium | reverse complement strand
CCTGCATCGGGATGATATGAAGCTTTTCACTGGTCTCTTCACCTATGCGTTTCATAAAATCCTTAACCGAATTAAAATATATTTCAAGAAAATGGAGTAAGCAGACAAACAAAGAAAAATTAATTGGAAATTTACTTCAAAAATGGCAAAAGAAAAATTCAAATATTAGCAAAAAAATTAAATGGGTGAAGCAGTAGAATGCACCCCTCACAATCAGCCGAAATACAAATATTCAAGTTCAAACGAGTCAATGTAAATGCAGAGGAGGATAATTCGAGTACAATAAGCACCCATGTACTCTTTAAGGAGAGAGTCAGTACTGTATCTGAATCTGTATTTAGTTTTTATCGTTTTACTAAAATCCGAGAAACATTTAGGTAAAATTCGAACAAATTACAAAAAATAGAAAGAGCAAAATTTATTGAATCATAGAGAAAAAAAGGCCATAGAATTCAAAATTCATCCGACTTTTTTTCAAATAAAACACCCACTAATTATTTGGGAAGATCCATTTGAGATGGATTTACATCGCACTTTCCGATAAAAATCACACCTTCTTCAACCTTTAAAACATTTGCCTTGAGAGATCCGTTCATTTGGGCTGTTGATTTTAAACGGACAACACCCTTGGCATTGATATTCCCGTTAATCAATCCTTCAGACTCAATATCCTTAACAGTGATCTCCCCTTTTATCTGCCCTGTTTTACTGATAATCAAGGTGCCGTCAGAGTTAATCGTTCCATCAATAAACCCATCATTTTTCAGGGTATTGCTGAAATTGATTTTGCCTTTAAAATTAACATCATCATTAAGATGAATTTCTTTTTCATCAGGGGTATTCATGGAATATCCTTTGTTACTGTTATTAGATCTTCAGTATTGAACCACTTAAAGAGACAATCTATTTTATTCTTCTAAAAGAATTATTTCAATCATTCTTTCAGGAATTTATAAATAAAATCTAATATCCTGAAATATTAAAGCACGCTATTATGATTTCTGAACGTCTTTTCCGGATTCTGAAGCCTCAACTCCCTGGGCGAGGGATTTTGATTTTATTTCCAGCTTAAGGATTTTTCTTGTTCCCACACGTGTTCCTCTGTTTTGAGGGCCGCGTACAGGAAAAGTCTCAAAATCAATAATTTCAACAGAAGGCTTATCCTGAGACTGCCGTTCATATTCCACCTTAAGAGACATGTCATTACGGGTTGTAAATCCTTCCAGTCTTTCCCCTTCATCCAGAAATTCGTATTCTTTATTCTGAATAAACTGCTCCACTTTGAAACGCTTGGCATAACAGGCTCCTGATTTTTTATCCCGATAAACAGCATTAAAAATCTGAGTCTTGTCAATTACCCCAAAGTGAACCAGCTTGTCGCAGAAAAACTTATCCTGAATGTCCTGAACAGGAACAACTTTTACCACACCTTTCTGAGTAATCAGAAGAATTTTATCAAAGGAGGAACATTCAATTTTTGCATCGGCTTTTACTTTTGTTCCGATATACCCCGTAGCCCTGTCATAAAAAAGTTTAGTGTCATTATCACGCAAATCCCGTGCCGTAATTATTTCAAATGAAGCGATCTGAGTTTTTCTTGGATAAATACCTCCATACTTGGTGATGAGGTGTTTTAAAAAACTAATGGTATAACGCTTAATTGAATTCAAATGCCCCTGTTCAGTTGCAATTTTTTTCTTGAAGTCCTCTATCTCTTCCTGATTCTTTTTAATGTCAAACTTAGCGATCTTTTTTATGGGTATTTCAAGAAGGGCTTCGATTTCCTCCACAGAAACAGCTTTTTCCCAGCCTTTAACATAAGGGATCAAATCATGTTTAATCCGTTCTTTTGCCGCATCGTAGCTTTCACAATTTTCAATATTTTTATATAGTTTATTCTCAATAAAGATCTGTTCCAGAGTTTTGGTTCGCAATTTATCTGATAATTTCTGAATCTTGATCTGAAGCTCTGCCTTTAATATTTTTATCAGATTGTCCGTGCTGCGGTGAATAATTTCAGTCACGGTCATGGTTCTGGGTAAACCGTCGACAATCATATTCATGCTGGATTGCAAGGATATTTCACAATCCGTATAAGCATACAAATGGTCAATTATTTCATCAGAAGTCACTCCGCGCTGAGCCGTCAGTTCTATCTCTATAAATTCCGTTGTATAATCCGTAATCGAAGCGACTTTGACTTTATTATCCCTTATCGCATCTTCAACGGAAGCAATCAATCTCTCACTGGTCACTCCAAAGGGTAACTCCCTAATAACCAGAGTTTTCGGATTTTTCTTTTCAATCTTTGCACGTACTTTGACTTTTCCTGCCCCATCCTGATATTCCGAAACATCCATGATTCCACCATGAAAAAAATCAGGATAGAGTTTAAATTCTTCACCATTAATGTAACTGATCTGAGCATTTAAAACTTCATTGAAATTGTGAGTAAGAACCTTAGTCGCCATTCCAACAGCGATTCCTTCCGCACCATGAAGAAGCACATAAGGAATTTTACAGGGAAACAATACGGGCTCTTTATTTCTCCCATCGTAACTGTCGACAAATTGAGTAATTTCATCATCAAACATTACCTCTTTAGCCAGAGGAGTAAGTCGGCATTCAATATAACGTGCAGCAGAAGCACTGTCTCCTGTTAAGATATTTCCGAAGTTTCCCTGCCTGTCGATAAAATAATTCTTATTCGCAAGGACGACCAGGGCATCCCCGATAGAAGCATCCCCATGAGGATGAAATTTCATGGTGTTTCCGATGACATTGGCCACCTTGTGGAAACGAGAGTCATCCATCTGATAAAGAGAATAAAGAATTCTTCTCTGAACAGGCTTCAACCCGTCCGTCGCATCCGGCAAAGCACGGTCAATGATGACATAAGAAGCATATTCTAAAAAGTTTTTCTTATAAATATTTTCTACACTGAGTATCTTTTGATCATTCATGGATTATTCCCTGTCCTTAAGCATTTACATCAACAATGAGGTTATTCATGATAAATTCCTTGCGCATCGGTGTATTTTTCCCCATATAAAATTCCATTGATTTATGGATATCATGAATATGTTCTATTTCAATGGGAAGTAATCGAATGTCCTTTCCGATAAACTGCCCGAACTCAGAGGGAGAAATTTCCCCAAGCCCTTTAAACCTTGTAATCTCTGATTTAGCGCCGAGATCATGGACCGCTTTCATTTTTTCCTCCTCGTTGTAACAGTACCTTGTTTCTTTAAGGGTACGTACTCTGAAAAGAGGCGTTTCTAAAATATAAACATGCCCGGAAGCGACCAGAGGTTCGAAAAAATAAATAAAAAAAGTTAAAAGAATATTACGGATATGCATACCGTCCACATCCGCATCTGTCGCCAATACAACCTTGTTATACCTGAGCCCCTCAATGCCATTTTCAATGTTTAAGGCCTGCATCATATTATACAGCTCCTCATTATGGTAGATCGCCTCCATTTTAAGCCCATAACTGTTCATCGGCTTACCCCTGAGTGTAAAGATAGCCTGTGTGTGAACGTTTCTGGAAGAAAGCATACTTCCGGCAGCCGACAATCCTTCAGTCAGAAACAAAGTAGACTCATCGCCTAAGAGAGTACCTTCCGTATAATGATGTTTACAGTCCCTGAGATTGGGATTTCGGATTGCAATTTTTTTTGCCTTTTCTCTGGCCTCTTTTTTAACATTCTGAAGCTCCATCCGAACCTTCTCATTCAGCTTTATTTTCTCAAGAAGTTTTTCAGAAAGAGGAAGATTCTTATGCAGAAAATCATTCACCGCATCTTTGACATGGGTTACTATCCAGCCTTTAATATCCGCATTTCCAAGCTTATTTTTTGTCTGGGATTCAAAAATCGGGTCTTTGAGCTTGATCGCAATTGCGCCTATAACGCCGTCCCGGACATCGTCACCCTGAAAATTCTTCTGTGCAAATTCATTGATTCCTTTCAGGATCCCTTCCCTGAAAGCACTCAAATGGGTTCCGCCATCTTTGGTATATTGTCCGTTTACAAAAGAATAATAAGTCTCTCCGTAGTTTGAAGAATAGGTAAAGGCGAATTCAATATTTTTGGTATTCACATAGATAATATCAAAAAGGTTCTCTCCGTCGATTTCTCTTTCAATAAGATCCAGCAAACCTCTTTTGGAAACAAATTCTTTTCCGTTCCAGATAATCCGCAGGCCTTTATTGAGATAAGTATAACCTTCAAATTTCTTTTGCAGATATTCATCTCTATAAAGGAATTTTTGAGAAAACAATTCTTCATCGGGTATGAATTCCACCATGGTTCCATCGGGCTGGTCCGTTTTACCGTTTTTTTCGCTCAGCAACACACCCTTGGCAAAAGAAGCCGATTTATATTGTCCTTCTCTGAAAGAAGTAATATTAAAGGAACTTGAAAGGGCATTAACGGCCTTGGTACCCACACCGTTAAGACCAACGCTGAACTGAAATACTTCATCATTATATTTTGCCCCGGTATTGATCTTGGAAACGCAGTCAACAACCTTTCCTAAAGGAATCCCGCGTCCATAATCCCGGATAACCACTTTTCTCTGATCCTGAATTTCAACTTCAATCTTACTTCCATACCCCATGATATATTCATCAATAGA
>CAYUET010000080.1:0-5123 GCA_964443875.1 uncultured bacterium | reverse complement strand
GCTGGTCTATTTCTCCCCCCAAATCGTGATATTTCTTGATGTGCGTACGGCTTGGTGCGGCCAGCTGGATGAATACAATTTTTTTCCGGTATTCAGGATATTTGTCAAAAAAACGGGCTATGGCCTGAATTCTTTCAATGATCCCCTTGGTGTAATCAATTCTTTCAACGCCGACACCGATGATCATTTTTTCAAGACCTGCTTCACTGCGAATTCTCTTTATTTCTTCGGAACAGTCCATATCCTCTCCAAACCTGTCGTCCACACTGATGGGGAATGCTTTGATCAACGTCTCTTTGTTTGCACGAAAAATACTGAATTTTTCCGTGTCCACACGGCATTCCAGAAGTCTGTTCACCGTATCCAGAAAATTATTGCAATGATACTGGACGTGAAATCCTATCAGATCACAGGCGAGCATTCCTTTGAGAATTTCCTTCTGATAGGGACATATCGAAAAGACTTCCGGGTTGGGCCAGGGGATGTGCCAGAATAAGACGATGTTGGCATCCGGTCTTTTTTCCTTAATATAGGCCGGCAGTAAAGTGAAATGGTAGTCCTGAACAAAAACAAGCGGATTTTTTGCGGGAAGTTCCTCCAGAACCGATTCGGCAAATTTTTTATTTACGAGTTTGTACATCTGCCAGTCCGTTTCCCTGAAAACCGGTCGGGTATAGGTGATGTGACAGAGCGGCCACAGTCCTTCATTGGAAAATCCGTAGTAATAACCGGATTCCTCCTCTTTGCTCAGCCATACCCGTTTGAGGATGTATTTGTTGTTGTCTGCAGGGACTGCCAGTTTATTTTTTGAGTTGACCGTTTTTTTATCCGCGTTTCCCGCACCATGGGCCACCCATATGCCCCCGCTGGAAGACATGACCGCGTCAATAGCCGTGACTACTCCGCTTGCAGGCCGGATGCATTTTATTTTGGTGCTGCCTTCTTCAAACGTATGCATATAGGGCTCTCTGTTTGAAACCATGATCAGCTCATTCGCCCCTAGTTTTGCCCGGATATGATCCTTAAGCTTTACTTCATTCCAGATCTGATCGGTTTTTAACCTTTCCATGGCTTCTTCTGAAATATTCATTTTGGCAACCCGCAGACTTAACGCGACCTGTTCGACTTCGCTTGCGAGTTTCCCGAGTTCATCCGGATTCAGGCTGGAACTAATGATATCGGTGTCTCCCCTCTGGAATTGATGAAACCATTCGGTCAGCTTGACTACTGGTGTGACAAAAAATTGTTTGTGCACAATCGCAAAAAGAACAATGATCAGAAAAATCAACAGGGAAAGTGCAAGATAGATTTTTGTGTAAAATTCCTTGAGTCCTTTTCGGATGTAGGAAAGATCGTAAAGAATTTCAAGAAGACCCAAAAAATTTTTATCTTCATCAAAAACCGGCAGGGTGTAACTATACACTCTGGTTGAACCATATTTTTCGATGGTTCCCCGTGAAGCACGGTTCACCAGCAATTCACTGATATAAGGCCTTTCCACATCCTGCCATTTGGAAAAATGTTCGGTTACAGCAATTATTTTACCATCTTCATCATAAAGGACGCAGCCCTGCGGCCTTTCTCTTTTTTGAAATTTATCCACGATTTTGAAGGCGCTTGCGAGATCATGGTTTTTAAGCGCATGGCAGGCCGCCCATTCGGTGCTTTCAGCAACCGCTTTAGCCTTTCTTTTGACTTCATCGGTCAGTCTTTCTTTTTGATTCCTGGCCTGTAAAATTCCAAACCCTAAAAAGACCAAAGAGACGGCAATCAGAAGGGGGAGTATGATGATCAGAATTTTTTTCATGGGATCTCCTTAAATATTTCCGCGTTGATTAAAATTCCTTGGCCTCGGGAATATTCAATGAGTGTATTTAATGGTAAGGTTTTGTTTCGAGACAGACCAATGATAATGCCGGAAGCAAATCGGCAGGTCCTGACTGAAAGGTCAGCTTCTGAATTTTGGTTTGAGAATTGTCCAGTCACAAGCGTACTCCTAAAATGAATATTTTAGAATGGCGGCCCGACCATTAATACCCTCTGAAAATACGGAATTTTCAGACCCTTTTGAAACTCTCTATTTGTCTATATATGCATCGGGAATGATTATGCAAGTTAAAATTTATTTTTACTGGAAAATTTCATGAAATGCCCTTATAATCACGGCAAATGAATAATTTATTATGGTATAAAAATGCGGTTATCTACCAGATTCATGTCAAAACTTTTTTTGATACGGCCAATGACGGAATAGGCGATTTCAAGGGGCTCACCCAAAAGCTGGATTATCTTGAGGAATTGGGAATAACCTGCATCTGGCTTATGCCCTTTTACCCTTCCCCGCTTAAAGATGACGGCTATGATATTTCTGATTATTATTCCGTTCATCCTGATTACGGCACCTTAAATGATTTTCAGTTTTTTCTCCGGGAAGCGCATAAAAAAAACTCGTCATTAATCACACTTCGGATCAGAATCCATGGTTTCAGAAATCCAGGTCTTCTCCGCCAGGTTCTGACTGGAGAAATTTTTATGTCTGGAGTCCTGTGCCGGATAAATTTAAGGATGCGCGAATAATATTCAAGGATTTTGAAGCGTCCAACTGGACTTATGACTCTGTTGCGAAGGAATATTTCTGGCACAGGTTTTATTCCCATCAGCCGGATTTGAATTTTGAAAGCCCCCTGGTCCGGGAGGAAATTTTTAAAATTGTCGATTTCTGGTTTGAAATGGGCGTCGATGGAATGAGGCTGGATGCGATTCCTTATTTGTTGGAAAAAGAAGAGACAAACTGTGAGAATCTCGCTGAAACGCATGATTTTTTAAAACAGTTAAGAAAACATGTGGATGAAAAATTTTTAGATAAAATGTTTCTGGCCGAAGCCAATCAGTGGCCCGAGGACGCGGTCAGTTATTTTGGCAGTGGCGACGAATGTCACATGGCTTTTCACTTTCCTTTGATGCCGAGAATGTTTATGGCTTTGCAGATGGAGGACGCCTTTCCCATTACGGATATTTTTGAGCAAACCCCCGGAATTCCGGATTCCTGCCAGTGGGCCACTTTTTTAAGAAATCATGATGAGCTGACACTGGAAATGGTCACCGATGAAGAACGGGACTATATGTATCGCGTTTATGCAAGAGATCCCCGGTCAAGAATCAACCTGGGAATCCGCAGAAGGCTCGCCCCGCTTTTGAATAACAACCGCCGAAAAATTGAGCTTTTATCTTTTCTTCTTTTTTCTCTTCCGGGGACCCCCATTATTTACTATGGCGAGGAAATCGGGATGGGGGATAATTATTATCTGGGCGACAGAAACGGAGTCCGTACCCCCATGCAATGGAGTTCAGACAAGAACGCCGGTTTTTCAAGGGTTAATCCCCAGCAACTTTATTTGCCTATCATTATTGACCCTGAATATCACTATGAAACGGTTAATGTTGAAAACCAGGAGAGAAATCTCTCCTCCCTGCTCTGGTGGATGCGACGGCTTATCGCCATGAGAAAAAAATATCCCGCTTTCAGCAAAGGGAATTTAGAATTTATCCCCACCAATAATCCTAAAATTTTAAGTTTTGTGCGGGAGTACGGGGAAGAAATCATTTTGTGCGTGATCAATTTTTCACGCTTCACCCAGGCGGGGCTTTTATCTCTCGCTAAATACACGGGCTATGTCCCTGAAGAATTGTTCGGTCAGCAGAAGTTTCCTAAAATCAGTGAAAAACCCTATATGTTAAGCCTGGGGTCTTATGATCATTTCTGGCTGCGCTTCAAATCGGAGATTAAAAATATCCAGATTAAAAATGAAGGGATTGAAGAACTGAAGCTTTCATCCACGGACTGGAGGTCGATTTTTGAGGAGTATTCAGAGAAAATTAAGAAAGAAATTTTACCGGAATATTTTAAAAGCTGCCGGTGGTTCAGCGGAAAAAACAGGAGCATCTCCCGCCTTGAAATCACCCGGAAGCTTAATCTTGAGGATGAAACAATCAACGTGATGCTGCTTTTTGTCACGGTCTATTTCATAGAGGGTGAACCTGAAAACTATCTTTTTCCATGCGCTTCCGCACCCGGAACTTTCAGTAAGAAAATCAAAGATGATTTTCCCCAGGCCGTCATCATCAAATTTACCATGAATGAGACCGAAGCCCTTTTATATGATGCTTTTTTTGATAAGTTTTTTCAGAGCTATCTTTTGAAACTTGTCGCCCAGAATAAAACTCTTTCTTTTGATGCGGAGGGGATCACCCTGCAATCCGTGAGGAACAGGAGTATTTCTCACTTTGAGAAAGTCATTCCCAGGATGCTTAAAACCGAGCAGTCCAATACCTCGGTTGTTTTTGGAGACGAGTATTTTCTCAAGGCCTACAGAAGCGTTTCAGAAGCGGTTAATCCTGAAGTGGAGATGCTTGGCTTTTTGACGAAAAAGTCTTTTTCCAATTCACCGGAGTTTCTCGGTTCTGTTTGCATCATGGATGAGGTCAGGCAGATCCAGTCGACCTGGTGTCTTCTGGAATCTTATGTGCCCAATCAGGGAGATGCCTGGAGTCATACTTTGAGTGAATTGAAACTTTATTTTGAAAGAGTTCTTTCCCGGAAAACGGAGAACCCCAGGCTGCCCGACATTCCTGTTTCGCTGACAGAAGCCGGGTATTCCAAAGCGCCCGCCTTAGTCCAGAATCTGATCGGCTCAGTTTATTCGGAACGTTCGAAATTACTGGGCATCCGCACCGCTGAGCTGCATCTTGCCTTAAGTTCTGAAAAAAATTCTCCGGGTTTTGCCCCCGAGGAATTTTCCATGCTTTATCAGCGCTCCCTTTACCAGTCCATTCGCGCCAATTTCCGGAGAACCATCACACTTTTGAAAGCCCAGAAGGAGAACCTGCCGGCTGCAATTCAAAATCTGGTATCTGAGATATTGAAATTTGAAAATCAAATGCTGATTCAGCTGCAAAAATTTCTTCACATAAAAATAGATACTTTAAAGACGAGAATTCACGGGGATTATCACCTGGGGCAGGTGATTTATAACGGCAAGGATTTTATTATCATTGACTTTGAAGGCGAGCCGGCCAAAGCCCCCTCGGAAAGAAGACTCAAGCAATCAGGAATCCGCGATATC
>CAYUET010000079.1:0-5158 GCA_964443875.1 uncultured bacterium | reverse complement strand
TTAATCACACCCTATTTAAAAGCAATGCGTTCAGAACTGAAGACATCGCTTTTCTGGAGCCCTGGGGGGAAGTCTGGTATGAATATGTGAGCCGTTTTTTTCTTCGGGGGTATGCCCAGAGAGGAACAGATGCAAAACTGATCCCTTCAAACAAGGATGATTTTTCCTTCCTTGTTAAGGCCTTTCTTCTGAATAAGGTGTGTTATGAAATCCGCTATGAATTCAATTACCGTCCTGATTGGGCGATTATACCCTTAAAAGGACTGAAGCAAATTATGAGTCAATGGAGGTAAGGATGGAGAACGTAAACATTATAAAAAATATTTTAAATTACGTTTTTTTAGGAAATACTTTTATCCAATGGCTGCTATTTTTTATTTTGTTATTGGTTTGTCTGCTTATCATTAATAAATTTAAAAAAAATGGTCTTACTTTTCTTAAAATGAAATGTAAAAAAAATAAATATTTACTGGATGATGCCTTTCTGGATTTTGTGGAAAAATTCGGCTTTTTTTTCATCTACGGCGCAACATTTTATTTCTGTTTGGGGATTCTTAATTTTATTCCGGCTATAACCAGGCTTTATAATCTCTTTGGAGTGGCTCTTCTGGTGGGAAGCATCACTCTGTGCATTACCGAACTGGTTGACTGGCTTGTGAAAAAAAACATGCATAAAAAAGATGTAAAGCCGGTTATAAAAGCCGCTCTTCCTGGATTCTCAAAAATTATGAAAATCTTCGTCTGGATTATCGCCTGCGTTTTATTTTTTGAAAATCTGGGATTTCACATTTCAACCCTGGTTGCAGGACTTGGAATCGGAGGTATTGCCATTGCCTTTGCCTCGCAGATCATCCTTAAGGATTTATTCAGTTATATCTCCATCCTTTTGGATCAGCCGTTTGCCGTTGGCGACTTTATTATTGTGAATGATTTCATGGGCACCATCGAGCATATAGGAATTAAGACTACCCGGATCAGAAGTTTAAGCGGGGAGCTTGTCATTTTTTCAAATACGGATTTAACGGAATCGCGGCTCAGAAATTATCAGCACATGAAGGAAAGGAGGGTGGTATTCAGCATCGGTATTGTTTACAATACTCCCCTTGAACAATTAAAAAAAATCCCGGAAATGGTAGAGGGGATTATAAAAAACATTCCTTCAACCCGCTTTGACAGGGCTCATTTCTTTAAGTACGCGGATTCAAGCCTTGTTTATGAGATCGTTTATTACGTCTTGAGTTCTGACTACAATCAATATATGGATGTCCAGCAAACCATTAATTTCTCCCTGAAGGAAGAATTTGAAAAACAGACGATAGAATTTGCCTATCCCACTCAGACTCTTTTTGTGGAAAATAAAAAGTGAAGATAAAAAACATCAAAAACATCACAGATGAAGCCCAGTTTATCAAAGAAAAAAAACTGGACTACAGACTTGTTAAAATATTTTCAAAAGATCTAACCGGCACCAAACAGGAATGGATCGTTCTGAATAAATTCTACAAATCCTTAAAAACCAATTTTTATATTGAAATCATTTATATCCTGACACATAAAATTATCAATGATTCTGCCAAAGCCAAAAAAATCTATGAAAACATCCTCTTGCATCGCAATATTCTTTCGAAAAAACTGAAAAGAAAAGTGGGGATTGAAGTCGCAACGCTTGATTATATGAAAAATATATTAAACATGTTTTCAGCCCCGAACATCATTGAAACCGAAAAAGTACTGGAATTAGTTGATAAAGCGGTAATTGATAATAAAACAGGCGTATATGGATATGACAGTCTGATGACCAATCTTGAAGTTGAAATAGAAAGGTCAAAACGGCATCAGAGACCCCTATCTGTTTTTTTTATAGATCTGGATGATTTTAAAAAAATCAATGACAAATTCGGGCATGAAGCTGGAGACTGGGTGTTGAAAAAAATGGTTGAAGCCATCAACAGAAGCATAAGAATTTCAGATACCTTATTTCGTTATGGCGGCGATGAATTTATCTGTATTTTGCCTGAAACTGATTTGAAGTCAGCGGAACTTCTCGCAAAAAGGGTTCATCAGTCCATTACTTCTATCCCGGTAATTTATAATGGACATAAATTACCCTTTAAAATCAGGGTATGCATTGGAATCGCTGAATTCGGGAATCACAGTCTCAACACGCCTGAACTTCTCATTTCTGCTGCAGATAAAATGATGTACAGGGCCAAACAAACCGGTAAAAACAAAATTTGTAAACATGAAGTCGAAATCCCTGTTCAGCGCCTTATAAAGACTCTAAAATCAAAAGACGAGCAAAAAAGCAAAGCCCGTTCCATTCACTATGCTCAAGTCCTCTCGTTTGGGTATTCCATTGGAAAGGCCTTTATTTATAAGGATATTCTTTCACGCGATCTTCTTTCCTACTCCATTTCGGAAAAAGATATCGATTCTGAATATGCAAGAATCAAAGATGCCATAAATGTTGTTAAGAATGATATTAGCAGATTGAAAGAATCTGTTGAATCCAATATTGGTTCATTTCAATCCCAGATTTTTGATTTTCATCAGGAGGTTTTAAGAGATCGGTCACTTTTGACGGACTTTGAAAAGGAATTAAAAAATGAATTTATCAATGCAGAACAGGTGGTAAGAAATATTTTCAGGAAATGGGCGAACCGCTTTAAATCATCGGAAAATGAAAAGCTGAAAAATGCTGCAGATGATCTTGATGACATATGCCGTAGAATATTATGGGTTTTAATGGGATATGAAAAAAATGTGCTGGAACATCTTCCACCGGACAGCATTGTTATAGCAAAAAGGCTTTTACCTTCAGATACCGTCCATTTGAAGAGAGCTAATGTTAAAGGGATCATTGTGGAGGAAGGGAGCATCAGCTCCCACAGCGCCATTCTGGCCAAAGCCCTTGAAATTCCCGCTTTGACAGGTGTGAAGAAAATATTCGAAACTATAAATAATGAAGATGAGCTCTTTCTGGATGGGGATCAGGGGCTTGTCATTATCAATCCCGGAATTGAAGACAAACAAACCTATATCATCAAGTCAGATCAGATAATTCAAAGTAACCAGAAAGCAAATCGGATTGCATTTAAAAAAATTCACACTTCAACCGGTGAAAGAATAATGGTTAATGCAAATGCGTCTTCAGATGATGATATTAAAACTGCTTTAAGCCATGGGGCTGATGGGATAGGACTGTTCAGGATGGAACAGATCTATCTTGCCTCAAAAATAATGCCTGATGAACATTATCTCTTTGAATATTTATCCAGTCTCCTGGAGCAGATTTCGGGTAAAAAGATTGTTTTAAGGCTTTTGGACATCGGGGGGGATAAAATTCTGCCTTATATTGATATCCAGGATAAAATCAGTCCATTTTTGGGTTTAAGGGGAGTTAGAATGCTTTTAAAATATGAAAATCTTTTAAAAACCCAGCTTCGAGCGGCCCTTAAACTTGCAAATCGTTTTCAGATACACATTTTGGTGCCTATGGTTTCTTTTGCTGAAGAAATCATCACGGTCAAAAATATGGTTCTGGATTGCATGAATACTTTATCCAGAGAATTAAATTCATCATTAAGAAATGTTAAAATCGGTTCAATGATAGAAACCCCGGCAGCAGTACTCAATATAAAAGATATTGCGGCCCACTCTGATTTTTTAAGCATTGGAACAAATGATTTGATTCAATATACCATGGCTGCGGGAAGGGAAAATCAAAGTGTCTCAGAATACTATAAACAAGGCCCCAAAATGATTATGGGACAAGTCAGGGATATCATAAAAACGGCAAATAAATTTTCACTGGAATGCAGTATTTGCGGTGAACTTGCAGGAGATCCTGAATATACCCAGGACTTACTGAATTCAGGGGTCAGAAATTTCAGTGTTTCCCCCCACCTCATTCCTCATATCAAAGAAAAAATCCTCAAACTTATGAGCAGAAAGAATAACAATCATGACTGACAACGTTACGAAACCCTTAATATGGCCAGGCCAACCTTATCCTTTGGGAGCTTGCTGGGATGGTAACGGAGTCAATTTCGCCATATTTTCTGAAAATGCAACCAAAGTTGAACTCTGTCTTTATGAATCCATCAGCAGTGAGAAAGACTATGAAAAAATTTGCATCCTTGAAAACACGGATCAGATTTGGCATTGCTATATTCCAGGTATAAAGCCGGGGCAGCTTTATGGATACCGGATTCACGGTCCCTATGATCCTGAAAACGGGCACCGTTTTAATCATAATAAAATTATTCTTGATCCTTATGCAAAAGTGATATGCAGAAAAACCAGCTGGAGCGATGAAATGTTCGGATACAGAATTGGAGATCCGGGACTGGATATGTCTTTTGATGAAAGGGATAATTCTGCTTTTGCCCCGCTTGCAGCTGTGATCGATAACACTTTCGACTGGAAGGATGACAAACCGCTGAAAACACCCTGGAATAAGACCATTATCTATGAGCTTCATGTCAGGGGGTATACCAAGCTTCATCCTGAAGTTCCTGAACCCTTGAGGGGAACCTTCGCCGGTCTTTCCACAGAACCGGTTATTAAATATCTGAAAGATCTGGGTATCACCTCCGTTGAGCTTATGCCTGTCCATCATAGAATTGATGACCGCCATCTGGCCGATAAGGGTAGGGCGAATTACTGGGGGTATAACACACTTGCTTTTTTTGCTCCTGACCTTCGATATATGGCTTCCGGGGATCCTCAGGAGGGGGTTAACGAATTCAAAAAAATGGTCTATAATTTTCATAAGGCCGGAATTGAAGTCATACTGGATGTTGTCTATAATCATACCGGAGAAGGCAATCAAATGGGGCCGACAATATCCTTTCGCGGAGTGGATAATGCTTCCTACTATCGCCTTTCCAATGAAAACAAACGCTACTACCAGGATTTCACCGGATGCGGCAATACCCTCAACATGCAGCACCCTCGAGTCATTCAACTGATTATGGATAGTCTTCGTTACTGGATTCTTGAAATGCATGTTGACGGCTTCAGATTTGATCTGGCAAGCGCTCTTGCGCGGGAACTCTATGACGTGGATAAGCTCAGCGGTTTTTTTGACGTCATCTGTCAGGATCCTGTCATTTCTCAGGTTAAATTGATCGCTGAACCTTGGGATGTGGGGCAG
>CAYUET010000078.1:0-5213 GCA_964443875.1 uncultured bacterium | reverse complement strand
TCTTCACCGCAGGCAACAGCCAGGCGTTTGGGCTTGTTCTGTTTTACTTTCTGCACTAACTCTTCCAGTTTTGCTATCATTATTTACCTCTCTGATGATTCTGATATATGAAAAATTTCAGGTTGAATACCTAAATTAAAAACCCAGTTCAGACCTTAAAGACGGGGGCATAAAAGCAGCCTGTTTTCCAAGTTCGGGAATATCTTTTATCTTCTGCTTCAACGCCGGATTATTCTGTACTTCCTGAAAGAAAGCTTTTTTAAACACTTCTGCCATAATGCCGAGACGTGCCGGATTTTTTTTCATTTCTTCAGCAAACTCAAGGCATCTGAGGGTATTGACATAATCCGTATCCTGAAAACGGTAATGAAATTTGGTATGCAGATCATAGGTGCCCTTTGTCAGATTGACAACATCCTCAATAAAAACACGTTCTTCATCCGTAGGAATAACAAAAATTTTCACTTTTGAATTTGGAGCGCTGATATCGGACTCACAATTCCGGGTTCTGGCATTCAGATTCTTTTCTTTATCGTAAATGATTCCATATTGCTCCAGACCGTCTAAAGCCTTGGCTCTCACAACAGCAGACATTTCACCGATTCCGGCGGTAAATACAATCGCATCAACCTTCCCTAAACCAAAAGAATAGGCCCCAAGATACTTTTTAAGACGGTAGCAGTATATTTCCAGAGCTAATATGGCCTTTGGATCCTTTTCTTCAACAGCCGACTGAATGTCCCGCATATCTGAAGAACGGCCTGTAACTCCGAGTAAACCTGACTTTTTATTAAGAATCGAATCCATCTCCTTGGGAGATATATTTTCCTTCTGCATCATGTAAAAATCTATAGCTCCGTCATGATCTCCGGCGCGAGTTCCCATCATCACTCCTTCCTGAGGAGTTAACCCCATGGAAGTATCAAAAGAAATTCCACTTTTCACAGCATTGACGGATACCCCGTTACCGATATGACAGGTAATCAGATTGCATTCAAAAGGATTTTTTTCCAAAAGAACAGCGGCTCTTTTTGCCACATAAAGAAGGGACGTTCCGTGGAATCCGTAACGGCGAATACCATATTTGGTATACCATTCATAAGGGAGGGCATACATATAGACATAATCAGGCATGGTCTGATGCCAGGCTGTATCCATGATCGCCATGTGCTTGATTCCGGGCATGAGGGCCTGAGCGGCCTTGATTCCCATGACATTTGACGGATTATGCAAGGGACCCAGATCGGACAAATCCTCAAAAGTCTTTATCATTTCAGGGGTTATGATAACAGAATGAATAACCTTTTCCCCCCCATGAAGCACCCGATGTCCCACTGCCGTAATGAGAGACAAATCCTTAATAACACCAAGCTCCTTATGAGTAATTGTCTCTATGGCCAGCTGAATGGCTTCCTTGTGATTTGCACAATCTCTCGCGACCTTAACTTTGGACTTTCCCGGGGCTTCCTGTTCACAGAAAGTGCCGCTGATTCCGACTCTTTCAACAGCTCCTGAAGCAAGAGTTTTCCGATTATCCCAATCATAAAGCCTGTATTTCACTGAAGAACTGCCGCAGTTAAGACATAACACCATCATATAGCCACACCCTTTTCTATTCTAATCCTATTTAGTTTTATTAAGAATTCAAAATAATAAAGAAAAAAAATGAACTCTTTGATTAATAAAAATTGTTAACAAGGTCAGATTTTGTACCAAAATTAAAGTTTTTTGGCAAAAAGAAAATTAGTTTTCATTGAAAGTTTAGGAAAAAGTCTTCATTTAACATTTTCAGAAAACATTTTTTTAGAAAAATATCGAATTTTATTCATTTTCTCTAAATATCAGGATACTTAGTCACTATAATATTTTTTTCAATAATCAATAATAAAAGAGTATCTGGAAAGTGTATTCAGATCCGACAAATGATAAATTTTACATCTGAAAAATTTTAATCGTTCATTGCCCAGGCTGCAACTTCTTCAATGGTCGTAACCCCTGCTAAAATCTTGTTGATTCCATCCTCTAACAGAGGAACCATTCCAAAACGGATGGCAGCCTCTTTAACCATTGAAGCGGTTGATTTCTTCATCAGGAGGAGCCGGATCTCATCACTAATCAGTAAAAGCTCATAGATGCCTATTCTTCCCTTATATCCTATTCCATTGCATTGATCGCACCCGACACCCTTATAAAATTTTTTATTACCGATGTCTTCGGGCTTAAGATTAATCAGCTTTAAAGAACTTTCGGTAGGGGTATAGCTTGTCCTGCAATCCGGACAAATTCTCCTGACAAGTCTCTGGGCTAAAATTCCTTCAAGAGAAGAGCAGATCAAAAAAGGCTCAACCCCCATATCAATAAGCCTCGTAAGACCGGAAGAAGAATCATTGGTATGAAGGGTGGTCAACACAAGATGCCCGGTAAGAGAAGCCTGAATGGCCATGTTCATGGTATCAAGGTCTCTGATTTCACCGACCATGATCCTGTCAGGATCCTGACGGAGAATGGATCTTAAACAGGCGGCAAAAGTCAAACCGATATTGTCATTGATCGCAACCTGGGTAATACCTTCAATATCATATTCAACAGGATCTTCTGTTGTAATAATTTTACTGTCAATGGTATTAATTTCCTGCAGACAGGAATAAAGTGTTGTTGTTTTTCCTGCACCCGTCGGCCCTGTGGCAATAAAAATCCCATTAGGCTTATGGATAATCTCGCGGACTTTATCAAGAATATCCCGCCCCATGCCGATTTTATCCAGTTCCAGTTTAATATGAGAGCGGTCAAGAACTCGAAGCACTGCGCTTTCCCCAAAGGAGGTAGGAATGGTAGAGACACGCAAATCAATGGGCTTTCCGCCGATCTTTAATGAAATTCTTCCATCCTGGGGAATCCTTTTTTCGGCAATATTCATCCTGGCCATGACCTTAATTCTTGAAAGAACCGAAAAGGCGAGATTCCGGGGAGGAGGAATCATATCGTACAAGGTTCCGTCTATACGATAACGGATTTTAAATTCATCCTCAAAAGGCTCAAAATGAACATCGGAAGCGTGATCATTAATGGCCTGCAATAAGATATTATTTAAAAGAACAACCACGGGCGCATCATTGACAGCAGGATCCCCTTCGGACCCTACATCGATTTTTTCATCCAGAGCAGAAAAGGAATCCCCATTATCAGGAGAACCTTCCAGATCCATTTTATAAAATTTTATTAAAAGCGCTTTATGATCTTCTGGTGACAATAATTCAAAACGGTAGGTAAATGAAAAACAAAAACGCAGGTCATCCTGAATATTGGCATCCAAAGGATCCACGATACCCAGAATAACCTCATTGTTTTCTTCACGTAGGGGAAAAATATGATAAGCAGAAGCCTGAGTCAGACTCACCATGGAAAGGAGATGAGCTTCAGGATGAACCTCTGAAATATAAACCATTGGCAAGGACATTTCACGGCTCAAAAAAGACAAAATCTGGGTTTCTGTAATCAATCCCTTATGTACAAGATAATTTCTGAGGGAAACCTCGTGGACAGGACGATTTTTCATAACTTCATCAAAAGCATTCCTGGAAAGGACACCCGAATCCATCAGTTGCTCTGCCAATAAAAATTCGCTTGCTTCACTCATATTTATTTTTTCTTGGCTTTCATTTCCTGAGCCAGCTTCATTCCCAGACTTTCAGGATCCTGGGCTTTGGTGATGAGATCTGCATAGCTGATAAGCCCCTGAGAGTATAAATCATAAAGATGGGAATCCAGAGTCTGCATCCCGAACTTCGCTCCGGTTTGAATATCCGAAGTAATTCGATAGGTTTTGTTTTCACGGATCAGGTTCTGGATAGAGGGCGTTGAAACCATAATCTCAAAGGCCGCGACTCTTCCCTTTTGATTGGCCTTTGGAAGAAGGAGTTGGGAGATCACGCAAAGAATGGAAGTGGAAAGCTGAGCACGGATCTGTTCCTGCTGAGATGGGGGGAATGCATCAATGATTCTGTCTACGGTCTTGGCGGAACCTGTGGTATGAAGGGTACCAAACACAAGATGTCCGGTTTCTGCAGCCGTTATGGCCGCTTCAATTGTATCCAGATCTCTCATTTCTCCCACGAGAATCACATCAGGATCCTGTCTTAAGGCACGCCTGATCGCCTCTTTAAACGAAGGTACATCCACCCCTATTTCCCTCTGCGTCACCAGCCCTTTTTTATGGCTGTGATAATATTCAATAGGATCTTCAATCGTAATGATATGAGTATCCCGTTCCTGGTTGATAATATTGATCATGCTTGCCAGAGTAGTGGTTTTTCCGGAGCCGGTAGGCCCTGTCACCAGGAATAAGCCTCTGGGTCTGAACAGAAGATCTTTAATGGAAATCGGCAATCCTATTTCCTCAAGCGTCAGCATTCTGTTGGGAATCAGACGCAACACCATGCCGTAAAACCCTTTTTGCTTTAGTACAGCAACTCTGAAACGGGCTATGTCTCCAAAGGCAAATCCGAAATCTGCAGAACCGACCTCCTGAATTTTCTGAAGATGTTCTTCAGAGGTAATGGACTTCACATAGGTTTCCGTATCCTCAGGCTCCAAAACATCGACATCCAGGGATTCCAGCCTTCCGTTAACCCTCAAGACGGGAGGTTTCCCGACACTTAAATGAAGATCCGAAGCATTTTCGTCTACGACGATCTGAAGCAAAGAACTCATTTCCAGTCCCATTTTAGGTTTCTCCTATTTTTGTGACGCGTAACAATTCCTCAATGGTTGTTGTCCCATTTAATACTTTTATAACGCCATCCTCTCTCAATGTCCTCATTCCATTCTGAATGGCAACTTGACGGATTTCAGAGGACGAACGTTTTTCAAAAACCAGCTCCTGAATATTGGGATGCATCGTCATAAGTTCAAATATTCCGCAGCGTCCCTTATAGCCGGTGTTATTGCAGTTGACACATCCGGCCCCTTTATATAATTGAGGAATCTTTTCAGAACTCAAATTTAAAACTTCCATCTCCCGGGCAGTGGCGGAATAAGGTGTTTTACATTCTGGACATATTTTTCTTACCAGTCTCTGAGCCAGAATCCCCCTTACCGCAGAGGCTACTAAAAAAGGTTCAATGCCCTGATCAATAAGACGCGTAATAGCGCTCGATGCATCGTTTGTGTGCAATGTACTAAATACCAGGTGGCCGGTAAGTGCCGCCTGAATA
>CAYUET010000077.1:0-5671 GCA_964443875.1 uncultured bacterium | reverse complement strand
GCGGAAGGCGCCCTTATGCCAGCATTAATTTCATTACCTGCCATGACGGATTCACCTTGAATGATTTGGTAAGCTACAATGAAAAACATAACGACGCCAACCTTGAAAATAATGCAGATGGATCAAATGATAATTACAGCTGGAATTGCGGTGTTGAGGGAAAAACGGATGATTCGGCTATTCTTGAACTCAGGGAAAGGCAGAAAAGAAATTTTTTGCTGACACTTTTTTTATCCCAGGGAGTTCCCATGCTTTTAGCCGGGGATGAAATCGGGGTCACTCATCATGGCAATAACAATACCTATTGTCACGATAACGAAATAAACTGGATTGACTGGTCTTTATCTGAACAGAATGATGATCTGCTTTCTTTTACGCGTCGCATCATACGCCTTCGTCGTGAACAGATGGTTTTCCGGAGAAGGAAATTTTTTCATGGACGTGTGATTCGTGGGTTGAATATAAAAGATATTTCCTGGATAAACACCGATGGAAGGGAAATGACGGATGAAATCTGGAATTCCGGAATGGTGAAATGCCTGGGAGTTATTCTGGCGGGGGATGCCATTCAGGAAGTTGATGAGTATGGCGAACGCATAGCAGGAGATACGGTTCTTCTGCTGATGAATGCCTCTGCTGAAAACCTCCGGTTTATTCTGCCTGAAACACCCTCGGGATGGATCTGGGAACTCTGTCTTGATACCTGCGAAAAAATACACATTCTCCGGCAATTTAAAGGAAATGATGACTATGAACTGAAAAGCCGGTCAAGTTCGGTTTTTATTCTTTATGAAGAAAAGAGGTGAAAATGAATAAAACTCATTTGAAATTAATCAGCGAAGAAAAAATCAGATCCTTGATTTTAAAAAAATTCAGAGACATTTATATTCCCTCCTCGGTATACCGGATTCAGCTGAATCGTGAATTTACTTTCCAGAAAGCCAAAGCCATCATCCCCTATCTGAAAGAACTGGGTATTGAGGCCGTTTATTGTTCCCCTTTCTTTCAGGCTTCCCCGGGCAGCATGCACGGATACAACGTGACCAATCCCAATCTGATCAATCAAGAAATCGGCACCTGGGAGGATTATTCAGATTTTTGTAATATTCTCTCGGAAAATTCCATGGGACAGATCGCCGATATAGTCCCCAATCACATGGGCATTAACGGCAATAACAATCCCTGGTGGCAGGATGTTCTGGAAAACGGGGAGACTTCCATTTATTCCGATTATTTTGACATTAATTGGAGTCCGGTAAAAAAAGAATTAACACACAAAATTTTAATTCCTGTTTTGGGTGATTTTTACGGAAATATTCTCGAAAATCAGGAAATCAGACTCAACTATCGAAAAGGTAATTTCTTTATAAATTACTATGAGCATGAGTTTCCGGTTGATCCCAAAACATACCCCCTCATCCTTGAAGATACCGATAAGAATCTTATGAATGAAACAGGTTCTGATCATAGTGATTATCTCGAACTGTTGAGCATCAAAACTGCCTTTCAGAATCTTCCCTTTGCCTATGAAATAGTGAATGAAAAAAAACAGGAACGAAACCGTGAAAAGGAAATAGCAAAACAAAGGCTTAACACCCTTGCACTTCATTCTGAAAGTATACGCAAATTTATTGAACAGCGTCTTGCTCTTCTTAATGGAAATAAAAGGGATGCTAAAAGCTTTGATCTGCTGGATAATCTCCTGAATCTTCAGCCGTACCGATTGTGCTACTGGTCAGTAGCCTCTCAGGAAATCAACTACAGACGTTTTTTTGATATCAATGAACTCGCAGCCCTGCGGATCGAAGATGAAAAAGTTTTCAGACAGTATCATACACTTCTCTTTCAGTTAATTCATGACAATAAAATTCAGGGATTGCGCATCGATCATCCTGATGGACTCTATGACCCTCCGGTATATTTCAAAAGACTTCAACGTGAATATCTTCTGCAGATGATTCTGAAGGAATTGCAGATTGAGCCCGGATTGCTCGACATAGAAGCCATAAAGGATACCCTGGAACGGCTTTTAACCAACGAATTCCATTTGACGCCTCCCTTATACATCCTTGCTGAAAAAATTCTGGAGCGTGATGAACATCTCCCCGAAAACTGGATGATTCACGGGACCGTTGGTTATGATTTTATGAATGTTTTAAATGGGCTTTATGTGGATCGTAAGAATGAAAATAAATTCGCCAAGTTATACGAAAATTTTATAGGGCATCCCATTGATTACGAAAATCTTGTCTATGATAAGAAAAAATTTTTCGGTTTGATTCCAATGGCCAGCGAAATTAATGAACTGGGGCACAGGCTTGACCTGATTTCTGAAACCAATAGAAACTACCGGGATTTTACAAGAACCGAGCTTACAGTGGCCATCAGGGAAGTCATCGCCGGATTTCCGGTATACAGGACTTATGTCTCCCCGGAAGGACTTAAAATAACTGAAAGAGATAAGAAAAATATACATACCGCCATCACTAAAGCAAAAGAGAAAACACCCCTCTTAAACCATGCTGTGTATGATTTTCTGGAACATGTCCTTCTTTTAAAACTGAAAATTGAACCCGGCAGCGAGGAAATGAAACTGTATAAGGATTTTCTCATGCGTTTTCAACAGCTTTCAGGCCCCATTATGGCAAAAGGGGTTGAAGATACCTCTTTCTATGTATTTAATCGCCTTATCTCTCTCAATGAGGTGGGAGGAGATCCTTTTACTTTCGGGTATGAGGTACAAGAATTCCATGCACAGAATATTACAAGAAACAAACGATGGCCTTCCAGCATGCTCTCCACTTCAACGCATGATACCAAACGCAGCGAAGATCTCCGAATGCGCATCAACGTCTTAAGTGAGCTGCCGGAGGAGTGGGAGACCAAAATTAATGACTGGGCCAAAATGAATAAAAAATATAAAACACTCATCCATCACACCGCTGAACCCCGGCCCAACACCGAATATTTTATCTATCAAACCCTTATCGGTGCATGGCCTGACGATACAGATGGGACAATTGTATCTGAAGATTTTGTAGAAAGAATAGGACTGTATATACTGAAATCCATACGGGAAGCCAAAATCTACACGAACTGGGTTAAACCCAACACCAATTATGAAAAGGTTGTCGATTCATTTATTCGAGGGCTTTTAAAAAATGAAGAGTTTTTGAAAAGTTTTATACCCTTTCAGAAAAAAATTTCATTGATCGGAAAGCTGAACAGCCTTTCAGCTACAGCCATTAAGATTGCATCCCCCGGAGTAGTGGATGTTTATCAGGGAAATGAGACCTGGAATTACTGCCTTGTCGATCCGGATAACAGAAGACCAGTGGATTTTAAGGCTAGGGAATCTCTTTTGAATGAAATACGCGCCTCTGAAGGGAAAATGAATCAGGATCTTCAGTGTTCCAAATTCGATTATACGATGAAAGGTCTTTTTTTCCGGAGAAAATACAAGGAGCTCTTTGTGGGCGGGGAGTATATTCCCGTGGAAGTGACAGGAGCAAGAAAAAACAATGTGGTCGCTTTTATCCGGAGGCATGGAAAGCATATCGCCCTTCTTGCTGCCTTAAGATTTTTTGCGGATTTTAACATCAGGGAGGATTTCATCCTCCGTCCTGATTTCTGGCAGGACACCGGACTGCTCATTCCAAAAGGAATTGAACTCCCTTTAAAGCTGCGGGATGTCCTCCATGAGGAAATCATTCCCGTCAAATCCAGTCAGGATGACACCCCTATTAAAGCCTCGGATTTGTTTTATAATCATTGTGCAAGAATTCTTACAGATCTGGAGGGGTGAAAATGAACCTGGGCGCAATTAAAAACAGTTCTTCAACGCATTTCAGGGTATGGGCTCCGTTAAGCCAATCCATTGCGCTTCATGTTGTCTCACCCGAGGACAGATTTTTTCCCATGGAAAAGGATGAAGACGGTTGCTGGAATCTGTCCCTGGATAATGCCCTGCCGGTGAGCGATTATATGTACAGAATCGATAATGACAGGGACCGCCCTGATCCTGTTTCCTTTTTTCAGCCGCAAGGGGTTCATGGGCCTTCACGGCTTGTGGATCATGATTCCTTTGCATGGACCGATCAGGACTGGAAAGGCATTCCTCTGGAAAAAATGATTTTTTATGAAGTTCATCCCGGCACTTTTACGCAAGAGGGGACTTTTGAAGGTCTTATAAGCCGTCTTTCGGATTTAATGGCGCTCGGGATTAATGCGATTGAACTCATGCCGGTTGCACAATTTCCGGGACAAAGAAACTGGGGGTATGACGGTGTTTACCCTTTTGCCGTGCAGGATTCGTATGGGGGACCTGAGGGTTTGAAGAAACTGGCGGATGCCTGTCATGCGAATGGAATGGCCCTTGTGCTCGATGTTGTCTACAATCATCTGGGGCCTGAGGGAAATTACATCTGGGATTTTGCCCCCTACTTCACGGACCGTTATAAAACCGGATGGGGATGGGCCCTTAATTTTGATGGTGCATACAGCAATGGGGTAAGACATTATTTTATTTCCAACGCCCTTTACTGGTTTGAAAAGTTTCACATTGATGCCTTAAGGCTTGATGCTGTTCATGGTATTTTTGATTTCAGCGCCTGCCATATTCTTGAGGAAATGGCTGCGAAGACCGCTGAATTTTCCCGGAGGAAGGGACGGGAATTTTATCTGATCGCTGAAAGTGATTTGAATGATTCCAGGATCATCAGGGATCATCAGGAGCATGGATATGACCTTTCCGCTCAATGGAATGATGATTTTCATCATTGTCTCCACACCCTTATCACGGGTGAAGGGTCCGGGTATTATGAGGATTTCGGTTCCTTAAGAATTCTGGAAAAATGTCTGAATGAAAATTATGCCTATTCCGGACAGTATTCCGTTTCGAGAAAAAGAAACCATGGCAATTCGGCGGCCGGGATTCTGGGAAATAAATTCGTGGTCTTTTCGCAGAATCACGATCAGACCGGGAACCGCATGAGGGGAGAGAGGCTGCCTTTGTTGACGGATTTTAACGGATTAAAGCTTGCCGCAGGAATGACGCTTTTATCTCCGTTTATTCCCTTTTTGTTCATGGGCGAAGAATACGGGGAGGAGTCGCCTTTCCTTTATTTTATAAGCCATAGCGATAGCGCTCTTATTGAGGCGGTCCGGAAGGGCAGAAAAAAAGAATTTGAAAGTTTTGGTTGGCAAAATGAACCGCCTGATCCCTATTCGGTTTCAACCTTTGAACAATGCATTCTGAAATGGACGGGCAGACAAAATCACCATCACGGTGTGTTGCTGAATTTTTACAGGGAACTGATCGTTTTACGTAAAACCATTTCAGTCCTTTCGAATTATTCAAAGGCCTCCATCAAGACCGCTTTAAGGGAGGATCAAAACATCATTTCCATTCATCGTTTTGAAAAAGGGAGTGAGCTTTTTATCCTGGCGCATTTTTCTTCCTCCTCGGATACAGGGGAAGTTGTTTTGCCGGAGGGAAACTGGGCATCTAGGATTGATTCCTATGAACCCTGCTGGCTCGGCAAAGGTCAATCCATATCGCGGAAGAATGCCAATACTTTTCAATTTGAATTCAATGGCTTTGGGTTTGTCCTGCTCGAAAAGAGATGAATTCACTAGTGTAGTGTCTCCAACACTTCTTTACATTTGGTGA
>CAYUET010000076.1:0-6367 GCA_964443875.1 uncultured bacterium | reverse complement strand
TTTATCACCCAGACCTTGTATTATCAATCTCGGTTTGGGGTGGGACAAGCTCTATATAGGTTCATGGAGATCTCCTTTTGAATAAGGGTTGTTTTTTTTCCGTTTGCTTTGTTTTATAAAGCGGCCAGAGTGCCATGTTTGTGTTAATTTTTGTGACTATAACATAGAAATTTTAATTTTTCAAATGGGAATAGTGTATATATTGTATTTAGGCCTTCTTTTGGGATGATCAAAAAATGTCTGAATCTCATTATTCATTTACTTTACTGTAAAGAAGGAAAATAATTTAATACATTCGTTTGTTATTTTCTGAAGCTTCAGCGAAAAGTTAAAATGTATCAGTGGGTGGAGAAAGAGCATCCAAAAACACAGAAAAAATGGGAGAGGGAGAGGAAACCACGACAACCTACACCTATAATAAAGAGTGGTCAGAGACAGTCCTTCCTTCTTCAGATTTTAAATATCCGGAAGGACATTATAATCCGGATTCCATGCCTTACCTAAGCGCCCCTGGATCCTCTGTTTGCAGGAACAGAGACAGTGTGTTTTGTGAATCGATCTGAACTATAATTTTTCTGTTGTGTTCAGACCTTTCTGCAGATTGTTTTTTTGAAATATTGAATTATATGGAAATAAGCCTGAATTTTGTTAAATTGAAGGGGACCTTTTAAAAATGAAATGTTCGACACAGGTGAAAATTGAAAAAAATTGTTATCGCTTTTCTTTTGTTTATACTTGCTGAACTCTATCTGATGATTGTTCTGGGCCAATATATAGGCCCTGGCTATGCCATTGTGTATGTTGTGTTTTTTGCAGTCGCAGGATATGTTTTCGCACACAGATGTTTTGTGATTTTCAGATTCCGTATGATTGAAAAGATCGGTAAACGTGAATTGCAGTTTCTTGAATTGATTGACTGGCTGGTAACCTTGCTGGGTGCCGTATTCTTTTTTATTCCGGGAATCTTAAGCGACATTTTAGGCGGACTCTTAACCATGACCGTAGCAAGACGACTTATTCTGCAGCATCTGTGGCCTTTGATCAAGGACTCCGAGTTTATCAGTCTTTTAAGAATCAGGCTCAAAGAAGAACTTGAGAAAAAGGGTTTTCAGGATTTCAGGCAATGATGCACGGAATTTCAGACATTGGGTAAGATCATTATTAAAGTCTTTATGGTTTTCATTGTTTTATTTACGGCATTATTTCCGAATGCCAATGCTGAAATCTGTTATGAGGACATGGCCAACATCATAAGCGGAATTTCTCCGGACAAATACTACAAAAAAATTGAAAAGGAAAAATTCTGGCCTGAATATCAAAAAATAATTGAAAAGGAATGGCATTCAGTTTTTCATTACAAAATCGAGCCCATTAGAAAATGGACTGACTCAAATCTTCCGGATCTTAATAAAACTTTTAATACTTTGTTCTATCCCTTTGCCGGGGCTGATTTTTTGTTTGCCAATTCATTTTTTCCCAACATGAAAAATTATATATTGATCGGTCTTGAGCCCCTGGGTACATTTTTAGACCTGGAGGCTCTGCCTTCTGAAAGTAATGAAAATTATCTTAAAAAGATTTCGAAAGCTGTTTATACTCCCCGCAGATTCGGCTTTTTTCAGACCCACCGCATGGCTGAGGATTTAAATCAGGAGGATTTGAACGGAACCGTTCATTTGTTTGCCTTTTATATCAAAAGGTGCGGATACCATTTATCCAATGTGAAATATTTTTCCCTGGATACGCTTGGAAAGATCAGGGAATCTCTCCCGGAAAAAGATCCTGAGCCGTATGGTGTGCAGTTTGATTTTTATGGTTCTTCAGAGTCGCAAAAACAGACTTTGTACTATTTTTCGTATGATCTTTCTGATGACAATCTGATAAAAAATAATGAAATTCTTCTTTTTGCCCAATCTTTTGGAAGATTGACAACATATCTTAAGGCAGCCTCTTATTTAATGCATATCGCCCGTTTTGACAGGATCAGAAATTTTATACTCGACACCTCCGATGAGATCCTTGAGGACGATTCGGGAATTCCTTACAGGCAGTTCCATCCGAATAAATGGAAAATAAACCTTTATGGAACATACTCGCGGACGATCCGTCTTTTTAAAAATAAATATCAGCCGGAATTAAAAAAAGCCTATGAGAGCAGTCCCTTCAAAGGGGATTTACCCTTCTGGATCGGGTATAATATATCGCACAAGGAAGTAAATCTTTTGTATGCAAAAAGAAAGCTCAAACACCCTCAAAAGTAACCCTGACTCTGACATTTCTTATATTTTTATTCGATTTGCCTTTTTAAAAAATTTGTTTATGATTTCCAGAAATAACAACGTGGATGTCTGAGGGGAATTATCAGAGGTAAAGCGAGCGTGGATTTATGGGTATAACCGAACCTTAATTAAGGAATATATTTATGAAAGCTCATTATCTGCAGCATGTATCTTTTGAAGGCTTGGGGCATATAGAAAAATGGCTGGTTGATTCCGGTTACAGGATAACGGCAACCCGGTTCTTTGAGAAACCTGTTTTGCCGGATATTGAATCCATTGACTTTCTGATTATCATGGGCGGTCCCATGAGTGTGAATGATGAGGCCCTGATACCCTGGCTTCGGAATGAAAAAAAATTTGTCGGGGAATATATTGCAACGGGAAAACCTGTTCTCGGAATATGTCTTGGAGCCCAATTAATCGCCGATGTCCTGGGATCAAAAATTTATTCGAATAAACAGAAGGAGATCGGCTGGTTCCCTGTAAGAGAATGCGCGCCAGGGAAAACAGGATTCAGGTTCAATGATTCCAAAACCGTTTTTCACTGGCACGGTGAAACGTTCGATTTACCCGAGGGGGCCATCCGGCTGGCGGAAAATGATGCCTGCAAAAATCAGGCCTTTCAATTCAGGGATTCGGTGTTCGGTTTTCAGTTTCATCTGGAAGTAACTCCTGAGACGGTGGAAGCCATGCTTGAGAACTGCGGTCACGAAATTATCGAAGGCCGGTTCATTCAAACAATGGAGGAAATCAGAAAACAGACTCTTGAAAACCATCAACATGTAAATGGTCTGCTGGAAAATGTATTGGGGAATATAACCTCCATACGCCGGTAAAAAGGACAGGGTTTTATCGGCTGTTGCGGTCTTTGTATCCTGAGCCTCTGCGTGGGTTTGGTTTAGATGAGCCGGAGGAACTCTTTCGGTTGAATCCTCCCGGTTCAGGTCTGGAGGATTTTGAAAATTTCTTTTTGGAACCCATTGCTGACCAGGGTTTGGAATAAGGCTTATCCCCTGAGGATTCATTTTTACCGGGTCTATCGCCCCAGCCATTGCCCGTCTATCCTCTTGACCCGGAACTTTTCTTTGAGGACCATTCTTTTTTTGGGGCACCCCAGGGAGAAGCCGATTCTCCCCTGCGTGCCGGTTTTCCTGAATAGGAGGGCTTTTTGGGAGTCCATTCTCTTTTTTCACGTCCGGGAGCTCTGTCCTGGTCTCCTCTTTCACCAGAGCGTTTCGCTTTGGAAGAATAGGAAGGTTTTCCAGACCATGATTTTTTGAGCGGTCGCGGATAATCAGAGGATTTCTCTTTTGAGGGGTAGCGGCCCTTGGGTTTTCCCCAAGAGGATCCGGAGCGGCTTTCTCTTTCCTCGGATCCTTCAGGGAAGTCTCGGGACCCTTCTTCAAGGTACTGGTTGTCGGAGGTTCTGCGGAATTTCTCTCTGGATAAATTCCAGCCCCGCTCCTTATATTTTTTAATGGACAGTGCTTTTGCCTTTCCGGATTTCATTTCAAGGCTTGCGCGGATTTCGCGGTCCTTGAATTTTTGTCCGTTCAGCCCCTGAACAGCTTTTTGGGCCTCTTCGTTATTTCCAAACTCAGCAAAGGCGTAACCCTTTTTTTTATTGATTTTAATAAATGCAACTGTGCCGTACGGGGATAACAGGTTTTTAAGCTCATCCTCTGTTACACCAAAGTCCAGATTTCCCATAAATATCTTTTTAATTTCCATTACACCCTCTGATTTGTTGAATTTAAATTATGAAATTTATCACTGATCGTTCCTGAATCAATACAGACAGGCTTTATCCCCATTTTTTTTTCAATGACCCCCATATGATGAAATTCTTCTTCAGCGAGAAGGGTTACGGCTTTTCCCTTCATGCCCGCCCTTCCTGTCCTTCCGATGCGGTGGAGATAATCCGTCGGGGACCTTGGAAGCTCATAGTTCACGACATAGGGGAGCTGTTCTATATCCAGCCCACGGGAAGCAAGATCCGTGGCTACCAGGACTCTGATTTTACGCTGCTTGAAAAGACTCAACGCTCTTGTGCGGGCCCCCTGGCTTTTATCTCCATGAAGGGCCTCTGCAGGGATATGATTGGCAATAAGTTTTCGCACTATATTATCAGCCCTGCGTTTTGAAGAGGCGAAAACAAGGACCTGTTCCCATTTTTCTTCATTGATCAGATGCCGAAGAAGGGGGCCTTTGCTGTCCTGATTCACGATATAGATAATCTGTTCAATGGGTTCAGGGGGCTGTTCTGTTTTTTCCATTCCGATTTTTACGGCATTGGCTGAAAAGTTTATCCCCGGTATTTCAATAGTACTGTTCAAAGTCGCGGAAAACAGAAGATTCTGTCTTTTTACAGGAAGCATTTCCAGCAGGGTGTTTAGCTCATCTTTGAAACCGAGAGCGAGCATCTTGTCGGCTTCATCAAGAACGAGTGTCTCAATCCGGGAAAGCCTGGCAGCATTTTTACCTGCAAGATCAATAAGTCTACCCGGTGTTGCAACGAGAATCTCGGTGCCCCGGCTTAAACGGATCATCTGAGGATTGACGGAAACTCCCCCATGGACCGCCTCAATTTGTATTTTTTCCGGCAGATATTTGCTTAAATTTTTTGCAGCTTCTGCAACCTGAACAGCAAGTTCCCTTGTGGGAACGAGAATAAGCACCCTGACAGAGGGGTGTTTTACAGTTTTATTTTCAGAGAGCCTCTGAAGCAGGGGAAGAAGAAAGGCGGCTGTTTTGCCTGAACCTGTTTCAGCTGCGGCGGCTAAATCACGGCCTGCAAGAATAACCGGAATAACCTCGGCCTGAATCGGAAATAAGGCGCTGTAGCCGAGTTCTTCGGCTGCGCGGCATAAGTCCATCGATAAACCGAGAAATGAGAAGGTCATGGGGTTCTCCGATATTTTTCAGCAATAGAGCTGATGATTAAGTTATTCCCGCCTCCGCATAACAGGGAAGGATTTCAGTTTTCGAGTGAATGATTAGAACATCGGAACTAATAATGCAATCCTTTTTTATTAAAAGATAAGAACGGAAGCATTTTCTTCACCCCGCTATTCCTTTATTCATTTTATTTTACTCATGCCGGTTATTTCTGTAGGATTACCGGGTTGAAAAGACCGGCTTATCCTTAGTGTGATGAGCACCAAATGATTTATGAGAACAGGCCGAATTTACAGTAGAAATCTCGGATGGAAATATAAGGTTTCAAACAACATTAAATAAGGAAACAAGGATATGAAAATCAAGGTTTTTTTATTGGCGGTACTGACTCTGATGTTTTCATTTGCCGGTCTGCAGGCGCAATCGTCACCGGGGGCTAAAAAGATTCTGGTGGTTTATTTTTCCCTCAGCGGGAATACCCGTGAAATCGCAAATCAGATCAAAGCGGCTACCGGAGGGGATATTTTTGAGATTCAGCCTGTAAAAGCGTATCCGGAAGATTATCAGACGGTTGTCGACCAGGCCAAGGAAGAGATCAATTCGAATTACAAACCTGAACTGAAAACAAAAGTTGAGCATATGGAATCCTATGAAGTGATATTCGTCGGGTCGCCCAACTGGTGGAGTACGATTGCCCCTCCGGTTTCAAAGTTTTTGTCTGAATACAATTTATCGGGCAAAACAATTGTTCCCTTCATTACTCACGGAGGAGGCGGAATGGCTCAGACTGTTGCCGATATTACGGCGCTTTGTCCGAATTCAACCGTTTTAGACGCTCTGGTTGTTTCAGGAAGCACGGTGAAAACTTCTCAGGATAAGGTTTCCGAATGGCTGCGCGGGCTTAAAATAATGGAGTAGAAAATCTGTCCTGAATGATGGGACTTCAGGTTAAATTCCATCATGGATAATAAACTTGATCTTTCAAAATTTGAATTTGATTTTAAAAATGACGAAAAGATGCCACGGATATATAATCCATTTTAATCCCGTTCCCTGTTTTAAGATTATCAAGTAGTACTGAAGAGGAGATTAATACTTTATCTTCAGGTTATTGTTATTTCTTTTATTATTGCAATTCACTGTTGTCCGGTTTAAATAAAAGAAAATAGCCTAAAGAGCCTTAAACGTTT
>CAYUET010000075.1:0-6612 GCA_964443875.1 uncultured bacterium | reverse complement strand
AATCATCACCGAATTGACCTCCCTGAAAAGAAAGGAGACCGGCATTGAATGAAAAGCATTCCTGATCCCAGGGCTCTGTTAAAACCAATTCTGAATAAGGCCCCTGTTTTACTCCTTCTGGACTTTGACGGAACCCTGTCTCATCTTGTTGACGATCCCGACGATGCCTGTCTTCATGAAGATATTAAAAAAACTTTAAGGGAACTCGCACAATGCTCTCTCTATCTGGGGGTTGTTACCGGAAGAAGCATTCAGGATATCCGGAAACGCATCAGGCTTAAAAACATTCTCTATTCGGGTGATCATGGTTTTGAGATTAAAGGCAAAGAGGTTTCATTCCAATTCCCCCTGCCTTCAGATTATAAAAAAGCCATTCAGGAAATTCTTATCCAAATCAGGAAGCAACTTTTAACTATTCCTGGAGTTATTCTTCAACAAAAAAAATATTCAACCAGCATCCATTACCGCATGGTGGATTCCTCGAATCTGACTTCCTTTAAAAAGAAGGTGAAAGGCATTCTAAAACCCTATATTAAAAGCCGCCGGTTAAAACTCTTTACCGGGAAAAAAGTCTATGAAATAAAACCTCCTGTGGACTGGGATAAAGGAAAGGCAATTGAAAAAATTGCAGAAGAACTAAAATCAAGAAATCTTCTCCTTGATCATAAGCCTGTTTACATTGGGGATGATGTCACCGATGAGGATGCTTTCAGAAGTGTTAACAAACTGGGAGGCGTCTCCATAAGGGTTGGTAAAACAAAGAAATCAAAGGCAAAATTTTACTTAAAAAATATTCAGGACGTTTTAAATTTCTTAAGAGCCTTTTTATCATGATCCTGACAAAGCATCCCAGCAATAAATAATATTTTTGTTTGATTATTCACTTAAAACCATCAGAAAACATAAAACGCATTCCACGAATTTTAAAATCATTATATGAATATCTTTTTTCTCCAGGAAGGGTTGACTATTGGCTGAAATTGTGAAGTTTATTCTCTTTCAATAATTTTAATGCCTTATAAATAAATTTGTTATCATTCTTAACTTTGTTAAGCCATATTCCCGAAAATTCAATTCTGTTTTTATCCTTCAAAATAACTTTATAATTCTTATATCCAATTTCCGGAAAACTGGATTGGCCGGGTCCGAGATGAAGTTTATTCAGGATTTCCATTTCTGTTTCTATGGGTTCAATCCCTTTTTTATAAAACCGAAAGCCAAATAAAAAACCCCGATCTAATCCCCAAAATGGGCCCATATAATGATGACCGAATGTGCCGACTACTTTCGTAAGGACATAATCAATTTGATTTTTTTGATAATCACTATAAGTTATTAAAACTCTGTTTTTAGGAAGAACAATAAATCTCATTTCTCTATTATAGATACCTTTTCCATAATATGTTTCCGGTGTTTTAGGGAAAACCCATTCCCTGATGATTATATTTTTACTTCTGATGAAGGAGGATAATACTCCCATAGAGGAAAGGAGACATAAAATTAGTGATGATACTATTACTTTTTGGATTTTCTGGTTCATTTTTTATCAAAAATTATTTTCAATGGTTATTGTTATTCCAGAGATTCAACAAAAGCTGAGAAAGGACCTCTTAACTTTGATGTACGAGAATCTCTATAACGGCTGGTTAATATTTATATCAAAAAAAGGATAATAGGAATTATAGAATAAATAAAAATCACGACCTTAAAAAAACTTTTAAAATCCTCCAGGGTTGCAGGTTTATTCCCCTCGGCGTTTGTCCCATCGAGATATTTTACGTCCATGTACCTGGAAAGAATCAGGAGACCTAAAAAAAGAAAGTAAAAGATAGATTTAAGCACGGTAACTTTATGCTCAAACATGGATATTATGAAAAACAATAATAGGGCATGCCCGAATGCAAACCAGTATAGCCTAACCAGTATTCCTAAAATTGAAGAATTATTTGAATCGGATTTTTCCATGTACGCCTCCTAAAACAAGAATTATTTCAGGATGGCGGCCCGACCATCACAATACCTCTGAAAACCGAAAGTTTTCAAACCCTTTATAAGATATTTTATCGTAGAATATAACGCGCCAGAGCAATAGCGCAAGTTTAAATTCCAAAATAAATATTTTCAGCTTTTAGAATCTGGTCTCTGTTCTTTTCTTTTTTTCCTGGAAAAATAAAAGGAAAGATAAATTCCCGATAAGGTTATAAGGGTTAATCCCAACAGAAAAAAATGTCCGGCACCTGACAGGGAAACAATCCCCTTTGCATCTAAAACCAATCCCGTAAAATAAAGAACGTATCCCATACTCAGAATTGCCCCCTCCTGACGCGTGATCGTAAGCTGATTATAGAGCAGAGGAAAGATGAGAATAAAAGACCCCAGCATAACCGGAAGGCTGAAATTGACCAGCAGGGAATCAAAAGGAATTCCATTTTTTGAAAAAAGCCCCGTCAGTCCTAGCACAAAAAGAATGTTAAAAATATTGGAACCAATGATATTTCCAACGGCAATATCATCCTGCCCCTCCTTCACCGCAATGATATTGGAGGTAAATTCAGGCAAAGTGGTTCCGAAGGTGATGATGGTCATTCCGATCATCACTTCAGAAACGCCCAAAGCCCTTGCAATTTTTACCGCCGAATCCACAAGCCAATCCGCACCCAGCGAAAGCAAAACAAGCCCTATAAGCGTTAAAATACTATTTTTAAAAATTTCATTTTTGGAGGGAGGGTAAGTGTTTAAAAACTCCGTCTGTACCTCTTTGGATTCCATTTTTGATTTTGAAATGAGTTTCCAGGTATAAAGAGCCAGGGCAATCAGCATTCCCAAAGCCAGGGGGAAGGAAATCTTCCCAAAGGAAAGAGCTGTGACATACAAAAATATTCCGGCCCCGAGCATGAAGGGAGTATCAAGAAGAATCACCTGCATGTGAGTCCTGATGGGCTTGACAAGGGCGCTTATTCCAAGAACAAACAAAAGATTATAAATGCAGCTTCCAACAACATTGCCCGTCCCGAGATCGGATTTACCGGCCAAAGCGGCCTGAAGATTCACAAAGGCTTCGGGAGCGCTGGTTCCAAAGGCAACCACAGTTAGCCCTACCACTAGAGGGCTGATTTTCATGCTCAAGGCAAGGCCGGAAGCCCCCTTGACGAGAATCTTGGCCCCCAGGATAAGAACAACAAAACCGGAGATAAGAAAAACAGCAATCATAATTTAAATCCTATAAAGCTTTTCATGTTATTTCCAGTAAAAAAAATTAAGGGAGATATTTCGACTGTACCCCCTTAAAGTATCCACCCATGACTATTAAGGCAGGTAAGTATAGCTCCACGTTTCCGTCACACGTTCATTTTTATCTTTGATACAGGCCATGACATCCACAGCCGGAAGCTCGTCTGGAACAACCTCATCCAAAAATCCTTTTTTATCTAAACGAATTTGAATCATAAGGCGCACACCTCCTGTCACAGGATTTTTAATGATCTGGCTTCCTGAAAGTTTATATCCGTTAAAGAGCTGAATATCTGCCGTTAAATCTCTTTTAAACAATGATTTCTTTTTTTCATCAGGCAAAAAGTCAATCATAAACGTAATCCGTTTTTCCTTCCTGGAAATACGGGTTGATTCCACAATGGACAGCATAGGTCTTTTGTGTCTGGGCGAACACCATGAAAGCGTGTAAGCGAATTGAAGTGACTCACCGGGTTTATAAATCTTGTTTGGCACCCAGTAAGCCGTGACATTATCAGCATATTCATTCGCAGTCGGAAACTGAAAAAGCTCCACATGTCCTGATCCCCAGTCCCCCTGAGGTGTCACCCATGCGCTGGGTCTTCTGTCATAACGGGCGTAAAGATCCTGATAATGATCAAAATTCGTATCCCTCTGCATAAGGCCGAAGCCTTTGGGCTGATCCACGGAAAAAGAATTTGTAAGTGTTCTTTTAGGATTCACAAGCGGATGCCAGATCCATTCCCCCGCTTGAGTTTGAAGCAAAATACCGTCAGAATCATGAACCTCCGGTCTAAAATCAGCCTTTCTCATGTCCTCGCAATTTTCCCCAAAACAAAACATGGAGGTAAGAGGTGCAATGCCCAGCTTCCTTACCGGCTCACGGATAAAAACAGTACATTTCACCTCCATTACCGTTTGTTCACCAGGATGAATAGTAAACTCATAAGCCCCTGTAAGACTTACACTCTCCATAAGCGCATAAACGGTAATTTTACGGGAAAAAGAAGAAGGCCGGATAATCCAGAACTCCCTGAAAAAAGGAAATTCTTCACCAATATCTTCACCCGTATTAACCGCAAGACCTCTGGCGGAAAGACCGTAAAAATGATCTCTTCCCAATGCCCTGAAATAACTGGCGCCAAGGAAAGAAACAAGTTCATCTGTAAAATCAGACCGCTTAAACGGATAATGTAGTCTGAAACCTGAAAAGCCGATATCTCCCTTGACCTGATCACCATAATTCCCTTTTTTATAATGAAACAGATCAGGAGAAAACGGCATGGTCTGAACTCCCTTTTTATCCGCATAATGGACGGTAACCGCCTCAGGAAAAATAAACCCTCGGTGAAAAAACTGAACTGAAAAGTCATCACAGAGCCACAGACTTTTGGCAGGATTATAAGCGATATCCCTCCATTGGTCATACCCGATCTTCATTAAAGATTCCGGAATATCGTTTCTGACGGGTTTTTGGTGGGATTTTTTAGCCAGCGAACAGGCCTTATCCATCACATCCTGAAAAGATATATTTTTGCATCCCTTATCCCTGAAAGGCAATGCCATGCTCTGATGAAAGCCAAGCACTAAGAATAAACCAACAAATAAAATGCGTTTAAAATTCTTCATAATAATCCATCATCAAGGGTTATTTCATTCTTAAGATAAATCGATTTTGAAACCTGTACAATCGAACAATTAAAATGCGGAAAGTGAACTATTATTGAAGCATTTTTGAAACGGATTGACTCATGGCTAAACCTCCTAAAATAAGAACTATTTCAGGATGGCGGCCCGACCATCACAATACCTCTGAAAACTGAAAAAGTTTTCAAACCCTTTACTCATAACTTATCTATATTCTAAATTTCAAATACGCAACTAATTTTTTTAAAATAATGAAGATCTTCAACCCCATCCCATGAAAAGAGACTTCAAACCGGTTTTAAGGGCCTAAAGATCTATTGTATCAGGGCCGACAATCCCCCCTGAAATAATGGTTTGCAGCGCAGTCTCAACCGACATCTCCGCTGGTTTTACAGCATGCTCAGGGTAAAAAATAAAATAACCGGAGGTAGGATTGGGAGATGTAGGAACATAGACCTTGTAAAAGACCTGATGAGATGAATTGATGATCGTCCCCGTCAAAAAACCTAAGGCAAAACGACCCGGTAACGGGAATTCAACAATCACAACTGACTTAAACCCTTCATTAGTATTAAAGGAAAAGGCTTTTACAATATCTTTTGAGGCATGGTACACAGATTTGACAACAGGAATCTTTAACAAAAAATTCTCCCAAAATCCGATTATTTTTTTCCCGGTATAATGACTTCCCATCCACCCGATGCAATACACCAACAAAATCAAAATGAATAAAGCAAAGATCATAATAATATATTCATGAATATCACCGGCGAAGAAAGCCTTGGGAATCAGATTTTTTGAAAACTGATAGGCAAGCTTTAATATTAATTCCAGGAAAAGAAAGGTAATCCCCATGGGCACAAGGATTACAATCCCCATCAGTAACCGGGATTTAAAATGCTGAAATGAATTTTTAAAAAAATTTAGCATGATCATTAGTGTCCTGATTTTATCCATAAAAAAGAACAGAATCACTCCTGTGTCACAGGGCATCCTTGTAAAGGTTACATTCTATCCATCATACTGATGATGTCCAGAATTTTCCCCGTTATTTTTTTCATGCCCTATCCGGGTTAAGGGATCTCAGCTTTCGTTTCCTTATCGTCCGCACAACAAACCATCTCCAAAGCAGATTAATTATAAAATAACTCAAAGCGGCGCAGGCAGTCCCCAAAACAAAACAGCCTAAAAGCAAGGGTTCCCAGATCTCTGAAATCTGATAAGAGAACCACTCAAAAGAAATTTCAAATTTGAATATTTTCGGAGGACTATCCATAAGAACACTCCCCACCTGGTAACAAAGATAAAAAACAGGGGCATATGTAATGGGATTGGTAATCCAGACAACCGATGTCGCGACAGGCAGATTGACACGATAAAAAATCGCACAAAAAGCCGCCAGAACCATCTGAAACGGAATCGGAACAAAAGCGCACAACATCCCCACGGCAAAAGCGCCCGAAACCGAACGGCGATTCAAATGCCAGAGATTAGGACTATGCAAAACTTCCCCAACCCAGCGCAAAGACTTTTGATTTCTAAATGCATGCGGTTTAGGCATTGTTTTCCTGAACCAGTTTTTAAATAATTGAAGTGCCACTTTAAACCTCAAATTTCCATAATTGAACGATTGCTTTCCAAGCCTCTCTATTTTTCAATAAAAATAAAAGCTCAGATTTTATCATTCAGTTCTGTAACATAATAAAGAGAGGGAACGCCGTAAACGAATAAATT
>CAYUET010000074.1:0-6748 GCA_964443875.1 uncultured bacterium | reverse complement strand
AATCATTTTAAATTTTAAAACTGTAAAAAATTTGTATAAACGGGACAGGCTCTAGTGTAGTGTATTGTTTATTACTGGTACATCTAAACGTCATTGCGAGGAGTTCGGCGACGAAGCAATCAGGATTGCTTCGCAAACCCTCGCAATGACAATAAAAATACAATCATTACGTTACATCAGACTAGTGGCTCGGGGTCTACTTTTCTTCCTGAAGAAGTTCCTGATGTCTTATAAGAATTTTAGACGGTTTCACTTCCAGAGGAGTAAGAAAAATTCCAAGATTTCTGAAGAATAATCCCACGGACTGATAACTGAAGCACATGGAAATCGGAATCGCCAGAATCAGGGGCAGGACAATCATGGAAAGCCACCAGAAAAGAGTCTTGCTGACCCAGAAGGCGATTATTCCCCAAAGCAGAGCCAGCACACTCCAGAGAATATGCGCCCGGAAAGCCTCCTTAAAGGTTGTTTTCTTCTGGAGGCGGGCCTGGCTTCCCCAGGTCAGCTTGCGTCCGGTAAGGTTTAAAAGACAATACCAGGAATGAAAAACCATGCGAAGCGGGGCAAGGATGGTGGATAAAAGGGTTTCCATGACTACGCTGACAAACAGTCTGAATACCCCTCCAAACCCGGCCGCACGTTTTCTCGACATTCCGATATAGATAAAACTCAGAATTTTGGATGAAAAAAGAAAGACGGCTGTCACAATCAGAAGTTCAAGGGAAAGCTCACGGTGCTCTACAACCCAGAAGGGAAAAAGACTCCGTTCGGTCAGAAAATATACGGGCCTGTCAAAATAAAGATCCACGGCGTTTGCCGTCATGAGGAGAAGAAGAAAAAACCACATCAGTGAAGAGAAATAAAACAGGTTTCCCTGCAGAAAAAGAAGCCGGTGACCGAAGGAAATGCCTTTCATGAACATCAGGCGCAGATGCTGAATATTACCCTGGCACCAGCGTTTATCACGGGAGAGTTCTTCAAGAAGATTGGGGGGAAGTTCTTCAAAACTGTCCTTAAGCTCATAGGCCAGCCACACCCCCCACCCGGCACGGCGCATCAAGGCGGCTTCGACAAAATCATGACTTAAAATTTCCCCGCCAAAGGGAGGCCCACCCGGAAGGATCGGAAGAGCGCAGTATTTCATAAAAGGCTCTATGCGGACAATGGCATTATGCCCCCAGAAGCCCGTCTCGTCCATCTGCCAGAATTTAAGTCCGGCAAAAAAGATGGGCCCGTACATATGGCTTGCAAACTGCTGGAGGCGCGAGATAAGGCTCACCTGATTCACGGCCATGGGGGAAGTCTGAAGAATCCCGATGTCCTCACGGTCTTCCATGGCATTAACCAGACGGTGCAGAAGCTCCCCCCCCATCAGGCTGTCGGCATCAAGGGTAATCATATATTTGTACCGACTACCCCAGCGGCGGCAGAAATCGCTTACATTGCCGCTCTTCTTGTGAAGCCGCAGTTTCCTGTGGCGGTAAAACACCCGGCCGAAACCGTCTGTTTCCTGACAGAGTCTGGCCCAGTGGATCTGCTCGGAAATCAGATGAGCGCTGCTGGTGGAATCGCTTAAAATAAAAATATCAAAATGACCAGAAACCCCCGCTTCCTTTATGGTATCCACCATGGCCCGAAGACCGGCGAAGATCCGGCGAACCTCTTCGTTGTGAACCGGCATAATCAAAGCCACTTTCACATCCCCGGGGATGGGCAGAAATTTTTCAGGAAGCCTGAGATACGTATCTTTTTTGAGCAGGGACAAAAGGAAACCGAGAAGAACAGACCAGAAATTAATCGATATCCAGCCGAACAGAAATGAAAAAACAACGATAATGATCCCTTCCAAGGGAGTGAGCTCCTGGGAACTTAGAATCTTTGTCATGGCCCATGTTCCGGCTGCCGTTGAACCCAGAACCAGGGAGAAAAATATGAACCGTCTGAGACTTAAAACAACCGTACACCGCCTCTTTCTGAAAATCCCCTTCTTTGGATCAAAATCATGGTAGGCCATGCTTTTTCTCTTCGGAGCGGGCTGATAATCCTCGCTGAATATCCGGTCATAACGTTCATCCGGCTGAATATTATTTTCCTTAAGGATTTCTTTAAGTCCCTTAAAGGCCGCTGAAACAGGATCCCCCTTATTCTCCGGGGCAAGAGCTTCAAACCGGCGCATGGCTTCTTCAGTCAATACAGAAACCCTCTCTTCTGCCTGTCTTAAAAGACGGAGATAAAGAATGATGCGTTCGCGTATTAACGAAATTTTATGACTGTAGCGTTTCAATGGCTTGGAAGATTCTGAGGTCATGTTTCCTTTGTAAGCTAAACCCTTTATGGAAGGTAGGTGAAGCTCCAGGTTTCCGTAACTGCCGTGTTTTTCTCTTTGATGAAGGCCATCAAATCAACGGCCGGAAGATCCGTGGGGAGAATATTCTGTAAAAAACCCTCTTTATCAAGACGAATGCGGACCACAAGTCTTAAGCCGTTGGTCACCGGGTTTGGAATAATCTGAGTCTCGGCGATTTTATAATTGTTGAAGGCATTGATGTCCACGGTCAGATCTTTTTTAGATAAAAGCTTTTGTCTTGCCTGGGGCAGAAAATCCACCAGGAACATGACGCTGTCCTTTTTTCTTAAAATGCGGGTTGAGTCCACATAAGTAAGAGGGGCTCGTTTGATTTCCGCGGAATACCAGGAAAGGGTATACTTATAGCTTACGGAATCCTTTGGTTTCAAAACCTTTTCAGGCACCCAGTAAGTCACAACATTGTCATTGAACTCATTCACCGTGGGAAGCTGCAGCAGTTCAAGGTGTCCCTTGCCCCAGTCCCCTTCAGGTTTTACCCATACACTCGGGCGGCGGTCATAACGGGCCTCAAGATCCTGATAATGGTCAAAATTAATATCCCGCTGCATAAGGCCGAATCCTTTAGGCTGCTGGACGTTGAAGGTATTGATCAGAATTCTTTTAGGATTCACAACCGGATGCCATATCCAAGTGTCCTTTTTCGTTTCAATCAAAATCCCGTCTGAATCATGAATTTCAGGCCTGAAATCGCTTTCCGGGTTTGGGGAATGTTCTCCATAGAAAAACATGGAAGTCAGAGGGGCGACACCGAGCTTCCTGACCGGCTTGCGGATAAAAAGGGTGCATTTCACGCGCATGAGGGTTTCCTCACCCGGACGAATCACAAACTCGTAGGCGCCGGTAAGACTTTTGCTGTCCATGAGTGCTAAAACCGTAATCTCCCTGGCCAGTAAAGAGGTAGGGCGCACGATCCAGAATTCCCTGAAAAAGGGAAATTCCTCGCCGATGTCTTCCGCCGTATTGACCGCAAGCCCTCTGGCGGAAAGCCCGTAAAGAAGTCCTTTTCCCAGAGCCCTGAAATATGAAGCCCCGAGAAAGGCTATCAGTTCATCGGCATAGGAGGAGGTGTTAAGCGGATAATGAATCCTGAAACCGGCAAACCCGGTATTTGCAGACAGCTTGTCAATATGGGACCGGTCTTTGTAATCAAACAGCTCGGGAGAAAAAGGCATGGCCTGAACCCCGTTTTTATCCACGGAATTAATCACTACCGGATCAAGGTAAAAAAAGCCCAGGTGAAAAAACTGGACATTGAAGGTATCTTTAGCCCAGAGACTCTGCTGGGGTTTAAAACGGATGTCACGCCACTGGTCATAAGTGATCTGTTTAAGATCTTCTGTTATGCCGTCGCGGGGGGGAGGCTGAAAATTCTGTTCTGAGAGAGCCGCGGCTTTCTTGACCACGTCCTGAAAATGAACGACTTTCCTTGCCTTCTGCCCGGCTCCGGACGCGTGCAATTCACACAGAGTAGAACCGCAATAAAAGAACATCAGCAGAAACGATAGGGTAACAAAAGGGTAGAGTTTTAAATTTTTCATGGCGGCAATTAAAGCATCGAAATCCATTCTGAACAAGAAAATTCAATAAAAATGAACATTTTCATACCAAAAAAAACGATACTAAAAATCAGGATCTAAAGGAATATTTCGACACCGCCCCTTCCCCTTTCACAGGCTAAAAAAGATATAACATTCAATATCATAAGAAATTCGGTTGAAGAAGCGGCTTCCCCGAAAGTGCCGTGACGCATCCCCATACAGGCAAAGGAAAAATTGAGTGCAGAATGAACAACTCCAAAGCCTGTTGCGAGGTATCAAATACATCATTGCGAGGACGCTTTGGGACGAAGTAATCTCTCTCCTATAGATTGCTTCGCAATGACTAAGCCGCAGCAAGCTGCGAGGAATTTAAGCTAATGAGATTAAACAGGGGGGCATCCCCATGGGTTTCATCGGGGACATGCAAGCCCCTTCCCCCCCGTGTTTGCCCGCGATAAATAAACCAGCCCGAGCTATTGACTGCTGTCCTGCTTCAAGTTATATTTTGGTATGATGAGAATTAAAACCATTCATTTTTATACCGTCCTTTTTCTTCTTGTTGGGCTTGGGCTTTCAGCAGAGCCGCAGGACAAATCCGCTTGTGAAAAAATTCTCTGCAAAAACACACTGGCTCCTTCCAGCATCATTCCGGCTTTCTTAAAAGGGGACGGATTTATGAAAATCATCTCCGATCTCAATGACATCCGTCAGGAATATCTCAAATACTCCACAGCGGAAACAGAATTCCGAAAAGAAAAAATAAAAACCGTTGTCGATCAGCTCAATCTTCAGGAAGAGCAGGTCTCCGTATTTTTCTGCGGTTCCATGCAATTCGGACAGACCGAGAAAAAAAGTGATCTGGAAGCTATTTTCATTGCCCAAACCCTAAGGACTATGAACAGCTTCTTGAAAAATTCAAAAGTTCCGTGAATCAGGCGCTTGGACAGGAAGTAAAATTCGATATGTGGCAGGAAAACCCCATCATCATCGATGAAATCGAAGAATGCCTGAATAGATTTGAGCAAAACAATTCCGGAGATCTGACTCCCGTGATTGAATTTTATTATTACTACTACACCAACTTTCTGAAAATGGGCAAAGACCTTTCTCCTCTTATCAACAGAATCAATTCCCTGAGAAAACACTCAAAAACTCTTGATGGAAATTTAAGTAAACTCTATTTTTCCTCAATAAAAGAACTGAAAGTCAACCTTTTAAAATCCTTCAGAAAATATGATAAAAGACTCCAAACAAACCCGAAATACGAGATACTCTCTCCTTCCCAAAAAGAAGCTATGAGACAAAAAACAGATTCGCTGATTGTAAAACTCTATGTCAGCAACAACTTTTATCCTAATCAAATTTTAGTCACAATAGAAGATGTAAGAAATGCATTCAGAGCGAGCCTTATACAGTACGAAGCCGCCTAACCCGCCTATTGCATGAAGAAACAAATCTATAAAACGCTCTCAGAAATACTTGACGGTAAAAATTTTCCATTTCGGATTTGCCGACCTTAAAAAACTTCTTCCGGAAAAAATATGAGAAAAACAACACTCATCCTCCTTCTTGCATCCACCCTCATCCTTGTTCCTGCCTCTGCAGAAATCACCCAGACAAAGCCCCCTGAAACAACGCAGGAAAAAAAATCGCTGCTTCTTTTTGAGGAAATCCTGAAAAAGGCCGGGGACGGCGATATTCAGGCCCGGGCCAATCTCGGGGAAATGTATTATAAAGGCAAGGGAGTTCCCCTCAACTATAAAGAAGCCTTCAAATGGTTCAAGAAAGCAGGCCGAAAAGGAAACCTGAAGTCTCTGTTTTATCTGGGCTGCATGCATCATTTCGGCCAGGGGGTCCCCCGGAATAACAAAAAAGCGGCAAAAGGATTCAAAAAGGCGGCTGAGCAGGGCCACCTGCCTTCGCAACTCATGCTGGGCGGAATCTATCATTACAATACTGAAGGCATGAGAAATGACCAGGAAGCCCTGAAATGGTACACGCGCGCCGCCGAACAGGGCGAAAAAACCATACAATTCCTTCTTGCGGAAATGTATCTCAAAGGGGACGGGGTTCCCGTTGATCTCATGACCGCGTATCAGTGGCTCTCAATAACCACAATCCCCGCAAAACCTTCGGATAACGGAGTTATTCAGGTCATGCCCTCCGCTTTCCGAAAAGCATTTTCCGGAAAACTGACCCCGGAGCAGATCTATCAGGCAAAATCCCGGGCAGAAGCCTGGATTCAGAAGCATAAATCTTCTTTTAAAGATATTGAGCAGAGATAAAATCATCTGAATATCCACGATTAGCAAATAGACTCATTTTAGCCCAAAACAAATATAGACTGAATTGAAACATTTAATCTTCAGCCTTGCATTTGAAAAACACCTTGACTTTACAGCTAACCTCCTTTAATTTTTACTAAATGATAATGACAATTCTTTATCAAACGAACATCAAATATTTCAGACGCCACGAGCTTTCATTTTTTTCCTTCAGGCTTTACCTCTCTCTTTTTTGTGAAAAATTTTTTCTCAACCCACTTCAGAAGATAGCGCCAGGGGGTTTTTCGCCCTGATCAAAAACGTTATATAGAGCCTGTCCCGTTTATACAAATTTTTTACAGTTTTAAAATTTAAAATGATTTTGCATACAGGTTAACCAAAAAGTTAACCTCTCAAAATATTTTCATATTCGTAACTGCTTTAAATTCAGACAAGTCATCTGTGATTTTCTGAAAAACGTTTACTTTCGGCAAACGGATTAATTTTTTAAGCAGCTTTTTTTCTAATTTTCTCTTCCGCTTCCGGCAACCCAGAAAGGAGCCACAGGTTATGCGCAA
>CAYUET010000073.1:0-6829 GCA_964443875.1 uncultured bacterium | reverse complement strand
GGACAAGTAACCTATTTTTTAAAGATTATTTATACAGGGAGAAGGGTGCAGTCCACATGCCACCGTTTTGAATGACATTCAAAATCAAAGAGTGCTTGATTATCAATTGAAAATGATATAATTCGCATTATTTAATTATCCATTTCTTTTATAATTCAGGATTAATAATTATGTCAATACAGACAACATCTGACAATGTTGTCTTTCCAAGCTCCTATTCCATTTAATCAGTTCCTTTATACTTTTTTCTTCCACTCAAAAAGAAAAAATTTTTTAATCTTTTATAAACAAAATACTTCATTAACTGATAATGAGGGCTGAAAAATCACCATTTAACTGTTAAAACTTGCTTGTATTGTTCTGTATAAGTATGAACCATTTTTTCAAGTGAATAATTCAACCGGATAAACTTTAGAGCATTTTGCCCAAGGAGTTCACAACTTTTTCTATCCTCTATCAGTTTCAGAATCGCACCATGAATTGCATCCGCATCACCAGGGAGTATCAATATTCCTGTGGAATCATTATGAATCAGATCAGGAACATCACCAACTGCGGTGGCAATAATGGGTTTGGCATAACTCATGGCCTCAAGTAGGGAAATCGGCAATCCCTCTTTCAATGACGGCTGAATGACCACATCTAAGGAATTCAAAACCCGGCTTATATCTTTTTCATATCCGATAAATTGAATCAAATTTGAAATATTCAAATCAGAAACTAAGTTTTCGAGCTCTTTCCTTAAGGGGCCTTCACCTGCAATAAGAAAATGAATTTTGTTAAAATATTTACTTAATCGGGTTATGGCTTCAAACAAATATTTATGCCCTTTTTCCGGACTTAAACGCCCTATGACCCCAAAAACAAGAAGGGTAGGATCGATTCCAAATTCTTTTTTTTGATTTACATTGCTGAAAACATTTTCAATTTCTATTCCATTTGGAATGTATTGTATTTTTGAAGATGGAATTCCTTTTTTTATTATTTCTGTCTGCATTCCTTTAGAAACGGCAAAAATTTTCTTCATAAAAAATTTCATTATAAATGCATCGATTAATTCATATAATTTTAACATGAAACCTGATTGTATCCACCCATGGTTTGTACAGACAACAGGAATTTTATTTTTCAAAGAAGCCAAAACAGCTATTAAATCGGATTTATAATTATGAGCATGAAGTAAATCAATTTTTAATTCACTTAGAATGAAATTTAATTGCTTTATTGCATTAAAATCAAACCGGCCGTTGCAATCAATAACAACTGTTTCCATTCCAATCCTCTTTGCCTCGTTTGCCACTTCCAAATGAGAATTTTTTTTGTTATTTAATGCGCCAATAGTGACTTTCCATTGATTTTTATCCATATGAGATGCCAATGCAAGCATCACTTTTTCGGCTCCATAAATTCCATTTGAACTGATAAGATGAAAGACGTTTTTTTTAAAAGTATTTTGTTCAGGATATCTTGAATTAATTAAAAAATCAGACATATTCCGGATTTGATCTTTAAAATCAAAATTTCTTTCAACCGTTTGTTTTGCATTTAAGCCTGCCTGCCTGGCAAAATCCGGCTGATCTAAAAAGGTCTGAATTGCCTTTTCTATGGCACAGGCATCTTTTGGTGGCACAAGAAATCCGTTTACCCCATTCTTGATAATCTCAGGGTTGCCTCCCACTGCGGTTGCAACAACAGGTTTTCCGCACATCATGTATTCCAGGAGGGAATTTGAAAAACCTTCACTCAGGGAAGGCAGAACACAGATTTCTGAAGAAGCTATAAGAGCAGGAATATCCTTTCTCTGTCCCAGAAAGCAGACTTTTTTCTCAATACCCAGTTCAGCCGCATGTTGAGACAAAAACTTCTGATCCTCCCCCTTTCCTGCCAGCAACAGCAATACCCCCTCGTTTTTCCGTGCAATGTTTGCAAAAGCTTCAATCAGGTAAATATGCCCCTTTATAGGTCTGAAATTTCCGACACAGAGAATAAGTGTCTTTGCTTTGCCTCTGAATTCATTTTGGACTTTAGAAAAATCCGGTAGAATAAATTTCTGAATATCAATACCATTGTAAATAACCGTAATTTTACATTCCGGAACATTTTCCTGTTCCATCACAATTTGCTTAACCGACTGACTCACAACAATAATTTTTGAAACAAAGGGATTGATCATTTTATAGGCGCAGATATGACTTCTTTTTTTCCAGAACCCTGTATCTCTCCGGTTGGAAATAATAACTGGGGTTCCTGCCAGTTTACCCCAGAAAGTCCCCCATATATCTGAAGCAAAATGATAAGTCATAAGGATGTCTGTCTTTTGTTTTTTCAGCTCATTCAAAAGTTTGACTCCGGCCATAAAACCGGCAATATCGTAAATTCTTTTAATTCCAAGGGCTTTTACCTCTATTGGAAGTCTCGATATTTCTTCAGGGATATAGTTCTGATGCAAAATGAACAGATGAACATGAAATTGGTTTTTATCCAGATTTTTAATTAATTCATAAACCTGGAACTCAGCGCCTCCATGAATATGTTCAAGACCATCAACTAATATAACTAGTTTAATGACAGGCTGACTCATATTAGATTTTCCCGAAACTGAGGAACCCCGTATGTTATAATTGTTTTTTGAACCGATTCAACAGGCAAAGCATCCTGCTCCCCCTCCCGATCAATCAACCCTAAAAATACCCAGAAATAACACCCCACCTGGAGATACGTCCAACGATCTCCGAATATGTTTGCTACGATCATCGCAATTGTGCAAGTCAAAAATCCCAACCCTAAATTTTTCAAAAAAGGATCTCTATTATTCTTGAAAAACAAATACCCTTTTTTTACCCCAAAAAACATGATCATAAGAAGAAAAATTATCCCAACAAGCCCTTCTTCAGACAGAGTTCTAAGAAAAAGATTGTGGGTGTCTCTTTTTTCCCCCAGGGAAATGAATGTCCTGAACCCGATTCCGAATAAAGGATTTTCCTTAAAAAAATCAAAACTGTTTTTCCAGTAATCAAGCCGCTTTTTTGCAGACTGGTCAAGTTCTCCGACATTTTCAGAATAATTAACTCTATCCACAACCTCCTGTGGTAAAATCAATTGCCAGAAAAAAAGCAGCAAAAACAGAGGGATAAGCAATATTCTTTTTTTAAAAATAAAAAACACAAAAAGTCCTGCACAGGTTGCAAGATAAGCCCCCCGTGAAAATAAAAATATAATGCAATAAAAATTCAAAGAAACCAGTATAATGAGAAATGCCTTATAAATTTTCTTTTCAACAACACTTAAAAGTGAAAGCGGTATAAAAGTATATGCAGCATAAAAGGCAGCTACTTCATTGGCTCCAAGCCATGCAAAAGTACCATGAACCTTTGTTCTGGAAAACCAGGAGCTCATATCCGAAAGTTGTCGAACCGTATAGAAATCCATAACAGCCATGCTAAAAAGCATTATCAGGACAAGATTTCTTAAATCCACCCGGTTACGGATATTATTCTTTACTATAAAATATAAGAGGGGAAGCATCATCAGGTTTTTCCAGGCTTGCAACCTGGCATCTCCAAGGTCAAATGGAAAAGGAAGCCCTAAAAAAAAGGATCCCCTGACCAATGAAAAAAAAGTATAAAAAAAATAAAAAATTAATATCTTGTTATAGATGCTCGGGCTGAAAAAAGCCTCATTCTTGGAAACCGTTGAACTCCACCATCCGATAATCATTCCCATAAGAAGCAAATCATTTAAATTATCACCCATGGGAAAATCCTGAATTTTCCCCATTACATTCTGGAGGGGAATCAGGGGCACAAGAAAATAAAGCCCATATTTCACTTTCCCTGAAATGCTGAGAAAAAAAACAATAATGCCCAAAATATATAAAATAAGAGGAGCTGATTGTTTTAAAATAACGTACAAAAGATACCTGCCTTAAAAACAATTCCGGACAAAATGTTTATTCTGTTTTTTGTATATAAGGAATCAATTGTATGATGAAGGATTTACATCTGCCTTCTATCTCTTCATTCTTGCCATGGGCTGAAACCCGAATCAAAGCCCCCTGCAATATCTTTCCCCGCATTGCATCAACCAGAAAACGCAGCTGCTGCTGATAATAATTGGATACAAAATTGTCCCCAGCCAGAAACCAGTACCATGCCGTCGTCAGGCCTTCTGAACTTTTCATAATCAGTTTGTTCACCTTTAAATCTTCCTTCTTCGGCAGTGCTAATGTTTCAACTCTCTTTTCCACAAGATCAACTCCTGAACCTGCATAACATATTTCAGGTGGATGAAAACTCCCCCTGTTTCCTTCGGAACAGACAATCGTTAAAACAATTTTATCCCCGTTTTCATTCGTGTATTGACGCATCAGCAGATTTTTAGTTTCTAGAATTTCATAAACATAAGAAGGTATTTTTAAATTTTCCCCTTTCCATCCGGCGATCACCAGAGGAATTTTCTGAGGATCAAAATCAGGTTTTTCAATCCCCCGGGGCTGCCTCATATTCTGCAGAATAAAAGCAGTGCATAAAAAAAGAAGAATAAGGATCAGGCTGTTTCTATTGAAATTTGACATTTTAAAAGGCTCATCATTAAAATTAGACAAATAAAACCGATTATAAAAACCATTATTCCTGTAATATCATGCATAATTCCTGTAGAAAAAGTTTCTCCGTATATGTAACTTCCAAAAGTAAGCACTATGATCCTTGAAACATTTGAAATAAGGGCAATCGGAATCGTTGAAACAAACAAAATCGATTTTTTCCATACTGGGGTTTCTACAACCTGAACAATAAAAGCCCCTAAGGCGATAAATGAGATCAATGAGCGGAGCCCACTGCAGGGGTCTCCAACCCATAACTGGCCTCCGGGATACAAAATTTTAGCCCCCTCCACCATGGTTTTCAAACCCATATAATTCATAAAATAATTTGATAGTTCAGCAGCAAAAATTTTCATTTTAAAAGTAACACCTATTATAATGACCTGGGGAAGTGGAAGCATGAAAACAAGAAATACAAGGGGGGCAAGAATCTGTTTTGTAAATGGTCTTCCAAAAAGGGAAAGTGTTACCCCGCCGATAACAACAGGAATGGTCATATAGGAGATGAAATTGATTCTAAAAAACTGGCTCAAAACATAGATCAAAAGACCGGATATTATAATAAAAAGTCCGCTCTTATCCGATTCCTTTGGAATAGTGTTTAAAACTTTTCTTTTCCTCCAGATAAGGTACAAAGTTATGAACGGAATAAGAAAACCATGGGAATAATAGGAATCTCTTGCAGTAAATCTTTCAATAAGAGATGGTATAACAGGATAAAAAACAGCGATAAACGAGAGAATTAAAAAAAGAATAATAATCCCGTTCCATAAACCTCGCCTATTCATCAGTTTTTACCGTTTTATCATCCAAATTCTGAACAAGCTCTTCAACTGCCTTTGTCAATTTGCTGTTTCTGGAATATTTCTTGAGAATAGTATCATAAACATTCCGGGCTTTAAGAGGAAGTTTCATTTTGTCCGCATAAATGGCGGCCTGCAGTAAAAGAAAATATGGGGTCTGGGGGAATCTCTCGTCAAAGGATTGAAGATGCTGCGCTGCACTATCCCAGTCTTTCATCTGCAGATAACAGCGTAAAAGGAGTTTCCCGGTGATAAGGTCATTCTGCTCCTTACCTCCCTGCTTCCACTTATAGGAATATTCGTTTACAGCGGCTTTCATTGCAATTGCTGCATTTGCCTGATCCCTGAGTTTCTCGTAATTCTGATAAATCAGAAAAGGGATGGCCAGGGATCTGGGGTGCTCTGGAAACAATTCTCGTATTTTTTTCAGTTTTATTATAGCCTCAGCATTTGCCCCCTTTTTTTCATCAACAACAACCAGGGCAAAATGACAAAGAATGCCAAGTTCTTTTTCTTCAGGATAATCCTTCAGAATAGAGGAAAAAGTATCGCCTGCTTTATCCGTTTCCCCGTTCTCAAGTTTAAGCTGTCCGATATAAAAACGGATATTCGGAACAGAGGGATCCTCTGAAAATTTCTGAATCAAATCCTCACAGATCTTTATGGCTTCAGGAATATTATTCAATTTGGTTGCCTGAAGTTTAGCCTTGGATAAAGAAGCGGCGATTACGCTTGTTTTATCGGATTTGGCATTAATCTGATCATCCCAGATTTTAAGCATATCATCCCAGTTTTCACCTTTTAAATAGGCACGAATAAGATAATTCTGAAGAGAATGTTCAATCGAAGTTCCTTTATATTCCTCAATCAAAGACTCATAATGGCGTATCATCTGCGAATAAGCCCAGCCTCCTGTAATCTTCTCCTTGTTTTTCTCACATAATTGGGTCATGTACAGAGGCATTTCCATTCCAAGAAAAGAAAGGGGGTAAAAATCAATTATTTTTTTATACTCATCAAGGGCATCATCAAATCTGCCTTGTAATTCCCATAATTTTCCCATGGCAAAACATGCCTTGGAGGCAATAGTCTTATCAGAAAAAAAATTCTGAACAATACGTTTCAATTCTTTTTGAGCGTCACTATAATTTTTCTGAATACTGAAAAGGTTGGCGATCAAAAACTGAGTTTTGGCTGACAAGGGATCAACAGGGGCAACTTCAATCACTTTTCTGTACTCCTGTATTATTTCAATATAATCCTCGGGCTGAAGCTTATTGGCCCTGGCCACCATAATCTTCTTTGCCTTTTGTTCCGCATACCAGAAATATTTTTCCGCCTTATAATGCGGATCTCCACACCCCCCTAAAAGAAAAAGAGGAAAGACAGCAAATATAAAAATAAATTTCATCTTCATTATTTA
>CAYUET010000072.1:941-6868 GCA_964443875.1 uncultured bacterium | reverse complement strand
AAGCAAACACTCTAACCATTGAAACCGTCTTAAAATTTTCAAGAATCCTTAAAGTGCTTTTTAAAAAGGATAGGTTCGGAAACAGCTCAGGATTTTTCTGAAGAACCTCTTTTTTAAACTTTTCAATAAAATTACCGACCACATCGTTGGGGCGAATGACAAGAGCCAGTATCCTGCTGGGTTGATCTTCAATTGTCTTGTAGATGAAGCCGTCACTTGAAAGGGAATAAAAAAATCTTAAATTTTTTTCATTGGGTTTAAGCTCTCCCACCGATTGAGGGGAATTCTGAGATAATCTTTCATATTCCTTTATTATTTCGTCCAGAATATTCTGATATTTGTTTTTTGGGGCAAGCGCATCATCAAAAACCATTCCGGGTACGCTCAGGGATAATGAAATGAATAACAGAAAAATATATAATATCGTTTTATGCATATCCGTTTATTTACCACAGGATAGGGAAGATGTATAGAGCACTGTTTAATTCTTGTGTGCAACAGTCGCCCTCACCCGCCGCAGGATCAAAGCACAGTTTAGAATTTATAATCTTCTGAATCTACCCGGAAATCCGTTTGCCGATGTATGCGCCGCCGCGGACATCAGTTCCCGTGTATTCTTCTACAACCTTCAATCCGGCATCCGTCATGGCAGAAACATACTCTTCCCGCGAGAAAAGACCGATTTCCATGGATTGTTTATGGTAGGTCACATTATTGTTTTTCCCGAGAAGATGATGGAAGGTAACTTCGACAATCTTGGGCTCCTTGAGGCGGACATGTTCCATTCGGGCGATTTTCAAATCCGGCTTGTCGGCGGCATCCACCACCATAAGATCCCGAAAATCCTCCACCGTGCTCCAGGGAGTAATCACGACCACTCCATTGGGCCTCAGGTGGGCGGCAATGCGTTTCATGGAGGCCCGTAAATTGTCAGCGGTTTTGACAAATCCTATGGAGCCGTAAAGACAGATCATGGCATCAAACTCATCCTCCAATTTAAAATCAATCAGACTTGCCGTATGGAACCGGATGGCGGGGAATTTTTCCCTGGCCAAAGCAAGCATATCCTCACTGAGATCCAGACCTGAAACCGTATATTCCTCCCTGAAGTAAGGGATATGACCTCCTGTACCGCAGGCCAGAATAAGCAGATCCCCCTGTGACGGAACACCATGCCTGGTCAGCAGTTCTTTCACCCTGGCCGCTTCCGGCGCGTATTCACCGTCTTTCACATACAGGGCATCATAATAAGCGGATATGATTTTAAAATCAGAATACATGACGTTCCTCCTTCGCATTTCTATAATTATAAGCCCATCCGAAAATTCAAATCTTCGATAAAAAATTCATCCGGACTCCGTTACTGAAAACAAGACAATCCAACGAGTGAAACAGCCCCCCTATTCTTTATCTTGAAACGACAACATAGCCGACAGGCATGAGATTCGGAATTTTTTCTTTTTCAAGAATCTTTAATGATCTCTTTTCAATGAAACTGCAAAGGGTACTGCTGTTAAACTTATTCACAATGGGGTGTCCTTTACGTTTCATAATAAAAGAAATCACCCTGCTTATCAGATTCTCATCATGCAAATAAGTTGCAATAATAATTTTACCTCCGGTTTTAAGTCTTGCCTTGACCTCTTCAATAAGATCTTCCGGACAGGAAACAACATGAAGCACATTGATAAGAATAATGATATCAAACAGCTGCCCGTCATGGGGCAGAGATTTAAGATCGTGAACCAGAAAAGAAATATTCTTTATACCCCTATCCCTGGATTTTCTATCCGCAATCTTAATCATTTCGGGCGAAGAATCTATGGCGACGATCTGCTTGACACTGTCATAAAGTTTAAGCGAAGCCTCTCCGGTTCCTGTTCCAACATCAAGCACAACCCTATCTTTTCCACTTATTCTTTTGATATTTTCAATAATTTTCTCATAGGCCTGCTGTGATCGCCTGGCACGTGAATCATAAACTGAAGCATCCTTATTCCAATAGTCCACATCATTTTTCATTCAATCATTCCTTATTTTTAATATTTTCAAGATCAGCCGCCCTGATCAGCAAGTATAGCGTATCATTTAGACAGGTACATCATTTGAACGTCATTGCGAGGAGTTCCGCGACGAAGCAATCTCGTCAAACAGATCTTTATATTCCGGATTGTGTTTTATTATTAATTCTATCTTTTTGTTCCTTGAACCTTGCTTATTCATGTCCGTTCCTTCGGGATTGCTTCGCAAAGCCTCGCAATGACAATAAAAAATACATCTAATTACGTTACACTACACTAGACTCAAGATTACAAATCACCCCCTCATCCCCAGGGGGGATTAAAATGAAAATGTCTAATGCACTATGTACTTCCCTTCAATTCTTGATATTCCTTTTCCGCCAAAAAACACCTTCCGATTATTTTTTGAATCTTTTTGTGTCATCAGCTTAACAACATTGAAATGGATTCTATCTGAATTCTGTTCCAGGGATAAAGGCCTCAACCCATCCCATAATTTATTTTTCAGCAGATAATACCCAAAGGCGGAATTACCTGATCCGGTTGCCGGGTCTTCAAGATAGCCGAATTTAGGGGCAAAAACACGGACCCTGTAGTCATTGTTTTCTGAAACAACCTCAGAAGTAAACACCTCGATAATATCAATGTCCTTTTTCAGGGTGAACTCTTTAAGCTGTTCAATGATGGGATGGATATTCAAAAGGGGGTCCATTTTTTTGACAGGCACCAGCAGAGTGGTTAATCCAGCATTGATAATGGATATCTTTTCATCGAGATCAGCCGCATTTACATGGAGATACCCGGATATCTCATCTCTGGAAACCGTATTTTCATGATAAACGGGTTCAGGTGCCCGGACATAAACCGAATCTTCTTCAGGGATTCTGTTCAGCACAAATAGTTCACCGCGACGGGTGGATATGGATACTTCTCTTGTATTCAATGAATCCTTATTCCGAAGAAGATCATGCATGATGGCGATTGTTGCATGACCGCAGAAATCCACCTCTCTTTCAGACGAAAAGAACCGGAGTTTATATTTGTCAGATCCCTCCTGTGAAACAAATCCGACCTCGGATACAGAACCCTGAAGTTCTTTTGCAATTTTCTGCATTTCTTCTTCAGAAATGTCCGAAAACGAATCAAGAGGGATACAGCCCGCCGGATTTCCCCTTGAATTCTTTTCAGCAAACGCATCTATTTTTTTAAATTTAAACTCTTTCACATTCCCCTCCCTGCGAAAAGTCCTCAACCTAACAAATCCCATCTGCATCAACAAGATAAGAGTAAAATTCAGAGGATTGCTGAGGTCTGCCGTTCACAATGGGAAACGTCAGCGGCCGATTATGCGCTGATGTCAGCAAAATCCGCCAGATAAATTCGATTAATCGCATGATCATACACATCCCTGATCCGCTGCGGAGAGTTGATCATTTCATCCAACACCTTAAGAGGTTCCTTTTCCGGGTATAAAGTTGCAATTAATTTTTTCAATAAGATCACCTGCTCTTCATTCAGGTGGGTAACGTCTTCATAACTCAAAAAATTAATTCGTCCGGAATCAAGCAGGAGTTTCAATTCTCCGTCATCCAAAGGCGCAATCCCGTCAAAGCTCTGATCTTTGACCTGAAGTTTTTCACTTAAACTGTTAATCAGCGAAATGGCATTATCCGCATCAAGCGTTATCCATTCATTATTGGAAGATGAAAAATCAAAGCCCAGATCATAATAGAATTTCTTTGCCAGTTCTGAAGGTTTTAGTGCGATTCTGCCATGGAAATCATTTTCCAGGCTCTCATAAACAGCCTGCAGCAATAATTGCCTGGCTATCCCCTTTCTGCTGTAAGCCTCATTGACCTCCAAACCATAAACGACTTCTATCTGCTTTTCATGATTGGGTTCAAACATAATCAGACCCGCCAGTTGACCGTCACACAAAGCTTTGAAAAACGAAACACCTGGTCCCATGTTTTCCGTCCAGATCTTACGATCAATGGAATAAGCCGGGTTATAGGGAAGATCATTCAAATCCCGCAGACTTCCGTGTTCAATCTCGATATTGAATATCGTTTTTTCCCCGGTTGAATCCGGATGCTCCCCGTCTTCAGAAAGATTCAGCAAAGGCTCCTCGTCCGGGGAAAAAGAAGATTTTGGAGCAAGATAGTGATCCGTAAAACCGCTATCCGCAAACACTTTTGGATCTGTGAATAAAACACCGATCGTAAAAATGAAAACAATGAAATTTCTCATAATATTAAAGTAACGTGAAAATCCCGTCGTGTCAATGTCAGCTCTTCCCCGGCTATCAAAGTCTTCACTCCCGGGTCCCTTCTACTGCCTCCCGGGCACTCCGCCTCTCGAAGTGCCCAGACCTTCCCCTTGACTTCGCTTTCATATCATACAAGACTTGATCCCGGCATCCATCTCTTCCATACCTCCCGCTCCCGAAGGGCCTGTCCTTACGGGGACCCCGCCGTCTTTCGCCTTACGCCTTTTTCAGGCTTTCAAAAAATCTGCAGGCTTCCTCTTTTGCTTTTTCAAGGGTTTCGGAATTTTTCACCTTCACCCAGAAATGATGGCCATAGGTAAAATTGCGGGCATAATATTCCGTCCATTTCACCATGCGCTTCAGGGCGTCTTTTTCATCGAAGTAACTTATCACCGAGGTAAAAAATTCCATCCAGATTTCTTCAGGATTCCATTTGAATTTTTCAGAAACGCCCTGTTCCAGTCTTTCAATTTCCCTGAAAATCCAGGGCTTTACCGCGCTCAGGCGGCTGATCATCACCCCGTCTGCACCCGACTGGTGAAGCCTGTTGCGGGCCTCTTCCGCAGAATTAATGTCGCCGTTCCCGATAACAGGAATGCTCAGCGCCTTCTTGACTTCACCTACTCCCGACCAGTCGGCAAGGGCTTTGAATTTCTGATTGTGAAGGCGGGGGTGAAAAATGAGGGCGTCAATGCCTTCACTCTCAAGGGCTTTTGCAAACGCAATGGTTTTTGAAATATCCTTTTCAAATCCGGTTCTGATTTTAGAGGTCAGAGGCCCTTTATATTTCCTGCGGACTGAGGCAACAAGGCTTTTCGCCTTGTCGGTCTCTTTCATGAGGCTTACCCCGCCCTTCATTTTGCGGATGTTGGGTGCAGCGCAGCCCATATTGAGATCGATGCCCTCCGCTCCGAAATCCTCAAGGAATTGCACGGCCTTGACGGCCTTTTCCTCTTCAGAGACCACAAGCTGAAAAATCTGGGGAGGTGCGCCTTCCGGCTTCTCAAGCCAGGGATTATGCTCTTTGACTTCACGGGGAACTCTCCCGGCGTCCAGCATTTCCGTAAAAAGAAGACCTGCGCCGCCGAAACGGGTAATCTGCTGCCTTAAGGCAATATGGGAAAGCTCGGCCATGGGGCCGGCAATATAGGGTTTTTCAACTTTTAATGTTCCAATAAAAAAACTCATTCTTCTTTTTCCTTTTTTAAAATAAACCCGAACACGGGTCACTATGCTAAAAAGCCTCAATTATTCCTGCAGAAAAATACGGGTCCGGTTTCCATACGGAAATTCCAGAAAAGCACGACTTTTTCTGCAAGAGTCAAGTCAGGCCCTCGGGTGCATGCTTTTATACTGCCGTATCATCCGGCTTTTGTCCACCTGAGTATATTTTTGAGTGGTCATGATATCGGCATGCCCCAATAATTCCTGGACAATTCTCAGATCCCCGCCTCCGGCGAGAATATGGGTGGCATAGGAATGCCTGAAAATATGAGGATAGATCTCCTTTTGAATCCCGGCCCTGAGCGCAATCTTTTTCAGCTCCAGCCACACATGCTGACGGCTTAAAGGGGTCTTTTTCTGGCTGATAAAAACCTCATGAAGCGTCATCCCCGTTTTTTGAAGCAGGGGATCAC
>CAYUET010000072.1:0-931 GCA_964443875.1 uncultured bacterium | reverse complement strand
TCCAGGGCTTTCCGGGTGCTTTTGCCAAAGGGAACCGCACGCTCCTTCCCCCCTTTTCCGAAACAGATCAGATAATCCTTCGGGAGGTTCAGATCCTCCATCTTAAGGGAGACAAGCTCGCTGACTCGCAAACCGCAGCCGTAGAGCACTTCAAGGATGGCCTGGTTTCTGTAGTCGGCGTATTTTTTTCCTCCTGCGGTTTTAATCAAAAGATCGATTTCCTCAGGGGAAAGCAATTCAGGCAGCGTTGACCAGAGTTTGGGTGTTTCAAGAAGCTCCGCCGGGCTGTCCTTGCGTAAGCCCTTTTCGATCAGCCACGCGAAAAAAACCCGCAGGCAGAAAAGCGACCGGGCGATGGAGGAAAACTGGCGGCCTTCCATTCTTCGCTCGGAAAAAAACTCGGAAAGCAGAGTGAAATCGATCTTCATGAGATCGGTTTTCCGGGCTTCCATCCAGGCCAGGAAATGGGTCAGGTCATTTTTATAGGCTTCAACGGTATTCCCGGAAAAATGTCTTTCAAACACCCCGTAGGCGAGGAATTCTTCAATGAGCGATTCTGAAGGCATGTTGGAGGGGTTATCCCATCTCTGAAATCAGACGCAGAGCAACCGGAGAAATCCCGGGAAAGGAAAGAACATAATCCACTGAAACTTTTGATAAAACTGCGCCCGGCATGCCGTAAATCATACTGGTCGCTTCATCCTGAATAATTGTCTTAGCCCCCGCCTTTTTAAGGGCTTCCATTCCGATCATGCCGTCATCCCCCATACCCGTAAGGACAATTCCCACAATCCTGTTTTTATAGACATGAGGCAGAGAGTCAAAAAGAAAATCAATGGAGGGCCTGACGACCTGCCGGGGATCGGCGGGAAGAATGCTACACACTCCCCCTCCCCGCACGGACCGGAAAACTTTTAAATGCGCTTTGCCG
>CAYUET010000071.1:0-7185 GCA_964443875.1 uncultured bacterium | reverse complement strand
GTCAGCATTAAGCCAGCGACCGTTTCGTCGCAGACCTCGCGCAGGCTGTTAAGATCAACGTTGCCCAGGGCGTCTGTGGCAACGGGAACAACCTCAAAACCGCTCATGGCGGATGTGGCCGGGCATGATATGGGCGCCACCTACCATCACATCGTCATCAAAACCCTGTTTGATCAGTATTTTCAGGAAAATGCCAGCGAAGATCTTTTTTTGAATTACCTGAACACCTCCCTTTACCTGAGCTATAACCATGACCGGCTGGTCACGGCGCTTTTTGTAAACATCAACCTTAAAAACATGAAAGCGGAAATCTTCAATGCCGGGCATCCGCCGCTGATCTATCTTCCTGAAAAAACACACATCCCTGAAACCCTTCAAGTTCCGGGCACCACCCTCGGCCTGTTTCAGGATTGCTCCTTTGGAAGAGCTTCTGTGGACCTCCATCCCAGAGACCGCCTTATCCTTTTCACAGACGGCCTCACCAATGTGGTAAAAAAAGACGGGGAAAGCGGAAACATCCTCCAGATGAAGATGGAAGGAATATCCGGGCTTACAGCAGAATATTCAAAAGAAGACATGGAAGATATGATCGACATGATCTGGAAGGAAGTTCTGTCTTTTTGCCATTATAAACCCATCGATGACATGATGCTTGCAGGAATTGAAATCCCGGAGGTTCCCCGTGTTCAGCATTAAAGAGAATAAAAAAAACCTGAAGTTTGAATTTTCATCCAGCATGAGCCAGGTAGACCGGGTCATTGAAGGCTGCCGGGATTTTTGGGAAACCCACGAAATCAAATCGGCAACCGGCGTGGAGCATGTTCTGAGAGAGCTTCTCATCAATGCGATTGAACACGGCAACCGTGAGGATTCCTCCAAAAAAGTTTTTCTGACCCTTGACCTTCTGAAAAACCAGAGAATCAAAGTAACCGTAAATGATGAGGGGGAGGGCTTTGATCCCGCGAATGTCAGCATTGACCCCCCTAAAGACACGGAGCAGAAAAGAAACCGGGGGTACGGGATCATCAACTCTTTTGCCGATGAAATCGTTTTCGGCAAGCAGGGAAACCCTGTCACGGTTTATGTTTCCATCCCCAGAGAAACCGAGATGGAAATCAAAATCAAGGGCAAGGAAGCCTTTCTTATCGTCTCCTCCGATATTTCAGCCGCGATTGCCGACCAATTCCGTTTAAAACTGATTTCACTCTTTGATGCGGAGATTCAGCTTTTGACCCTGGATTTTCTGAAAGTGGAAAACATTGACTCTATTTCTTTAAGCGTCCTGATCTGCTTTGCCAAGGAATGGAATGAGAAACATCCGGAAAAAGGCAAAATAGTGAACATGAACAAGGAACTGCAGAATCTTTTTTATATGACCAAGATGAATGAGCTTTTCGATATCGCCTAAAGGAAGGAGGCTTCATGACCAATATTCAGGATAAGTCGCTGATCAATGAATTTATTGCGGAATCCAAGGAGCATCTTTCTTCCATTGAAGAGGCGTTCATCACCCTGGAAAAAACCAGGGATAATCCGGACAAGGAACTGATCAATAAAATTTTCAGGGCCGTTCACACGGTTAAAGGCAGCGGAGGTTTTTTCGGCTTTAAAAATATCAATGATCTGGCCCATTCCATGGAAACCCTGCTTTCTCTTCTGCGGGAAGGAGTGGTTTCCTTATCCCGCGAGCATATTGACGTCCTCCTGCAGGGGGTGGACAGTCTCAATACCATGCTGGATGACGTGGATCACTGCAATGAATTTTCCATTGAAGGAATTCTTGAAAAACTAAAAAACCTTCTGACCCAACAGGTCCCCAAGGAAACCCTCAAGGAAATCAATGCCGGAATCCCCCTGAAGGATAAAAATGGAAAGGCCCTGGATTTCATCTTAAGTGAATTCAGCCTGCGGAATATCCTCGAGCATAATCAATATCTGTATCTGCTGAGATATGATTTAAAAAAGGTGGAAAAAGAGAAGGGCCTTAATCCGGTCAAGCTGGTTAAACACCTGATTGAGCTCGGGGAAATCATCGACGGGAAGCTCACTCTTCCGGATACCAGCAGCATCCGGGAGAAGCTTCCCGAAGGAGAACTCACCTACCTTGTTCTCTATTCCACCGTTCTTGAACCCTCCCTGATCCCAGAGGCGGCGCATCTGAGTGAAGAGAATGTTATTCCGGTCAGCCCCGACTCCCTGCTAAAAGCAGATCCTCCTGAAACTGAAAAATACGCCTCTTCGGTCAACGAAGGATCAGAAAAAAATACTCTGCCCGCACAGGAGAAAACCGGCGTCCAGGATTCCCTGGCGCCTAAAGAGGAGGGAAACGGGGCAGACAAGCATGAAAGCGTCCGCATCCGGGTCGATATCCTGGACAAGCTCATGATGCTTGCAGGTGAGCTGGTCCTGGTCCGGAACCAGCAGCTCATGCACGCCAAAACCGATGACGGGGCCTCCAAATCCATCACCCAGAGACTCGATATTGTGACAAGCGAACTTCAGGAAACCATCATGCAGACCCGCATGCAGCCGGTAGGAAACATTTTCGGAAAATTTTCCCGCATTGTCCGCGACATCGGGCTTAAGCTCGGAAAAAAAATTGAAATTGAGATGAGCGGCAATGATGTGGAGGTGGATAAAACGATTCTGGAGGCCTTAACCGATCCCCTGACCCATCTCATCCGGAATTCCTGCGATCACGGGATTGAAGTTCCGGAAGCGAGGAAAGCCTCAGGGAAAAATGAAACAGGGCATGTTCAGCTTAAAGCCTATCACGAGGGCGGACAGATGGTGATCGAAATCCGGGATGACGGAAAAGGAATCGATCCCCAGGTCATCCGCAGCAAAGTCATTGAAAAAAAACTTAAAACAGAAGAGGAACTTTCGCGGATGGGAGAAAAAGAAATTCTTTTTCTGATTTTTCTGCCGGGATTCAGCACGGTCACCAATGTTACGGAATTCTCAGGCCGGGGCGTGGGAATGGATGTGGTTAAAAACGGAATTGAAAAATTGGGAGGGACGATCGAAATAAACAGCCACACCAAAATGGGAACTGAAATTATCTTAAGGCTGCCTCTGACGCTGGCCATCATTCCCTCCCTCATTGTCAAGACCGGAGATTACCGGTATGCCATCCCCCAGATCAATCTGGAGGAACTGGTCTGTCTGTATGACGAAGACGTTTTTGCAAAGATTGAATGCGCAGGCACCCGTGAAGTTTTCCGCCTACGGAATTCCCTTCTGCCTATGCTCAGACTGGATGAGGTTTTAAAACGTTCCAACATGTTCAACGACGAAGTAAAGGCGGAGATCACCGAAATCAACAGGGAAAAACGCGACCGGCTGCAGCAGAAATTCGAGGAATCCCGGACACAGAATTCCTCTTTTGAACTCTCCATCACCTTTGCCGTATTAAAAGTCGGGGCGGCCCGATTCGGGCTCATCATCGACAAGGTAATCGGAACAGAGGAAATTGTGGTAAAGCCCATGCATTCCGCAGTCAAGGATCTGACCATCTATTCCGGGGCAACGGTTCTGGGAGATGGAAATGTGGCGCTGATTCTGGATGCCTTAGGAATCGCAAGGCATGCCGGAATTGAATTTGAAAAAGAGGATGGAACTGTGGAAACCCAGATCAGGGAAAAGTCCGGGACAGAAGAAAAGGAAGCCCTTTTGCTGTTTAAAAACGGAGACAACGAACAGTTTGCCGCGCCTCTTTCCTCCATCAAGCGCATCGAAAAAGTCAGCAGCGAACAGCTCGAACGGGTCGGGGACATCGAATTCGTGACCATTGACCAGGTGTCCACACGCATTCTCCATCTGGAGGAATTCCTCCCCGTCTCCCCGGGATTCGGCGCCAAAGATTTCTTTCTGATCCTCCCGAAGAATGTGCATACCCGGTGCGGGATCCGGATTTCAAGGCTTATCGACGTAGGGTCCTATTCCCTTCAGCTCAACCGTGAGGGATTTGACGAGAAAGGGCTTAAAGGATCTTCCCTGATTAAAAACCAGCTGACCCTGGTTTTAGATATGGAAAAGATTTTAGAAAAGGCAGAAGAAAGGTGGCATTCCCGATGAGCACAAACACTCTTAATGAAAATGTCAGAACAGAGTCCCAGTGTATTTTATGTTCCTTCTGGCTGGCCAACCGGCTTTTTGGCGTGGATATTCAGGATGTCAAGGAGATCAACAATGAAATCAACATCACTCCGGTTTTTCACGCACCGGCGGTCATCAGCGGCTATATGAATATCCGGGGCCAGATTCATCTGGTGATTGACTTAAGAAAAATGTTCGGTTTTCCGGCCAGGCCCCTGGACGGAGAGAGCCGGGTCATTCTCTTCAAATCCAAGGTGGATGAAGCCTTCGGAGTCCTGGTGGACAGGATGGATGATGTCATTCATGTGGAGGCCTCCCAGGTGGAGGAAAGAAGGAAAAGCCGATCCTTTAAAGAGGATAACATCAAGGCCGGGGAACGCCGGAAAAGCCGCGAAGATCTGACCGCAGGGGTCTGCAAGCTGGAAAAAGGGCTTCTGGTTGTTTTGAATTCCAAAGCGCTTTTTTCATCTATCAAAAAAGATAATTCCAAAAATTTAAAAACAATAAGCGGTGTCTGTTAAAGAGATTAAAGGAGGAACAATCATGTTCAAGAATATGAAAATCGTAATGAAACTGAAATGCGGATTTGCCCTGGTGCTGCTTGCAGGTCTGGCCATCTGCTACTTTTCAATCAGCACCATCAATGAACTGGGGAATGTCAAGCTTCCCTCGGTGGAAGCCGTTTACAAAATTAAATATGGATTCAGCCGGATCATGAATGTTCAGACAAACCTGCTCAACCCCCTTGTCACTAAAGAGACAAGGGATGCGCAATTCAAGGAAATCGAAACAGCCCGGGCTTATTATCAGGAGGGATGGAAAGTCTATGAAGCCCTTCCCAAAACAAAGGTGGAAAATGATCTATGGAAACTCCTGGGTCCTTCCGTAGACGCCTGGCGTGAGACCAATAACAAATTTTTTGCGGGATGCAAAAAACTGGAAGAGACCGATATCTTCAATCCGACAAAACTCATGCAGGATGTTTACAGCTTTTATGTAGACCATTACAACCTGGTCAGCAAAGTCAATCAGCTGATCCAGAAGAATGAGCCTTTTGAGGGGGGGGAGGATCATTCCCTCTGCCGTTTTGGAAAATGGCTTATGGAATTTAAAACCAAAAACCCCCTGATTATCGGATACATGGAAAATCTCAAGGAACCCCATTCCCGTTTTCATAAACTGGCAAAACAAATCAAAGATCAGATGCGTACCGGCAATGCCGCTGAAGCGGGCTCCTCCTTTCACGAGCTGGATGAAACCAAAACCGCCATTTTTTTACAATTCAATAAAATCCTGGATCAGGCAGAAATCGCCAATCACATTTTTCTGGAAAGCAATCAGGTGGATATCGTGGATTGCATACAAAAACAGAAAGTATCCCTGGATCTGCTTGATAAAATCGTTACTGAAAATCTTACGTCCGCGGAAGAGGCAAAAACCTTCAGCAAAAGAATGATGTGGACTTTATCCATTCTTACCCTTTTACTGGTTATTTTCATAGGGGTTGTTTTATCCCGGGCCATCAATATTCCCCTTGTGCGCTGCATGGTCGCCATTCAGGAACTGGGAAAAGGCATTCTGACTGCCCGGGTGGGAATAGAAAGCGGGGACGAATTCGGCATTCTTTCCAAAACCATTGATGAATTCGCCCTGACCCAGCAGAATGTGATCAAGGAAATCAAACATTCCGCCCTCTCCTTATCTTCCGCTTCTGAAGAACTTTCCGCAGTATCCCGTCAGATGGCGGCCAATGCCGAAGAAGTCACAAGACAGGCTCAGACGGTTGCCAGCGCCACTGAGGAGGTTTCTACCAATATCAACACCATGGCCACTGCCACGGAAGAAATGAGCGTGAATGCCAACAGTGTTGCTTCCGCTTCCCAGCAGATGTCCCAGAACATGAACGCCGTCGCCTCCTCCATTGAGGAAATGACGGTTTCCATCAAGGATATTTCCAAAAACGCCCAGGAGGCCAAAAACGTTTCCGAAAACGCGGTCAAGATGTCGGCAACCGCCACCACCACCATGGATAAACTGGGAACAGGGGCCAAGGAAATCGGAAAGGTAACCGATGTGATCAAGCGGATTGCCGAGCAGACCAACCTTTTGGCCCTCAATGCAACCATTGAAGCCGCTTCCGCCGGAGAAGCGGGAAAAGGGTTTGCCGTGGTTGCCAATGAAATCAAAGAGCTGGCCAACCAGAGTGCCCAGGCGGCAGGAGACATTGCCGGAAGAATCGAGGGCATGCAGGGCAATACCGGGGACGCCATCAAAGTGATCGGCGAAGTCTCCAACATCATCCATAAAATCGGGGATTCCGTGCAGACCATTACCCTGGCTGTCGAGCAGCAGAATAAAGCCTCCAATGACATTGCCGCCAATGTGGAGCAGGCTTCCCGCGGAGCCCGAAACATTGCCGCCTCCATCGCGGAAGTCGCCAAGGGAAGCAATGATATGTCCAAAAATTCCGGGGAGGCGGCCAAGGGTGTGCATGAGGTTGTTTCCAATATTTCAGGCGTGAGTTCCGCTGCCGCTGATTCCAGCAAAGGGTCTCAGCAGGTGAATATTTCCGCCCAGGAACTTGCAAAGATGTCGGGAAATCTGAAACAGCTCGTGGAAAAATTCAATGTTTAATTTAAAAATAAATTGTTTTTCTAAAACGAAAAAAAGGGGGAGCCTAAGGCCGTACCTCCTATGACGGAAAAATCAAAAATTCTGATCGTGGATGACTCCAGAATCTTCAGAAGTATTCTGGAGTCCATCTTTTCCCATGAAGAGGACATGGAAATCGTCGGTTCAGTCTGGAATGGGAAAAAAGCCCTGGAAATCATCGACCAGGTTAAACCCCATTTCATCACTCTGGATGTTGAAATGCCAGAAATGGACGGGATCGAAATGCTCCGGAAGCTTGAGGAATATTACAAGGCAAATCCCAAGGAAGAACAAAGCTGTGTGATCATGGTCAGCCATTTCACCCGCCAGGGGGCGGCCTCAACCGTGAAGGCTCTCGAGCTCGGCGCCTATGATTTTGTTGAAAAGACCGAATCCCCGAATGTGGAAGAGGGCACCGCCCTTTTAAAAGAACAG
>CAYUET010000070.1:0-7389 GCA_964443875.1 uncultured bacterium | reverse complement strand
TGACACCCATCGGTTTATGTCTGAAACTTCTCAAAAAAGATACCCTGAAGACCGCCCCTGACCCGAAAGCTTCCTCCTACTGGGAGAATGCTGAATCGCAGAAAAATCCCGAATCCTACAAAAGGCAGTTTTAAGATGAAGATTCTGGGGATCTCCTGTTATTATCATGATTCTGCCGCGGCCCTTCTCATAGACGGCGACATCATTGCCGCGGCCCAGGAGGAGCGCTTCACCCGGAAAAAACATGATTCCTCCTTCCCTTCCCGGGCCGTTGCCTACTGCCTGGAAGAGGCCGGGATAAAGGCCTCTTCTCTGGATGCGGTGGTGTTTTACGAAAAGCCCCTTGTGAAATTTGAAAGGCTTCTGGAAACCTATCTTCATTGCGCGCCCAGGGGAATCCATAGTTTCATGCTGGCCATGAACGCCTGGACAAAGGAAAAACTCTGGACCCCTTCAGAGATCCGAAAAAAACTTTCCTACAGCGGACAGATCTTCTACACCACGCATCATGAATCGCATTCAGCCTCCGCCTTCTTTCCCTCGCCCTTTGAGGAGGCCGTCATCGTGACCGCCGACGGCGTCGGCGAATGGACCACCACCTCCATCAGCCGCGGAAAAGGCAACCGTATTGAAATGCTCAGGGAACTTAAATTTCCCCACTCCCTGGGGCTTCTTTATTCCGCCTTCACCTACTACACGGGTTTTAAAGTCAATTCCGGCGAATACAAGGTGATGGGCCTTGCCCCCTACGGAGAACCTGAATATGTGGATCTGATTTTGAAACACCTCCTGGATCTTAAGGAAGACGGGTCTTTCAGGCTCAACATGGACTATTTCAATTATATGAGCGGCCTGACCATGACTTCCAAAAAATTCCACACGCTTTTCGACGGCCCTCCCCGGACGCCGGAAAGCCCGCTCACTCAAAAGGAAATGAACCTTGCCCGTTCCGTGCAGGAAGTGACCGAAAGGGTCATGGAACGCATGGTGCGCCACGCCATGAAGATTACGGGCCTGAACAAAATCTGCCTTGCCGGAGGAGTGGCCTTAAACTGCGTGGCCAACGGCAGGCTGGTCAAGAACCTGGAGGTGGAGGATATCTTCATTCAGCCTGCGGCCGGCGACGCCGGCGGGGCCCTCGGCGCAGCCCTTGCCTGCCATTACTCCCTTTTCAATAATCCCCGGAAAACCGATGAAAAACATGATCTTCAGAAAGCCTCGCTTTTAGGCCCCTGCTACACCGAGGAAAAAATAGAGGGATTTATCCGGGGAAAAAACATCAAAGCCCGAAAGCTTCCTGAAGCGTCACGCTTTGAGATCCTGGCGGATCTGTTGACCCAGGGGCAGGTGATCGGCCTTTTTCAGGGCCGCATGGAATACGGGCCAAGAGCCCTGGGGGGCAGAAGCATTATCGGCGACGCCCGCAATGAGCAGATGCAGAAGAACATGAACCTGAAAGTCAAATTCAGGGAATCCTTCCGCCCCTTTGCGCCCATTGCCCTGGAGGAGGACGCCCGGAAATATTTTGACTGCCCCTTTAAAAGCCCCTACATGCTTTTAGTGGGCGATCTTTTTGAAAATTTCCGCATCGGGTATTCCTATGAACAGCAGAATCTTTTTGGAATCGACAAGCTGAACGTGAAGCGGTCCTTTATCCCGGCGGTCACACACATTGACTATTCGGCCAGGCTTCAGACCATTTCCAGGGAGGAAAATCCCTTTCTCTACAGGCTGCTTGCGGCGTTTAAGGCCATGACCGGCGTGGGCCTCCTGGTCAACACCTCCTTCAATGTCCGCGGGGAGCCCATTGTCTGCACCCCGGAAGACGCCTACCGCTGCTTCATGCGCACTGAAATGGATTACCTCGTCCTGGAAAATTTTCTGATCAGGCGCACAGAACAGACCCCGGTTACAGGGGATGAATGCTGGAAAAAGGAATTTGTGCTGGATTAAAATAAAGGGATGGATCCCGGAATCAGGCTCCGGGGATTGCTTCGCAAAGCCTCGCAATGACAATAAAAAGTCCTTGTCATGGCGTTACATTACGCTAGGAATATTCCTCCCAGTAATCGTAGAAATTAAACCACTGATACGGGTGCTTTCTTACCACTTCTTCCAGTCTGCGGGTATATTCCCTTGCAAGTTCAGAGGCCTTTTCAAGGCGTTCGGAGGCATTTTTGCAGCCTTTGATCTGGTAGGGCCCGAAGAAATAAAGATGGTAGGTCATGTCTTTGTCCCTCATGCAGAAGGTAAAAAAGACAGGAGCCCCGGAAAGGGCGGCGATGTGAAAAGAGCCGATGGGTATCTTGACCTCCTGCCCCAAAAACTCCGCCTGGGTGCTTTTTCTCATCAGATCCCTGTCGCCCATGATGCACACCACCCCGCCTTCCCCAAGCTTTTGAACCGAAAGCTGGGCCGCGGAAATGGGATCCGCAAGGTCGATCACTTCATAGGATCTTTTCCGGTGCAGGGAATCGAGAAAGGATTTCAGTTTCTCATCATGAATCTTGAGCATGAGCAGATAGACTTTTCTTGAAAATTTTTTGGTGGTGGACGCCGCGTATTCAAAATTACCGGCATGAGCCCCCATGATGATGAGGCCCTCAGGATGCTCTTCCATGTATTCCCTGTACTCCTCCATGTTTCCGTAAAGCAGGGTTAAAAAGGGATTTTCCTTAACCAGGGTGATATACGTGCGGTCCAAAAGCACCTGCCCGAATTCATAAAAATGGCGGAAGGTTCTTAAAAAAACCTTCAGCCGGGAATCCTTCCCGCCCAGATGCCGGAAATAATAGGACGAGGCTTTTCTCCCCCTTGCATTGAAAAGCGTAAAAAAGAAAACAATAACCGCCAGAAATCCGTAGGAAAATCTCAAACCCAGATATTTGAGGCAGAGGTAGAAAAAATAATAACGGAAGAACTCCTTTTTAAGGGAGCCTCTCCATTTTTGAGCAACGTGAAGGGTATCTTCGGAAGGGGAAATGCTCATGTCCGTCACTCAAGCGCTTTGAGGATTTTTTCAACTTCATCAGGGACATCGGTCACGATGAAAAGATCCTGGGTGGAACCCTTGCTTTTACCCACAGCCTTCCAGCCTGTATTGGTGCGTATGGTGAGGTTGATGACCGGCTTTGGAAGGGAGGATCCCCTGCGCATGATGCGACCCGGAATAATGCTCTGGATTTCCTTCTTTGCGGCCAGGGTATTCAGAAGCTCATAGAGCCCTTCAATGATCGCATGCTCGGTCTTGATTTTTCCGAAAAATTTTTCGCCGTTCCGGGAGGCTCTTTTTTTCATAAAGACTCCGGAGCTGAGAAGAATAAAGAGAATAAAATCCGGCCGGAATTTTGACTTTGCGTGTTCCCGTGAAAATCAAGTCTCATTCTCTAGACCCGGTAAACAAGACCGGAAAAGGTGTAGCCGCCGCCCACGGTGGTCAGGCCCAGGACATCGCCCTTCTGAAAACGGATGCCCGGAAGCTGGTTTCGGAAGGCAAGGTCAAGCCCGATGCCGATTGATGCACAGCTGACATTCGCCGTAAAAACAACAGACTGAACCGTACGGTCATAGGGGATTTCAAGCTTATCGGCCAGCCTTTGAATAATCCGCAGGTTCGCCTGATGAGGAATGAGCCACTGGATATCCTTCATGGTCAGACTGGCCTTTCCCAGGGCTTTTTCCAGACTGGTGGTCATGGCATGAATGGCATTGCGCTGGACCAGAGGGCCTCCGCCCATTTTAATGGGCTTTCCATAATCCATGCTCAACATGTCTTTATTGTAATCCGTCATGGAGGCAAAGCCAAGCACCCCCCGGGAAGGTTCGTCTGTCTTTTCCAGAACCGCGGCACAGGCGCCGTCTCCGAAAAGAATGGCGGTCGTGACATCGCCGAAATCCATGTTGGCCGACATGAGATCCGCTGCAATCACCAGGATTTTTTTGTATTCCCCGGATTTGATGAGCATGTAGGCAAGTCCCAGCCCGTCGAGAAAACTGCTGCAGGCGGTGTTGATGTGAACGGCGGAAGCCCCCCGACAACCCAGATAATGGGTTGAAAGACAGGCCGGGTTCGGCATGAGCTGGTTGGGGGTATAGGTGCAGTATATGATATGTTCAATGGATTGAGGATCAATGCCCCCGTTTTCAAGGGCGGCTTTTCCCGCCTTGAAGCCCATATATTCATTGAGCTGTTCAGGCCCTGCGGGATCGGTCTTCTGATCTTCCGTAAAAAAAACGCGCTTATCCACTCCGCAGACCTGCCTGACCCATTGATCGAAAAGCTCTTCAGAGCTGACTCCGTCGACTTTTCCGCCTTTTTTACGGACCGTCTCCCGGGCACGCTCCACCTCAAAATTACTTATCATGTGAAACAGGCGCTTGTTGTCAACAACGTTGGTTCCAAGAAAACTGCCTGTCGATACGATCGATACTGACATTCCATACTCCTTTGGTTGTAAAATACCTCTCCTGTGTAAAAGTCAGGATTAAATCTCATATCCTCTCAAAAATGAAAACAAAATTTTTCACAGGCCTTTAAATCCGATTAATTTAACCCCCCGCAGCGGGCTTTGACTTGACCTTTCGGGCTGAGCCAGAAACACGGATTCCTGACGTTCGTCCGGAATGACCTCCGATCCCCCGCAACGAACTTTCGGGTAATTCATTAATGGTTCATTCCCCATGAAAAGACCTTGAAAAGTATTTTTATCTCCAGGTCGGATTGGTGCAGTTGCCGAGATCTTTGGTAACCTGGTAGACTTCACGTGTTTCAACATCAATGATATAGATGTTGGATTTTCCGCCCCTGTCGGAATGAAACGCCACATGATAGGAGTTATCCGGAGACCAGCAGGGGGATTCAGAATTTCCGCCCATGTTGCCGACAAGGATCTCATTCACGTCATTCTCAAAATCATACATGGCAACCGCCAGTTTGCCCCGGTAATCGGTGACATAGGCAAGGTAGCGGCCGTCTGATGAAAATTCCGGAGAGGTATTGTATTTGGTGTCGGTGATCGGACGGATATTCTGGCCGTCACGGTTCATGATGCAGATCTGCGGATTGCCGTAGGCCGAGGAAGTAAAGGCGATCAGCTTCCCCTCGGGACCCCAGCAGGGATTGGCATCCACGCCTTTTCTGCGGGTCAGCCGGCGGACTTCGCCGGTCTGAACATTTTTCCGGTAGATTTCAGGATTCCCGTCCACGCTGGCGGTGAAGACCACTTCATAGTCCGAATTCATCTTCCCGTTGGCATTAAGCCCCGGAAAACTGGAAACGGTCTCAACCCGGTTGGTTCCGAAATGCTTGAGGAAGAGACTCGGGTTGACAAGGCGGAAAGAGGTATAAAGAAGGCTCTCCCTGTTGGGCCCCCAGCAGGGGGAAAGGGTGATGCTTTTATCAAAAATCAGCTGGAAAATATCGCGGCCTTCAATGTCGCAGCTGAAAATGGTTTTTGTGCCCTTGACATCCGTCACAAAGGCAAGGCGGGTCATTCCAAGGCCTTTTTTCCCGGAAATCACCTGGCAGATTTCATCCGAGGTCTTATGCCCCAGATCACGGTAATTTTTCTTGGTGCCCTTCAGGGTGTGTCCGCCGATCTGCTTTCCGTCATGAATATCATAGATGATGTAAGAGAGCTTCAAAGCCCCCAGTTCATCTGAAAGCTCGGCCTTGATAATGAACTCGACTCCGATCTTGACCCAGTGAGCCTTGTCGGTTTTCGCAAACGACTCCGAAGAGGCGCATTCATTGACAGCGCTCTGCTTGTCGAGGATGGTGACGCGGCCGGAAAGAATCAGATCCTTGCGCAAAAGGGTGTCCATCTCCTCCTTCAGGCTTCCAAGTTCTTTGGAGGAACCGTAAAGGGAGGGAAACGCCGCAACAGGTCTCTGCTTGAAACCTTTGGTAATGGCTATCCTCATGACAGGCTCCGCAAATGCAGAGGTCAGGAATAAAACCAGGGTAAAAAACATAAACATTCTGATTTTCATAACTATCTCCTAAAATATTGTTGCATTCCCTAAAAGGATTCCTTAACAAAAATACTGTTTACAGCGAGAAATGCTCGTGTATAATTCTCTAACTTTTAAACCTAAACCCACAGCACTGGAAAAGTCAAGAACATGGATAACACGATTGTAATGGCCTTCCGCGAAGCCGGGCCCTTTGGAAAAACCATACTCATCACGCTTTTTAGTCTTTCTATATATATATGGACTATTATTCAAAGTAAATATTTTCTGTTAAAAAACATTCAGAACAAAAACAGACTCTTTTACCGGGAATACCGCAAATCCGGGGAAAATATCTTCCAGCCCATTGCCAACGAGGAAAAATTTTCAGAACTCCCTCTTTTCAGCCTGTTCTCAACCGCCAAGGAAGAAGTGGTCCGCATCATGGAACAGGAACGGGGAATCGATTCCCTGGATGTGGATATTGTCGCCAATCAGCTGGCCAAAACCGTCTCCCAGACGAAGGTGGAACTGGAGGAAGGGATCACCACGCTGGCGACCACCACAGCCATCGCTCCTTTCATCGGGCTTCTGGGAACCGTCTGGGGAATCATGAATGCCTTTTTCGGCATGGGGAAAATGGGGAATGCCAGCATTGACGCCGTGGCTCCCGGCATTGCGGAAGCGCTTGTCAATACGGCCGTCGGCCTTCTGGTGGCCATTCCCTCGGCAGTCGCCTTCAACTACGCCAAAAACCGGATCCAGTCCGAAATTACCAATATGAACAATTTTTCCGTGGAACTGCTCTCCAATATTGAAAAACGCTTTGTTTCAAAGGGGAAGAAATAAGAGATGCGCTCAGATCTTTTTAAAATGCCCGTGGAAGAAGGCCTTGTCAACCATATCAACATCACCGCCCTGATCGATGTGATGCTGGTGCTTTTAGTTGCCTTCATCATGATTGCGCCGATCATGGAGCAGGGGATCAGCCTCAACCTTCCCAAGGCCACGGCGGAAAAAATTAAAACCAAGGACGCCTTGTCGGTAGATGTTGACAAAAACGGTCAAATTTACCTAGATACCATGCCCGTAAGCAAGGTTGTTTTTCAAAAACGCCTGGAGGCTGTTGCAGCCCTGGACAAGGAACAGGCCATCCTGATCCGTGCAGACCAGGACAACAAATACGGAGAGATTGTCCAGATCATCGATATGATCAAACTGGCCGGTCTTGAAAAAGTGGGCATTTTAACCCGTACAAAAGATAAAACAGATAAGAAATAGAAGCGAAAATAGAAGCGAAAAATGATAAACCCGAAAGATAAAAGAAAATTTTTAATCATTTCCATCAGCCTGCATGTCGTGCTGATCATATTGCTGGTCTTCTTCTCATGGCCCACCCAGAAAGAGGAAGTGGTGGAGACCCTTCAGATGGTGAAT
>CAYUET010000069.1:0-7912 GCA_964443875.1 uncultured bacterium | reverse complement strand
AAGAAAAGCTTTGTTATATCCCGCTTCAATGACGCTTTTTATTCTTTTACCAAGCTTCATCTCCTCGCGCATTCTCTCATAAATAAGAACATTGGCATCGACCGCCATACCTAGAGTTAAAATCAAACCGGCAATACCGGGAAGTGTCATGGTTGCCCTGAAGGCGGCCATAATACCCAGAATCATAACCGCATTGACCATCAAGCCTATTACGGCAATACCTCCGGGAAGCAAATAATAACCTATCATGAAGACAGCCACAAAAATAAGACCGAAAATACAGGCCTTTGTTCCATTGGCAATGGAATCTTTTCCCAGAGAGGCTGAAACCTGGCTTGTTGACAACACTTCAAGCTTCGCAGGTAAAGCGCCGGCATTTAAAATCAAAGAAAGCTGTTTGGCTTCATCGAGGGTAAAACTGCCTGTAATCACTGCAGAGCCATTGGGAATTTCAGTCTGGATTGTCGGGGCGGACACAATTTTATCGTCCAGAATAATCGCCAGCCTGCGTCCCACATTCTTTCGGGTTACAGCAGCAAAAAGTTTGGCCCCTTTGCTGTTAAAATTCAGGCTCACCTGGGGTTCATTGAAATTCTGGCTGAAAGTCACGGTTGAACTCTGAAGATAAGTGCCGTCAAATTCGGATTTTTCCTTGACCAGAAGATCCTGGGAAATCGTTTCACCCGCTCTTCCGGCTGTCATAGAGAGCAGGCGGTAGCCCGGAATCTTCTTGCTTTTCATGGCAAGACCGATTTTATTCTGGTCTTCGCTGACCAGGGCAAATTCCAGGTAACCCACCTGGGTTAAAAGCTTTACCGCATCTTCTGTATTGGTGTAGCCGGGAATCTGAAGGGTAATCCGGTCGGCTCCGCCCTTGCGGACCTCGGATTCAAGAAGGCCGGTCTGATTAATTCTTTCACGGATAACCGTAATGGCCTGATTCAAATGGGTTTCCTGTTCATAGGGCGTCAGGGCCCTCTTCTCCAGTTTTTTGGCCACATCCGCCATATCAATTCGGGCCTCAATATTAACACCGCCCCTTAAATCAAGACCTAAGGGAATGCGTTTTTCAATCGGGTAAAAAAGATAGGCACAGACGCCTATCACCGCCATAATGACAAGAATTCTCAAATTCACATTCTCAAACATAAATCACTCCAAATCCTATGATTGTTTTGTGTTTTCAGGAACCAAAGTGACAGACTCTCTGCTTACTTCCACTTTCACCTGTTCCGATATTTTAATTACGATATAATCGTCTTTGACATCCTGAACATAACCGAAAATACCTCCGGCTGTCAGGACACGGTCACCGCGTTTCATTTTTGAAACCATTTCCTTTTTCTTTTTTTCCCTGTCTGATTGCGGCTTGATAATGAAAAAGTAAAAAATAACAAACAAAACCGGAATCATCATCAACGAACCAAACATGTTCGGTTCATATTGAACGACTTCCTTTGTAGCAGTTGTTGCAGTTGCCGGATCCATATTTCTCCAATCTATAAATATTTTTACGTGAAAAGAGTGTTTTGCTATCTTTTTTTACCGAAAAAGGCAAGTATTTTTATAAAAAAGCCGTTTATTCCTTATCCTCGCAATAACCTGCAAAAGACCTTGCCTTATTCTTTTCCCAGTGTTTAAATAAATCAAATCCTTATCTTGGCGGTCAATATTTTAAAAATGATTAAAGTAAAACAAAATGAGTATTCCAGCACCACCCTTCTTTTTACAGGAGGGGTTATCTTTTTTTTATTATCCATAAATATTCTTTTCTACTGTCAGTCCAATCCTGTTTCATTTTTTATTGCCACCTCCTTGAAACATTTCTATCCCTTTTTGACAGCGTTATTATTATATTCTTCCGCTTATTGTTTGGGAAATTTCGCTATTTCAACCTTCAAACTCTCTTCCTGTAAATTCCTAAACTTTTTCATCTCCGAACTTGTCGGTTTGCAGGTATTGATTTATTTTTTGCTTTTTCTAGGATTCTGCAATCTTCTTATTCCGGAAATATTCTGGCCGTTTATTATTCTCACATCCTTTTTAACCTGTAAAAAATTCCTTACCCATCTTAAATCAATTAAGAAAAAATTCGTATTCCAATTAAATTTTTCTGAAACACTTTTTCTAATTCTTCTTGTTCTTTTAATAGGCATTCTCACGGTAAATGCTTACTCCCCTTTTTCCTGGTATGACGCTCTCGTTTACCATATGGCGGTTCCTCAACATTATCTTGAATCTCAGACAATATTTCTTATTCCGGGAAACATTTATTCCAATTTCCCTCTGAATGCTGAAATTCTATTTTTGGGAAACCTTCTGCTCGGAAATGAGCTTGGTGTAAAATTTCTGATCCTGGGCCAAATCCTGATGACTCTTCTGCTCTGTGCTTTTTTTCTTAAAGACCTCACAAAAAACAGGATTATTCCTTTTATCGTCGTAATTTTTATCGGTTCCAACATTCAAATTTTCATTCAACTCATCCAGGGAAACATCGATGTATTTGTCGCCTTTGCCCTGACCGTCTACCTCCTCCATATTTTTTATTCCTCCTTTGATCATTCTTCTGATTTTATCCTGAATGGTATTCTGGGAGGCATCCTGTTGGGATTCAAATATCAGGCCGGACCGTTTTTCATTATTCCGGGTTTCATCTTCCTCTGTCTGAAAATCATTACCGAAAAAAAATCTTGTCTTCATCTGTTTTGGGTTCCATTCCTATCCTTCCTCATTGTCTCTCCCTGGTTGATAAAAAACATTCTCTTAACCGGTAATCCCGTCTATCCCTTTTTATATGATTTTTTTCATTTAAAAGCAGGAGCTGACATACACTACCCTCAATTTCTAAACATCCACCAAAACGTCTCCTGGAGTATTTATCCCCTGGCCTATGCTTTCTTTTCCTCTCTGGACGGATTTCTGTCCCTGCTGATCATTTTCAATACCATGGGCAGAAAAGGCCTTCTGACAGGCATTCTACTTCCTTTTATTTTCTGGGGATTTTTATGCAAAGGGGAAATCCGCTATATTCTGCCTGTATATCCTCTTCTAATTTCCACAGCTCTCACTAACATTTCTTCACTGATAAACTCTAAAGGAGCCTTCTTATTAAAACTTTTTTTCCTGTTTTTCCTTCTGATTAGACTCTATTCTCTGATTCTTCTTAATCCTGATATCGCAGAATATGCGGCGGGAATCAAACCTGTCAGTGAAAAAGCAGCTTCCTTTGCAGATCCCTACTATAGGGTCATTCCCTACTTAAACACCCATCTGCCCAATAACTCAAATGTACTGATGATCGGAGAGGCAAGAAGTTACGGCTGTAAATTCAAAAATCACACCTCTACTCTTTTTGACAAAAATAAGATCGAAGAGACGGTCTATGAATCAAAAAACACCCAGGAAATCATTACCAGATTAAAAAATCAAGGTTTTACCCATCTTCTTCTGAATGAATCAGAACTTGAAAGACTTCATCAGGCCTATGGATATGCCTTTCCCTCCATTGCCGGTTTCTCTTTTCCCCGAAACTCCGGTTCTTTGCAACGCTTTACAGAATTAAGGGCACTCATCAGACAAAAAAATCAGATCCCTTCCCAAATAACCAACAGCATGTTTCTTTATCAACTCTAAACAGTTTCAATTCTCTTTTAAACGATACGAAAAAAAACAATGCAAAAATAGGAATCCCCCAAATTAAAGAACAAGCTCAAATATAACCTGGAGATGCCCTCCTGCAATAAGAGCTATAATTCCTCTATAAAGACAAACCTTCTGATGATTAAATTTTTGAACCCCGGATTGCTTGAACAAATCTGTCCACTGTTTCAGGCTCAGATAGTGATAAGGGAGGGCAACCCCCTTATCCACATTTCCAACCCAGTCCATCAGCTTCAAACGAAGAAGATCTCTCTTGTTTTCACATAGATGATCCTTGATAAGGATCTTCTTCTTTGCCACCCTCAAACATTCCCGCAATAGTTCCCCGGGATTCTCTATATGATGGAGAACATCCACAAGCATGATAAAATCCACACTTTTGTCCTTAAAGGGAATTCTCTTTCCATCATAAACAATAACGTTATCTGATTTCTGACAACGATCAGACAACTCCAGTCCCAGAATTTTAATTTCCGGATTCTTTTTCATCAGGATTTCCGGAATTTTACCGTCTCCAGTTCCTATATCCAGCCCTATACCTTCTGAAATTAGAGTTTGAAGTCTGTCCGAAAGAATAGAAATCCGGGTGGAATGAAACAGTAAAGCATGCAGAGTATTAACTGTCCGGGAGAAACCCTGTATCTTCATCTTCGGCTTAAGGTTAAGGATGAAATTAAAAAACTTGTAAAAAAAGTCTCCAGGGATAAAAAAAGAAAAGAAGCCGAGACAATCGTCTGCCTTAAACTCACCGCATAAGAAAGATCACCGTAATGAACATAAGACCATGCAAGAAAAATATGAAGTCCAAAGGCAATGCCGATCAGAAAAAAAACAGAGGAAAGCAAAAGCCCGTTTTCCAGGGAGAAGAGGGAATTATGAACTCTATACACCCTGTCTTTTGGCAGTAGACCTTCTATGACGGAAAAAACCCTTGCGTAAATTCCAAAAAGAATAATCTGATATCCGGCCAGTCCAAAAAAAGAAATATACAGCAGAGTATTCACATCAAAACGGACGGAATTAATAGTCAGTGGTTTCATATAAATGAGAACACCAAAAACAAGATTAACAGCAAACAATAAAAACCCGGGAAAAAAATACAGCCAGGAAGGACTCATCAGAAGAAAAAGACGTATCGTACGCCATCCGTCACGAAACGTTTTCAAATGCGGGGGGTGTGTTTTTCTTCCGTCAGGCCATAGCACAACAGGAACCTCACCAATCTTCTTTTTGAAGAGAGAGGCTTTCAGTATCATTTCAGTCGCAAATTCCATGCCTGTACAACGGAGGGATAGCTGATGATAAAATTCCTTGGTAAACCCGCGTAATCCGCAGTAAATGTCATGGACAGGACATCTGAACATCCGTTTCGCTAGAAAGGTCAGCAAAGGATTTCCAATGTAACGGTGGGAAAAGGGCATCGCCCCTTCTTTGATCATCCCTCCTGCAGAAGGGAACCGGCATCCCATCACCAGATCATAACCGTCCCTCAACAGAGAAACAAAAGCCTCAAGCTTCAGGAAATCATAGGAATCATCCGCATCCCCCATAATGATAAATTTCCCTGATGCAGCCTGTATTCCACCCATTAACGCAAATCCATATCCCTTCTCGGATACATGAATCACTTTTGCGGATGTTTTCCCGGCTATTTCCACCGAACCGTCTGAAGACCCGTTATCGGCAATGATAATTTCTCCATGAATCTGATTCGTCTCTAAAAAACACTCGGCTTTGGTTATGCATTTTAAAAGAGTATCCGCCTCATTAAGGCAGGGCATTACAATAGACAGCTCTATTTCTTTACCTCTATGCATTATCATTTTTCCACATCGCGCTGGTTTAGTTCATTCCCGAAAGAATTTAACAAATCCTTCAAATTTTAAGCATCCGTTAGTAATCCGCAAACATTAAAATATTCTTATAATCACTTTCTTATCAACAAACATTTTATGCCATAGCATAAGACAATAAAAAACAATAGTGAAAACAGTATCAGCAAAGCAGAAAGGCCATTCTACCCCATTTTAAAATCTGAGGATTCCTGTCATCAGAACCAGAATCAAAGGAATAAGGTATCGGAGACCTACAGAAGGAACACCCCACAAGCCGATAAAACAATATACAACACCTGTCAACAATAGGCATTGTAGCAGACGCACAATAGCAAAACGCTGGTATTCTTTCATAAAAATCATAAAGATCAGACCTGAAAGCCATGCCCACAGTAGAGGATTATAAGTCAGAATCCCATAATACGCTCCTACCATCAGGTCTTTTCATCGACAAAATTAGAAGACTGAAAGCTGTTAAGTCATAACTTCTGACGGCAATACTGAAAAATGGCGAAATTGTATTTCATCTATAATTCAAAAGGTCCGAAAAAGGCTCGTGTATGATAAAACATCAAACCCATTACAGTTAACATCATTCCAGCCATGAATAAATTTTTCCTTCAACATTTTCTTTTAAAAGAAAAACAAACAAGACAAAAAAAAGAAGCAAATAAAAGAAGTATAAAAAAATATTCTTCAATCTCTAAGAATCTGTTACAGTGATTATACATTGCTAAATCATAAAGGAAATCCGTCTCTCTGACAAAACAAAATCATGAACAGGACTTCACTTTCCCTTATTCATATTTCACTGCTGCTCTTTATCACACTTTTTTCTTTTGGTATTTCCTTTTATTTTTCAGCTTCCACAGGCCCTACCTGGCATGAACCCGAAAGCATTGTCCCTGGCCTGAGTCACGGAGAAGGCGAGAACCCCAATGGCAGGCACCCCCCCGATAATGAAAGAACGTCCCCTCCTCAAGTTTTTTTAGGACTTTTCAATTCCCTGTTTTCTCCCCCACTGGATTTTTTCACTTCAGCAAGGCTTTTCCCCTCCCTGCTTTTTGCTCTTTTCAATGTTCTTTCCTTTATATTTCTCTCCAGGGTATACTCCATGACGCTTGCCTGGTTCTTCTTTCTTTTCCTTCTTTCCTGTCCCCGGTTATTGGGATATGCCTCCATTGCCACCGTGGACTTTCCTTTAACTGTCCTGAATATCCTTTTTCTTTACTGCTTTTATCTGGGCTGGACTCATAAAAAATGGTTCATAGCTTCTTTTTTTCTGTTTGCCTTTGCTTATCTCACAAAATGGAATGCGCTATTCACACTCCTGCCCGTCATTCTCTGGGGACTGAGACTGAATTTCCGGAATACCCTTCACAAAAGCCTGATCCTCCTCTTCGCAGCAATTCTCTTTTCCGCCTGCTGGCCCTGGTTCTTCCATTTACCCCTGGCTGGAATCCAAAATTATCTTCACCCTAAAACCGGTGCGGTTCTTTTAAACAATCCGGAAAACACTTCTGACAGCTTCCGGGGCCTGCCTGCCGAACCTTCTGTGATTCCTGTTTATTATCTTGGTAAAATCTATAAAGACAGAAACACTCCGGTTCCCTGGCACTATCCCTGGGTCAATGTATTTTCAAGTCTTCCCCTGTGGCTTATTCTCATAAGTTTTTCAGGACTCTATCACCTGATCAAACGCTTTCAGTGGAACTCTTTTGAAAACCTTGCCCTTCTTACTCTGGTCACAACCCTTTGTCTTTACTCCCTTCCCCTTCTGCCCAAATACGGAGGAATCCTCTTTCTTCTTCCTGTTTATCCTCTTATTCCCTTCTTTGCCGCCTATGGGATGAATTTCCTGCTCACTATAAATAAAAACAATCCCTATCATTACAAACTGCGATTCTTCGCAAGCATACTGATTCTCGTATACGCAGGTGCCAATCTATGGGAATACCGCACTTATCCGAGTGCCTATTTCAATGCCTTTCTCGGAGGGACCAAGGGCGCTTATCAAAAAGGTCTCACTGCTGAAAACCCTCTCCTTCCAAAAAAGGCCCTCCATTATATCAATCAGAACCTTCCTTCCAAAGCAAAGCTTCTTGTCCGGCCTATGGATCCCTTTGTGCTGCAGGTCCTGAAAGCCACCCAAAGCCTAAGGACGGATATTGTCCTTACCGATTCAATGCAGAAGGCCGAATATCTGCTGCTGATCAACGATAAAAACGATTACTATCCGGAAAGGAAAATCTGGTCGGGAAAAACGGCCTTATGGGAATTTAAAATTGCAGGGCAATCCCTGTGCCGACTCATCCGAAAAAAAAACTAACCTCAATTTTGCGCGTAAACAGCGAATATTCGGGTTAAATAGAGCTTGTCCCACCCCAAACCGAGATTGATAATACAAGGTCTGGGTG
>CAYUET010000068.1:5095-8421 GCA_964443875.1 uncultured bacterium | reverse complement strand
AACAGGGTCCTGGACGGCTACGGGGACGATTCCATCGGCGAACTCGGCGGGGCGCATCTGGCCCTTGAAAATGTGTCCATGGTGGCTTCCAAACTGATCGAAGACGCAAGAATCGGCGGCTCACCGCTTGAGAAATCCACCCGCTATATCTTTTTTGATAAAAAGGCGGGGGGCGACTACCGGTTTTTCAAGGATCCGAAAATCATGGCTTCCCCCCATAAAGAACTTTACCTGAAAGCCTGCCGCACTCTTTTTGAAACCTACTCGGAATTGACGGCCCCGGTCAGGCAGTACGTGGAATCGGTCATGCCCAGGCAGGAAGGGGTTTCTGAACAGGCTTACAAGGCTTCCCTGCAGGCGCGTGTGTGTGACGCCCTGCGCGGTCTTTTGCCCGCCTCCTCCCTGACCAATATCGGCCTTTACGGCAACGGACGTTTTTTTGAATACCTCCTCCAGAAACTTCTGGTCTCCGATCTTGCCGAACTCAACGGCATCGGCCGCCTGGCCCAGGAGGAACTTTCCAGGGTTATTCCCTCCTTTGTCCGCCGCGCAAAAGAAGGTCACAGGCATTTTGAAGCCTGGAAGGAATTTTATAAAATGCAGCGCGCCTTCCTTGCCCGGAAGGCGGAAAATTTTTCGGAACCTGTCAAGCCTGCCCTGGGGGAGGTGAGTCTCATTCACAAGGATAATGAGTCCGTGAACAAGGTTCTCTCCGCCCTGGTTTTTGAATTTTCATCCGAAGACTTAAACGGTCTTTACGGTAAGGCGTCCCAGTTTTCAGACGAAAAGAAACAGGAAATTTTCAATACCCTCGCCGAATTGAGGGGCAACCGCAGGCATAAGCCGCCAAGGGCTTTTGAGCAGGCGGAGTTTGTCTTTGATCTCACCGGGGATTTCGGCATGTTCAGGGATCTTCACCGGCACCGGATCCTGACCCAGGAACGGCAGCTTCTTTCCACACGCCTCGGCTATGCGGTTCCGGAGGATATCCGGGGGGCGGGTGTTGAAGAGGCCTATCACAAGGCCATGAAACAGGCCTCCGAGGCCTATGAGATCCTGGTCAGGGATTTTCCCTATGAAGCCCAGTATGTGGTGCCCATGAATTACCGCATCCGCTGGTATTTCAAGATCAATCTGCGTTCCCTTCTGTGGCTCTGCGAGCTTCGTTCCGCGCCCCAGGGGCATGAGAATTACAGGCGCATGGCCCAAAAGATGGCCAAAGCCGTCATGGAGGCCTTTCCCCATTTTGCCCCGCTTTTTAAATTTGTCGATTTTAACACCTATGCGTTGGGTCGGCTTACTCAGGAAATCAGAAAAGAAAAAAAAACTAATCAGGGAGATGAAAAGAGATGAAATCTGCGTTTATCACAGGAATAACCGGTCAGGATGGTTCTTATCTTGCGGAGCTCTTGCTTCAGAAGGGCTACCAGGTTCACGGCATGGTCCGGAGATCCTCTTCAGTCAACCGATCCAGAATCGATCATCTGGAGCATTCTGATAATTCAAATTTTCATCTGCACTACGGGGACTTAAGCGATTCCAGCGCCCTTCATAAACTTATCACACAGATCAAACCCGATGAGGTCTATAACCTCGGCGCCCAGTCCCATGTGGAAATCAGTTTTAAAATTCCCGAGTATACAGCGGACGCAACCGGCCTTGGAACGCTGCGCATCCTGGATGTGCTGAAAGACGTCAAGCCTGACGCCCGTTTTTACCAGGCGTCCACGTCCGAGCTTTTCGGAAAGGTCATGGAAATTCCGCAGAAGGAAACGACTCCCTTTTATCCGCGTTCCCCGTACGGAGTTGCAAAACTTTTCAGCTACTGGATCACCCTCAATTACCGGGAAAGCTACAATATGTATGCCTGCAACGGCATTCTTTTCAATCATGAATCTCCGCGCCGGGGTGAGAATTTCGTCACGCGTAAAATTTCCATCAACATGTCCAGGGTGAAACTCGGCAAGATCGAAAACTTCAGCCTGGGAAATCTCGATTCCAAAAGAGACTGGGGGTTTGCCCCGGATTTCGTCGAGGGCATGTGGCGGATGCTTCAGCAGGAAAAGGCGGAAGACTATGTTCTTTCCACTAATGAAACCCATTCCATCCGCGAATTTGTAGAGGAATCCGCCCGCCACCTTGATATGGAAATCGAGTGGAAGGGAAAAGGAGTGGATGAAAAGGGAATCGACCGCAAGACGGGAAAAACCATTGTGACGGTGAACCCTAAATTTTTTAGACCCGCGGAAGTCGACCTTTTAATCGGGGATTGCACGAAAGCCAGAACAAAACTCGGCTGGAAACCCCAAACGACCTTTAAGGAACTTGTAAAAGTAATGGTGGAAGCGGATTTTGAGCTGCAGAAAAAAACAGTCTAGTCTTCATTGCCTCTTTGGCGCGGTATTGACATTTTATTTATTGTTTTTATCCGGATGTACGACGACTGCCAGTTACCGGATGCATAAACTGCATATCAAGTCCTCCCGGGTTGAAAAACGCCCGGATGAGCTTTTCATGATTACGACCGGTTACTGCGACTGCCGCAAGTGCACGGGCTGGAAACGCAATTTTTACGGGCAGCCCGTCTTCGCCCGCGGGCCCAACAAGGGTAAAAGGAAAAAGGTGGGGATCACCTCTGACGGCAGCAGGGCCATCAAGGGGATCGTTGCCGCGGATATCAATTTCTGGCCTTACGGAACGATTTTTTATATCCCGGACTATGGGTATGCCGTGGTGCATGACACCGGCTCCAAAATCCGGGGGAAATACCGCCTGGACCTGTTCTTTTCCTCCCATCGTGAGGCCATGCGCTGGGGGCGCAGAAATCTGATTGTGAAAGACTGGAAAATGGGCCCTGATCCGGAAAAGAAAGCCTGAAGTTTCAGGAATATTTTTTGATCACACTTGCCACAACCAATCTTAATAAAGTTTCAGAACTTCAGAAGATTTTTAAGCCCTGCAAAATCCTTTTGAAGGGATTGCAGGTCAGGGTTCCTCCCCCCGGGGAAGACGGCAGAACCTTTCAGGAAAACGCCGATCTCAAAGCCCTTTATTATTCCCGTTTTGTGGATTCCTGTGTCTTGGCGGATGACTCCGGGTTATGTGTGGATTTTCTGAAGGGGGCTCCAGGAATTTATTCCTCCCGCTTTTCATCGGAAAAGGCAACAGACGAAGACAATATCCGGAAACTGCTTGAATCCCTCCGGGGTGTGGAATCCCCAAAACGAAAGGCCCATTTTGTCTGCGCCTTAAGCCTTGCCTTTAAGGGCAGGATCATCAAAAGATACACAGGCAGGGTCAATGGGCTTATTCTTGAAGCCCCCGCA
>CAYUET010000068.1:0-5085 GCA_964443875.1 uncultured bacterium | reverse complement strand
AGGCACTCAGGGTTTTGGTTATGATCCGGTCTTTTATCATCCGCCTTTCAGAAAATCCTTTGCCGAAATGACGGCGGAGGAAAAAAACAGCGTGAGCCACCGCTTCCGGGCGGCAAAAAAAATGGCGGCCTGGGTTGGGAAGTATTTACCTGAACAGGGATAGTTGCTTGTTTAAACCCTGCCCCAGGGAGGGCAAAAGAGTTTAAAAAATTAATTCATTTTTTAAAAGCCTCAGATTGTGATAGGGTATTAAAGCACCCCTCTGAAACTCAGGATGAAATCACAATGAATGAAAAAATCTTAATCATCGAAGACATCGGCCAGCAGCGATTCATCTACGATTTCAATCTCAAAAAAACCGGTTTTGATACCCTTCTTGCCGAATCCGGAGAAAAAGGCCTGGCCCTGACGTATTCAAATAAACCTGATCTGATTCTGCTTGATTTAATGCTTCCCGGAATGACAGAATTGGAAGTTTGCAGGCAGTTAAAAAAAATGAAAAAACAAAGTCTATTCCGGTTATTATTATGACGGCAAAATCACAGAAAAAAGACATTATCGAATGCATCAACGCCGGTGCAGACCATTTTATGATAAAACCTGTTCAATTCAATGAATTATTTAATAAAATCAATGAGCTGCTTATAACAGAAAAATCGGAAGTCTATGAATTGATGAAGTAATGCGGTTTTCTCATGCGCTATAAAGGAAACACCGAAGAAATAAAACAGATCTGGATGAAAAATTTCTGCAAAAACAAATCAAAATTAAAAGAATGTGAGAGAAGAAAATTCAAGGAAAGAACCGGAAAAAACCCTCCTAACAATTCAACCCCCATCGAAGAGATAGAGAATTTTTAAAATCAATTATCAGAAATTATTCTATTTGTTATTAATATTTTTTCTATTTTTAATTATTACTCTTTTATTTTTATGGAGATTTGAATGATTATGAAATATAAAAATAGTGTCCATTATTATGGTTGATTGGGGTTGATTTTTAAAAAACGTATTCCGGATAGTAGTGATTAAAATTTTTACTGTTATAGAAGCATCAGCTAAGGGGATGTGAAGAGAAAACGCTGATAATAGAAGGAGGAAAAATATGAAGAGAATAATAAGTTTATTTTTTATTATTTTTTTATATTCGACAAGTGTATTGGCTGGAAAATTTTTTTTAAAAAACATTACCAATAATAATGCAATAGAACAGAATTATGCAATAGATCAGGGAAGAATCATCTGGGAAGCTTATAATTCTTCAACATGGGCGACAGAATTATTTCTTTATGACCAAGGAAAGACGAATTTTATAAGCCAAAATAATTATGATTCATGTCTAAGCGGTAATGAAATTATGTGGCGAAACTGGAACGATGATATTTATTTGTATAATATCAAAACAAAAACATGCCATCAGATTTCTAAGAATAAAGACGATCCAGCAGAACCGTATACAGGAAACTCATCATTCCCTTATTTAAGGGATAGTGAAGCTGTGTGGTCTGCTTATACATGTTTATGGTCAGCGGAAAGCGGATACAATGAAATTTGGTATTATAATTCCAGCACAGGGATTCCCAGTTGTGTTTCAGATTTGGATGATGTCTATGATTGTTCATATCCCCCAAAAACTGACAAAGGGATAATTGTTTGGTCGGCATGGGATAGGTCTCCCAATTCATATAATCAGGATATTTTTTTGTATAAGAAATGGGATACCCCAAAATATTTCTTTAGCGCCTTTTTCACAATGGGAAGATAATCCTCAGATTCATAATGGTATAGTTGTATGGGAGGCCTATGACGTAATGGATAAGGAATATGAAATTTTATACTATGACAGCAACAAAGATTCAGCCGAAACCCTGCAAATTACTCATAACAAAAGTAATGATTCTTCACCACAAATTAGCAATGGAAGAATCGTATGGTTGGGGCATGATGGAAATGATTACGAAGTGTATTTATATGATACAACAGTAGAAAATCCGGAACAAATCAATATTTCAGATAATAATTATAATGATGGCGCACCGCAGATAGATGGTGATTTAGTGGTATGGCATGGGTATGATGGAACCGATAATGAGATTTACTCCTATAATATAAAAACAAAAGAAAAAGTTCAAATTACCGACAACAACACTAATGATACTAATCCTAAAGTAAATAATCATCAGATTGTCTGGCTTGGAAAAGTAGGAGCCAATTCTGATTTGTTTTTAGCGATTGAACAAGTATTATCCATCACCAACGTGGGAGACGGCGAATCCATCAGGCTTAAGTGGTCGGCGTATGATTTGGATAATAAGAATATTCAATACAGAATCATGCGGAAACCCGAAACTCATGCAGATAGTCCAGATGAACCCGAGGACTGGCAACAGGTCAATGTTGATCCGATTGGGCAGCCGACAAAGGAAGATGAAACGGAAGTATCTTATTGCGATTCACCGCCAGATCCTGAACATCCTGATGTAAAAAATTCTGGTGGAAAATTTCCAAAACGTGGCGTGGTTTATGATTATAAAATCGAGGTCATCGACTCAAAGACAAACGAAGTCCTCACCACCCTTGGCGAATCCGATTCAAATAATGATGGCATCATGGACACCTGGAAAAAAGGCGTGGCGGAACCATTCATTATGTTAGTGCGTGGATATGGCACTGATGAATCCTCTTATTGGAATGTGTTTAAAAAAGATTTGAAAGAAAAAAGATTATTTAGAGATATTATAGATACTGAAACTCCTTACAAAGTAACCATTGATGGAATAGAAAGAACATTCCCACGGCCAAAAACTATCTGGGATACAGCGTTATTAGAGCATGAGAACGATCAAACAACGCGAGTATATGAGGGAGAAGAAAAACGTATAGGTCAGATAGCTGCCAATGCGACAGGCACAGCTTTATTCAACGAATTGAAAATATGGATAAAAGAATTAAAAGAATCCACAAAAAGAGAAGTGGATGGCAAAGAAGTTGAATCTCCTGATTTTATGCCGGAACATTTTTATATTTATTCTCACAGCATGGGCGCACCCAATGCAAGGTATTTGGAAAAGCTGAATGATGCATATCAAAAAGAATGGAAGACAAACGGAGAAAAGAGGGAAGACTATATTCCCTATGCTTACAAGGATGTAATGATCTCACCTGCCAACTGCGGAAGTTCTCTGGCATGGGATTTAAGAAGCTATGCCACATGGAATCAGAATATATTGCCGTGGCTTTATTCCAAATGGGTGGCATTTGCCCATGTCATATCAGATAAAAAATATTATTGGAACTCCTCATGGTTTCTTCAACCTAATATTGTTGCAAAATATAATATGGAAGTTAAACCGTCCCCCAATACCCTATATTATTTTGAAGGCGGACATGACTGGCTGGGAGGCGGATTCGGAGCTGAGGGAACAGGGCGAACTTTGCTTAATACTTTAAGATATTTTTCAGCGTACCATATGTTACTTGTAGAGGAAGCCGATTTATTTGGAATTGGCAATGCCATGAAAAATGATTCCTCATTAACCGTACAATTACAGCGGGGCCATTTTACTGAAAAGGTCTGGAATAAATTAAAAAATGACTACGGTTTCAGGGAGGAAGAAAGAACATTATGCGAACTGCAACCCAATCCGCTGGCTGAAAAGAAATACGGCAAAAAACATTTTGATATAGAAAACACATTGCCGCTAAATCATTATTATGGAGTCATGGAAAATAAAACCATGATGGAAACATCATGGATAAATCTGGATATCCCTCCAAGGCTTGAAGGGGAGCCAATATTTAACCCAACTGATCCTGAACTTCCATTCCCTCCGTTACCGCAAGAATCACCGGTTTATAATCAGGTTGAAGCCGGGCTGCTAATGGCGCAGCAGGAAAAAACTTATGATTTATCAATCCCGACGCAGGAAACATGGTGGATTACCGCGACGTGGCCAGGAGAAAACGCACGATTTGAATTTAAATTAATCAATGCAGAAGGCATGGAAATAAACGGTAAAACAGGAAACTTGCCTCCAGATGTCGTCTATTATGAAGATAATACAGGCGCAATTTATATTTTAAAAAATCCCCAGCCAGGATCATGGAAATCAAACATCAAGGCGATTCAGACCGGAACAAACGGGGATAATTATTTTATCAATTACATCAGCAAATGCGATTTGCAAATGAAACCCATATTTTCAAACATTGAAGTTCCTGTCGGCGAACCCGTCAACACAGGCGTAATTATTACAGAAAATGGAAATCCTGTTTTAAACGGAAGTGTTATCGCATCTTTTACAAAAGCTTCAGATCAGACAAAGACAGATTTGACTCTTTATGATGACGGTAATCATAATGATGGAAGCGCAAATGACGGAATATACGGAACAACATTTAATGATACTGGTTCGGTTGAGAATTATTTTATTGGATACAATGCAAACGTTTTGACCAATGGGGGACATAATGTTGTTTTAAAAGCTGATGCGGGTTTTGAAGTAATGATGAAACAGATAATAACAATCAAGGACATATCTGAAATAACCCCGATAGGAGCACCACCATATAGCGGCATTGGGGTGAATGTTGTAGTTAATTTTCAGTTTCATAATCCATACATCATTACCGCTGAATTATATGATACTCTGGGCAATCACGTGGCACATGGAGAAGGCCAGGTTATCGGAGAAGCGGGAACAGATGTCACCGCAACAGTATATTTTGACGGCAATGAAATAAGTTCAAGCGGGATAAACGGCCCTTATATTGTTAAGAATTTTTATGTTGGCAAGGAAGAAACTTCTGATTTCGGGACAAATCATGAACTACAGGCTGAAATTAATTTAAATGCTTCAGATTTTAAATCTGATGACAGTGATAATGACGGATTGCCTGACTGGAAGGAAACTGAATTAGGAACAGACAAAACCCTGCCCGATACCGATAATGACGGTCTGACCGATTATCAGGAAGTGCAAATGGGAACTGATCCTCTTAATCCTGACACAGACGGGGACACCCATCTTGACGGCCAGGACGCTTTCCCTTTGGATTCTTCTGAATGGTCAGACCGTGACGGAGA
>CAYUET010000067.1:0-8620 GCA_964443875.1 uncultured bacterium | reverse complement strand
CATTTTAAATTTTAAAACTGTAAAAAATTTGTATAAACGGGACAGGCTCTAAATATTTTACCTCATCTCAGGGATTCAGGCTGATCAATCAAAAAAAACTGGCAGACGCGGATCTTCATTATTGCTGTTTATGGACATTGATGATCTGGGAGATGTCGCTCTTTAAGGCCGTATTGGACATGAAAGCCTTAATAGCGTTGATCAGGACATCAAAGGGCTGATCTTTGAACAAAATAGTCCGGGCCCCTGCTTTCATGGCTTCCATTTTGGATTTATCATCGGAAATAGAAGAAAGGATAATGACCGGCAGTTCTTTAAAACTGATCTTGCTCTTAATCTGGCGGGTAATGTCATAGGGAATCACAGGGAGGGATTGAACATCCACCAGAACAAGATCAGGCCTGTTTTCCTTAACCTTTTCAACAGGGTCTTTAAAAGAATTATAGAGAAATACTTTATATCCGGAATTCTCGAGAGCAGATTTAAGTTTTTCCGCCCAGATCTGGGAATCTTCAAAGAGAAGTATTTTGCCGGATTCTGCGGGTTTGATATCCTGATCCACCATGGTCACATTGACGGTTTTAAGGAACTCTGTCGGATCCTTATGACGGATCACTCTGACAGGTTCCACTTTTTTCCCGAATAATTTTTTAAATAAATCTTTTAATGACATGGCTTTTTTATTATGGGATTAGGCTTGTGCATTAATATTGCTTCACTTTAAAACAAAAGTCTATGAATGAACAAGTTAAAAATAAATGAAATCTTTTTCAGCATCCAGGGGGAAAGCAGTTTTGCCGGGCTCCCTTTCATTTTCATACGCCTCACCGGATGCCCTTTGCGATGCTCTTATTGTGATACCCGCTACGCATATGAGCAGGGAAAGGAAATGACAACCATTGAGATTCTCGACACCATTTCCCGGTTCCCCAGCCTTTATGTGATGATTACGGGTGGAGAACCCCTTGCCCAGGACTCCCGCGAACTCATCCAAACCCTTATAGAACGCGGCTATACCGTTGCCGTTGAAACCTCAGGAGCCCTCTCCCTTTCAGGCTTCCCTGGAGAAGCTCACTACATTGTGGATATCAAAACGCCTTCCTCAGGAATGCAGGATAAAATGCATCCCCATATCCTGAAAGAGATCTCCTTTAAGGATGAGCTCAAATTTGTCATAGGCTCGCGAGAGGATTACAGCTATGCAAGATCCATCATTCTTGAAAATTCCCTTTGGGAAAAAACGAATATTCTGATATCCTGCGTTTTCGGAAAAATAGAACCTCAGGAACTTGTAAAATGGATATTATCCGACGGATTAAAAGTACGTTTCCAGCTTCAGCTGCATAAATTCATCTGGGGCCCGGATCAAAAAGGGGTGTAACCCCCTAAAAGGGATTAAATTCCCAATATTTAAGGAGAATGAAGCGATGGATTATGAGATTATCGGTATTGGTTCTGCCCTTGTGGATGTCACCCTGGAAGTCAAAGAAGATTTCCTCATGAAAGAGAATCTTCCCAAAGGAGGAATGACTCTTGTCAGTGCCCAAAGGTCTTCAGATCTTCTCAACCGTTTTCAGCCTGAAGCTCTCCCCTATTCTCCGGGAGGCGCCACAGCCAATGTCATGGCCTCCTATGCGATCTGCGGAGGAAAACCCGCTTTTATCGGCAAAGTCGGCAAAGACCCGTCCGGAGTCTTTTTTCATAAGGAAACGGAAAAAACCGGAGTCAAATTTCTGAAACTTACAACTTCCACAGCGACAGGAGTGGTCACTTGTTTTCTGACTGCTGACGGACAGAGAACTTTTGCCACAAACCTCGGCGCAGCTGTTGAACTTGATCCCCTTGATCTCCCTGCCCCCTTCCTTCATCAGGCCCCGATTCTCCATCTTGAAGCCTATCTCCTTTATAACAAACCCTTAATCGAACATATTTTAAAAACAGCCCGGGCCAATGGTCAGATTCTGTCCCTGGATCTGTCCTCCTTCAACGTCGTAAAAGATCACCTGGATTATCTGCATCAGATCATTGAAAAAGAAAAAATGATCGATATTCTTTTTGCCAATGAAGAAGAAAGCCATGCCTATACCGGAAAAGATCCAAAGGAAAGCCTTGATTATTTTTCCCGTTTTACCAAAACAGCCATAGTTAAAGTCGGCGGAAACGGCTCTTATCTCTGCTCTCAGGGAGAAAAGATTTTCTGCGAAGCCCGGAAGGTCAATGTCATTGACACCAATGGAGCCGGGGACGCCTATGCCGGAGGAGTTCTCTTTGGTCTTGGCAAAGGCCTAAGCCTTGAAAAGGCCGGTAAAATAGGTGCCCTTGCAGGCGGCCTTATCGTAAGTCAAAAAGGAGCACGCCTGACAGAGGCTCACAGCTTAACCCTGAATCAGTTTGCTCAATCTCTGCTTTAAGGAATTTTATGCTCAGACTGGCACTTCTTATATGGATAGGCCTTATCGGTTACAAAGTCTATGAGGTCTTCCATTCTCCTGCCCAAACCAAAGGCGCTTCTGTTCAGAAAGCCCCACTGGAGAGCTCCTTTCAGAAACCTGCCTTTAACCGGGACTGGAAAGGGAATGCCCTTCAAAAAATCAAAGCCCCCAGGAATGCCGGGGTGAAAATGACTTCAGCCGGTCAGAAGGATTCCTCAGGCTTATGAAAACACTTTTTGTTTTCGCCATCCCTCTGGAAAATCAGTTTCCGAAAACTCAGGCTTCTTTTGATTGCTGCATTACAGGCATAGGGAAAGTGAATGCCGCCGCCCATCTTTCAAAAGCCCTCTCTGGAAAGGAATATGACAGGATCATCAATCTGGGAATATGCGGCTGTGTTGACCCGGCTATCCCCCCCCTTTCCGCCTTTGCTGTTTCAAGAATCATGGAAGGCGACAGAGATTTTTATTCCTCAAAACACGATATTCTCCTCCCCCCTTTTCCCTCCTGCAGCTTTCCTTCCTCCACCCTTATGACCCAGGATAAAGCGATTACCCGGCCCGAACAGAGACTTCATGTATCCCGGAAAGGGGCAACGCTGGTGGACATGGAAGGCTATGCCCTGGCAAAAGTTGCACAGGTTTTCAAAATCCCTTTTTATTCCTTTAAAATTGTTTCGGATCATGCGGATGAAAATGCCTATGATCATGTCCGTGAAAACATCATCAAAGCCTCTCAAATCCTCTGCGAACAGATGGCTTCGCTCCTTTAGGAGAATCTCCTTCATGAAAAAATCAATTTATCTTTTTTTATTCTTCTGTCTCCTTATTTTTCCTTTTTCCCTGTTTTCCCAGATTAAAGACATGCCTTCAAAAAAAACAACCCTGAATAAAAACTCTCCTTTGGACTGTTACCGCTGCAATCCTAAAAGTCATAATCCTCCTCCTTGCCTCAATTGCCTTATGGAGGGTAAAATCAGACTTAAGGATAACTCCATCCTTGAAGGAAGAATCGTCGCTGTGAAGAGAAAACTGGCCCGGATCAAAATTCCATTTGGGACAATGGATGTTGACACGGATTCCATTCTTCTCCCTGAAAGTCAGCCCTCATCTACGTTGCGTCCGGAAACATCGCCCGCCATTCAAAAAGCCCTTAAAACCCTCCAGGGATCTTCCCCTTCTTCCTCCCCCCTTATTCCTGCGGATAAGGACACATTCAGAACCCCGGGTCTCCCCTCTGAAAAAAAATCGATAATTCCGCCTCCCTCCTCTTTGAAAAACATGCTGAAACAAACCCAATGGATCACCTACATGCCTTCAACGTACAACCCTGACACAGAGGATAAACTCAATCCTGAAGATATCCGGAAGGATCTTCCTGTTCTTCGTTCTGCCGGTTTTAACGGCCTTATCACCTATTCCTCCAGCGGGGTGATGGGGCAAATCCCCTCTTTGGCAAAAGAAGCCGGATTTAAACACATCCTTATGGGGATATGGGATCCCCATAATAAAAATGAAATTGAAAATGCCGTAAAAGCGGCTTCACTTGTTGATGGTTACTGTATCGGTCATGAGGGGCTTTTCCGCAAGGAATACTCCAAACAGGAGCTGATACAGAGGATGAAGGAGGTCAGGAAAAAAACAGGAAAACCGGTGACAACCTCAGACAACATGTCCATTATAAGGAGCGCCCGTAACAGGGACCTTCTGGAGGCCTGCGACTGGATCTTTCTGATTGCTTATTTCATGTTTGATGAAAACCTGAAAAAGAAAACCCCTGAAAAGGGCATAAAGTGGATTCATGACATGGAAAAAGACACAGGGGCAGAACTTCACCTAAAAAAAACCCTCATGTTCAAGGAGATCGGCTTTCCGACCGGTGGCGATGCATGGGCAGATGAAAAGAATCAGGAAAAATTTTTAAAAGGAATCGTCAGATCCAATCTTACTTTTGCTCTGTTTGAAGCCTTTGATCAGCCCTGGAAAACCGATTCAGACCTCTCTCCGAACTGGGGCCTGTTTAAACAAGACCGATCTCCTAAAAAATATGCTCAATCCCGCATGAAAAAAACAATTCCTGCATAACCCCAACATCACATCCCCGAATATTTGTTACAGCGTGCAAAATCCGGGATAACCTTACAAAGGAGTCTTTATGGAAAACTTCAGCTACCAGAATCCTGTAGAAATTATTTTTGGAAAAGGTTCTATCGCCAGGCTCGAGACAAAAATCCCGAAAGATCAAAAAATTCTCCTCTGCTTCGGCAGCGGCTCTGTGAAAAAAAACGGGGTCTACGATCAGGTCCTCAAAGCCTTAAAACATCACTCGGTTATCGAATTCTGGGGAATAGAACCCAACCCCCGATACGAAACCTGTATGGAAGCCGTGTATCTCGCCAAAAAAGAAAAAATTCAATTTCTTTTATCTGTCGGCGGCGGTTCTGTACTGGATGGAACAAAATTTATTGCAGCAGCCCTTTTGTATAAAAAAGGGGATCCCTGGGAAATCCTTTCCAGACAAGCCCCTGTTGAAAATGCCATGCCTCTGGCCTGCGTTCTCACACTTCCTGCAACCGGCTCGGAAATGAATGCCTTTTCAGTTGTTTCAAGAGACTCAGACACGGAAAAGCTTGCCTTTTCCTCTCCCTGCATCTTCCCGAAATTTTCCATTTTAGACCCTGAATCCACCTATACACTTCCTGTGAGGCAGACCGCAAACGGAATCGTGGATGCCTTTATTCATGTCATGGAACAATACATGACCTATCCCTGCGATGCCCCTCTTCAGGACAGGCAGGCCGAAGCCATTTTAAAAACACTGATTGAAGAAGGCCCTAAAGCCCTCAAAAAACCCAAAGACTATGCTGTACGCGCCAATCTCATGTGGTGCGCAACCCAGGCCCTTAACGGAGTGATTAACTGCGGAGTCCCCCAGGACTGGGCGACCCACATGATAGGGCACGAGCTGACGGCCCTCTACGGCATTGACCATGCCCGTTCCCTGGCCCTTGTCTTCCCTGCACTCCTTACATTCTGCAAAAAAAATAAAGCCCAAAAACTGATTCAGTTCGGGGAAAGAATCTTCGGCATCACAAAGGGAACCCCGGATCAGAAAATTGAAAAAACCATTCAAAAAACCAGGGAATTTTTTAAATCTTTCGGCATGAAACTCACCCTTAAAGAAAACAAAATTCCACCTGAAGCCTGCGCTCTTGTCGCAAACCGTATTGAAGCAAGAGGAATGAAGCTCGGAGAGCGGATGAATTTAGGGGCAAAAGAAATCACTAAAATTCTTAAGGCCTGCAAATAAAAATTATGGGAACCCTTTATTTTTTTCAGATTACAAACGGGGTCAGATTATTCTTTATTTAAAAGAACACGGCCTATTCTTAGATGCGTGGATCCTTCCATAAGGGCATAGGGCCAATCCCCGCTCATGCCCATGGAAAGACAAGGGAGATTTCTGTGATGATCCTGATTAAGCTTTTTCTGAAACTCTGCGAGTTCATGAAAAAAAGGCTGAGACAAAGCCGGATTATCGAAATAAGGGGTGATGAGCATCAGTCCGCATACTTTTAAATTAAAAAAAGAAGTAAGTTCAGCAAAATCCTTTTCAAGCTGAGCCTTTTCATACCCGCTTTTCTGTTCCTCCTCACCCAGATTAACCTGGATAAAGACCTCCAGTTTTTTTTCAAATTCCTCCGCATATTTATCCAGCATGGCGGCCAGCTTCACACTGTCCAGGGAATGAACAACGGAAAACTTCTCAGCCACTTTTCTGGCCTTATTGGTCTGAACATGCCCGAAAAAATGCCATCGGATTTGGAGATCCTTGAGTTCCTGCATTTTAAACAGGGCATCCTGAAGCCTGTTCTCACCAAAGTCCCTCTGGCCCTGCTCATACAGCTCTTTGATCTGAGGGGCAGTGAAATACTTTGAAGCAACGATCATCAAAACATCCTCAGGCTGTCTTCCCGACTGCAGGATTCTCTCTTCCAGTTCCGCTTTAAACCGTCTGTATGCTTCCATTATCAGATTCCTTCACATCAGTTTATTAAAAAGCAAAAAACGCCATTGCGTTATACCTCCGTACACACAATGGCGCAATGAATACTTTCATTCCGCGACTCCACCTCACAAGATCTCTACTTTTCTGAAGACTCCGGGGTCAAATTCTTCCGATAATTTCCTTTGCGCTCCCTGAATTTCCCTTTATGTTTCTCCCTCCATTCTTGTGTCAATTTCTGAAATTGAGAAAATTGTTCAGAAGTGAGAAGATCCTTTATTGCAAAAATTCCATTAATCCGTTCATCAATCATACGGGACTGAATATCCTTCATTTCCAAAACACAGGGATTTACACTTTCGCGTTTAATATCCGGCTTCTGAAGAACTTCTCTTAACTGCTGTCTTTTTTCATGCATGATTTTGCGCAGGTCTCTCATTTTCTGACGCTGTTGTGTTTTAATCTGTTTGAGGCCGGCCGCCTGTTCTTCGGAGAGATTCAACTCTTTAATCAGCATCTCCATTTTTTTCGCATCCCGCTCCGCCTTTTGATTCTCCCCTTCCTGTCCCTTGCTTTCCTCACTCCATACAGGAATCGATCCGCATAAAAACACGCTTATCACCAGCATTAATCCAATCTTTTTCATTTTTCAGCACTCCTTTATTCACTCTTTGTATTTTCTTTGCTGTTTTGACGCAGCAGAGAAATAAAAAGTTCCTATAAAAAATAAGTTTCAATATCTGATCCGAAATCCTCTGTCCACTCCTCCTCTGTATCCTCTAAAAGAACAGCAATATTCTCATAGGAAGAAGGCATCCGGTTTATTTTAAAAGGCAGCCCCGTCAGACTGATCACCAGAATAAATCCGGCGGCTATCGCCATGGCCCATTTAGGATTAACAAACCTTAAATAATTCAATGCCGTGTCGAGAAAATGAATCTTTTCCTCATGTGGAGGACAAGACTCCTCCTGTATCCTCAAACGAATTCCCTGCCAGAGATCCTGAGGCACCGGAATCCTTTTTGTCTGACTTAATGCCAAAGCGGCTTTCCTTGTTTTTTCAACAAACTCAGCGCAATCTTTACATTCTTTTAAATGCTTCTCAAGATCCAGATCCGGGGATCTGTCTCTGTTATCCCAGTCTTCAAGGAAAGCCTTCTCTCTTACTTCATTACATTTCATGAGTGACCTCCTCTTTTTGCATCACTTTTATAAAAGCCTCCCGGGCTCTCTTCAAACGCGACCGGACCGTATTCAAAGGAATTTCCAGGGTTTCTGACATCTCTTCATAACTTAAGCCCTCAAGTTCCCTTAAAATCAGGCACAATTTATGATCAGGCTGAAGTTTTTCCAGAAGCCGGTCTACTTCCAGAGCATCATCCCGTCGCAGGAGATTTTTATTCACCTCAAACAGTTCCGCTCCCTTTTCAGCTTCATCTTCCATATAGACCCTGACCTTGTTTACCCTCTGCCTGTCTCTTAACCGTGTCAGGGACATATTGACAGCTATGCGGTAAAGCCAGGTCTTAAAGGCGGATTCAAAACGGTAGGATGACAGTTTTGAATAAACCTTTAAAAACACATCCTGGGTCACCTCTTTTGCCTCTGTTTCATTCTGCATCATTTTAAATGACACATTATAAACAAAAGAAGCATACTCCCTGTAAAGAGTTTCAAATGCATTCACATCACCGTTCTGGGCTTGCTTTATCAGGACATTGTCCATTCGTTTTTCTTTTCCTGTTCATTAGACGTTAAAAGGGTTAAAAAAGTTCCCTTATCATACAAACTTAAAAGTGAATAAGCGGGTATTTTAATTTACAACCCCTTGAAAATCAATTTAAATCAATGAAATGAATTCCAGACAGGCTTCGGATTCAAATAAATCCAGCCTTTTAAATTTCCATCATGAAAAATCTTGGCGGAAGCCAAAGTTTCCGATACACTCTCCAAATGAGTATGATGGAATTAAAAAAACAGTTCAGTTTTGACGCTGCCCATTTTTTACCCCAGGTTCCTGAAGGGCATAAATGTAAAAACCTTCATGGGCACGGCTTCAAAATCACCATAACCGTAAAAGGGCCTCTTGACCCTAAACACGGCTGGGTGATGGATTTTGGGGAAATTTCCTTCAAAGCTAAAAAAATCATCACCGATCTGGACCATCACTATCTCAATGAAAT
>CAYUET010000066.1:0-9091 GCA_964443875.1 uncultured bacterium | reverse complement strand
TTAATTCCAATTTATTATAATTGAAAATTATATTTATATCAGAACCAGAGAGGTAAATAATGATCACAAAACTTGATGAGATTGTCCTGAAAGTAAAACAGAAGCAGCCTAAACGCCTGGCTGTTGCCTGCGGTGAAGATCCGCATACCATTCAAGCTGTTGGGAGCGCCGTGAAGGAAGGCCTTGTAAAGGCCGTACTGACCGGTGATCAGGAAAAAATTAAAAAGGTCGCCCAGGAAAACAAAATAGATCCCGCTTCTTTTGAAATTGTTCATGTTCCTGAAAAGACAAAGGCTGTATATGCGGCAATCGATAGAGTCAGCAGCGGGGATTGTAATTTTCTGATGAAGGGACTTATTGATTCTTCCGTTTATATGCGTGCCATTCTCGAAGAGGGAAAAAAGAAAAGCGCTTCAAAGGATGGGCCTATTGTTTCCCATGTATCGGTGATTGAACTTCCCACGTATCCTAAACTGCTTGTGGTATCCGATATCGCAGTAATCCCTTATCCGGATTTAAAAATGAAACTGGCCATGCTGAACTATTCGATATCCGTTGCACATTCTTTGGGAATTGAAAAACCGAAGGCATCCATCGTTTGCGCTGTGGAAAAAGTAAACGTAAAAATGCCTCCGACAGTCGATGCGGCCATAATCGCCAAGATGTCGGATCGCGGTCAGATCAAAGGGGCTATCGTAGACGGACCTCTTTCTCTGGATGCCTCTGTTTCCATGGAAAGCAAGAAGATTAAAAGTATTGAATCCGAAGTGGCCGGGGATGCGGATATTCTGATTTTCCCCAATATCGATGTGGGAAATGTGTTTTTTAAAACCTGCACACAGTTGGCCAAAGCCGAAGTGGCTGCTATTGTCACAGGAGCTTTTTGTCCCTGCATTCTGACATCCCGTGCTGATTCAGAAAAATCAAAGTATTATTCTATTGCCCTGGGTTCCCTCATGGCGTAATTACATTAAAAAAATTTTACACTTATCAACCTCTATCACATCAGGAGAAATACACGAATGAAAAAAGGTACTTTTCATACACTGGATGCCAATGAAGCAGTGGCCAATGTGGCCTATCGCATCAATGAAGTTATTTCCATTTATCCGATCACCCCTTCATCCAATATGGGTGAATGGTCTGATGAATTTATGGCAAAGGGAATTCCCAATATCTGGGGAGTTGTCCCTTCTGTTGTGGAAATGCAGTCTGAAGGCGGAGCTGCAGGTTCTTTACATGGTTCCCTGCAGGCAGGAACTCTTGGAACGACTTTTACAGCCTCCCAGGGGCTTCTTTTAATGATTCCGAATATGTATAAGATTGCCGGGGAACTGACGCCTACCGTTCTTCACGTTACAGCGAGGACCATTGCGACCCATGCTCTTTCCATTTTCGGAGATCACAGTGACGTGATGGCAACCCGTCAGACCGGTTTTGCTCTTCTTGCCTCCGGTTCCGTTCAGGAAGCCATGGATTTTGCCTTAATTTCACAAAAGGCTTCAATGGAATCCAGAATTCCTTTTTTACATTTTTTTGACGGTTTCAGAACGTCTCATGAAGTTTTGAAAATTGAGATGGTTTCCGAAGAGACCATGAAAGCCATGATGGATCCCAAACTGGTTGAAGCTATCCGTAATAGAAGACTTACTCCTGACAAACCTATTATCAGAGGTACTGCTCAGAATCCAGACGTTTATTTTCAGGGAAGAGAAAGATGCAATCCTTTTTATGAGGCATGTCCTGGTTTTGTTCAGAAAGCCATGGATGAATTTGCCAAACTGACAGGAAGACAGTATCATCTTTTCGAGTATTATGGGGCAAAGGATGCCGATAAAGTGATTGTGGTGATGGCTTCCGGGGGAGAAATCGCTCATGAAACTGTTGATTATCTTTTGTCTAAAGGTGAAAAAGTGGGTGTTTTAAAAGTAAAACTCTACAGGCCTTTCGATATCAAGCGTTTCATGGAAGCTCTTCCTGCTTCTGTCAAGAAAATTGCTGTTTTAGACAGAACAAAAGAACCGGGAGCAACCGGCGATCCTTTATATCTGGATGTGATTGACGCCCTTCATCAGGGAATTGAAAAAGGGTATGGACAGGTTAAGGTTATGCCCTCTGTTGTGGGCGGTCGTTACGGTCTTTCTTCAAAGGAATTTACTCCTGCCATGGTTAAAGCCATCTACGATAATCTGGCTCAGAAAGAATCTAAGAATCATTTTACCGTAGGTATAAATGATGATGTTACGCATACCAGCCTTTCTTATGACGCCGATTTTTCAACCGAACCGGACTCCGTGAAACGCTGTATTTTTTACGGTCTGGGATCCGATGGAACCGTAGGCGCAAATAAAAATTCCATTAAGATTATTGGTGAAAATACCGACAATTTTGCCCAGGGATATTTTGTGTATGATTCCAAAAAAGCCGGTGCCATTACGGTTTCCCATTTACGCTTCGGGCCTAAGGAAATCCGTTCCAGTTATCTGATCACCAAGGCAAATTTTGTGGCCTGTCACCAGACGGTGTTTATTGAACGCTATGACATGCTGCAGAATGTTGTTGAGGGCGGTGTTTTCCTTTTGAATACCCCTTATGATAAGGATCATGCCTGGGATCAGCTGCCTAAGGTTGTTCAACAGCAAATGATTGACAAAAAGGTGAGGTTTTATGTGATTGATGCCTATAAGGTAGCCCAGGATACCGGAATGGGGACTCGTATCAATACCATCATGCAGACCTGCTTTTTCCGTATTTCCGGCGTATTGCCTGAAAACCAGGCCATTGAACATATTAAAAATGCAGTAAAGAAAACCTATGGTAAAAAAGGTGAGGAGATCGTTAAAAAGAATATTGAAGCGATTGATCATACTTTAAGTCATTTATTTCAGGTAATTATTCCTGTAACAGCAACAAGCAAGATTGAAATGCCTGATGCGGTATCCCCTAAAGCTCCTGGAATTGTCCGTGAGGTGCTTGGTGAAATTTATGCCGGAAGAGGGGAATCTTTAAAAGTTTCCCAGATGCCGGTGGATGGAACTTTTCCTACAGCGACGTCCCAATGGGAAAAAAGAAATATTGCCCAGTTCGTTCCTGAATGGGATCCGGAAACCTGTATCCAATGCGGAAAATGTTCGGCCGTATGTCCTCATGCAGTTATCCGTATGAAGGCCTATGATGCTTCCTTTCTTGCAAAAGCGCCTAAAACTTTCAAATCCACAGATCCGAAGAATACGGCATTCAAAGGTCAGAAGTTTACCCTTCAGGTGGGTGTGGAAGATTGTACGGGTTGTGGTGCCTGCGTGAATATCTGCCCGGCAAAAAATAAGGCGAATAAGGATCTGAAAGCCATTACCATGGTACCACAGGCGCCTTTGAAACTTCAGGAAAGAGAAAACTGGGAATTTTTTCTCAGCATTCCAGATGTGGACAGAAGCAAGGTGAAACCTGGAGTTCTTCGTGAAATGCAGCTTTTAAAACCACTCTTTGAGTTTTCCGGCGCGTGCGCAGGCTGCGGTGAAACTCCCTATGTCAAAATGGTTTCCCAGCTTTTCGGAGACAGAGCCGTGATTGCGAATGCCACAGGGTGCACTTCTATTTACGGTGCCAATCTGCCTACAACCCCTTATTGTGTAGATGCCAACGGCAGAGGCCCGGCATGGGCAAATTCCCTTTTTGAAGACAACGCCGAATTCGGTATGGGCATGCGTCTGTCTGTGGATAAACAGGTGGATATTGCCTGTCATCTGCTTAAAAAACTTGCTTCTGAGATTGGTGAAAACATGGTGAATGAGCTCATCAATGCTGAACAGAAAGATGAGATGGGGATTGCCAGACAGAGAGAAAAAGTGGCTGAATTGAAAAAGAAACTCGCAGGGATCAATTCCGAAGATGCAAAAAGTCTTTTGACGATTGCCGACATGCTTGTTAAAAAAAGTGTCTGGATTTTCGGTGGAGACGGATGGGCCTATGACATTGGTTTCGGCGGTCTGGATCATGTTCTTGCCAGCGGAAGAAATGTGAATGTTCTTGTTCTTGATACGGAGGTCTATTCCAATACCGGAGGACAGATGTCCAAATCCACTCCCCGCGGTGCTGTAGCCCGTTTTGCAATGGGTGGAAAGCCGGCTCGCAAGAAGGATCTTGGAATGATTGCCATGAGTTATGGAAATGTTTACGTTGCCAGCATTTCCATGGGAGCCAGAGATGATCATGCTTTGAAGGCTATTCTGGAAGCGGAAGCTTATAACGGACCTTCTCTCATCCTTGCCTATTCTCATTGTATTGCGCATGGAATCAACATGACAACAGGTATGGATAATCAGAAGCTTGCCGTGAATTGCGGCCAGTGGTTGTTATACCGCTATAATCCCGATCTGACAGCGGAAGGGAAGAATCCTCTAATTCTGGATTCAAAAAAACCGACTGTCCCGGTCATTGATTTTTTGAATAATGAAAACAGATTCAAAATGCTGACCAAAAGCAAACCGGAAGAAGCAAAGAAATTGTTTGAACAGTCTCAGAAAGATGTAGATGAACGCTATGCCTATTATGAGTACCTTGCAGCAAGAACGCTGGGTACACCTGCCAAATAATTCGATTTAACTCAAAAGTTCAAAGGGGAGCACTCTAGCTGGGGTGCTTCCCTTTTTTTTGAAGGATCACATAGCCCCAAGACTCGGAGGGTATTTTATTTGTTTTCAGAATACTCCGTTTGCATATCATAAAGAGCGGTGAAAATAAGGGTTGGAGCCAGTCAAATAACTGGTGTTTCCAGGGGGGACGGTTCATTTTATAAAATTTTCTAATCCCTAAAAAACGGGTAAAAATTCCCTCCTCCGCAATATCAGAATCCGGTCGTTTGAAAAAAAGGCTTAGAATATTTTTTTTGCTGTATCGTTTACAGTAGTCTGAGAGATCCCCTGAATTTTCATTTTTTTCCTCACAGAAGTTTTCATTCATTTCAAAACTGAAAAAGGCTTTTCCTCCGGGTTTCAGGATTCGTAAAGCTTCAGAAATTGTGTTTCTATCGGCATCTCCCGGAAGATGTTCGAGAACGGAGATGCAGAAGAGCTTGTCAAACGAAGCGGGTTTATATGGAAGAGCCTGGCTGTCAGCGCAGATGAAAAAGGGCAGTTTAGCTTCAGGATAATAATTTCCTGAGGAAGTTTTTAAATCGTTCAAATCAGTGAAACAGATATCTGAAGCCGTAATATTTTTATCACAAAAAGAAAGAAATAATGGAAAGGGAGATTTCCCACAGCCGATATCGATGAGGGTTTCATGAATGCTGGGAGCCATGGAAGACAGGGCAATCGGGAATTCTGTATATCGTGTGATATAGAAAGTGGGTTTGTGGAGTCGGGCATTGCAGAAATCAAGAAACTCATAGAGAACCGAAAAAAAGGACTGACCGGGTAATTTGAGGCAGGTGAAAAAGAAGGAGAGAATCCTGAAAAGGAATAGGGGAAGGAAAAAACGGATATTGAAAATTCTCCATAAATGTGATGAACTCATAAATATTCATATCACATTTTGAAAGGATAGATAAATATTTTTCCGGCTATGCATTTTAAAGAAATTCATTTTATTCCGGAGTTCATCGACTGGCTGGGTGAAAAAAGAGCGATCCAGGAGCCGGATTATCCGCGGTTTTTCGGCCGTACCCTTTCAAAAAGCCTTTATAAACATCTTAAAGATAAAATGTTTGAATATTATTGTTCGCCCAAGCAATGGGGCGGGGTTTTATGCTCTTATTTCCTGCCTGAAAAAAAGAAGACCTATGATCAGCTGATTCAAAAAACCCAAGTACTCATGGAAAAATTCCCCAGGGGAATTCTGGAGATGAATGGAAAGGATAATCCTCATATCACCTGGCGCTATCTCCGTGAATGTAATGAAGCCCTGTGGACAAAGGCCTGGAATTCAATAAGGGAGAATGCCTTTCATCAATTTTCGTCACTGGATCCCTGGATCAATTACAGGTTTTCTTTCAAGGGTCTTGATGGCTTGCCTCAGGGTTCAAAACAAAAAAGTTGCATTCTTTATTTAAAACCCTTGCCGGAGAGTGAAAAAGCTTTAAACGAATTAGGCGGATTGATTTGCTCTGTTTTCAATCTTTCAGAAGATCCTCATTTTTTTCCTCATATTACGTTGGGCAGGGTTACGGATCCTGACCGTTTCTTCAATACTTCAATCTTCAGTGAAATCCAGGCGCTCTGGGATCATGAGGAATGGGATGTTTATTTTAATCATGCCCTGTTTTTCCGGCATCTGGATCATGAGGGATCCTTTCCGGTATTCGGGGTGGCTGTTCCGGATTTTAAGCTGTCAAGCATTCAAAAAGAGCCGGGATCCTGATGAATTTGACTGGATCGGTTTGCTGATTTTTATAAACTGACCGTCGTTTTTTCCCTGATGATAAGTGCTTTCATGAAAACTACCTCCTGCCTTTCGGGTACGACGTACCCTGGGGTGCCTGGAGTGAAAATATTCCTGAAGTTCTTTTTCCTGAAGCTGAATAAGTGCGTGCTGATGCAGGGATGGGCAGGTGTCTTCAAGGGTCGAACGAAATCCTTCAAGAAGACCAGTCTGGTAGCTCTTTTTTTCGCTTTTCCCTTTCTTGTTACTCTTTTGCTGGTGTTTTTTCCATAATAGTTCGGTCTGTTTTAAAAGATAGTAAAACACATATTCGGCCATATCCAGATTCTCGGGAAGCCCTAAAATTTCAATCTGGGTGATAGGTTTTCCAGATTTGGCCAGATAGGAGGGAATGATCAGGTAGTCCACCAAAAAAAAGTCTTTGAGAAGATTGCAGATAATGGTTTCCTGAAGTGAGCGGCGGAGTTTCTTTTCACCGAGCTGGCGGTATTCATAAGAGAGATGGTCTTCTGAAAGGGAGGGCTCAAGGTTGTATTTCAGGATCATTTCATTTACCTTTTTCATGGCAACAAAGGCTTCATTTTCATTGCTGGATTCAGAGAGAGCCAAAAGTTTTTTCATTCGGGATACAAGGGGAGATTCGAAGGATTTTTGGGTGCGGACATCCAGGGGGATCCCCATATCCGCGTCGCTGGCAGAAGCCTTGGAAGAGATTCCGAGCATTTTGCAGGTGTTTTTAAAAGTGTTTCCATGAGGAGGTTCGCTGCCCGGGGGGATTGCGTCATCGGTTATCATATGTGCAAGTTCGTGTTTAAGTGTTTCTATGACAGAGTCCCATGAAAAATGCATAAGAAGATGCTGGGAAAGAAGAATCGTTCTTGTACGGGGCTGCCATTGCCCCCAGCGTTTAAGAGAAGAGTCGATCATAAGGGAAGGGGGGGGCGTTTTTATTTTATACTGGAAAAGAATAAGACGTAATTCATGTTTGAGGGCAGCGATCCAGCTTTTAATGAGAAGAGGAGACAGGGGAATGTATAGATGTTTGTTTTTGAGGCTTTCTTCCCATAAGGATTGATATTTTAAATCCTCTGCATTATGATCCATAGTATAAATTTCCTTGTGAACGATGATGATTGGAGATAAGTATAACATCATGTTTAAGATTCATTCCAGTGAAAAGGTATTTGTTTTAACAGGGGCAGGAATAAGTGCTGAATCCGGGATCAGAACTTTCAGGGATTCCGGAGGGTTATGGGAAAATTTCAGGGTGGAGGATGTGGCAACTCCTGAGGGCTTTGAAAGAAATCCCGAAATGGTCTGGAAATTTTATAATCAGCGGCGTTCTGATTTAAAGAAAGTTGAACCCAATCCCGGGCATTACGCACTGGCGGAGATGCAAAAGAAGATTGATGATTTTTTTCTTGTGACTCAGAACGTGGATAATCTGCATGAGCGGGCAGGGAGTGTGGATCTGATTCACATGCATGGGGAGTTATTGAAAGTCCGCTGTCTTAATTGCGGCAAAGTGTTTCATGATGACAGTAATCTGGGTACAGCACCCCGTTGTGCTTTGTGTAATGGCCTTTTAAGACCCCATATTGTCTGGTTTGGAGAAGTCCCTTTTGAAATGGACAGGATTATGGATAAACTGGGGAAATGTGACTGGTTTATCGGAATCGGCACCAGCGGAATTGTTTATCCGGCGGCTCAATTTATTTCTGCCGCCAAACATTTTGGAGCAAAAACCATTTTCATCAATCCTGATCCGGGGAGCCGGACTCGATATACCGATTATTTTATGGAAGAAAGAGCCGGAATTGCGATTCCTCAATTGCTGGAACAAATTTTTTCCTGATGATTAAGTAACGTATTTTTGGAGATCGTGATCCTGTTTTAAAAATGATCTGAATTTTTTATTTTTGACAATTCGGAAGATTTAGAAGAAGTTTTAATGATTTTGTTAATTTATAAGGAGAAGGACATGAGAAATAACAAGGGGTTTACATTAATAGAACTGGTGATGGTTGTTGTGATAATAGGAATACTCCTTGCTGTAGCCATCCCCAAATTTGTGAATCTTTCTGCCACAGCAGAAAAAAGTCAGTGCGAAATGATCCGGGCGGATGTTGCGGCTGCGTGTTCTATGTATTATGCAGAAGAAGCTGCCAAAGGTAGAGTGCCTGTCTTTCCTCCCGATGAAAAGTTTTTAAATTCTTTGCTGAAGGGTGGATGGAAAAATAATTGTCCGGGGGGGAAAGGCGCAGAGTATACTTATTCTCCGCTTTCAGGAACATTGAAATGTTCGAATCCTGTTCATGATTTTAAGGATGAATAAGTCAGATTCTTTTTAATGCCCGAATCCGGGTGAAAAAGGTTTTTAGCTTGTTTTTGGCTTTTTTTTAGTATAAGTATCTTTTTCTTAAATTTGAATCTGAAATTTTTTTTCATTGCCAAAGTGAGAAATTAGATTTATTTTCGCAAAAATTTTTAATCCCTTAGGATTGTTTTCCCAGGGAAAAAATAACCAGGATAAAGAGAGATTAGAAGTATGACCACACCCCCGTCAAAACATAATTATGATGAAAGCAAAATAAAAACCCTTTCTTCACTGGAACATATCCGTTCCCGTTCAAGCATGTATATCGGCCGTCTTGGAGACGGTTCCAATACGGATGACGGAATTTATGTTCTTTTGAAAGAAGTCATTGATAAC
>CAYUET010000065.1:7088-9243 GCA_964443875.1 uncultured bacterium | reverse complement strand
TTTTCGTCACGAGAGAAAATAAGACCCTTAGAAAAGGGGATTGAGACCCTATCCTCCGCCTCTTTTTGGGTGCGGCAGGTCACAACAGAGAGAAAATAAGACCCTTAGAAAAGGGGATTGAGACAGGAGGTCATATCGGCCATTCTTTTTTGTTTTCAGCCTGAGAGAAAATAAGACCCTTAGAAAAGGGGATTGAGACCCATAAAACCCTTCCTTCCTTTTAGACTATTTTAAACGAGAGAAAATAAGACCCTTAGAAAAGGGGATTGAGACTTGACTGAAAAAACATAAACATTCTTTTTTCGAAATTGCAGCTCTTGAAGGATCATGGTAGCATTCACGAAATAACCGCAGAATAAACCGCACTCTTTTCAAAAAGGATTCTTCCCTATAAAAATTCTTCTTATCAATCCTTTCGGTTCCAACTGGGTGGAGGGCATGAAAGACAACAGTGCCGCCGCAGTCCGTTTAGCGCCCGTGGGGCTTCTTTCCATTGCCGCCTATCTTCTTCTCGAGGGGCACGAGGTGCGTGTTGAGGATTTAAGCCTGAGTCTTGCCTTAAGCCGTTCACAAGAATTTTTTGAGCGCCTGAAAACATTTCGGCCCGACTACGTGGGGTTCACGGCTGTGACCTCCTCTTTTCTGAACGGCTATGCTCTGGCCGGGGAAATAAAAAGTCATCTGCCAGACGTTAAAATTATTTTCGGAGGGGTTCATGTCTCTGCCTTAAGGGGGAAGATTCTTGAGCAATTTCCTCTGATCGATTATGTCATCACGGGCGAAGGTGAAAAAGCGCTCTCAGAGCTTGCGGAAGGAAAGAGCTTTGGGGAGATTCAGGGGCTTGTGTACCGGGAGGGTGAAGAAATCAGGGATAACGGTCTCCGCACGGATGTACTTGAAATGGACACCCTGCCCTTTCCGGCCTATGAGCTTCTTGAGGGTTTTCCCAGGGGGTACATTTCCCCGCTTTTCAACTACCCCAGGGCGCCCACGGCCGCCATCATTTCGAGCCGGGGCTGCCCCTACCAGTGCACCTACTGCGACCGTTCGGTCTTCCGCAGGAGTTTCCGCTACAACTCCGCCGATTATCTCTACGACCACATGCGCTTCCTCCGCAGGGAATACGGCATCCGCCACATCACCTTTTACGACGACCTTTTCACCTTTAACCGTGAGCGTATTGAAAAACTGTGTCACATGCTCATGGAGGAGCCTCTCGGCATGACCTACAACTGCGCCGTGCGGGTGGGGCATGCGGACGATGAACTGCTGAAACTGCTCAAAGCCTCGGGCTGCTGGATGGTGAGTCTGGGGATTGAATCCGGCGCCCCTGAAATTCTGGCGCGGCATAAAACAAAAGTGGATTTCAATGAGATGCAGTCGACCGTGAAAAGGATCCAGAAAGCCGGGCTTCGTGCCAAGGGGCTGTTCATGCTGGGGCTTCCCGGGGAAACCGAGGAAACGGTCAAAGTCACGGAAAAATTTGTTCAGGATCTGGAACTGGACGACATGAACCTGACCAAGTTCACGCCTTTTCCAGGCTCTCCCATTTACCGGAACATCCATGAAGAAGGGGCCTTTGAAGAAAAATGGGAACTTATGAACTGCCTGAATTTTGTCTTTGTCCCCAAAGGCATTGCCTCCAGACAGAGAATTAATCAGCTCTACAACGGTTTTGTCACAGGCTTCTACTCCCACAAAAACTGGATCCGCAAGTTTCCCGGATTGCTTTTCAAATCCCCGCACAGCGCCTGGCGTCTTGTTAAAAATCTGCCCACGTTTTTAAAGATTAGGAAAGATTTTTCCCCGAAGCAGAAACAGAAGGTTTAAATACCGGGAAGTCCACTCTATAATGATACACTACATCCGGAATCCGGGTTATTTTTCGCCGATCTGCAGATTCCGGAGGGCGGTTCGGAAGGCATTGATGGGCGAGAGCCAGGAATCAAAGAGGATGACGAAGAAGGCCACATAATCCACAAAGAACAGGTGCTGTTTGCAGAAAAACAGGTAGCCGTAAAACCAGGTGGCAATGACGAGAATGAGGATGGAGAGGGATAAATCCCAGATGAAGCGCTTGAACTGAATATCCCCGCTTTTGATGAATTCAAAAACCAGGACAAGGAAACTCACAATAATGACTGTGATGCTGGGA
>CAYUET010000065.1:6043-7078 GCA_964443875.1 uncultured bacterium | reverse complement strand
TGTGGAAAGATTGATTTGAAACTGGTGAAACCCGAGAACAAGAATGAGCAGAAGGGCAGTCCAGGGAATAAGAAAAAATATTTTCATAAAATAACTCCTTAATTCGAATGTTCAGATCTGTTTCTCTCCATACAAGAGTCCCCATAATTGGAGTGATGTCCGGGTTTTTAAATCCTAGAGAAATCTTTTAGAAACCTATCATTGTGAAAAAAAAGGGTCTATAGAAAATAGAGGCTGTTAAAAATCTTAGGGTCATATTTTCAGGCGGTAGCTGCTCAGTCAATACATGCCTGTCCGGAATGAGAATAAACCGGAATAGAATGATTATGACATTCTCTTGTGGAATCTCAACACCGCCAGGGTAAAGACGGTCAGGCTGGCGGCCAGAAGGGAGAAAAATTCCTGTCTCAATTCCTGGAAGCCTGCGCCTTTCAGAAAGATTTCACGGATGACGGCGATGTAGAAACGCAGAGGGTCAAACAGAGTGATATTCTGAACCCAGGGGGGCATGTTTTCAATGGGGTAAAAGAAGCCGCTCAGAAGGATGAAGTTGACCAGGAGAAACCAGACAAAGAAAAGGGCCTGCTGTTGGGTGGCGACAAGGGTGGAGATGAGGATCCCGAGCCCGAGAGTGGCCAGGATATAGACCCCTGTAAAAAGGGCGAGGACTGCGAGGCTTCCGGTTACCGGGATATGAAACCAGAGAACCCCGAAGGTCATGGCCAGCGTGAATTCCAGGGCGCCGATGATCACAAAGGGAATCGTTTTTCCCAGGATGATCTGCCAGGGGGCAATGGGGGTCACGAGGAGCTGTTCAAGGGTGCCGGATTCTCTTTCCCTGACAATGGCCAGGGCGGTGAGAAGCATGGTGATGATGGTCAGCAGAAGAGCGATGATTCCGGGAATCATAAACAGCACGCTTTTCAGTTCCGGGTTATAATAAATATTGCTCTTAAGGGTGATGAATTTCACCTGGCTGTAAAGAGGGCTGTTGAGGAGGTTCTTCCCGGCAAGAATCTCCTGCATAAATTTCAG
>CAYUET010000065.1:1948-6033 GCA_964443875.1 uncultured bacterium | reverse complement strand
TGTTGCAGTAGCCCAGGGCAATGGTTCCGGTGTTGGAGTTCTGTCCGTCCACAAGCACGGAAAGTTCAGGTTTTTCGCCTTTTTCAAGTTCATGCCCGAAATTGTGCGGAATCTTGAGAACAAGGGAGGTTTTGTTTCTGAAAATCCATTCCTCGGCCCTGACGCTCTGATCTTCGGGAAAGATCACATGGAAATATTCATTGTGGAGAAAACGGTTGACCAGCTCCCGGCTTTTTATTGAATGGTCCTGGTCATCGATCATGACATCCAGATTTTTGATGTCGGTCGTAATCGCATACCCCAGGATCAGGAGCTGGATGATCGGGATGACGAAAATGATTCTCAGCATCATTTTGTCCCTCAGGACCTGGGCAAATTCCTTTTTAATGAGATGGAGGACTTTATTCATATTATTTGAGTTTCAGGGTAAAACGTTTAATGGTTATTTTCATAAGGATAAGGCCGATGATCAGGAGCTGAAGCCCGGGAAGCCACAGTTCCGCAAAACCGTTTCCTTTGAGCATGATGCCGCGGACAATCACAAGGAAGGGGGTTGCCGGGATGAGTTTAGAGATCATCTGGAGGGGAAGGGGCATGGAGGCCACCGGGAAAATAAAACCGGAAAGCATGATGGACGGAAGCATGGTTCCGACCAGGGCGATCATCATGGCGACGCTTTGTGTGGAGACCAGGGTGGAGATCAGAAGCCCCAGGGCCAGGGAGGTGAGGATATAGACCGAGCAGAAAAAGGCCAGAAGCAGCGGGGACCCCAGAAAAGGCACATTAAACCAGTAATACCCGACCCCCAGGATGGAGAGCGCGATCACAGAGGCCAGGATAAAGTAGGGGAATGCCTTTCCGATGATCATCTCATGGCTTTTGATGGGGCTCACCAGGACCTGTTCGAGGGTGCCGGTTTCTTTTTCACGCACAAGGGTCACGGAAGTGAGCAGGGCCCCGATCATCATCAGCAGGATGGCCAGGATTCCGGGAACTGTAAAATAGACGGAAATCATTTCAGGATTATAAAGCACCAGGGGTTTGAAAAGCACGGGAAGTCCTGAACTCTGAACGGAAAGGCTGAAGGAATAGGGCAGGAGGATTCCTTCCAGATAGTTCTGGATGATGGTGGCGGTATTGGCATCCGAACCGTCGATGATAATCCCCACCTCGGCGCTGCCCTTTTCAAGATCCCGGGCAAAATCCTTTTTGATCACGAGGGCGGCGCTGATGCTTCTCTGCTTGAAATAATCGTGGATTTTTCCGGCGTCTTCAAAATACGAAACCACGTTGAAATACCTGGAGGCGTCGATCTTCTGGATCAGGTCACGGCTTGCCTTGGTTTTACTCCAGTCCACAATGCCCAGGCGGATGTTTTTGAGGTCCATGTCTATGGCATAGCCGAAAAGAAACATCATGAGCAGGGGCATGAGAAAGAGGATGACCAGCGAACGGGTGTCGCGCCTGATGTGGATCAGTTCTTTTTTGATGATGGGGAGGATAAGGGTGTGTCTCATATTTTATTTATCCGTCAGGTGAATGAAGACTTCTTCAATGGATTTGAGGCCGAATCTTTTTTTAAGCCCTTCAGGGGAGTCAATGGCCGAGATTTTCCCCTGGTACATGATGGAGATTTTGTGGCAGTACTCGGCCTCATCCATGTAATGGGTGGTCACAAAGACCGTGGTTCCGAGACGGGAAAGCTCGGCGATGAGGTCCCAGAAAAAACGCCGGGCAATGGGATCCACCCCGCCGGTGGGTTCATCCAGGAAAATGATTTCAGGGCTGTGGAGAATGGAGCAGCAAAGCGCTATTCTCTGTTTCAGGCCGGGCGGCAGATCGAAGGTCATGACGGTGAGTTTTCCTTTTATCCCCAGAAGAGGATCCAGTTCCGTGATCCTTTCCATTATTTTTTCTTTTTTAAGTCCGTACACCCCGCCGAAGAAGACACAATTTTCCTCAACCGTCAGATCATTATAGAGGGAGAATTTCTGGGACATATACCCTATCCGGTTTTTGATTTTTTCATATTCCCGGTCGACATCAAAACCGGCAACGATCCCGGTTCCCCGTGTGGGCTTTAAAAGCCCGGTGAGCATGCGGATGGTGGTGGTTTTGCCCGCACCGTTGGACCCGAGGAAGCCGAAAATTTCACCCTTTCTGACCTCAAAGGTGACATCATCCACGGCCGTGAATTTGCCGAAGCATTTGGTCAGGTTCCTGGCATTGACGATCAGGTTTTCATTCATGATTTCAGCCTTTTAAAAGTCCCACAAAGGCATCCTCGATGCCTGCCGGAACGATTTCGATGCTTTTAATGTCAAAATGGTTATCGACGGCCTCCTGCAGGATCAGGTCTTTTGCATTTCCGTCTTCAAGGCTGATATGGAGCCTGTCTCCGTAGATTTGAACATTTTCAGTCCCGAACCGGGTTTTAAACACCCGGACAAGGGATTGAATATGATCGGCCCGCACGGAATAGATATACCCGCGGAAATTTTTGATAATCTCCTCCTCCGTTCCTTCGGCCAGAATCCGGCCTCCGTGCATGAGCGCCATGCGGTCGGCAAGCGAGGCCTCGTCCATGTAGGGGGTGGAGTAGAGGACGGTGACCCCCTCCTTTTTAAGGGAGGAGAGGATTGCCCAGAATTCCCTTCTGGAGACCGGATCAACGCCTGTGGTGGGCTCGTCCAGAATCAGAAGTCTGGGAGTGTGGATCAGGGCGCAGCAAAGCGCGAGCTTCTGCTTCATGCCGCCTGAAAGGGCCCCTGCCCGGAATTCGGTAAACCGGTCGAGCCGGCTGAACCCCAGAAGGGATTTCATCTTTTCCCTTTGGATTGTTTTCGGAACCATGAAAAGATCCGAATAAAAATCAAGATTTTCGCGCACCGTAAGATCCGGGTAAAGGGAGAATTTCTGGGGCATGTAGCCTATGATTTTCCGGACTTCAGAGGCGTCACGGATCGTGTCGAATCCGAAAATTCCCGCTTTTCCTGAACAGGGTTCGATGATGGAGGTGATGATCCTGAAGAGCGTGGTCTTTCCGGCCCCGTCCGGGCCGAGAAGCGCGAACATGCTGCCCTCTTCAATTGCAAGGGACACCCCGGAAACCGCTTTGACGGTTCCGTATGATTTTTGAATGGAATCCATGATGACCGAGTTCATTTTGTCTCCCGGGTTAACCCAGATAAACTTCCGCTGGCATGCCGATTTTCAGTTCAGGGCGCGATTCATCCAGAAGGATTTTTACCGCATACACGAGTTCGGCCCTTGTTTTTTTGGTCTGGATGTTTTTAGGCGTGAATTCCGCCTCTTTTGAAACCCAGCTGACCGTGCCCGGCAAAGGATCTTTCAGGGCATCCATTTTGACTTTAACCTTCTGGCCCAGGGAGATCATTCCCATGTCGGTTTCGGCCAGGTAGATCTTCAGCCACATTTTTTTCAGATTGGCGATTTTATAGAGGGGGCTGCCCAAGGGGGCGATCTCGCCGGGTTCCCGGTATTTTTCAAGCACCGTTCCTTCAAGGGGCGAGGTGATTCTTCCGTAACGGATCTGGTTTTCAAGAACGGCAATCGAAGCGGAAAGCTGGTTTTTCTTGGAATCCAAAAGCGGGATCTGGGCCTCGGCCACGTTTTTCTGGTCATTGGAAATCTGGTACTGGGTGCTGATGTCATCGAGCTGCTGCTGGGTGGCGGAGCCCTTGGAAAACAGTTCCTTGATTCTCCCGAATTTCAGGGCCAGGTTTTCATTGTTGTTCTTGGCCTGTTCAATCCCGGCCAGGGCGGCCTTCCGGTTGGCCTCGATTTCCTCAAATCCGGCTTCGAGCTGGGCCTTCTGAAGTTTCAGGTTTTCAACGTCAATCTCGGTCAGGAGCTCCTCCGTTTTGATTTCTTCGCCCTCTTCTTTTGTGCAGGAAAGGATTTTTCCGGTGATGAGGGGCGCCACGGTGACCTCTGTGGCCTCAAGTACTCCGGAGCCTGCAAAGACCGCCTTTTCCGCGCTTAAGCGGATTCCTGTCAGAAGAAGGGTGAAGATCACTGCCGTTAGCAGATGTTTGATTCCTGTGTTCATATTATTTCTCCAT
>CAYUET010000065.1:0-1938 GCA_964443875.1 uncultured bacterium | reverse complement strand
TCCATTTTTTCAGAAAACATTTCAGACATGCCAAGCGCCCTCAGGTAATCCGCCCAGGCAATCCGGAGCTCGGCGCCGAGGGTGGCCATTTCATTGTCCGCCTTCATCAGTTCCAGCTGGGAATCCAGATACGCGGAATTCGATGCGAGTCCGGATCTGAAATTCTCAGTGGTTATTCTTAAGTTTTCTTCAGCCGTTGATTTTTTATCCTTTGCGATCTGGAATTTTTTCATGCTTTCCCCGTAATTGAAACGGGAGGTGCTGACATCCAGTCTGATTTTTTTACTGACCTCCTCCAGGGCTTTTTGGGATCTTTCAAAGGCCGTGCGGGCTTCAGAAATTTCCGATTTCTTTTTCCCCATGTCGAACACATCGAGGCTTACATTGATCCCGGCTTGCCAGTAGGGGGCCCATTCGGGATCATTGGTGGTGAATCCGGGCCACCCGTAATGCCCGGCAACATAGGTCGAGACAGAGGGCCTGGTTTCACTTTTTTTCATTTTCATGACCCATTCACAGGCTTTGGCCTGTTTTTCCATCATCGGGATCTCCGGTCTTCTGAGGGAGGCTATTTCAAACATTTTGGGTATGGGAAAAGGGGGAAGGAGGTCCCAGTTCACAACCGGAGTCACCTTCTCGTCCAGGGAGACGCCCATCTGTTCCGAGAGAAGCATCTGCATTTTGGAGATGCCGTTCTCGGCGGTGAGGATCGCCTGTTCCGCATCCATGACCCGGATGTCGATCATGAGGATCTCGTTTTTCAGGAGCATTCCCTGGGAGACCTGATTTTCCGCATCTTTTTTGTGGATCTCAATCTGTTTTTTCGAGGCCTCATTCACCTTTTTAAGATTCAGGAATTTGGCCAGCTGGTAGTAGGTTCTTATCACCTCAAAGCGTAAAATATTTTCCTCGGCCTTGATTTTATAATCCGCAGATTCTTTGAGGGCAACCCTGGAGCTGATCCCGTTTTTGATTTTGTTTCCCGAGTAAAGGAGGTGGCTTAAGGTCAGGGCCATGTCCGCCCTTTCCTTTTCGCCCATCTTCATCTTCTTTTCTCCTGCCTGTCCCATGTCCATAAGGGCCTGGTTTTCCTCGGAAGTTACGGAGGAATTGGCGGAAAAGACGGCGGAAGGATAATCGAGGGTTCTGGCCTGATTTTCCCTCTGAAGGGCCTCTTCCAGTAAAAGCCGGGTCTGGGCGAATCCGGGATTATTTTGAATCGCCGTTTCAATACAGTCCGCAAGGTTTTTCGATTCCTCCGCCGGAAGAAAAAACCTCCAGAACAAAAGACCGATGAGGATGATTTTATTTTTCATTATAAGGATAATCCTTTCCAGACAATCCGGATTCTCTGTTCCAGGCCCTTGTCTGACAAAATAATGCCTTCCACAGCCTTTAATACGCTTGAGGTAATAAGTTTGTTTTCAACAAAGGATTCCAGGATCTTGATCACGATCGAAGGAAGGGCCACTGCGCCCATAAGAATCGGCACGGCGTTCAGTATGGGGATTTCCATCATGGATTTTTCCTTCTGGCATTCCCTGATCAGCCCGAAAATGATGCTCAGATGGGCGGTCATGTTTTTCATGGCAAACTCCATCATTTTTTTATTTCCCATGACAATCTCCTGGATGAGCGGGAATAAAAGATCTCTGTGATCCCGGATGAATTTGGCCAGGGTCAGACCGATCCTCTCCATTTTTTTCTTTGTTGGGATACCGCTTTCAGACTCCAGTTTCAATTTGGAAAAAAATTCGGCATACATTTCCTTCAAAAGAATCTGAATGAATTTGTCCTTGGTTTTGAAATGATAATTAAACATCCCGAGGTTGACCCCCGCCTTTTTCGCGACATCCCGGATCTTCAGGCGGCTGAACCCGTATTTCGGGATCATTTTTTTTGCGGCGTCCAAAAGGAGCCGGTCAGTGTTTCTGGAAG
>CAYUET010000064.1:2636-9331 GCA_964443875.1 uncultured bacterium | reverse complement strand
TGTTTCAGAACCCTCCATTCCAGAGCGCGCTGAACTGAGGTTAAAAGCCGGTCCCTGGAAATGGGTTTGACCAGATAGTCAAAGGCCCCGGCTTTTATACAGGCAATGGCCTGATCCAGCTCGTTGTCCCCGGTGATGATTAAAACCGGAAGATCCGGATATTTGAGGGTGATTTCTCCGAGTAAATCCATTCCCGAAATGTCCGGAAGTCCGAGATCCAGGAGGATCGCCTGGGGAGGATCGGTTTTCAGTTTTTCACTCACAGCGTTTCCGCATTGAAGGGTATGAACAGGGCCGAGGCCCGAGGTTTTAAAAACCATTTCCACGCTGAAGAGAAAGGGGGCTTCATCATCCACAATCAGGATGGGCTGATTATTCAATAGAGGGTCTCCTTATGAGAGGGGAGGGTAACGGTTACGATGGTTCCCTGTCCGGGTTCTGAATGAAAGTGGAGAAAGCCTCCGTGCTCTTCCACAATGGCCGAAGAAATGCTCAGGCCGAGGCCTGTTCCCCCGGCTTCCCGGCGCGTGGTAAAAAAGGGGTCCTTGATCCGGGGGATAATGTCCCGGGGGATGCCCATCCCTTCATCCTTGATCTGAAGAATCACCCGGTCTTCCCTGGCGTTGAAAAAGGTGGAGACTTCTATGCCTTTTTTCGGATTGGGGAGGGACTGGCAGGCATTCTGTAAAAGGTTTACAGCCACCTGTTCGAGCCTGTAGAAATCGCCGCGGATCAGGGGGATTTCAGGGGAAAGGTTCATGGAAAAATCACGGGTGGATTTCTGGATGTGAACCTCAATCAGAGAAACAGAAGCCTTTACCACTTCATTGAGGTTTACCTTTTCATTCAGGTTTGTTTTTTTATGGCGTGCAAAATTTTTGAAATTATCCACGATTTTTTTGATGCGTTCCGCCCCCAGAAGAATCCCGGAAAAAAGTTTGGGGACCTGAGTCTTCATTTCCCTGTAGGGCAGACCGCCAAGGGAAAAATCCCCGTTTTTTTTAAAATAAGCTTCCAGGATGGGCACACAGCTTTCCCAGACTTCCTCCAGGATGGGGGTGTTCAGGGTGATGAAATTGTTGGGATTATTGATTTCATGGGCCACCCCCGTGACCAGGGTTCCCAGGGCAACCATTTTGGAGGCTTCCATCAGCTGCTGCTGCTGTTCCATGTTTTTTTCTTCCAGGAATCTTTTTTCCGTTATGTCTTCGGCAGAAATCAGAATTTTCCGTTCCGCATCGTTTTCCTCCTTGAGCAAAGAATAATACCAGGAAAGGATCTTTTTGCCCCCTTTGGGAGAGCGGATCATCATTTCAAAACGTTTGGAGGGTTCCAGGGCAAGGGATCCGGATAATATTTTTTTAAACAGAATGGACAGGTTTTCCCGGTCGGTTTCATAAATGTAGTCCTTGAGAAAAGGCCTGCCGATGAGGCAGGCCTTTTCTTCTTCAAGAAGAGCGCAGCCTTTGGGGTTAATAAGAATGATTTCCAGCCGTTCATTCAAAACCATGAACATGACGCCCGCCAGATCAAGATATTTCTGGGCGGTATCTCTTTCACTCCGGAGATTGTGTTCGAGGGTTTTTAAAAGCGTGACATCCAGGCATAAGCCGTTCCAGACCACTTTCCCGCTTTGCTGACGATAGGGCACAGCTAAAAAACGGAACCACCCGGTCTGACCGTCCGGCCGTCTGATTTTGAAGGTTTTATCCCATAACTCGTCCAGCCTTTCCGATTCATCCAGGGTTTCTTTTAAGGAGGGGCCGGAATAATCGCTGATTCTTGCAAAGGGGGAGTCCGCCCCTTTCAGAAGGGTTTCTGAATTCATTGTCCAATAGCGTTTTGATGTTTCGCTCACAAAGTTAAAGTGGACAAGGGCTTCTCCCTCTCCCCTGGAAAACTGATACAGGACCCCCGGAAAATTCATGATGATTTCCTGATAGATGTGGTTGTGCTGGGATATTTTTTCCTGGAGAAATTTCTGATTTCTAAGGGTGTAGAGACAGTAATCAAAAACCATTTTATTCTTCTGCAGCAGATCATTATCTGACGGATCAAAAAAGGAGGACTGAAAAAGGTCGCCGCAGTACAGGATCTGAGGATGGGCGGACAGAAGATCCAGCATAAGACTGCAGTGGGCGAACTCCTTCAGGGGATACTGGCAAACAGCGAAACTTTTGTGATCCGAAAAACATTCTGAAACCTGTTTTTCGTAATCCAAAAGGTCTTCTGTTCCGGGTCTGTTTTCCAGAATCCAGCTCATTTCGCCGGTAATACGCACCCCGGAATAGCCCTTTTTAAGATTTGACCGGAGAGATTCGCGGATGCAGTCCAGAGTTCTCTCTTTGTCAAATCGCCCCTCCTTAAGATAAACTTCCCTGGCGGGAAGAATCTCAAGCTGTCCTGTTTTCATGAAGGAATCCGCATGCAGGTGGGCAAAGGAAAGGAGATTTTTGATTTTTTCCGTTGTCGTATGGCAGCTGAGGTAAATGATCTTTTCGTTTTTTTTCAGGCCCTCGGAGATAAAGGTCATGATGAAAAAATCATGATCTTCCTCGCCGTCGAAAAGGGCGATGACATGATCCCCCGGTTTCAAATCAGAAACCGTCTGCCTTTGTAACTCTGGATACAAGGAGTTCTCCTTCCTGGAAATGAAGGAGAGTATACCAAATCCCTTGGAAATGACAATCTTTCAGTGACAAAAGAAATGCCCTGATAAAACAGGATGGAACCTGAGCCGTTCACTCGGGAATTCCATCCTGTGAAAATCATTCCGCGGGATTAAAACCCTTTTAATTCCTCTTCATTTAAAGGAATGACCTGCCGGGGACTCAGCATTTTCCGTTCGGGGATTTCCTTTTTGGGAGGGGTGAGCGTTTTCGCAGGGACTTTTGTTTTGACAGGAGTTGCAGGGGCTGAATGACTCGGATGAGTTTTACGTTTTTCCGGAGCCGTGGATTGCGCCGGATTCTTATTTTCAGAGGCCCCTTTGACGATGGTGACCAGGACCTGGACCAGGTCGTTGAGATCTCTGGATTGGGAGGATAATTCCTCACTGGCAGAGGCCGATTCTTCCGCATTGGAGGCGTTCGTCTGGATGACTTTATCCATCTGAGCCACGGCGGTATTGACCTGATCGATCCCCTGGGACTGTTCCTGGCTTGCAGCTGAAATTTCCGAGACCAGGCCTGCGACTTTTTTAACACTGACCGTGATTTTTTCAAGGGAGGATTTTGTTTCATCCGCCACCATGACGCCCCGTTCCGAGTTTTTCTGTGACCCCTCAATCAGGGCCGAGGTGTTCTTGGCGGCCTCCGCGCTTCTCTGGGCCAGGTTGCGCACTTCTTCCGCCACAACCGCAAAGCCCTTTCCCGCATCTCCTGCGCGCGCCGCTTCCACGGCGGCGTTGAGGGCCAGGAGGTTGGTCTGAAAGGCGATTTCATCTATGGTTTTTACAATCTTGGCCGTCTCATCCGAAGATTTCTTTATTTCATCGATGGCCGAAGCAAGCCGCAGCATGGACTCCTGCCCCCCTTTGACCAGAGTTTCAGCATCCAGTGTCAGCGTATTCGCCTGTTTTGCATTTTCGGCATTCTGTTTGGTCATACTGGCCATTTCCTCCAGGGACGCCGAGGTCTCTTCCAGAGAGGAAGCCTGTTCATTGGCCCCTTCCGCCAGCTGCTGGCTTGCCGAAGCCACCTGAGAGGAGGCGGAGGAAATCTGCTCGGCGCCCGCACTTAACCCTTCAATGACCTGGTTGATGGCGTGCGTGATCCCGGTCGTGATGAAATAGGCAATGAAAACCGCCAGAATGACGGACAGGATCAGGATAATCCCCAGCCATTTGGAGGCCATGGATAAAAGGCTGCCCATGTCCTGGACAGAAGTGGCAATATCTTTTGTACCCCCCTCTGAAGTCGCTTCAGCAAGATCCAGAACCTTGTATGCTTTTTCCGCACGGTTTTTGGCCAGGGTTTCACGTTCCCCCCATTTAAGAATAAATTTTTCAATCTGGGACTGACACTCCTTTAAGGCGTTAATCATGGCCTCAGCCTGCCGTATGTTTTCCTCTTTCACAAAAATGGATTTCAGAGAATTCAGGGATTCAATGGTCTCCCGGCAGACGGAATCCGCTTCATTGAGAACCTTGGGTTCCCGCAGATACAAGGCCTTCCAGATGATTTCATTGATTGTTTTTCCGGCTTCAAAGGCGCTGTTGTTCATCCTTATTTTACGGAGTCTGTCCGAGATGACCTCCAGGGCCGCTCCTGCCCTGACTTCGTCATCCATCAGTTTGTTCAGCATCTGTCTCATCTGCATCGCCGTATCCAGATAATCCTTAATGGAATTCTGCATGATGTCCTTGTTTTTAAGGACGTCCTGGGTTAACCCGTTATAGTCTTTCGACATCCCCTCGTATTGGTTAAGTCCTTCCGAGGTCTGCTGAATGCTTCCTTTAAAGGCAACCAGGGAAGGGGAACGGGCGATCAGTTCTTCCGCCTTTTTAATTTCCTCTTTGGATTTTTCAATGTCGGCCATGGCTTTGTCATAAAAAGCGGTATCCGTGGTATAATTGTATCCTCTCATTTCAAGGGTTGCGTTGACAAAATTTCTTTCCAGATCATCCGTAATCAGAATCTCAGGAACAGATTCATTGGAAAGCATATTCCCTTTTTGGACGAGATGATTCATTTGAAAAATCAGCCATATTCCCATGAGGATGACGATTAAAATGACGGCGGCAAATCCCAGTCCGATTTTGGTTCCCAGTTTTAAATTTTTAAACATGAACATTCTCCTTTAAACTCGTGTCTATTCATTTATTTTATTTCTGTGGTATTCAGGACTTTTTCAATATCCAGGAGCATGACCACTTTCTGGCCTATTTTTCCAATTCCATGAATGAATTCCATATCCACCTTGGATCCGAAGGACGGAGGATCCTCAATTTGTTCAGGCAGCACATTTAAAACTTCAGAAACTTCGTCCACCAGCAATCCGATGATGTTCTGATGGGCATTTTGTGAGTTGCGCACCACGATAATGCAGTTTTTTTCAGTCGCGGCCTTATCGTTCATGTTGAATTTTGCCCGGAGCTGGATCACCGGAATTATTTTTCCACGAAGGTTGATCACTCCCTGAATGTATTCCGGAGTTTTGGGCAGCTTGGTTATTTTCATGAGACCGATGATTTCCTGAACCTTCAGGATTTCGATTCCATAAATTTCATCCTCCAGCTTGAAAGCCAGAAATTTTCCGGATCGGATTTCCGCAGCGTTTTTTTCCTTCACATCAGCATTTTGCATAGTGTCCTTTCTTTTCCTAAATTTTGGTCTTGACTGTTTTTTGGAAAGAATATGTGACCGTCTGTTTTAGAGTTTCTCTGCTTCACCTCCGGGAGCGGTGACAAGAAGCTCTCTGCAGGGCAGGAAAAGGTCTATGATGGTTCCTTTTTCAGGAGAGCTTTCCACCTCAATTTTCCCTGACATTTCATCGACAAATTTTTTAACAATGCGCTGGCCAAGGCCGTGACCTTCTTTTTTGGAGGAAAAACTTTCTTTAAAAAGTTTTCCAGACTGTTCGGGAGTCATGCCTTTCCCTGTATCTTCAATCCGGATTTTAAGCCAGTCCGAGGAAGGGTCTTCCCCGTAACAGTTTCGGACAAGCAGGGTGTGAAGTTTCAGAATCCCCCCTTCTTTCATGGCCTGGATGGCATTGATGCACAGATTGAGTATGGCCTGCTGAAGGCGGTACGGATCCAGTTCCAGCCGTGGAATTTCTTCTGAGAATGAGTACGAAATCTGAATATTGTCCGGCAGGATTTCACGGATAAAGCGAACGGTTTTTCTAAGCCAGTGATGGAGGTCAATCACCATTTTTCTGCTGATATTATTTTTTTCCCTGATGTAGGATTCGCACATGGCATGGATCTGTGTGGTGGAGCTGACGATTTTTGAAAAAAAATCCTTCTGGGGTTCATTGCAGACCGTGGATAAAAGGGCGAGCTGGGCATTGCCGATGACCAGATTCAGCATATTGTTCAGATCATGAACCATGGAGTGAAGCTGGTCTTCCACTAAAAATAATGAGGCTCTTCTTTCTTTTTCAAACTGTTCTTTCTCAAATTCGTTCATCAACCCGATGATCACTCTTTTTAATTCAGGGATATCCAGAGGTTTTTCAAAAATATCATGAATCCCGAGTTTTAAAAAACGAAGCAGAAAGGATTTATCACAGGAAGAACTGGTGAGAATGGTCAAGGGCAGTATTTTATTTTTTTTAAGCGTTTCAAGCAGGGTGTCCGATCCGGCTTCATCTGCGTCCATGATCAGTAAATCAACAGGGCTTATTTCATGGTGTTCTTTTGAAATATATTGAAAAATCTTTTCATGATTTGAAATGGAAACGAGCAGAAATTGACTTTTTAATAATAAGGATTCCAACCTGATTTTGATTTCAGGGTTCTTTTCCATAATCAGAATATGATATCCGCTATTTTTCATAGCCCCCCATTCCTGGAAAATGGGAATGCATGGTCTGTGCCCTGATTTTAAGTTTTTACAACTAATGATATTGGAACTAATTAAGATTTATAAATAAAAAATCTTTAAAAGAAGGGGTGGAACAAAAAGGGATGGGGTTGAAAAATGAAATGTAAATGTTAAAGCGGATAATATTAAGGACTTGTATTCTAT
>CAYUET010000064.1:0-2626 GCA_964443875.1 uncultured bacterium | reverse complement strand
ATTTGGTGGATGAAAGCATTCCGCAGTATATTGGTGAAGGAGCTCAAAAAATCAAGAAAAAAAGTTCCACCCCTTCATTTTTTTTTGCGGATCAGCCGTGAATTCAGGGCTTTTCGCGTCAGCCCTAAAATTTCTGAAGCAAGGGTTTGATTTCCCTGGCATGCATTTAAGGCTTCATTGATCAGGATTTCCTCTGCTTCTTTTATTGTAGGCAAGGCCTGACCGAATTTTATTTTGACATTTTCTTCCTGGGAAGAAGTCGGGCTCTGAGGGTTTTTTCGGGAACCAGGGCAGATCTTTTCCTTGAATACGGTGAGACTCATGACCTTTTGGGAATGCCTTGCAACCGCATCAAAAATCATGCTCCGCAACTCACGGATATTTCCCGGAAAAGAGTAGGTGGAGAGCAGGGTATAAAGCTCCCAGGGCGGGGTTGGTTTTTTTCTTTTCAGGCTTATTGAGGCCTCCTGTAAAAAATCATCGATCAGAAGAGGAAGATCTTCCAGCCTTTCCCGTAAAGGCGGGAGATAGAGGTGGTGTACGCTTAAGCGATAATAAAGATCACTCCGGAAATTACCCTCTTTAACCCGATCCTGAAGGTTATGGTGGGTCGCTGTAACGATTTTAACCTCCGCGGTTTTATAGCTGTTGCTTCCCAGGGGCCTGAATTTTTTATCCTGAATAAGCCGAAGAAGTTTGACCTGGGACAGGGGGGCAAGATCCCCGATTTCATCGAGGAACAGGGTTCCTCCGGCGGCCTCTTCAATAAGACCTTTGCGTTCTGTATCTGCGCCTGTATAAGCGCCTTTCACGTGTCCGAAAAGGGCATCATCGAATAAATGTTCAGAAAGTCCTGCAATGTTGACAGGAACAAAAGAACCGGTTCTTGTGCTGGCGTCATGAATGGCCCTGGCTGCCAGTTCTTTTCCCGTGCCTGTTTCCCCTGTGATTAAAACCGGTTCCTGATTATCTGTAATGGCCTCAATGTAGGCAAATGTTTTGATTAAAACCGTATTTTGAGTGGTGAATTTTTTAAAAACTTCCGGATGTTTGAGCTGAGCATTTGAAAGACTGCTTCTTAAGGCCTTGTTTTCCTGTCTGAGCCGGGTTAATTCCAGGGCGAGCTCCACGGTTGTAAAAAGTCTTTCTTCGGCCACGGGTTTTACCAGATAATCAAAGGCGCCGGCTTTGATGCAGGAGACGGCGGTTGAGACTTCATTTCTTGCCGTGATCATAATGACCGGGGTCTCAGGGTTTGACTTGATCATAAGATCCAGAAGATCCAGGCCTGAAAGACCGGGCATGGTGATATCCAGAAGAATCAGGGAAAAGGGCCGGGTTTTAAGCAGGGGTTCAACCTCTCTGGAATCTGAAATCAGGGTCAAATCAGGATAGCCTCGGGTGGTGAAAATAAAACGCAGAGACTCCAGAAAATTTTTCTCATCATCCACAATAAGAATGGAGGTCTGATTTTTGAGTTCCGAGAAAGGATCATCAGAGGAAGTGTTTAAACTATTTTTATGTTTTTTACGTTTATTTAATTTCATGCAGGGGGTCATGGGTTCTTTTTTAATAATAAGCAGGCAGCCAGACTGTTACAACAGTACCTTTACCCTCTGTGGAGACAATGTCAAGGGTTCCCCGGTGATTTTCTACAATGGAAGCGACAATGGAGAGTCCCAAACCCATTCCCTTGTCTCCTTTGGTTGTAAAAAAAGGTTCCCTGATTTTATTCAGATTTTTTTGGGTTATTCCCACTCCTTCGTCAGTCACCCGAATGCCGGCATTCTTGCGGGCATCGTCATACAGGGTTTGAAGGATGATTTTTTGAGATTTGTCTGTTAATGCCTGACAGGAGTTATTGAGCAGATTCATAATGACGATTTCAATCTGCTGGGAGTTTCCCTTAGCTTTGGGAAGATCAGCCGTAAGAAGAAGTTCAAAATTTGAGGTGGATTTTGCAATCAGATCCCTGCAGAAAGGAAGAACAGAGGAAACAAGGCTGGGGAGATGGATTTTCTGATTCAGATTCTGGACATCATTCCTGATAAACGCTCTCAAATCTGAAATCTGGGTGTTTATTTTCTGTACGCCCTCCTCAAGTCCGCGGAAAATTTCAGGCAGCATGCTTCGGGTTTTGGGATAAGGAAGGGGGGACAGACTCCAGCCGGGATGAAGCCGGTGATATTCATCCAGCGCAGGCTGAATTTTTGGCCAGAGCCGGATAATGATTTCGGTATTTAAAAGCAGATAATTGAGGGGGTTGTTCAATCCGTGAATAATACTGGAAATAAACATTCCGAGAGTGGCCAGTTTTTCGGTCTGAACGATTGTTTCACGGTGCTGAACTTCTTTTTCCGTCTGCTCTTTAAGGGCGGTGATGTCTGTACATAGGGAGGCGATGCGGGTAATTCTTCCTGCTTTGTTAAAGACAGGAAAAAATTTCACATTAAGCCAGATCAGTTTTCCGGCATGGCTTTGAATACGGATTTCCGTATGGGTTTCATTTTTTTGAGTCAATAATTGATTTACGGCTTCCATTAAAACGGATAAATCTTCCGGACAGATAACTTGGGACAGGATTTGTTCTTTAGCCATATCGATGGAGGAATACCCTGTAATTTTC
>CAYUET010000063.1:7046-9446 GCA_964443875.1 uncultured bacterium | reverse complement strand
GGCCGTGAAAGGCGGTTATGCAATTCCTGCTTACAACTTCAACAACATGGAGCAGCTTCAGGCTATCATCACGGCCTGCGTTGAAACACAGTCCCCTGTTATTCTTCAGGTTTCCAAAGGGGCACGCGAGTATGCCAATCAGACCCTCCTACGCTATATGGCTCAGGGTGCTGTTATGATGATGAAGGAAATGGCTGCTGCCAAAGGATTAAAGGAAATCCCCATTACCCTTCACCTTGATCATGGCGACACCTTTGAAACATGCAAATCCTGTATTGATACAGGATTCTCATCGGTTATGATTGACGGTTCGCATCATTCTTATGAAGAAAATGTAGCCTTAACCAAAAAGGTTGTGGAATATGCCCACAAATTCGATGTGACGGTTGAAGGCGAGCTCGGAGTTTTAGCCGGTGTTGAAGATGATGTGTCTGCTGAACACAGCAATTATACACAGCCCGATGAAGTTAAGGATTTTGTTTCACGCACAGGAGTGGATTCCCTGGCTATTTCCATCGGTACTTCTCACGGCGCAAACAAGTTCAAGCCTGAACAGTGCACCCGCAACGCTGACGGCATCTTGGTTCCGCCGGAACTCCGCTTTGATATCCTTGAGGAAATTGAAAAAATTCTTCCTGGTTTTCCGATCGTACTTCACGGTTCTTCCTCTGTTCCGGTGGAAGCCGTTAAAATCATCAGCCAGTTCGGTGGTAAAATGAAGGATGCTGTGGGTATTCCTGAAGAACAGTTAAGACGTGCAGCAAAATCCGCTGTGTGCAAAATCAATATTGATTCTGACGGACGTCTCTGGATGACCGCTGCAATCCGCAAGACTTTTGCCGAGAAGCCTTCTGAATTCGATCCCAGAAAATATCTTGGCCCGGCCCGTTCTGCGTTGATAGACATGTATAAATCCAAAAATATCAACGTGTTAGGTTCAGCCAACAGGGCTTAATTCCTGATTTTTTTAAAGGCGGGGAAACCCGCCTTTTTTTTTGAGCGGATATAGAGCAAAAAAACGGATATAGAAAGTGATTGAGATAGAAAGACTGATTTTGGAAAAAAACTGCTCTGGAAAAACCTTTCCGTTTTCGGAAAAGTTTTTCCAGTACAAGAAACAAAATTACACTGGCGGTTTAGTCTTGGGAAGATTGATCGTCAGCTGACCTTCCTGATAACGGCCCTGTTTTTTAAGTTCATCGACGCGTTCCCATCTTTTCATGACGGATCTTTTTTTCTGCATCCCGCCGCCGGATGTTTTTAAACTTTTATGACGTGACATGTTGTCCTCCAAACGTTAATCTTAACAAAGGTGCACTATATACCTTTTCTTTCAGGAATAAATCAAGAAAAAAATAACACAAAAAAATGCAATGGTCCAATCATCTTAGCCGGTTCATCTTTCTTATCTTTTTAGTCTCTGCAGGATATGTCCTTTTAACCCTGGCTTATACCCTCTTCCAACCCCTGAGAACAGACGATACTTTCTGGCATCTGAAGATCGGCGAAATCCTCTGGACAGAAAAATTTTTCCCTCAACAAGATCCTCTGCTTTTCACCTCTTCCGGTTATTCGCCTCTTTATCATGAATGGCTTTTTCAGGTTGTCCTTTACGGAATTGAAAAAAGCTTCGGCCTTTATTCCCTGCGCTTTTTCCATCTGATTTTGAGTTTTTCAATTCTGGGACTGCTCTGGAAAATAAGCCGCTATTTCCTTGATTCTGCCTTTTTAAGATTCAATGCCTGCCTGCTCTTCATCCTTTTTTCGTTTCAGCGGCTCATCCAGCTCAGGCCTGAACTTTTTACTATTTTGTTCTTTTTAAGTCTTATTCTGCTTTTTTTCAGCAAATCCGGTCTTTCTGTCAAATGCCTGTTTGTTTTCCTTTTATGCCTTGCCGGAAGCAACATGCATTCCCTGTTTCTGATCGTTTTTCCTTTTCTTGGGCTTTGGGTGCTTCTCTCTTTGAGCCGTAAAACTCTTCTGCCATTGGGCGCAGGGGTTCTGGCCTCCTGTTTCAACCCCATGGGGCTTCACTTTTTTTTCTTTTACTGGGTGGGTGGGGCAAGAAACCCTTATCAGGATGTGATTGACGAATGGGGACATTTTAATCCCCTCGGGATGACTGACTTTCTTCCTTTATCCTCCCCAATACTCATTCTGGGATATGTTGTTTTTATCATCACCTGTCTATGGGGGATCAAAAGACTGAAGCAGGAACGTATTTTATCCGCTCCCAAAACTCATCTGTTTTTACAGCTTTCTGCCTTATTATCACTGGGGCTTATGGGTTTTGCTGTCCGCTTTTTCTGGCTGTCATTTTTTCCCATCCTTTTATCCCTTTCCCTTATGGAAAAAAGTCAGGTCTTTAAGAAATGTTCGTTTGCAAAGCCCCTTTTTCTG
>CAYUET010000063.1:6566-7036 GCA_964443875.1 uncultured bacterium | reverse complement strand
TTTAGTAATAAAGAAGAGGATTAATTTCCTCTTTTTTCTTCCTTCTACAAAAATCTACTGTTTTCCCTGGGATCCGCCTTCTCTTCTGCGTTCCTATTTTTTCTGGCCTATAGATAAAGTGAAATACAATACCCAAGCCGCCGAATTTCTTAAAAACAGCAGGGCTCATGGAAAAGTGTTTAACCCTTACTATATGGGGGGGTATCTTTCCTATGTTTTAAACCCGGATTGCAAAATGTTTATCGACGGCCGGTTTGAGCATTATTCCAGGAAGGTAAACGGAGATTATTACCAGATCCTCTCCGGCAGCAGGGATTTCAGCCCCCTGATCCGGGACTATGGGATTGACTATCTTTTTCTCCCTCATGAATGCGATTCAGAGGAACTTGACAGTGCTCTGGAAAAAAATGTTTTTCAGAAAATCTATGAGGATCCATTGACCAGAATTTATAAAGTCAAAAAAGGATAGA
>CAYUET010000063.1:5405-6556 GCA_964443875.1 uncultured bacterium | reverse complement strand
AGAAGTCTATGCCTTTTTCTTGCGGTAATTGATTTCCGCATCCGGCAGCCGGACATAGTTGGGGTGGGCATAACGCCTTTTAACAGCCGGAATTTTTTCCAGTAGGGAAAGGCAGTCCAGAGCCTCCGGATACGCAGGCTGACCCATGGGGCAAACCTCATTCAGTCCGCATTGAATAAGAGAAACTCCACCGGCTTTCCGGGCAAAGAGGGCTGTCTGTTCCAGGCTGTCCTTTTCAATTTTTTTAAACTTGGTTTTTGAAAAAGGCTGATATTTTGCGAAATAGACTTCCCCGCGTCCGGCATTAATGGCCGCAAAAAAAGGATCTTTCACATGAGGGTTGAGCCGTATGAACTGGGTGGCCAGAAGATCCAAAGAGGAAAACCCCTTTACCGGGATATTCAGCCCGAGCCCAAGACCATTGGCCGTTGCAATTCCGACCCTTAAACCTGTAAAGGAACCGGGGCCGGTATCAACGACGATTCCGTTTATATGGCTGATTTTGATTTTAAAATATTTCAGAAGTTCTTCCAGATGGCTGACAAGACTTTCACACACAGGAGAAGCGGTTTTGAAAAACGGAACCTGAAATACTTTACCCTCAACTTCAAGAGCCATGGAAGCGCATTCGGAAGAGGTGCTGATGCCGAGCTTAATCATTTTTTTTCCCTTTAAAGTGAAGGGTTCTTTGGGTTGGTCCATCCACACGGATTTCAATCCAGCGGGTGCTTTCGGGAAGCAGGTGCTCAACCTTCCCTGCCCATTCAATCAGGATAATGGCCTTCTGGTCCAGATAATAATCCAGATCCAGAAGCTCAAAATCGCCGTCCGAGGCTAGGCGGTAGGTGTCCAGATGAACAATTTTATGTGTTCCCTGGTATTCATGGATCAGGGTGAAACTGGGGGAAGTGACCCTGGAGGGCGAAATGTTGAAATATTCGCAGATCGCCTTGATCAGCCTTGTCTTTCCTGCACCGAATTCACCGCTTAAGCCCACGATATCGCCGGGGACTAATGTCTTGGCTATTTCAAACCCCACAGACCGGGTTTCTTCCTCACTCCGGCTTTTAAAGATGGTCGTTCGGGTCATTGTTCGCGGTTGCCTGCATGCCTCTGTTGATTAAAGCCTGATAGAGAAGAATCCCCGCTGA
>CAYUET010000063.1:0-5395 GCA_964443875.1 uncultured bacterium | reverse complement strand
GCCTTCACTGCCGATCACCAGTAAAAGATCTCTTCTGAAATCCATTTCCTCGATACTTGTCCCTTCATAGGGATCTGTGCCGACAACGGTTATCTGATGGGTATTCACCTTTTCAAAAAGGGTGGAGACTGAAGATATTTTATAGGGCGGATTATGAATCCCTCCTCCTGCCGATGTTTTCTGGGCTACAGGAGTAAAAGGGGCGTTGCCGTGTTCCGGGTAGAAGACCTGATCTGCGCCGAAAAATTCCGCGGAGCGAACGATTGCCCCGAAATTCTGGGGATCCTGAATCCCGTCCAGATAAAGGCAGAGATTCCAGCCCGTGCGGGGCTGGTAGCCTGGATTTTCAAAACAGATCTGCCGCTCCATAGGGGTATAAAACGCCATAACCCCCTGATGATGAGTATTTTCACAAAGTTTATCAATAAACCTTGCGCTTTTTTCCTCAAAGGGAATGTGAAGCTCAAGACATCGGTCTCTTAAAGGGGCAAATTTGGTGTTGGTCTTGTCTGTTTCAAAATAAACTTTTTTAACAGGGAGTCCTGCCAGAAGCAGTTCTTCCACCGGCCTTACGCCATAAATGATTTTATCATTCTTACTCATGTTGTATTACCTTTTCCTATGAAGGGGAAATAATGTCCGCCTCTGTCTTCGGCAGAGGATCCGGTTTTTTGGGCAGGTCCTTGAAGCCATCCACCGCAACTTCAGTCTGGGAACAGACCCCGCGGAGCATGCGGACTTCCACCGGCTCCATGGAAAGTCTTCCGGCCATTTTACGGACCGTGTGCATGATGGTGTCGATGATGCAGGCATCCCCCTTGATGCTGCCGTAACCGATTTTTTTCAGCACCTTTTCAATATGTTCAAAACATCTTTCGACTTCTTCATGAGGGGAGGGGGCCGGGCGTTCATCCGGGATCACGCCTTCTGCGCAGAGCATCTGATAGCAGGTCACAAGGACAGCCTGCGCCAGATTCAGAGAACTATACTCGCCGGCTGTGTGAATACGCACAATGCGGTTGGCATACTGAAGCTCTTCATTGGTCAGGCCCCAGGATTCACGGCCGAAAAGGATGGCCATGGACGTCTTGGACGCCATTTTGGCCAATTCAGGGACAAATTCATTTAAAATTTCAATGTAGCCCCTGTCCTTGCCCATGCGGGTGGACATGGCAACCACAAAGCCCTTGTCAGCCACCGCTTCCCTTAAGCTTGAGTAGACCCTGGCATTATCGATAATTTCACGGGAATTCCAGGCAAGGCGGTAGGTGTCGGAGACTTTGTATTCCACAGGATTCACAAGCCCCATCCGGGAAAAACCCATGTTGTGCATGGCCCTTGCGGCAGATCCGATATTCCCAGGCTCCGCAGGCTCCACCAGTATGATTTCAACGTTGTTTCTGTCTTCTGCTTTCATGGCTGTACTTTCTTTTTGGGTTTCAATCCGGGGCACTATAAACTGAAAAAATAAACAAGGCAAATGGATTTGTTTTTAAAATCAGATACCACTTTTTAGTAGGTTAAAGGATCCAGATACCCCGCTGCTTTAAAACCCTTGAGCCGCAGAAGACAGGAATCACAGTGCCCGCAGGGTTTTCCTTTTTCAGGGGAATAGCAGGAGGAGGTCAGGGAATAATCCACTCCGAGCTTTACTCCTTTTTTAATGATCCCGGCCTTGGTCAGTTTAAGGAGGGGGGTGTGAATTTTGAATTTCTTTCCCTCCACGCCTTCTTTGGTCGCAAGGTTGGCTAGCTTTTCAAAGGCTCTGATAAATTCAGGTCTGCAGTCCGGATAACCGCTGTAGTCCAGGGCATTCACCCCGATCACGAGGTTAAAGGCCTTCACGGTTTCCGCATAGGCCAGAGCCAGGGATAAAAAAATGGTATTGCGTGCAGGCACATAGGTGACGGGAATGCCTTTCTTTCCCATGGTTTTAAGGCTTCTATTTTTCGGAACGTCTATGTCGGCTGTGAGCGCTGATCCTCCGAAGGTGCGAAGGTCCAGTTTAAATATTTTATGGTTCTGCACCTTAAAAAATCGGCAGATTTTTTTTGCACAGGATAATTCCATTTTATGTCTCTGCCCGTAATCGAAACTTAAGGCATGCACATCGTAACCCTCACTGATCGCCCAGGCCAGGCAGGTTGAAGAATCCAGACCTCCGCTCACTAGGACCACGGCTTTGGGTTTTATTTTAGCTGTCATAAAGTTTCCTTCACGTTCTTAGGTTGGATTTTCACTTCCTTCAAAAAAGTGCCTAACAGCAGAAAAATGAGGGCAATGGCCAGGGGGATGTAAAATCTGTTTTCATAATGTTTTTTTCTTTTGCTTTCAATTTCACGTCCCTGAAGGGGAGCCACCTTAAGTTTATACAGATTTTCAAGACTGAAGCTTGTGTTATCCGCATGAATGTAAGCCCCCTGTGTGGCAAGGGCGATTTTCTTAAGGTTTTCCTCTTCCAGTTTGGTCAATACAATGTTCCCGTTTTCATCCTTAACATATTCTTTTTGTCCACCCGCCTGAGGGACAACAATAGGCACGCCTTCCTTAGATCCGAGACCCACGCAGAAAATTCTTATACCTGCCTCCGAGGCTTTTTTTAATGAGGAATCCAGATCCATGTCGTGGGTTTCCCCATCTGTAACGACCATCAGGATTCTGTCCTTTTTATATTTGGCATCAAAACTTTCGCAGGCTTTTTCAATGGCGGCAACCAGGGAGGTTCCCCCTTTGGGTAAAAGTCCGATTTCAGCCTCATCCAGAAAAAGGGAAAAGGCATTGTAGTCCACGGTAAGCGGGCATTGGGTGAGTGCCGTGGAAGTGAAAAGAATAAGGCCCACGCGGTCTCCTTCCAGGGACTGAATCAGGTTTTTAATTTCCAGACGGCTCCGCTCAAACCGGGAGGGGGAAATATCCGAGGCATACATGCTTTTGGAGGTATCGAGTGCTATAATCAGATCCACTCCGTTTTTTTTGGTGGTTTCCCAGGTGTAATCATACAGGGGTTCCATAAGAGCGATTACAGAAAAGAAAAGAGATAAAACCAGGAAAATATTTTTAAGCCCCCTCTGGGAATTTTCCTTTGCCCACGCCAGTGAAGACAGAAGGGAAGGATCCATAAGTCTTTCCAGAAGTCCCTGTCTGCGGAGCGACCCAAGATAGAGCAGAATTGCGGCAGCAACGGGAATCCACAGATAGCTGATTCCCCAGATATTTCCCCACATGAATTTATCCATTTATGGAATCCTTATGAAATAAAAATGGGTTAAAAATAATTCCAGTAAAAGAAGAAGCATTCCGGGGATCAGAAACCAGTAAAACCGTTCCTGATACTCCACTGTGGTGGTAGTCTTGATCTTTGTCTTTTCCATGGTGTTGATTTCTTCATAAATAGCCTTGAGTCCTTCAGAACTGGTCGCCCTGTAAAATTTTCCTCCGGTTTTTTCCGCAATTTCGGTCAGGGCTTCTTCATTGATGGGAATTTCAACGTTTTCGTACCGTTTTCCGAAAAAGGGATCGTTTACAGGATAGGGGACCAGGCCTCTTTTCCCTGCGCCGATGGTATAGACTTTTACCTTTTGGGAGGAAGCCAGATCCGCAGCCAGAAGAGGATCAATCTTCCCGGCATTGCTGTCACCGTCTGTCAGTAGAATAACGATTTTTGATTTTGCCTGGGAATGCGTCAGCCTGTTGATGCCGAAAGCCAGGGCATCACCGATAGCGGTTCTGTCCGGAAGAATGCCGATGCGCACCTGGGATAAAAACTCGTTCAGCACGTTGTAATCCGTGGTCAGAGGGCAGACAATCATGGGTTCTCCTGCAAACATGGCCACCCCGATCCTGTCCTGGGCCCTTTCGGATACAAAGTCTGAGATCACCCGTTTAACCACTTCAAGCCTGCTGAAGCGTTTGCCGTTAAGTTCAAAATCCTCTGCCAGCATGGAGGTGGAAACGTCTACGATCATCAGAATATCCACCGCTTCGGATTCCTCCCACATATTTTCCTTGCTCGTGCGCGGCCTGGCTATGGCGACAATAACAAGGAGCAGAATCAGGGCTCTTAAAACTTTCTGAAAAAAAGAATGGTATAAAAAAGCCGGACTTCGGATACCCGACAGGGACTTAAAAAGTCCGGTGTGGCTGAAAGAAAGCGAAAGATGCCTTTCATTTTCTTTTCTGAAAAGCAGGGGAAGGAGTAAAAGGAAAAGCAGCATCCACGGAAAATGAAAACTCATGCCTTACTCCCTTCTTCCTCAGGATTTTCACGGGGTTTTGTTTCTTCGATAAAGGATTTGACCATCTGGGTGCCCTGATCTGTTTTAGTCAGATCCGGCTCATTTTTGGCGAATTTAACCAGATCGCATTCCGCAAGAAAGTCGCGGATCAGGGTTCTGTGGAGCTCGGTAAAAACCGTACTCTGCTGCATAAGCTTGATGAATTCCTCGGTTGTACGTTCAGGAGCCATCAGGTGAAACTGTTTTTCAAGATAATGCCTGAAAATATCTGAAAGACGGACATAGTATTCCTTGACCTGATTTTTTTCCAGCAGGCCTAAAGAAGAAAGTTCCTGAAGCTCAGTCAAGGCTTCCTCCCAGGGGGGCAGCACTTTGATCTTTTCCTCCTTGGGCCGTTTTACCCACTTTATAATTCCAAAGATCAGAAGGGAAAGAATCAATACAATTCCGAAACCGATAAACCAGGGTCTGAGGCGCACACTCGCCGGAATCACAATGGGGGAAGTAATATCGCGAATGTCATTTTCAACGGAATTGAGAAGAGATTTAAATCTAACCAGAGCTGATCCTATGGTCAATTCTTTATCCGTCTTTTCTTTTCCATATTTAAAAGTCAATTTGGGGATATATTGTGTTCCATCTACCCAGGTTTTAAAAATCAGTGACTGAGATATAGATTTATTCTTCCATTTTTTCTTTTCTTTAATTTTTCCGGTCTCTTTTAATTCAAAGGCTGTTTGTTTTTTTAATTCTTCCAAGGCTGAAGTGAAATCCACTTTTAATGAAGGATCGCATTCCACTTCCAAAGTAAAAGTAATATCGTCTCCCACCGTCATGAATAGGGGAGAAATAATAAGTCTGGCTTTTATAAAAGGCAACTCTTCGGCCCCTGAAAATAGCGCCATCATTAAAAATAATAAAGTTGTCAGTCCCCATCGTATCATGAGCGGTGCATCCCCCTCCTTTTGAAAAACCGGGTCAGCGTTTTAAGATAGTCTTCACCGGTCCTAACGGACAGAATATCAATCCCTTTTTTTCGCATCATCTGAAGCCATTCCTGTTCATGCGCGGCTGCTGAGGCTTTATATTTTTCCAGAGATTCAGGATGGGAAAAATCCACCCAGACCTGCTTTTGATTTTCAAGGTCTTCCATGACACAG
>CAYUET010000062.1:0-9622 GCA_964443875.1 uncultured bacterium | reverse complement strand
CTCAGTGACCGAGTAAAAAGCATGGAATAAGGCTGGCCGGTCATTGAGTGATTATTGAAAATAATCGTATCGAAATGACCGCGGGAAGATGTATTCAAAAACTAAGAGGATCGGAATATCTTCTTTGCTAACTCAGGTAATGTTTGATTAATACCTTCCACTAACGCTTTCTTCTTTTCATGTCTCCACCCCTGAACTTGTTTCTCTCGATAGAAGGCTTCATCAATCCGTGAATATTCTTCGTAATAAACTAATTTTAATGGTTGTTTTTTCTTTGTATAATTTGCCCCTTTGTAATTTTGATGTTCCCACAGCCGTCTTTTTAAATCTTGAGTGCTTCCTGTATAATAAGATCCATCTCCACATTCAAGAATGTACATAAATCCTGAACTCATTTAATTCCTCTATCTGATTTACATCAGGAATATAATTTTTTGAATCTATTGTCACTTTGATATATTTTTTGAGGGAAAACAAAAAGGGAAGTGATTAACTCTGAGTCTTTCTTTCACTTCGATCACTTCGATACATCTGCCTGCGGCGGACACTCAGTGACCGAGTAAAAAGCATGGAATAAGGCTGGCCGGTCATTGAGTGATTATCAAAGATAATCGTATCGGAATGACAGGTGGAGTTATTTCTTTACGTAGGAATTATAATAATTCTGAGAATAATAATCCGCATAACTTGATTTGCTTTCAAAATTATGCACCTGATTGATAATGACCCCTATGATCTTTGACTGGGCCAGTTCAAGCTTATTCTTTAAGATTGGAACGAGATGCTTGGGCGTAAAGTTATGCTTGCAGACAACGACTGTCTTTTTCACAATGGAAGACAGGATCACCGGATCTGTAACGGAAAATACCGGGGGCGTATCGATAAGAATGATTTCATAGGTCTGCTCCAGCTGCTCAACCAGATTTTTAAAGGCATTGCTTCCCAATAATTCCGACGGATTTTCCGGAATCGTGCCTGCGTGCAGCACATCAAAAAGAGGATCCGGGGTGTGAAAGACAAGGTCTTCAAGCGGTGTGTTTGCAGTAAGGTGCTCGCTCAAACCCTCTTTCTTAGTAATATTAAACACTTCCCTGATGCGCGGCTTTCGAAGATCAGCCTCCACAAGAATGACCTTAAACCGGTATTTGGCAAGCGCCGCACCAAGATTGCAGGAAATAAGCGTTTTTCCCTCTGAAGGCAAAAAACTGGTGATGACTATGCTTTTCCCCTTCACGGACTTTTTATCCAGCTCCGCATTTAAAAGAACCGAGGTCCTTAAATTATTGAAAAGTTCGGAAATAATCCCCTTGTTGTTGAATAAAAGAAAGGAATCCTGGAAATGCTTATTCTTCGCCTGACGGGTGATGTAGGGAATGTAGCCCAGGAAATTAAGATTGAACGGAGTGATGTCCTTTTCACTCCTGACATGCATGATGAAAAACTCAAGCACATAAGCCCAGGCACAGCCCCCCAGAAGGCCGACAATAAAGCTTAAGATAACATTCAAGGTCCTTTTGGGTTTGACCGGCTTGTAGGGCACAACGGAACCTTCCACCAGGGATACATTGTTGGAATTTAAAGAGGCAGACATGAGCGTTTCCTTTTCCCTCTGCAATATGTTCTCAAGAAGGGAATTTGAAATTTTAATGTCCTGGTTCAATTCATTATAGGTGATGAATTTCTTTTCATTTTCAATGGCTTCATTTCTTTTATCGGCGAGCATCTTTTTCAAATCCGTTAAAAGACCGGTCAGCTGCTTCATTTTAGGGTTCTTTGCCCTGTAACGGCTGCTGTATTCGGAATAGATCGATTCCGCCTCGGTGATTTTACGGCTCATATCCAGAATGGTATTGTTGAGAATCTCTCTTCGCTCTTCCACGGAAACCATGTTGTTTTCCGCACGGAATTTCTGGAGCTCATTCTCTTTGTCATTCAGAATCTGCTTCATTTTCTGGCTTTCCGAAGCAAGCCACGACAACGCCGCCTTTGAGCCTTCAATCTTTTTTTCAAGGTTGCTCTCCATGTAGGCATCGGCAATGGCATTGACAATGGAAGCGGCCAGCTCAGGATCCTCATGTTCATAGGTAATTTTAAGCAGCTGCGTATCGCGCTGGTGTTCGATTTTTATTAAGCTCCGGAAAGCCTCCAGCTGCATGAGGTATCGCCGCTCTTCGGTGATGCTTTCATCCGGCGGAAAAACATGATTTTTAATCCCCCGGATAAGGGACTTAATCCGCATTTTTATTTTTTCAGCCAGGGAATCCTTTTTTTCAGCCGCCTTTTCAGCCGCCTTTTTAAGCACGCATTCGTTATAGACCTTTTCAGCAATGGGCCGGCTCTGAAGAATTTCGATCTGGGTGTTTAAATAATCGCTGTAGGCATAATAATCGGCCCCCAGGGTGACCACATCCTGCATATCGAGCACTTTCTGAGATTGCATGCTGACCAGCAAGACAGAGGTTGCCCGGTAAATGTCGGGTGAAATCAGGGAAAAAAAAGTGACCGTGACAACACAGACTGAAGTAAAAAGAGTAATGACCCACTTGTTCCTTTTCAGGATATCCATGAAGAAGATAAAATTCATATTTTGAAAATCCACAGTACCGCCCTTTATAGAAAGCTTTCCGGGACAATAATCACATCGCCCGGCTCAAGGTTGACATCAAGGTCTGAATGGTCTTTTTGGGTAATGGCCGTAATATCCACCAGGATGGAGGTTACCCTGCCCTCCACGATGCGCTTAATGCTGATTTTTTTGGGGTTGGCGCGGTCTTTCAGGCCGCCGGCCAGAGAGATGCACTGGAGCAGGGTCATTCTTTCAGATAATTCAAAGGCCCCCGGATTGATCACATCTCCATAAACAAATACTTTTGAAAACTGCTTGATGAATATGGAAACCTGGGGTTCAACCAGGTATTCATTTAACAGCCCTGTCACTTTCCGGGTGATAGAACTGACATCCTCCCCTTTGACCGAGACTTCACCAATCAAGGGGTAAAGAATGGTGCCATTGGCTGACACCCTGACTTCTTTTTCAAAATCAGGCTCATTTAATACGGTAATAATCAGAACGTCACCGGACTGGACTTTGTAATTTTCATTGAGAGGGCTGATTTCCTCTGCGGAAATTGCCAGAACAGACAGAAAAAAAAGCGCCGCAATCAGAGGCGCTTTTATTGTGAACAATAGATCTAACCTTTTCAAATTAATAAACCTGATCCTCCCTCATCCTCAACAGGGATAAAATTTATTCCTGTGTTCCGGTCGCCTGATATTCGCCGTCTGTCGCCCCCTGGGGCTGATAAAGCTCGTTAAGCTTGGGGTCCAGACGATTCGTAAAGGAATGGCTCGGCGGCGTGATGTAGGTCAGCACATCGCCTTCCTTGCTGGATTTTGCAAACAAGGCGTCTATATCGGCTGCAGACATCTGATCGGTTTCCTTGCCCGCCATTCTTAACGCTTCAATTTCATTGGCATCCAGAAAATAGGCAAAAATATCAGTGCAAAGCCCCCGCGTGACAACATCGCCTTTAAAATCATTGAAGATCCCCTGAAGATTTTCAGGAAATACTTTTACGGCATCGCCCAGAGCATCCCCTTTGATGTCTTTATCAATATTTAACTCTTTAGCCAGTTTTAAGGCAAAATCTTTTACATTCATCGTGGCATCGGCTGCTGATAAAACAGAAAATGAAAACATGCAGATCACAAGGCTGATTAAAACCATTTGTTTTTTCATAACCAGTTTCCCTATTGAATATTATTCCAACTCATTGCCTCTAAAAGCAATATTTATTAAAATTTAACTTATTTTACCCTGTTTGGCAATATTGAATAGTAATTTAATCCCTGCCTCCTCCGGCCGCTTCAATACATCCGCCTGTGGAAGCCAACTTCATTTTCCAAAAATAAATTCCCTGTCGGCTTCAGGAATGCGGCTTGCCAGTCCTTCCATAAAAGACTTCAGCTGAGCCGTTCCCTTTTCAGCGTCAGCTTCCTTAACCGCCAGATCCAGCCGAACCATGAAGCTTACCGCGGGTTTATTCAAAAGAGAGGTCCATAAAAGGTTTGTCATCTGGCCCCACCAGTTCAGATTTTTTTTGTCCACACAAAGCCAGTAGAGCGTGATATAACCCTCGCCGTCTTTAAAGGCATGACAGAGATAAACCTTCAGTTTTTTACCGCTGACCGTCATCCCGGCATCCGAAATAATCTTCATTTCATATCCTGAAGCCTTGTAGCAAATCAGGGGGTTATGAAAATGCGCGGCCTCGGTTATGGAAAAGGTGACCTCATCATTTGCGGAATTCAAATACCGTGCGGCAAAGACTCCGTCGACAAAATTATATTTCTGATCCTTAAGATCCATGTAGGTGTCTGAAATGTTCTCTCCCTTCCAGTCCTCCACGGTGTGGGGGATATGAAGAGAGGAAAGCGTATCCGGGGGCCTCTCTTTCTTAACGGGAATGGAATAGGAAATGACAATTGCAATCACCAAAAAGAGAATAACAGCCAGCTGTCTGTTTTTTTTCATTTGATGATTTTTTCCAGAAGGGTTTCTATTAAAAGAAAACAGAGTATCATAATGAAAAAAATCAGCAGGCCGCTGAAATTATGAAAAAAACCCATTGCCGCCTCTTCACCCGCATAATAGGTGATAAGACACAGGGTGATGATGCGGATAAGATTCCCCAGAAGGGCACAGGGAATAACAGAAAGAAAAAGAATGCTTTTTTTCAGAAGAGTCCCTTTGTTCAAATGGATATAGACAATCCCCAGGGCAAAAAAAGTGATGAGCGAACGGAAGCCGCTGCAGGGCTGGCTGACAAAAAGATCGTTTTCCCCCATGGATAAAAGAAGGCCATCCCTGGCAACCGGGTAATGAAACAGGGCAAGAATATGTTCCGAGACAACGGAAACTCCATACTGCATGGGATTGGTGAGCCCGTCAATGATGGCCGCCGGCGGGGGAACAAGAAAAATAAGGTAAAGGATCGGAAATAAGACTGTTTTCAACACCTCCCTGCCGTATAAAAACAGGACCAGCCCCGCTATAACCGGGATAAGGGAAAAAGTTGAAATACAGACATAATCCATCCGCCAGCCGAAGACAAAGAGACAAAGGCCTGCTATAAAGATAAAAAGGCCATGGGTGCCGTTTTCAGCCTGCTGATTCATCCATTTTTTTAAATCTTTACGCCTGAGCCAGACAAGCCCCATGGAAACGGGTAAAATAAAATAGGCATGGGAATAATCCAAAAGATCCCAGCGCACGAGAAAAAGATTATAAAAAACAGGCGCATAAAGGAAAACAACCAATAAAGGGATAAGGGAGTTGTACAACACTTATCCGCGGGCAGCTTTGTTTTTCCGCACTTGCCTGAAAGCCAGGGTGCCTGCGCCCAAAAGGAATAAAGCAGAACTTACAGGTTCCGGCACATTGCAGGGGGGACGCGGTTTGCAATACCCGCCGTGGCCATAGGGTTTCCGATTATGCTTTGGCTTCCATTTGTCATGGTGATCGCCACACTTCTGGCCGCCATTTCCCGGATAGTTCCAGTGTGAACCGGGCTTTTTGTTCCCGCAATTCCACGGATTCTGATTCCACTGATTTTGATTTGAATGATTTGAAGGTTTATTGTTAAAAATATTGCTGGAATGGCAACTGCCGTTATTAAACCAGCTGTTATTGGGATTATTGTTGTTCCGGCTGTCATGATTTTTTGAATTGCCGAAAAACGAAGAATTAATATCTGAATCGCAGGCAAAGCCGTAATGAACGGCAGCCAAGGCTAAAGCAGCTGTCATACAAAGTTTTAAATGCCATTTCATAAATACCCCCTACGGACTTGTAGTGAAATTTCCCCAATCTTAATTAATGTAGTACTAAATACCACCAAAGCCGATTCTTGTCAATAGCGTATGGTTTTTTATAAATCCCATAATCCGTATATCTCCCGAAAAATCAACTGAGTGACGTTCTAAGGATGGAACTGACGAGATCGCTTCGTCGCGGAGCTCCTCGAAATGACGTTCATAATGATGCATTTGACGGAAATGATAACCCATGAGATTAAACCAGACACTCCTTGCATTATGCAAAATGCAGACAAAACAAAAAATCTTTCTTGTAATCAGGCTGATTTTCCCTATAATCTGCTTAAAAGAAAATTATTATGAATAAATATATCAAAATATCCTTTTTTATTCTGCTGTTCGGACTGATGATTATTATTCTTTATTTTTCTTTTTCAAAAAAAGAGATCGGTTTTCTCTCCCAGCATCATAATTTCCTCGCAATGGTCGACGGCTATAAAATCACCCTTGATGACTATTTGAGCCAGAAGGCCAAATACACCCCTTTTTATAATGATAACACTCCCGTGGACAAGAAAGCCGTCATGGAAACTTTGATCAACGACATTGTTCTTTTAAAGGAAGCGGAAAATCTGAAAATGAATCAGGACAAAACCTTCCTCAGAGAAATAGAGTATTTCTGGCGACAGAGCCTGATCGAAGGCCTGCTCAAGAAAAAAAACATGGAAATAAAAAATCAGGTTAAAGTTTCTGAAGAGGAAATTAAAAAGGCCTATGAAGCCCTGAAAAAAGAATATTATCTCCGGATGGTTCAGCTTTCCGTTGATAAATCCGATCTGAAGATTGATCTCTCCCGGATAAACAGCGACTATTTAAAAGCCCACCCGGAGTATATTCATTATGACTCCGACTTCAACTGGACGGATCTAAAGTCCCTAGAACCCCAGCTCCGGTACCAGCTTCTCTCTGGAGATATCCCCCTGAACCAATGGTTTTTCATTCAGGATAAAAAAATAAGCTATCTGCTCTTTGTGGATAAAACAAAAGAAAAAGCCATTGATTCTTATGCAAACCTGAAACCTGAAATTAAAGATTTTTTACAGGAAGACAAGGAACGGGAAGCGCTGGACCGCTGGCTTAAAGCCCTTGGGGAAAAGGCCACCATTGTCATCAACAAGGATCTTTATTCCAGGATTTAAAAGTGAAACTGTCTTATGGATTTCTGAACCCGTTCCACTTTCCTGAAAATTTCGGGATTATTTTTCACCTCATTCATCTCTTTCAAATCTACAAAAGCCCCGTTTAATTGGGCCATTTTTTCTCTTAATGCGTCCAGCGCAGACTCCAGGGAAGCAGCTGTTCCCTTCCATTCATCGTTCTGTCTCAATTCCACAGTCTGAACCAGTTCACCTTCGGACAAGTGCTTAAAAACCCTCTCAAACCGGTACATGGGCCCTGAAATCTGGTGGGAGTAAATCAGGCCCAGAACAAAATACAACACAAAAGAAACAAGGATGGATATGGACAGACTGACAAAGATGGAAGACAGAATGTATTCACTTGTAGACATGACCTCCAGATGAAAATTTCTGAATACAACCGTGGTGCCGGATTTGGAAAGGTAAAAGATGATCGTGCTTAAAAGCATGGTCGACAGGAGAACAGCCAGAGAAATCCGGAAAAGAAAATTCACCTGAAAGGGTTTGTTGATAAAGTAATTTTTCCTGGGAATTAATTCACTTTCATTTTTCATCATTCCCCCTTTGTTAAATGCCGTTCGGGTTAAATTCCCCGCGTCTTGTATAAATTCAGCGCATCCGCAATAGAAGTATTAACAATTATCCGATGGTTGTTCTATAAAATTTTATCTGCAAATATAAAGAAAACCCCGGCCGGGGGAATCGGGAAAAATCGAGTGTAATGCATCCTTTAGATAAATGTATTTGCCGGGATTGCTTCGTCGCAGAGCTCCTCGCGATGACATTAAAAAATACATGTAATTACGTTACACTAGTAATTTAAAGTGCCGAGGTTCCGGACGTTGACGCGGTCATAGGATTTGGCTCCCTTTTTCAGCAGAAGATCCATGATCGAAGTGAAGCCGGATTCTTTGGCGAGATCATAGGGCGTCTTCTTCTTCGCATTTTCAGGGTCTACAAAAACCCCGTTATCAAGCAGGAACTCCACCATTAAAATTTTATTCTTCCGGACAGCAACATGCAGAGGCGTTTCGCTCCGCAGGTTGAGTGTTTCGAGTTTTGCCCCCTTTTGCAGAAGCAGGGCCGCAATTTCCACATTTCCGGTTTCAGCCGCAATATGCATGGGTGTGTTTTTGCTGCTATTGCGGGCATTGATAAGCGAAGCGTCTGAAGATAAAAGTTTCACAATCGCCGCATTGTTGCCCGGTATGGCCAGATGAAGAGGGGTGTTCTTGTTTTTATCCAGCGCCCTGATTTTTGCCTTTTTGGAGATCAGAAATTCCACTGTTTCAAGATTGTCTTTTTGCGCCGCATAATGCAGAGGGGTTCTTTTTTCCCTGTTTCTGCAGTTAACCTCCAGCCCCCTGGAAACGAGGAGCTTTACGATTTCCGTATTCCCGGACATGGCGGCAAAGTGCAGGGCCGTGTATTTCTGTTTTGTCTTTGCGGCATAATCCGCATTCTTTGAAATCAGAAAATTCACAAGTTCAAGATGCCCGTTCAGGCAGGCGTAGTGGAGGGGGGTTTTCTTATCATTATTCCCTGCATCCGGCCCGGCCCCGCATGAAACAAGCAGGGAAGTTATTTCGGAGCTCCCCTGAATGGCCGCATAATGCAGCGGAGTATTGCCGTTTTCATCCGTAATGTCCGCTGAAACCTTTTCAGATAAAAGCTTCTGAACAGCCTGAAGATCGCCCTTTTGCGCCGCCTGATGAAGGGGAGAAAGCACCTCCGCTTCAAGGGTAAAAAAAGGGCCTGTAAAAAGAAACAGCATGACAAGAAAGAAGAATCTGTTTTTCATGGTTTTAATAACTCCCTTTTGCAAAAATAACGGAAGGAATTGTTTTCAGCAGAATTTTAAAATCGAGCATCATGGACCAGTTATCGATATATTCAAGATCCATCTCCATCCACTTTTCAAATTTAATATTGTTTCTTCCCGAAACCTGCCAGATACAGGTTATGCCCGGGCGCATACTGAGCCTGCGGCGCTGCCAGGGCTTATAGTGCACCACTTCTTCAGGAATCGGAGGTCTCGGCCCCACCAGGGACATATCCCCCATAAGAACATTGAGAAGCTGGGGCATTTCATCCAGAGAAAATTTACGGAGGATTCTGCCGATTCTTGTCACCCGGGGGTCTTTTTTTATTTTAAAGACAGGGCCTGTCAGCTCATTGTCCGATAAAAGGTCATTTTTAATCTCTTCGGCATTTTCAACCATGGTCCGGAATTTATACATCTGGAAGAGACGGCCGTTTAAGGTGCAGCGCTCCTGGGTGAAAAACACAGGGCCTTTTGATTCAAGCTTAATGAGCAAAATGATGATCAGGGCAAAAGGAAAAAACAGAACCAGTCCCCAAAAAGCCCCCAGGAAATCCATTGTCCTTTTCAGGGCCAGCGCCGGGTAGTTGGTGGAGGTCGCATTCAGGCTTAAAACCGGAAGCCCGCTTAAATAGGAAAGGGAACTTTTTGAAACCTTCATGCTGAAGAGGTCAATGGCGATGTGCACGGTAATGCCAAGGGTGTCACAGATCATGACCGAGGGCTCGATCCTGTCGAGCCATTTGCGGGGGACAATAAAAAAGGCCTCATCCGCAGGGTATTC
>CAYUET010000061.1:0-9873 GCA_964443875.1 uncultured bacterium | reverse complement strand
ACAAGCGAATGCCTTATATGTAATACCTTCTTCCAGATTCGCAAGCGCTATGGTTCCATTAAACGCACCATCCGTCACATCGGTTTCATACGTTAAAATTTCCAATGTTTTTGCTGTATGAGTAATATTAACTCCACTTACAGTTTCTCTGGCTTCAGGATTGCTCCAGTCATGGGTAGCTCCCTTGAAAAGATAAACCCTGAAATAACAATTACTTCCTGAATACCCTGCTATATCCAGCTCTACATTAAACACACCATTAGCAACTGTAAGCCATTTTCCTACAATAGTCGATTTACTGCTGTTTAAAAGACAAGCGAATGCCTTATATGTAATACCTTCTTCCAGAGTAGCAAACTCGACTGTCGCGTTAAACACTCCATCTGTAACATCCGTTTCATATTCCCTTATAGAGAGTGTTTTTTCGACCAATTCCACATTCAAAACTGTATTCTGATCTAATGCTATTGTTGGGCTTACATCTCTGCTTATGCCCTCTTGAACATCTGTGACTCTCATTGTATAAGCCGCAACAGGTACATTCTTAAAGAAATATTCCCCGTCTTTGCTTCCCTGGCAGATTCCAATGATTGCGCCCGTTGAATCTAAAAGAACGATTTGCGGTTTTGAAACAGGCATGCCATTAAGGGTTACTACACCGCTTAAGCTTCCGCCTGCTGAATTGACGGTGATATTTCCGGAGTTATTGGCTGCATCCACACGGTTTTGGGAATGAATGCCTTTAGCCATGTCGTCGGATAAAAGATACAGGAGGCTGTCTATTTCAAAGCCTGCGGGTTGATCATGCTCAATATAGGTATTCCAGGTTGTCTGCTCCGGGCCGTATTCAGCTGAAAATGCAGACAAAAACTGGTGCTCTGCGTCACCGGTATTGACCTGAAGGGTTTTATTGATTCCCGCTTCTGAAGATAAAACCGCCCCGGTATTTGAAAGAGTGCCTGAATAATGAACATCGCTTTTACTAAAGAAAACCCCGTAGGTTTCAAAATCCTGATTCTTCACCGGAGTATACAGAGGCAAAGAGCAATAGTATTCATTTTTTACGATCGATTCATAATAATTCCCATTAGGAACCACCATTCTGTAGGCCCCTTCTGAATCCGTAAAAGTGCTTTCGTATTTCCCATTGGCATTCAACATCTGAAACAATATATTGGGGGCATTGGAATAGCCCGAAAACAGATTGCCTGATGTTAAACCCAGATTTTGCTGTGTCGTTACTGAGGAGGCTACAGACACGTCCGCAACTGCAGGAAGATATTTTGTGGAGGCCTGGGGCACGGCTTTCAGGGTATAGTTTCCGGGGGCTAAATCAGCGATCGTGAACCCCCCCCCCGAACTGAGGGTTTCATTCACCTTCAAAAACAGGCCAAGGCCAAGATCTATGCCCGCTGCAACAGGAACATTATCCAACGCAAGATCACCGGAAATACTTCCCCCTGCCAGAGAATTGATTGTCGCTTCGCCAAGGTCGACAGCAATGCCATCATGAATGCTGATGCGTTTTTCAAGACCTTTCATTACCTCATTATTTTTCAAAACAAGGCCGTATATGCCGTCAGGAATGCCTGCAAACTGAAAAGCGCCTGAATCAACGTCTGCCGTCTGTTCGAGATTGCTTCTTAAATCCTTAAGGATGACCTGCGTTGCGTCACTTGAAGTGCCGGAAACCGTGCTTATGTTTCTGGCTAAAATAATATCGTCAGAGACCGTGTTGGAAATGTAGCCCACATGATCCATTGCACGAAAAACAACACTGTGGCTGCCGTAATCGGAAGGAAGAGTCAATTCAGTTCCATTCACAATTGCAAAAGCTCCACCGTCAATAGCAGCCTCGTAAGAAACAATCCCCGACCCCTGACCAAGGGAATCATGGGAATTCAAAGATAAGTTTACGGTTGAGGAACTGGTTGCCAGACTGCCTTCGTTAAGTGCCAATGTAAGCAGACTGGGAGGTGTGTTGTCGATTCCAAAATAATCTGCATTCTCTTCATCGGGGCTGGATATCCGGGCCGGAGTTGTCAAAAGTTTTACCCTGACTTTGAAGGACTGATTTCCCCCTTCAGAAAGCCCTGCTGCCGTGAAGCTGGTTTGTGCTGTTTCTGTCCAGGCGCCGCCATTCAGGGAATATTCATAAACAAAAGGGATGCTGGCCGGGTTGACAAAAGCACTCCAGGTCCATACAAGATTATCTGAAATAAGATTTTCAGCGACCGTTTCAGTAAACCATTCGGGTTTGTTGCTCAGACCCAGGTTTGTGGAAACATCGTTCACTGTAATGGTAAAAGCAACCGGATCAGAATCAACTGATCCGTCATTGGCTATAAGCGTTACAGGATAGGTTCCGGCATTCTGAAAATGGGTCTGCCAGGTTAATGTCCATGTATTTGAATCTTTTGGAGTCAAAGAAGCACCGGCCGGAAGCCCTACAACATTGAGCGCAAGCATATTGCCGTCGTTTGCATCTGTAACGGCAATGTCAAAAGCCGCTTTTTGCCCTTCATGCATATTGACCGGACTAACAGGGGTGATGACAGGCGCCACATTATCTTCCGGCGAGCCTACGGAGCCGGTAACACGATAGATAGCCACCATATTGGAATAGTCTGAATAGCCAAAATCATTTTTAGCCCTGACCCGGAAATAATAAGTGTAACCGCCCGCAATGGTGGCAACGGTCCAGGTGTTTGTATTGGCCGGGGGTTCACCGATAAGCTCAAACGTTCCGTCATTCAGCCGCCTTTCGAGCTGAAAGGAACTTTCATTCGTGCTGTTGTCTGCCCAGGTAAGAATAATGCTCTTCATATAGGTAGAGAGACTGAGTGTTGTCGGGGCTGAAGGAAGGCTGGAAGCGTCGTCGCCATCGGCAGCATAAACCGTGACAGAATGCGCTACCATTCCGTAAATAATAAAAGACGCAATGCCTATGAATAACTTTTTCCATCTCCCCAGGAAACTCTTTGTTTTCATACCTTTATATTTCCTTTCATCGTTTTATCTCTGAAAAATCAATAATTATGATGTCTGTATAATGCCGTAAAAATAAACCCTATTTTTATTCATTCCAGGTTGCCTCCCCCCGGATGCTCATTCAGATGCTTGTCAAAAGGCTATTTAAAAAAAACTGATCAAACCATTTAGTATATAGTACCCGGATGGAATTTCCGGACTATAATGTTATTTATGGTTTAATTCTTTTAATCATTTGTAGCTGTATACCTTAACAATTACACGAAGTCAACAGCCCCTGTTAAAATTGTAATTATTTTTGCCCTGAAACTGAGGACCTGATGAGATTGCTTCGTCGCGGAACTCCTCGCAATGACGTTTAAATGATGTACCTATCTAAAATAATACACTACACTGGCGGTTGAAATGACACATTGCAGTAATCTTCGGGGATTTATAACCATAGGGATTAAAATAAAGGATAGTAGCCCGCATCATGTACGCCCTTATTCAACAATTCATAAAAACAAATAAGTTTTTATATTCCATTTATTCATTCTTTAAAACCAGGTTTTTAAAATTAATCTGCATCGTTATCAGTGATGAGTTTTGTTGCAAACGCCTCTATAAAAAGGGGTTTAATAAAAATCTGAATCTTGAAAACCCCGTTACCTTTAATGAAAAAATTCAATGGCTCAAACTCAGATGCAGAAATAACATTTATACTGTCTGCGCTGATAAATATGCGGTGAGGGACTATGTAAAAGATCGCATAGGCGACGCCTACCTGACCAAACTATATGGCATTTATAATACCATTGAAGAAATCAATCCCAAAAACCTGCCCCACGCCTTTGTCTTAAAAACCACCCACGGCAGCAGTCAGAATCTGATCTGCAAGGATAAAACCTCCCTTGTGTGGCCTTCTGCCATTGCAAATTTTACCGGCTGTCTCCACTATAATTATTATTTTTTTGCAAGGGAATGGGCGTATAAAAATATTCCTCCCCGGCTGATCTGTGAGGAATACTTAGACGATAATGGTGCTTCACCCAATGATTATAAATTTTTCTGCTTTAATGGAACGCCCAAATTCATTCAGGTCGATGTCGACCGCTTTGGCAATCACCGCAGGAATATCTATGATATGGACTGGAACCTGCTCCCCTTTACAATCCGCTTTCCCGGATATGAGGGGGAAGTCCCCAAGCCTCTGAAATTTGACCTTATGACAGATCTTGCAAAGAAACTTTCTGAAGGCTTCCCCTTTGCAAGGGTTGATCTTTACTGCATCGGTGAAAGAGTCGTGTTTGGCGAATTGACCTTTTACCCCGGTGCGGGCTTTGAGCATTTTTTCCCTGAAAAATACGATGAGGAAATCGGAAAACTCCTAAAACTGCCTGTCTGACTTGCGGGTCATTTCGATACATCCGCCTGCGGCGGACACTCAATGACCGGACATACCACTGACTTCCCCTCCGCTCATTTCGATACGATTATCTTCGATAATCACTCAATGACCGGCCTCTCTTCCCTGCCCCCCGGTCGCTGAGTGATGCTTTCTTCGGTCGCTGAGTGTCCGCCGCAGGCGGATGTATCGAAGCGATCGAAGCACCGGTTGCTGAGTGAAGAAACCTGAGGTGTCATTCCGAACGAACGTGAGGAATCTGGACTTGCCGCTTGCGCGAAAAATTCGGGGTAAGCAATCAAATTTTATATATCTTTTTTAACTCAGTTAAAATGGAGTCCCTCATATCACTTTTAATCCCAATATATTCCAGGGCAACAGATTCAGACCTCATTTGTTCTATAAATTCTGCCATGTCCTTTTTAACTTCTTCCGGAATATTTATGAGAGATTCCGGATCAACAATTCTGAACAGATTAAAGACATCATTTTTATGTTTATTGACAGATTTAAAATCAATGGACTCACCTTGTTTTTTCGTTTTCTCAGATCAAGCCAGGCCCTTGCTTTTAAAGGGATAAGACATTCAGGGCCTACTACAGGCAAACCCATTAGTATTTTTTTCCCTTCGTGAATGAATTCATAATAACTATCATTTAACAGAATTGCTGATAAACTTGAAATGTCTTCATCCATAGGAAGTGGTGTGATATGACTGCTGCTTTTAAGAGCCAGGGCATCGGACTTACGTGAAAACAACTCCAACATAAAAGGAAAGTTTTCGACCTTTGGTTTTTGAAACCGGTAGAATTGTTTTTTCCCGGAAGCTTTCTGCTGGATCTGATATTGACCTTCATTTATAAAAGCCCAAAACGCTTTGATAAACTTCCGGTCAAGCGACTCCACATATAAAACAATATCCAAATCTTTTGTAGCACGGAATTCAAGACCCGCTTCGTCCATAGCAAGTTGGCATGCGGTTCCCCCAATCAATACAAACTGATGAATATGCCCTTTAAAGTGCTCATGAAAAAATTCCAGCCCTCTTACCATTCGACCCCCTCCAGCATCTCCTGCAAGGCCGATTTTATGCGTTCATCATGACTGTCTTCAATAGAGGCATAAACAGAAAGACGGTCTGCAATTTTATTATCCGTAAACATTTTCGGATCGTAGGACCATTCCTCTATTTCAATGGCTCCGGGTTCCGGTTTTGGTAATACCTCCGTTTTTCCGCCTGAGTGTATTTTTTTCCACTCCATACCGCTGACTGCAAATACAGGGTTTTGGGGTTCCAAAAGGTTCGTATATCGGGAAAGAGCATCCAGCCCGGCATACACCCCATAATCTTTCTTTTGAGAAGGGAAAATATAATATCGTTTTACGACAGGAGTTTTCATGTATTGCATGGCCTTCTCCCAAAGAACTTTTCCTTTCACCTGAAAATCAAGAAATCGCCCTTTGCCATGAAAACCGTGTTCGCCCAGATTTTTTTGCTTAAATTCATCAAAAGCACGGGTCATTGTCATGGGGGAATACCCAAGCTCTTTTGCCATTTTGGCCGGCATGAACGAAAACTGTTCCTTCCGGTAAAGGATGCTCATCATCAATGCCTGCGCCGCAGGACTGAAAACATCCCTTACCTCCTGCAATCTCTTAAAATGCTCCCTAAAATCAATTCCCAGTAAGGGAAGATACATCTGATACCCCGGAATGACAAAGGGAACTTTCTGTTGTATCAGCCGTTTTCGATTATAAGAGGAAATTAAAGGGTGAAGAAAAATAACATCTTTACCCCATTTATTATGAACCTGATCCATATGTTTACGAATAACCCCGGGAGTCTCTTCCTGCTCATTTTTTGAAGCCATTATCAGGCAGGGGGAATTCAACAAAACAACCTTGTAAAAACAATATCTTTCCCTCAGATAAAATGCAAAAATACCCGAATTTTCCCATAGTTCCGCGCCTGTCGAAATATCCAGAGTCTCTTTTATATAGTGTTCAAATTTTTTAATAAGGTTCATAGCTCTTATCCTATAATATCACAAAAAGTACACACTATCCTATCAATAGATACTATGCATGTCAATAGTTATAACCTCTTATATATGCCTCCTGACCCGTTTTGCAGATCTGACTAATTATGCTCTTCTGTTTTTTAAAATTCCACCACCGCTCATTTCCTCCGTTGGTCATTTCGATATTATTATCTTTGATAATCACTCAATGACCGGCCGTGTTCGGACCTCCGGCCTTTCATTTCGATACGATTGACAGAGTCAATCACTCAATGACCGGCCTTAACCCGGACCTCTCTTCCCTGCTGCCCGGTTGCTGAGTGATGCTTTCTTCGGTCGCTGAGTGTCCGCCGCAGGCGGATGTATCGAAGCGATCGAAGCACCGGTTGCTGAGTGAAGAAACCTGAGGAGGCATTCCGAACGAAGGCAGGGAATCTGGATTTCTCGCTTACGCGAAAAATTCGGGTAATAATACTCATACTATGCAAATTCAATATGGTTGTCGTAAAAACAACAACATTCTGTGCAATAAATTCTTTCATCATTTTTCCCAATATAAAAATTGACATAACTATCTGTTTTTTAGATAAATACACAAGTTTAAACATTACCTTAAACTAACTACACAGAAAGTGAACCCCCTATGAAAAAAACAAACATAGCTCTGCTGTTTCTGTTTTCTTTTCTGCTTTCAACCGTTGCTTATGCAAGGCTTGGCGACGGCATTCAGATTTCTAAAATGAAAATAGATGCCAAGGCTGAAGTAGGATTCGGATATGATGACAATATCCTTCTTGAAAGCAGCAATGAACTCGATGACACCTTTTACCACATCCGGCCCTATATCGATTTTGAGGCCCCTTTCAACCCCGAAAACAAACTGTACCTGAGCATGGACGGTGACTTTTACCGTTATTCCGATTATTCTGAGGAGGATTCTGATTCCTATGTTTTTCTTGCAGGTTATGATCTGACCATACGGGACTTTTACGGCACCCTGCTCTGGGAATACATCATGCCCCAGTACAAGGATGGTATCTTATACACCAACAAGATCGAAAGAAGCATCAGTATTCCCTCCATTCTTCTCGGGTTTGACTTCAACCGCATCGCCCTTCAGGGACTGTACAGAAAAGAAATCAACCGCTTTGACAGCCGTGAGTATGACCGCGATGAATATGATGAGGATAATTTCACCCTCAGCCTGTTCTGGCATGCCCTGACCAAAACCGACGTCCTTCTGGAATACAATTACGGCGAACTTGATTATCTCTCTGAAAACCGCGACGGCGATTACTACCAGATCCTGGCCGGTGTGAAGGGGGAAATCACAGCCAAACTTACCGGCACTTTTAAAATCGGGTACCAGGACAGGCAATATGATGTCTCCAGAGAGGAATTCTCAGGCCTTGTCTATGAATCGGACCTGGAATGGAAAATTTCAGATTCCAAGCTCGTTGACCTGAAATTCATCAAGGGGGCCAAGGAATCGCTCATCCTTGGAAATGATTTTTACAAACTCAACAGGATCGCCCTGGAATTCAAGCACGAAAGCATCGGCAGAGGACTCCTGCTCGGCCTGGGCGGATATTTTGAAAACGACAAATATCCCTTTACCACAAATTCAAGCCTCAGGGATGATGAGGTCTATGAAATCGCCCTGCGCCTCGGGTTTAAGTTCAATAACTGGCTCACCGTGGAAGGCAAATACAGGCTTCTGGATCGTGATTCCAATTATGATAACCAGGATTACACCCAGAACCTTTACATGCTTTACGCCACAATGAAATTGTAGACCGGCGAAGGCATGGATTGCTTCGATCACTTCGATACATCCGCCTGTGGCGGACACTCAGTGACCGGGATGGCTGAAGATAAAAGACATGGATTCCGGAATGACAGCTCTTCGACCACTTCAACAGGCTCAGTGACCGGGGAAAAAGCACGGCCGGTCATTGAGTGATTATCGAAGATAATTGTATCGAAATGACCAGCACTTCGACAGGCTCAGTGACCGAAAAGGGGCCATGGAAAAAGGGAATCAGTCAGAAGACTCTGTTTCCCTCCTGAAGGCAAGCCCGGTCAGCACGGCAAGGTAGAACGTGATGGCCGGGATTCTCAGGTTATAATCCACCACGGAATGAATGGCCATAGCCAGCACGGCACTGCCCGCGGCAGCCGCAAGAGAGTTCCCTCTTTCACGAAAAGGCCTCCATAAAAAAACAAACATCAACATAAGCAGACAGGGGAAGGTGAACACACCGGCTTCGGCCATCCACCCCAGGTAGTCATTATGAAGCTGGTTTACATAATACCGGATATTTTCAGGCCTGTACCTGGGAAAAACCACAGGGACCGTGGCCGGGCCTGTTCCCAGAAACGGGTGATCCCGGATGATTTTTAAACCCACCTTCCAGAATTCCACTCTTGCCTGCGCTGAACTGTCCTTATCCAGGGCAAGCAGGGTTTCAAATCTTTTCCCCAGGGTTTCCCTGTTAAAATAAATAAAGGCCGAGGCAATGAGGATAAGCGCCATCATTCCGGCCAGTATCCGCCTGAAGCTGAACTTCTGTGAGGCCGCGATAAAAAAATAGAAAACACCCGCCATGGCGCTCAGCCAACCGGCCCTTGATTGCGCAAGGATCAGTCCCCCGGTCTGAAAAACCAGGGAAAAAATCAGGAAAAATCTGAACAGTTTCCCCTTGCCCCCCCTGTTCACAAAAAGCAGAGAAAAAACCAGGGGCAGGGTGATCTCCATCATGCTTGAAAAACGGTTGTGATTGATGAAGGTCCCGGCCATGAGATCTTTGGGGATCCAATGCCTGTGGGAAAGAAGATCCATCTTCTGCAGAACCCCTATGAGAACCTGAAGGTTTGAAGAAAAGATCATGACTCCGCATAAAACCAACACCTGCTTTTTGGAAAGCCTTCCAAAAGCCGCCATGATAAAGAGGGCGGAAACCGCAAAAAAATACATCAGGAACTTCAGGCTGAGATCCGGATAAACCGAATACACGGTTGAAACACAGAGAATCAGCGCCAGCCCCGACCACCCGGCCCGGAGCATGCGCGGCAGGGCACTGAACTGAATCTGCCCGGCAGGATTATAAAAATGGATCAGGAAGGTCAAAAAGATGAGAATCTGAAAAGGCTGGAGAATCAGCTTCAGATCAGCCCCGTAAAGCAGGGGAGATAAAAATAAAACAGTAAAAAGTACGGATTGAAGCATTGTTTTGTTCTAAATTTAAAATTGCACGTTATCAGAAAGGTTTTGGCCAGTTTATAGTTTTAATCCTCTATTATCCACAGAAATTGCAGAGGGATGCGATCACTTCGATCACTTCGATACATCCGCCTGCGGCGGACACTCAGTGACCGGGATGGCAGAATGGCAGCTGTTCGGCAGAGGCTGTGACCAGCACTTCGATCACTTCGATACATCCGCCTGCGGCGGACACTCAGTGACCGGGATGG
>CAYUET010000060.1:0-10407 GCA_964443875.1 uncultured bacterium | reverse complement strand
CGTGAAGGCGGCAGAACAGTAGGGGCCGGTAAAGTAACTGAGATCATTGAATAATAATTAAAACGCTATAAACCTGCGGATGTTTGTAATCCGCGGGTTTTTTTTGGAAGAAAAGGATTATGAGAGAATTAATAACATTTGAATGCACAAAATGCAAAAACCGCAATTATATCAGTCTGAAGAATAAGAAAGTAACAACGACCCGGTTGGAGAGAAGTAAGTATTGCCCTTTCTGCCGATCACATACAAACCATAAAGAAATTAAATAAATATAGGTCTGTAGCTCAATTGGTAGAGTAGTGGTCTCCAAAACCATTGGTTGGGGGTTCGAAACCCTCCAGACCTGTTTTTTCTTAAAGAGAGAATATGAAAAAAATAAAACAGTTTATTGAAGAATGCAGTAGTGAGCTTAAAAAGGTCGTGTGGCCGGATAAAAATGAACGCATCGGAGCGACATGGGTCGTGATCGGTTCCGTTTTTGTTCTGACCCTTTTTGTCTATTTGCTGGATGTTATTTATTATTATGGCGTAAACAAATTTTTTAATTAGTTTAAGAAGAAAGATGTGTCATGGCATTTAATTGGTATGTACTACAAGTCATGTCCGGTTGGGAACAGAAGGTAAAGGAAAACCTCGAAAAAAGAATTCCTCTCGATCATATGGAACCTTATATCAAGCAGGTGATCATTCCTACCGAGAATGTTTCTGAGGTCAAAGCCGGAAAAAAGAGAATCAGTAAAAGAAAATTTTTTCCGGGATACATCATTGTTGAAATGGAAGTGAATGATGATTCCTATTATTTCATAACGCAGACCAACGGAGTTATCCGTTTCGGGGGAGATGCACAGCCTATTCCTCTTTTGGATCATGAGATAGAGGGAATCATGGGGCAGATGGAAGGGAAAAAGGAAAAGGTAAAACCGAAGGTTCATTTTGAAAAAGGGGAGAGTGTCAAAATCACCGACGGCCCTTTTGTCAATTTCAATGGAACCGTGGATGAAGTGAATCCGGATAAGGGAAAATTGAAGGTGATGGTATTAATTTTCGGAAGGGCAACTTCCGTTGAATTGGAATATTGGCAAGTCGAAAGAGTATAAATAGGATTAATTATAAAGAGGTTGTTTCAAATCAACCGCAATATTGAGGAATCAGGCATATGGCAAAAAAGTTAAAAGCGTACGTAAAATTACAGATCCCTGCAGGCGCAGCAAATCCGTCGCCTCCCGTGGGCCCTGCTCTCGGTCAGCATGGTGTGAACATTATGGAATTCTGCAAGGCGTTTAACGCGCTGACACAGGGACAGTCCGGTCTGGTGATCCCCGTTGTGATTACCATTTACCAGGACCGTTCATTTACGTTTATTACAAAATCTCCGCCTGCTCCGGTTTTACTGAAAAGAGCAGCAGGACTTGCAACCGCTTCCAAAGCTCCCAATAAAGAAAAAGTGGGGAAAGTGACGCGCGATCAGGTTCTTGAAATAGTCAAAATCAAAAGGAATGACATGGCCTGTAAATCAACCAAGGCCGCTGTCAGAACTATTGCTGGAACAGCAAGATCAATGGGAATCGAGGTGGAAGGTGCCTAAGCTAACAAAAAGACAGAAAAAAATTGAAGAGCTTGTCAGCCGTGAAAAAGACTATTCTTTAAACGAAGCGGTTGATGCTTTAAAAAAATTACCAAAGCTTAAATTTGATGAGACCGTTGAACTGGTCTTTTCATTGAATATTGATCCTAAAAAAGCAGATCAGATGCTTCGCGGAATCACAACCCTCCCCAACGGGACAGGAAAAAAGGTCACGATCCTGGTGTTCGCGAATGAAGCCCAGGAAAAAGAGGCTTTGGAAGCCGGCGCAGATTATGCCGGATTCAAGGAATATTTTGATAAAGTTAAAAACGGCTGGGTGGATTTCGATGTGTTGATTTCTACGCCTGACCTTATGCGTGAAGTCGGAAAGCTGGGCAAGGTGCTGGGACCTAAAGGTCTTATGCCGAGCCCGAAAGCCGGTACGGTAACCGCGGATGTCAAGACCGCAGTTAACGAAATCAAAAAGGGTAAAATTGAATATCGCACGGACAAACACGGCAATGTCGCCTTAGGGATTGGAAAGGTGTCTTTTGATGCTGAAAAGATATCTGAAAATGCCAAGGCTGTGATTGAAGCCGTTATCAAGGCCAAACCCGCATCGGTCAAAGGGGATTATGTGAAAAATTTATCCCTTGCTTCTACGATGGGTCCTGGTTTGTCGATCAATTACAGAGAACTTTTATAATACAGGCGGGAGTATTCATTCATGAGACAAGATAATAAAATTTTGGTGGATCATTTTGCCGGGAAAGTCAAGGCGGCAGAAAGCGTTTTTATCACCGGTTTTCAGGGGATGACAGAAGAACAGATTAATGCGCTGAGGCTTAAACTTGACGAGCAGTCTGCAGAATACCGTGTAATGAAAAACAGATTATTTACTGTTATTTCTCAAAAGGCGGGCTTGGCTGTGGATGAACGTATGAAGACAGCGATTAAAGGGCAGTCTTCTTTCACGATCGGCGGAAAAGATATGGTTTCCGTTGCAAAAGTGATTATGGAATATGGAAAAGAAAATGAAAAACTGGTCATTAAGGGCGGTTTTTTAAACGGACGTTATATCACAGCAGAGGAAGTAAAGGCTCTTGCTTCTCTACCTTCCAGACTTGAACTTCTGGGTCAGGTAGTAGGGTCTATTGCTGCGCCTCTGTCGGGTTTTGTGGGTGTTCTTAATGCAACGGTTGCCTCTGTGGTCAGAGTGATCTCCGCCATCAAGGACAAAAAAGAATCGGAATCTAAATAATCGGAAATGTAGTTAGTCGTTAATTGAAGGAGAATTAAGATGTCAGAGAATCAAACAGTCGAAGTATCAGAAAAGCTTACAAAAATTATTGAATCCATTGAAACCCTTTCCGTTCTGGAACTTTCTCAGCTCGTAAAGGCTCTTGAGAAAAAATTCGGTGTCAGTGCCGCCGCTCCTGTTGCCATGATGGCAGGTCCTGCTGCTGCTGGTGCCGCGGCTCCTGCAGCTGCTGAGAAGACCGAATTTGACGTGATCATTAAAAGCGCCGGTGACAAGAAAATTCAGGTCATCAAGGTTATCAGAGAAATCACAGGTTTAGGGCTTAAAGAAGCCAAAGATCTCGTCGACAAAGCGGGTTCTACAGTCAAAACCGGCGTCTCCAAAGATGAATCCGAAGCGATTAAAGCCAAGCTTGTAGAGCAGGGTGCAGAAGTGGAGATCAAGTAATCTTTGTTTGCCTGTTATACTTGTTCTAAACATAAAACCTTAGCAAATCCCGGGAGATAGTATAATTGCATATGAAGAAGGACACAAAAAGGATTGATTTTGGTAAAGTTAAGGATGCTATCGATATTCCTAATCTGATTGAAGTACAGAAGAATTCCTACAAGGATTTTCTTCAGGAAGATGTACTTCCGGAAAAAAGAAAGAATATCGGGCTTCAGGAAGTATTCAGTGAAATATTTCCAATCAGCAGCTTCGATGGAAATACTTCCTTGGAGTTTGTAAAATATAATTTGGGAGTACCCAAATATAACATCATTGAATGTAAAAAGAGAGGGCTGACATACAGTGTGGCCTTAAGGGTAACCTTCCGTTTAAGGGAAGGGACATCCATCAAGGAAGAGGTCGTTTATCTGGGCCAGGTGCCTTTAATGACCCCGACCGGTACTTTTATCATCAATGGTGCTGAGAGAGTTATTGTCAGCCAGCTTCACCGTTCTCCCGGGATTTGTTTTGAAAAGAGTATTCACATAACGGGTGCTCAGCTCTATTCCTTCAGGATCATTCCATACAGAGGATCCTGGCTGGAAGTAACGTTTGACACGAATGATATTTTGTGGGTTTTTGTGGACAGAAAACGCAGAAGCCGTAAAATTCTCGCAACGACCTTTATTCGTGCCATTGCAGATTATGATTCGGATGAGGATATTCTTAAAAACTTTTTTGATATTCATGAAGTTGATATTCATGCAAAGAAAAATAAGGAACATGCGGCAGGAAATGTTCTGGCGGAAACGATCAAGGATCCGGAATCCGGGAAAATTCTGTTTAAAGCCGGAACTGTTTTAACCGAAAATATGCTGGTCACGATTGAAGATCAGGCCAAGAAGAAAATGATAAAGATTGTTCATGATGACAAGTCGGCAACGGCTGCTGAATCCTCCATTGTGAAAATGCTTGCAAAAGATCCCTCGACTAATAAAGAAGAGGCTCTTAAAGAAATTTATAAAAAATTGCGTCCCGGCGATCCGCCGACCTTATCCAATGCGAAAGCCTTGTTAAGCCGCATGTTTTTTGATGTAAAACGCTATGATTTAGGCCGCGTAGGACGTTATAAAATCAATATTAAAATGGGGGTCGACAAGCCCGAAGAAATTGATTCAACAGCTCTGACTCCCAGCGATATTCTTAATCCCATCCATCGTTTGATCAAACTCAAGAATACCCGTGGTGAAGTCGATGATATCGATCATTTAGGCAACCGGCGGGTACGCTCGGTCGGAGAATTGCTCCAGAATCAGTGCCGTGTAGGTCTTGCCCGCATGGAACGTCTGATTAAAGAAAGAATGAATCTTCATGACGTCACAGCCGATGTTCTGACACCTCATAAACTGATCAATCCTAAAGGATTTTCTACAGTGATCAAGGATTTTTTCGGAAGATCCCAGCTTTCTCAGTTTATGGATCAGACCAATCCTTTATCCGAACTTACTCATAAGAGAAGGGTCTCGGCTCTGGGGCCGGGCGGCTTAAGCCGTGAACGCGCCGGATTTGAAGTCCGTGACGTTCATAACTCGCACTTTGGAAGAATCTGTCCGATTGAAACTCCGGAAGGCCCTAACATCGGATTGATTGCCTCTTTGTGCCTTTTTACAAGAATCAACCAGTTTGGTTTTATTCAGACTCCCTATCAGGTCGTTCAGAAGGGGGCGGTGACCAAGCAGATTAAGTTTTTAACAGCCGATGAAGAAGAAACAAAAGTCATTGCGCAGGCCGGAATCAAAATTGACAAGAACGGGAAGATGATTGAAGAGAATGTTCCTGTCCGTGCACGCGGAGAATTAGGCATGGCAACACCTGCTGAAGTCGATTACATGGACGTTTCTCCAAGGCAATTCATATCGGTTGCTGCAAGCTTGATTCCTTTTCTTGAACATGATGACGCCAACAGAGCGCTCATGGGTTCCAACATGCAGAGACAGGCGGTTCCTTTAATGATTACGGAAGCTCCTTTTGTGGCTACGGGGATCGAAGAAAGATCCGCAAAGGATTCAGGCGCGGTTGTGCTTGCTCCTGAAGACGGAGAGATTTCCTATGTCGATGCCAAAAGAATTGTGGTCAATGATATGGAAATAAAGCTGGATAAAATGATACGTTCCAATTCCGGAACGAACATGAACCAGTGCCCTATTGTAAACAAAGGTCAGAAAGTCGTCAAAGGGCAGGTTATTGCCGACGGTCCTGCAACAGACGGAGGAGAACTTGCCCTGGGAAGAAATATCCTGGTCGGTTTCCTTCCCTGGAATGGATATAACTTTGAAGATGCGATTATCATCAGTGAAGAAGTGGTCAAAAAGGATTGCTTTACTTCTATTCACATCGATGAATATGAAATTGCAGCCCGCGATACAAAACTCGGTCGTGAAGAAATTACCCGAGATATTCCTAATATCAAGGAAGAAGCGCTTAAAGATCTGGGTGAAGACGGAATTATCCGAATCGGAGCAGAAGTAAAGCCGGGCGATATTCTGGTCGGAAAAATCACACCGAAAAGCGAAACGGAACTTTCCCCTGAAGAAAGGCTTTTGAGAGCCATCTTCGGTGAAAAGGCGGCTGATGTCCGTGATGCCTCCCTGACAGTCCCTTCCGGAGTGGAAGGCGTTGTGATGGATGTCAAGGTCTTCTCCAGAAAAGATGTGGCGAAGAATGAAATTGAGAAGAAGCAGGAATCTGTTTTAATCAAAAAAATAGAAAATGAATTTAATGAAAAATATGCCTCGGCCCGTTCTGAAAGAATCCGAAGGGTTGAAAGACTTTTAGTGGGCGGAAGTTTTGACGTTGATGTGATGGATGAATTAACCGGTAAAGTGGTCATTCCCAAAGGAAAGAAAATCACCAAGCCGATGATCACTTCACTGGAAGAAGCGGATTTTAAAAATCTGGAAATGGAAGATACGGAATTTGTACAGGAATTCAGGGCCATCCTTCTCCGGTATGAAAGAAATGTTGAACTTCTTGAAATGAGAAAAACACGCGACATAGAAATTGTAAAAAGGGGTGATGAACTTGAACCGGGCGTAATCAAACAGGTTAAGGTTTATATCGCCTCCAAGTATACCCTTTCAGTCGGTGATAAAATGGCTGGACGTCACGGAAACAAGGGCGTTGTGTCCAAAGTCCTTCCTCCGGAAGACATGCCTTTTCTTGAAGACGGGACTCCGCTGCAGATGGTCTTGAATCCTCTCGGTGTGCCTTCCCGTATGAACGTGGGACAGGTTTTGGAAACCCATCTGGGCTGGGCCGCTGCACAACTGGGAATCAAGATAGCGACTCCCGTATTCAGCAGTATTTCGGAAGAGGAAATCTGGGATCTGCTTGAAAAGGCCGGGTTACCCCGTAAAGGTAAAACTGATCTTTACGATGGAAGAACCGGACAGAAATTCGATCAGAAGGTCGTTGTAGGAAGAATGTACATGCTAAAACTGAGCCATTTGGTGGCAGACAAAATCCATGCCCGAGCCGTTGGGCCATACTCTTTAGTTACACAGCAGCCATTGGGTGGAAAAGCCCAGTTCGGAGGACAGAGATTCGGAGAAATGGAAGTGTGGGCACTTGAAGCCTATGGCGCGGCCTATGCGCTTCAGGAGCTTTTAACGGTCAAGAGTGATGATGTGTTGGGACGCACAAAGATGTATGAATCCATCGTCAAAGGCGACAATACTCTCAAAGCCGGAACACCGGAATCCTTTAACGTTCTTGTTAAGGAAATCCAGTCCCTGGCCTTGGATCTTCAGATTGAAAAATAGAACCTTTTAAGGAGTTATTGCCGTGATTAAAGATATAGATGTAGAAAACGTTAAGGAAGAAATATTTGGGGAAACAGGACCTGAATTTAACAAGGTGAGGATCATGATTGCCTCTCCTGAAAAGATTATGTCCTGGTCCCACGGCGAAGTCAAAAACCCTGAAACTATCAATTACCGTACCTTTAAACCGGAACGGGGCGGGTTGTTCTGTGAGCGTATTTTTGGTCCGACCAAAGACTATGAATGCAACTGCGGAAAATATAAAAGAATAAAACATAAGGGCATCGTCTGTGACCGCTGCGGCGTAGAAGTGGTCCAGGCAAAAGTCAGACGTGAAAGAATGGGGCACATCGAACTGGCTGTTCCTGTGACCCATATATGGTTTTTTAAGACGACACCGTCTAGGATCGGAAATATACTGGGTTTTTCAACCCGAACTCTGGAACGGGTTATTTATTATGAAGATTATGTGGTCATTGATCCCGGAACAACCGGAATGGAAATGTATCAGCTCCTCAATGAAACCGAGTACAGAGACGCCCGTTCGAAATTCGGAAGCGGCTTTGTGGCAAAGATGGGTGCTGAGGCTGTCCTTGATCTTATGGCCAAGCTGGACTTACCGGCTTTATGCGCGGATTTGCGCGATAAAATGAAAAAATGCAAATCCATTCAGACCAAGAAGAAAATTTCAAAGCGTTTGAAAATTGTCGAAGGCTTTACGCTTTCCGGAAATAAACCGGAGTGGATGGTTTTAAAAGCGGTTCCTGTTATTCCACCGGATTTAAGACCTCTGGTACCTCTTGAAGGAGGCCGATTTGCAACTTCCGACCTGAACGATTTATACAGAAGAGTGATCAACCGTAATAACCGTTTGAAAAATATTCTTGAACTCAAGACCCCTGAAGTGATCATCCGCAACGAAAAGAGAATGCTCCAGGAATCGGTGGATGCCCTTTTTGACAACGGAAGACACGGCCGTCCGGTCATGGCTTCAGGCAACCGTCCTTTAAAAAGTTTTGCTGATATGCTCAAGGGAAAACAGGGACGTTTCAGACAGAACCTTTTAGGTAAGCGTGTGGATTATTCCGGACGTTCTGTGATTGTGGTAGGGCCAGAACTTAAAATCCATCAGTGCGGTCTTCCCAAGAAAATGGCGCTTGAATTGTTTGAGCCGTTTATTATCCGGAGACTGAAACAAGAAGGGTACGTTCATACCATCCGAAAAGCCAAAAAAATGATTGAAAAAGGTACCCATGAAGTATGGGATATTCTGGAAAGCGTTACCAAAGACCATCCGGTGATGCTGAACAGAGCGCCTACTCTTCACCGTCTGGGTATTCAGGCTTTCGAGCCTATTTTGATTGAAGGTAAAGCCATTACGCTGCATCCTCTGGTCTGCACTGCCTTTAATGCTGACTTTGACGGTGACCAGATGGCCGTTCATGTGCCCCTTTCAGTTGAAGCGCAGATGGAAGCCAAAATTCTGATGATGGCTCATAATAATATATTTTCACCGGCAAATGGAAGACCAATTTCCACGCCGACTCAGGATATTATTCTGGGTCTGTATTACCTCACCCGTAATGCGATTTCAGACAGTCCTGTAAAGGGTACTTTCGGTTCTTTCGAAGAAGTGATTCTTGCGAGAAATCTCAACGAAGTCAATTCCGATGACCGGATAAAAATCAAAACCCGCAAAGGGGCTGTTGTTGAAACAACCGTAGGCCGTGTCATTTTTAATGATATTCTTCCTGTCTCCATTGATTTTATAAATCATGAAATCAGTAAAAAGAAAATGGGGCAGGTGATTGAAGAAGTCTACAGTAAATGCGGGCATGAAATTACCGTACAGTATCTGGACAGCCTTAAAGAACTCGGATATGCGGAGGCAACAAGGGCGGGTATTTCCATCGGGATCATGGATATGATTATTCCTGAAGAAAAGAATAAAATCATTGATGAGGCCCAGGAGAATGTAAATGAAATCCGCAAGCAGTATCAGAGCGGTGTGATTACCGAAGGTGAACGATACAACAAGGTCGTTGACGTCTGGACGCATACCACGGATATGATTTCCGATATCATGTACCGTGAACTGCAGTACAATAAAGGAACGAAGTCCATCAATCCGGTTTTTCTCATGGTGGATTCAGGAGCCCGCGGTTCCAAACAGCAGATTCGCCAGCTAGCCGGTATGAGAGGTCTTATGGCCAAACCTTCCGGTGACATTATTGAAACCCCTATTACTTCTAATTTCCGTGAAGGACTGACCGTTCTGGAATACTTTACCTCCACTCACGGAGCCCGTAAGGGACTTGCCGATACGGCTTTGAAAACCGGTGATGCCGGTTATCTCACCCGAAGACTTGTAGACGTCGCCCAGGATGTCTTAATTACCGAGGACGATTGCGGTACATTGAATGGTATTACCGTCCGCGCGGTAATGGAAGGCGATGAAGAAGTCGTCTCCCTGGATGAACGAATTTTCGGACGCGTCTCCCTCGAAGACATCGTGGATCCTGTTTCAGGTGAAGTTGTCTGCGAAGCGGACCAGATTATTACCCATGAGATTGTCAAGAAAATTAAAAAGCTTTCTCTAGAATCTGTAAAAATCCGTTCTGTGCTGACCTGTGAATCCAACAGGGGCGTGTGTCAGAAATGTTACGGAATAAATTTGGCTTCCGGTCAGGAAGTTTCCCTGGGTGAAGCGGTGGGAATTATTGCAGCCCAGTCCATCGGAGAACCGGGAACACAGCTGACCATGAGAACCTTTCACATCGGTGGAACGGCTTTCCAGGTGTTTAAGCAGCCTATGATCAAACTCAAGGTTGGCGGCCGTGTTAAATACAATAACATTCATGCGGTAGAAAAAGACGGAGAGTTCGTTGTGCTGAAAAAAGGCGGAACTTTAAGTCTTATGAATAAAGACGGACGTGAAATTGAAAAATTTTCCATCATACTGGGTACTGTTTTAAGTGTGGCGGACAATTCTGAAGTCAAAAAAGACCAGATCATAGCGAAGTGGGATCCTTATAATGTTCCTATTTTAACGGAACGCGAAGGCATCGTGGCTTTCCATGACGTTCAGGACGGAATTTCGGTTAAGAATGAAATCGATGAAGCAACCGGACTTTCAGAAATGATCGTGGTGGATCACAAGGAAGATATGCATCCGCAGATCGTGATCAAACATCCGGAATCCGGTGAGCCTCTGGCCTACTATTCCATTCCTACAGGTGCTCATATTGTTGTTCTTGAAGGGGATAAAATTGTGGCTGGCGGTCTTCTTGCAAAAACACCGAGAAAACTGATGAAGACCAAAGATATTACCG
>CAYUET010000059.1:0-11379 GCA_964443875.1 uncultured bacterium | reverse complement strand
GCTTCCTTAATATCCGTCCTTAATATTGCCCGCAGCGGAGACCATGTGATCTGTGTGGCGGCAATTTACGGCGGAACCTTTAATCTTTTCAATAAAACCATGCGCGAAATGGGAATTGATTTTACCTTTGTCTCTCCCGATGCATCGGAGGCTGAACTGGATGCCGTATTCCGTCTGAACACCCGCCTGGTGTTTTCCGAAGCACTGACCAATCCTTCTCTTGTGGTTTTGGATATCGAAAAGTTTGCCCGTATAGCTCATGCTCATAAAGTTCCTTTGATCGTAGATAACACTTTTCCGACCCCTGTTAATTGCCAACCCTTTAGACATGGTGCAGATATAGTGACACATTCAACCACAAAATACCTGGATGGTCATGCCTGTGCTATGGGAGGATGTATTGTGGACAGCGGAAATTTTGATTGGGAAAAGGCTGAAAAATTTTCCGAGCTCACCAAGCCTGATGAATCCTACCATGGCGTCATTTATACAAAACAATTCGGGCGGGCGGCCTACATTACAAAATGCCGTACTCACCTGATGCGGGATCTGGGGTCTGTAATAAGCCCTATGAACGCCTTTCTGCTGAACCTGGGTCTTGAGACTTTATTTTTAAGAATGGACCGTCATTGTGCGAATGCTCTGGCTGTTGCGAAAACTCTGGAACAGAATCCTAAAATTTCATGGATCAACTACCCCGGGCTTCCCGGAAATAAGTATTTTTCTCTCGCCACGAAGTACATGCCCAAGGGCACCTGCGGCGTAATTGCCTTTGGAATCAAAGGCGGGCGGGAAGCTGCTGTCAGGTTTATGGAAGCTCTGAAACTTGCGGCCATAGTCACCCATGTGGCGGATGCCCGAACCTGCGTTCTTCATCCTGCATCCACTACCCACAGACAGCTTTCAGATACTCAGCTTGCGGAAGCCGGTGTAAGTCCGGATTTAATCCGCATGTCTGTCGGAATTGAATACATCGGAGATATTCTCGCGGATATAGAGCAGGCTTTAGAGCAGGTTCAGCCTTAATCTAAAGGATAATGGAAAACCCCACATAAGGACCTTCCAGACTTTCATTTTCCGTCTTTACGGAACGATATCCGGCCTGAAGGGTCATGTAGCGGATGTGAAAGTACAGCCCCACATCATAGTCCTCCAAGGAATTGTCGTTGATGTAGGAATAAGCCGGTCTGAATTCTATTCCTAAATAATCAACCGGATAAATAAGAACAGGTAGGGTATAGGATGTACCGGTATGGTTGTTTTCATCTTTCAGATTGATGCTTCCGATGCCAAAGTCTATTTCAAAATATCGGGATATAGACATGCGGTAAAGAAAATGAACGGTGTTCATATCCAGACGGTCATCCGGAGTGATTTCATCATAACGGGTAAAGCGGTATTGCAGGGCTATAGGTCCGTATCCCGCTTCAAACCGGCTGTCTACAGCATCAATATCGGATTTGACGCTTTGATAGGCAAGATTGACCCTGCAAAAGGGAAGTAGAGGTTCTCCCGGTTTTCTTTTGTTTTCGTGACCTGAAGATCCATGAATCCTTTGAAAGCTTTCAATTCCACCATAGACAAGGGTCTGGGCAAGGATTTCAGCAAAGAAGACCGTAAAAACATCATCAAAAGCTGAAGGATAGCCCGTTTCATAGTCGTGATTTACCCTTAAAATTTTTTGAGTCGCCTCAGATCTGAAATTGTCAAGCCCGCCTCCATAAATACAGGAGTTAAAAATAAGAGAGAGGGTTAAATAAAGGATTTTTTTCATAATCCGGTTTCTCCCTGTATGAGGGGTGACTTCGTTTGATTTTTTTTAAGGCATTTTGATTTATTGCTGAAGAGTAAATCAGGGCGGGCAGAATTGTAAAGCAATGTTATTTTAATTTATCATAATTTAATTTTAACGTAAAATCAGATCAAAAGAATTTAAATCCAAAATCAATCGGCAAAGGACAGAATAAAATGAAAATTTTTTATTTTACGGCTACGGGGAATTCTCTTGATGTTGCCAAAAGATTAGGCGGGGAGCTTTATTCAATTCCTGCTGTGTTGAAAGGTAATGAACGTGTTTTTCAGGCTGAAAAAATCGGTCTGGTTTTTCCCTGTTACGGACTGATTGCGCCAAAAATTGTAAGAGAATTCATTGAAGCTGTCTCCTTGAAAAGTGATTATGTCTTTACGATTATGACCTATGGGAATTTCTCAGGCGACTGTGCCCATTGGTTTGCCGATTATGCTGAAAAAAAAGGGCTCCATGTGGATTATGCCAACGAACTTTTAATGATAGACAACTATCTTCCTTTTTTTGACATGAAAAAACAAAAGGAAAAAAAACTGGATATGGAAATTCCCCTGAAACAAATTCTGGAAGATGTGGGAAAATCCAGAAAATTTATCCTGAAAAATAGTTTTTTGAACAAATGTTTATCCTGGTTTTCCTCTCATTTCAATGAAATGATGTTCACCAACGGGTGCAGAAAATTCAGGGTGAATGACCGATGCAATCAGTGCGGTACCTGTGTTTCGGTCTGTCCCCGAAAGAACGTTGTGCTGACCGAAAAACCGGCTTTTGGAGAGAAGTGCATTTTTTGTCTTGCGTGCATTCAGCTTTGCCCCCGGAAAGCCATTCGGATAAAGAATGAAGCGAATCCGGAGGAGCGTTTTAAAAACGAAAAGATTCGTCTTGAAGAAATTATTGCATCAAATAATCAGATGTAACCGCGGGATAGGCGTTTCAAAATAGAAGTGTAATTAACTTTCTGCCGGTTCAAGAGGGATGGCGACATCCCGGATTTTGCTTTCTTTTTTCATAAGGGGTGTCTTTTACAATATGTCCGATGCTGTGTCCTTCTTTTATGATGAAGCAGGGTTAATCCACATAGAGGATTAGAACTGAAGGTGAAATTCTATTGAACAAGATTTTATTCAGAGCTTTTAAAAAGTGTTATTGTCTTTCAGCCGTTATTTTTAAGACCTGAATGATTCCTTCCTGCTTCATTTCTTTTAAAGTCTGTGAAAGCAGAGGAACAAGAGCTTCATGTTTTTTATGAAGAAAAGCATGGGCTGTAATCTGTTCCATGACTCCGGCTTTTCGAATTCCGGCTTCAAGAAAAGTATCAGAGTTCAGTTCCTCTTCAATGCTGGAGTCTACATCGATATAAATGTCTGCTTTTTTAGAGGCGATTTTTTTCAAACCGTTAAAAACATAATTTACAGTATCAATATTTGATGCCGGAACATACTGAGGGATTTCGATTTCGCACTTTCTAACCCCTAATCTGTAAACAACATTATAGGTTGTATCCTTAAGGCTTTTCCAGCCATTCAAGGAGACATCGGGGAGAGAGGTATAGGCGGAGAATGACATTATAAAATGAGGTTCTTCCACCCGGATCAGATTGGGGTGTTTGAGGTTATAGTCAGGAACTCGGTTGATTTCACCATCAATTTTTCCGGAATCCGATTTTTCTGATGCCTCTTTGGGTTTGTATTCCACATATTCAAGGGTGTAGCCGAGTCTTTTAAAGGCTTCCTGATAAATTAAAAAAATCCATCGGCCGTGAAAGGTTTTTTTTGCCCCCTGGGTTCCGCTCAGAGTGATTTTTTTGTTTGATTCTGCAAAAGCAAAACTTGATAAAAGTGATAAGGATAACAGAAATAAAAGGCCCGGGAAGACGGTTTTTAAAAGTCTCATAAAAAATTTTCTTTCCTGAAAAGATCTCTTCTATGAGAAGAGAAGGTTAAAAATTAATTGGCATTATAATAATGTTTTTTTAAGTGATAATCAATATTTTCTATGTTTTAGTTTAAAAGTTTTCTTAATTTTGAAGTCATTTGGAAATTCAGGAGGCGGATGATGGTGAGGGGATCAGTTCGGTTTTTCTATAGACAATTCCTGTCATGGCAGCGATGGTATTCTGGTTTTCATCTTTAACTTCAATCAAATAATGTCCCAGTTTTTTAGTTAATGAAATTTCTCTGGCATAAGCAGTGATTTTTCCATCCGACACTGAACGAATAAACTGAATATTAGAATTGATGCTTAGGGCAATATGTCCATGGGAGTTTGAGGCGACAGCAAAGGCAAAGTCTGCAAGAGTGAAAATGGCACCGCCGTGAACTACATTTGCCGCATTCAGGTGATGCCCGGTTATTTCCATTTCAGCTTTGGCTGAGCCTGGAGCGGATTCCAGAAGTTTTATTCCGCTTAGTTTTGCAAAACGGTCATTTTTAAAAAAATCTGTTTCTATTTCAGGTGAAAGTCTATTCATGTTCTTTTTTCTTTCGCATTTTAAAGGTTATTTTTTAAACGTATTTTTAAGCAGGCGAAGACCATAAATAAAGTAGTTTTTAAACATTTTAAGATTCTTGATTTCAATCAGGCGTCTTAAAATATAGGAAGGTCTCAGATAGTAACGTCTTAAGGCCTGTTTTCTGATTTCAAGGAGTTCCAGGATTGAAAGAAACCGGGTTCCTGCTGAGGGGTTAGAAAAGTAGGTATGTCCGATGACATCCGATTCTTTTTGAATCAGCCCTTCTTCAATGGCAATCTGATAAAGTTCTGTTCCTATGAAAGGGGTAGCCAAGTGAAGTTCAACGAATTCGCAATTCAAAGAAAACATGTAATCCACGGTTTTCCGGATGTCATCCCGTGTTTCCCATGGAAATCCTATCATAAAGAATCCGAATACCGGAATCCCGTATTTTTTACACAGGGCTCTGGTTTTGATATCCTGTTCAATTGTTGATCCTTTTTTAATTCTTTGCTTGGCTTCATTGGTTCCGACTTCAAAGCCGAAGGCAATCAGGTTACACCCCGCCTTTTTCATTTCTGATACCACTTCTTCATCAAGGGTATTGGTTCGGGAATTGGCGACCCATTGAATTTTTAGTTTTTTTTCAAGGATGAATCGGCATAATTCAAGTGTTAATTTTTTATTAATGGTGAAGGTATCTGCCCTGAGAAAAAAATCAGAAATACCGTATTTTATCACGCATTCCTCGATTTCGGAAACAATGTTGGCGGCGCTTCTGTGCCTTACAGCATTACCGGACATACGGGGTGTCAGGCAATAGAGGCATTGAAACGGGCACCCCCTGGCGGTCTGGATGATTGTCATTGGCTTTTCGGTATCCGGACGGATATAGAGATTATTGCGGATAATGGAACGGTCCGGAAGGGGGAGTGTATCAAGATCAGATAAAAAGGGTCCGATGCCGGTTGTAAACCATTCTCCGTTTTCCTGGTAATAGATGGATCTGACTTCTTTTAAATTTGAGAGTCCTTTGATAAGGGGCCCCAGAAGGGTATCCGGTTCAATTCTTAAGGCAATGTCGAGGCTCTTGAATTCTTTCATTTTCAGGACTTCCAGTGGAAGCTCGTAAAACAGAGCGCCTTTCATAATGGTGATTATTCCGGGAATGACGGATTTTGCTATTTCACAGGCTTTCAGATCTTTAAGAACAGAAGCGTTGGTCGTGCTGACAATCAGGCAATCCGGGCTGAAGGTTTTAAGGGTTACGGAATAATCTTCCCAGGTTTTTAATTCCATTTCACAATCCATGAACCGGCATTCGATATTCATGGATTTTAAAACACCTGCCATCTGCATGATATCCAAAGGGGCTCTTTCACTTGTGGCCGCACTAGCCTCGATATCACTCTGGCATCGATCCTCTCCTCTTAAAAATTTTCCGGCAGGAGGGTAGATAAAAAAAACTTTTTTTATGTGAGTGGGCATAATATTTATGGAATCTCCTGCTTATAAATGAGCATCTGTGCAGATAAAAAAGAGATTAATGTTTTTTGATGAATTTAAAAAAATGAGGGAGGAAAAAAAGGGGGGGGATATCCCCCCCTAAAGATCAAATGATTTTATACTGTGCCTGTAGATTCTTCCTTTTCAGCAGGTTCAGGCAGTTTGCTTTCAAAATCATGTGTGGAAATCCGGTGTTTTTTATCACTGGAGTCGAATTTATGACTCCTAAGCTGACGTTCTATTTTTTCAACAGAATTGGTAATGCTTTCATACATATTTTTAGTTTCATCGTGTGCGTTTAAATGAAGATTTTTGCCTTCGATATTAATTTCGCATTTATGATGAATCGTGTGCTGAACCTCCAGAATGACATGTGCTTTTAAGATTTTTTCATTAAGTTTCGAAAGAGATAAGAGCTGTTCTTCCGTGAACTGTCTGATTGCATCTGTGATTTCAATATGGCGGCCAGTAATTTGAATGTTCAAGTAACACCTCCAGATATTTAGGATTTAGTTGTCTCAATAGGAATTATAGCAGGTTTAATTGCCAATTAAAAGAATAAACAAATTCTACTATGAAGAATTTCAGGTATCAAATATTGATTTCTTGTATTGAGTTCAGGAAATATTTTGGGGGCAAAACTGAATCATTTCTCTTTACAAAAAAAGACTGACTCGCCATATTTAAATACTTTTTAAAAGTCTATATTAATACAACTATTATGAGGGCATTATGACTTCACTTAATCCACAGGCAGAAGAGCTCAACAGTGTTCTGATTCAAAACAACCGTTCTGTTTATGACATGCTTTCCTCAAAAGGAAAGGAAATCTATTTCCCCAAAAAGGGAATTCTCTCCCAATCGGCAGAAGCCAAGGGAAAAAAGATCAATGCCACTATCGGAATGGCCCTTGAGGACGACGGAAAACCCATGGTCCTTAACGGAATAAAAAACATGATCCAATGTATCGATCCGGAAGAGGGGTTTTCCTATGCTCCAAGTTTTGGGAATCCGAATCTTCGTAAAGTGTGGGCGGAAAAAATGCGAAAAAAGAATCCTTCCCTGAAGGATAAAAACATAAGTCTTCCGGTTGTTTCTTCGGCCTTAACCCATGGGCTAAGCGTGGCCGCCTATCTTTTTGCCGGTAAGGGCGATTCAGTCATTACTCCGGATTGTTACTGGGAAAATTATGATCTTATTTTTACGAATGCCTGTCATGCAAAACTGAAAATGTTCCCCACTTTTAAAGAGAAGCGGTTTAATGTTGACGGTATGAAGGCACGGATCGCAAAAGAGAAAAGTCAAAAAGTGATCTTGATCCTTAATTTCCCCAATAATCCGACCGGTTATACGGTGACTCAATCGGAAGCTTCGGAAATTCGTGACGGGCTTGTGGATTTGGCAAATTCAGGCAAAAAAATTGTGTGTCTTGTTGATGATGCCTATTTCGGACTGGTGTATGAAGAGGGAATTATCAGGGAATCGTTATTTTCTTATTTGGCGGATGCCCATGAAAACCTTCTGGCGGTGAAGCTGGATGGCCCGACCAAGGAGGATTACGTCTGGGGGTTCCGTGTGGGATTCATGACTTACGGGGTCAAAGGAGGCAATTCCGCTCTTTATTCTGCCCTGGAAAATAAAACGGGCGGCACCATTCGTGCCAATATTTCAAATGCTTCCCATCTGGCTCAGATTCTTTTGCTTCAGGAATATGGACAGGATCATTATGAGGAAGAAAAAGCCGATAAATTTCAGACTCTTAAAAAACGCTACCTGAAAATAAAAGAGATTTTTTCAAAGCATCCGGAATATTCATCCTGTTTTGAAGCGCTTCCTTTTAATTCCGGGTATTTTATGTGTGTGAAAATTAAAAAGAAGGAGGCGGAGAACATCCGTCAGCTGCTGCTTCAGAAGTATTCCATTGGTTTGATTGCCTTTAACAACCTTCTGCGTGTGGCTTTTTCTTCTGTTCCGATTGGAGAACTGGAAAACCTTTTTGACTCTTTATACAAAGCCTGTAAGGAATAATAGAACGGAGTCAGCTTTTTCATGGGACGAGAACATGGTCATTCTGAATTTAATCAGGAAAAGAAAATAGTTATCCAGAAATACATCTCTCTGGGAGAGATTGCTTCAACTGTTTCACATGAGATGAAAAATGCCCTGATTTCCATTTCCGGTTTTTGTGATCTTATTCAGAATAAAAAAAAGGAAAATCTTCCTTTTGAAGAAGAATTGAATGAAATAAAGAAAATCTCAGAAATGGCAAAATCTGTTTTTATGGAAATGCTTAAATTCAGCAAAAATCAGGAAATTTCTATGGAAAAGGAATCTTTTTCAATCAATGAGATTATTGAAGAATCCATGGTCATGCTAAAAACCAATAAACTGGTAAAATTTGACCTTCGTCTGGATTCTTCCCTGCCTCCCCTGAACTGTCATGCTGTGAAGATAAAACAGGTTCTGGTCAATATTATTCTGAATGGAATTGATGCCATGGAAAATCATTCCGGGACGATTACCGTGACCACAGGAAAAATGTCCCTGCCTTTCGGAATTTTTATCCGCATTGAAGATACAGGTTGCGGGATGTCGGAAGAGGTCATTAAAACCTTATTTAAACCTTTTCACACCACTAAAGACAGCGGAACGGGACTGGGGTTAAGTGTATGCCGGGATATCATTGCTGGCCATAACGGTTATATTCATGTAAGCAGTACCTTGAGTAAGGGCTCTACTTTTACTCTGGTGTTATTGAATGATGGTTTTATTTCTCATCCGGACATCATTGATCTATGAGTGGAGACCCCCTTAAACTTTTGGTGATTGATGATCATCCTTTCTTTGGAATGGATTTGAAGTATAAACTTCATCCTTACGGGATCGAAGTGGTAACGGCAGAGGACGGGGAAAGAGGAATAGATAAGATTCTTTCCACAAAGCCCAATATCGTTTTCATTGATTATATGATGCCGGATATGGACGGGATTGAAACGATCAGGCACATACGGAAAATGAATGGATTTGAAAATCTGCCCCTGATTCTTTTTACCTCGGAGTCCTATCCCAATGTGATTAAAGAAGCCGTGAAAGCCGGGGCAACCGATTTTATTACCAAGGCCACGTCATTTGAAACGATACTTCAGAAAATACAACAGCATAAAGCGTGATGGAGAATTAAAATGCCGGATCAGATTATCATTATAGATCAGGACAGGGATTTTGCAGAGGCCCTATCCCAGCGACTTAAGGTATGCGGATTTATCACTGCCGGAATTTCTCATTCGGCCGCATTCTTTCAGCTGGCCACAAAAATGAATCCTGTTTTGATTCTGATTTCAGATAATCTTCAGAATCCGACCTGGTCAGAGCTTCTGGGAAGAGTCAAGCATTCCTCACTGGATAAGCTGGCGCCTTTTGTATTGATCTATACGGATCGTTCGCCTGCCATCCGTCAGCAAGCCAGATTGTATGGAATTAACAAGATGATTCAGAAACCTTTGCGTTTTATTGAGCTTTTATATTTAATTAAAGATGAACTGAAAGGAAAAAAAATATGAGGTGGATTCATCTTCTCATTGTCCTGGCATTAGGACAGGGGATTCTCTCTGCGGAAGCAGTGATAAATACGGAAATGGCAACAGATCGAAACGTTGAGTTTAAGGCCTTGAGTGATATCGAGCAGAAAAGAGACATCCTTCAGAGAGATCGGTTTCATAAACGTCAGGATGTTATTGAAAGTTTATTGAAGAAGATTCAGTCTGCCTGGGACAAAGGCGATGAAAAAGTACTTGAAACTGAAATTCCGATTCTGGGCGATGAGTGCCTGAATCTTTTTGCCATTGCAGATCTCAAGGAAAAGGAAGTGAAGAAACTTAAAAGAAAAGGTTACAGGATCAATTCCCTGTGTGAATCTCTGTTTAAGAAAATTCAGGAGGGGCCCTATGGGAAATATGAAAAAAAATGGAGTGATATCAAAGCCCGAACTGAGCTTTTTTTAAAGCAGAGCAAAGGAATTTAATCATGGATGAAGTGATTCCAACTGGAACTGATGATAAGGGTATTTTTGCCTTGATCCAAAAGGGTGATGAAGCCTGTCGTATATGTGATTATGAAGAAGCATTGAGATTTTATAGCCTGGCCATTGAAGAAAATCCGTTCTTTGCAAAAGCTTATTATAAAAGGGGAATGGTCCGTTATCTTCAGAACAATCTGGATTCGGCGGAGGAAGAGTGGCATAAGGCCTGGAAGCTCGAGTGGCAGAAATAAAATGAAAGAAAATTTTTGATGCCCCGTTTGAAATTAAATATTCCTGAAAAGTTCTGTTTTGAATGTGAGCTTCCGGTCATGATCGGCGATATTAATTATGGAAATCACCTGGGCAATGATGCGGTCCTTCGTCTTGTCCATGAAGCCCGGCTCCGGTTTTTAAAGAGCCGGGGGGTATCCGAAATTCATGCGGGTGAAGGACTGGGGCTTATCATGGTGGACGCCCAGATACAATTTAAAACTCAGGCCTTTCACGGGGATTCTCTTCTGGTAAGGCTTGCTGTGGAGGAATGGTCCTCCCTGGGGTTTGCCCTTAGTTCCCTTTTACTCCGGATCTCAGATCAAAAGGAGATTGCACGGGCAAAAACGGGTTTTATCTGCTTTGACTATCAGAAAACACGCATTGCTCCAATTCCTTTATCTTTTAAAGAGGCTTTAAGCCATTAATATGAACCGATGGATTGTACTGTTTATTTCGGCAGTGATGCTGAATCTTTGTTTTCCGGGATTCAGCAGAGGATTATTAAACGCTGAGGTTTTTCAGGAAGCCCCTTTTCCTGAAATGATCCGGAATAAGCAGTTTTGGGAGACCTCTGTTTTTGATTTCAGACTGAAGCATTCTGCAAAGGTATGGAAATTGGTTTCAGGCAGGGGATTTGACCAGCATTTTTCTCTTGCAGAGGCTCAAATGCCATTATTTTTGGGATTAAGACCCTTCACCTGGGACCTCTGGTTTGATTCAAAAACGTCAAAGCCCCGTGAGATACGGATTAATTTCTGGAATAAAGGGGACGCTTCAGCCCATCCGGCTGTTTCCCAAAAAAAAGTTCAGGAAGTGCTGGAATCCTTTATCACTCTGCAGTCCAAAGATCGTTCGATCAAAGTTGAAAAAAGGAGCTTGACCACGGAGGCGCATATCCGGAGCTGGGGAACCATGATTTATTATAATTCCGGAAACTGGTTTTTTGAAATAGATAAAAATGAATACATGACATTAAGAATTTTCCCGCCTCTTTCAGATAATCCCTTATCCCGTTCTGAAAAGTTGAGACCTTTAAAACCTCAAGAGCATAAAACTCTGAATCGGGAGAGAAACGTCCAGAGACGCCCCAATGGGGATTGGGTTATTTTCGGCATTCCCATGATCAATCAGGGAAAAAAAGGATATTGTGCACCTGCCTCCTGTGCCAGAGTGCTGCAGTATTATGAATATCCTGTTGATGAACATCAGATTGCAAAAATGATGCAGACAGGCGCCTTATCTGGAACTTCTTACGGAACTCTTAAAGAGGCCTTGAAAAAAATTTCCATGGGATCTCCTTTTTATCTCAAGGAGATCAAGTTC
>CAYUET010000058.1:0-11437 GCA_964443875.1 uncultured bacterium | reverse complement strand
CATCCGCAGGGTATTCATCCAGGATCTGACGGAGGTTATTGATTGTCCCTATGATCGGAAAATCTTTTAATTCCGGGGGTTTGAGATCGTTTTTTTCCAGGGTGACAAACCCGATGAGCTCCAGCCCCCAGCCCGGGTGCTCGCTTATTTTTTTATAATGATTAACCGCCCTGGGCCCCGTGCCCACAATAATGATCTGCCTCCTGTTGTAGCCCAGGGTTCTTACAACCCTGAACAGGGCCACCAGGATGATTCTGCAGACAATCAGCGCGCTGCCGGCCAAAGCCGGATAAATCAGGATAATGCTGTAGGTTAAATCGTAGCCGATGATAAGGCCGTTAAAATGAACCGCTTTAAATCCGATGATGGAAAAGACGATCAGGGAAATCAGGGAGATCAGAGCGGAGGCGTTGATGACGGCAAAAACAGTCCCCAGAATGTATTTTTTAAGAAAGGCCTCATAGGCCTTGCACAGGGTAAGGGAAATATACCAGGCGGGCAAAAGCCAGATTAAAACAGGGGCATAGTTAAAAAGGTTCCAATCCACAACGTTGATCAGGAAGTTGAAGATCCCCATCTTTAAGGCAAACCCGAGATTATTCTGCAGGGCAACAGCCACAGGGAACATGAAACTGGCAATCGTGATGTCGAGAACAAAGGAAGAATTCTTCAGAAAACTGATATACGGCTTAATCACTTGAAAAAATCTTTCTTGCCATAAAAGTCCATTTACCTATAAAATCTTTTTAAACCCCATAAGGAAAATTCAAAATCATTTTCAATTTTACTACTTAAACAGAAACAATATGCAGATTACCACCCTACTTCTGTCCGGTTTTTTGATCCTGCTGGCGGTCCTTTTATTCCATGGGTTTAAATTTAAAACAATTTTCAAAAAAAGGGTATCCTTTTTTTTTATTATTCTGATTTCGCCCCTCTCTTTTGCAGAAACAACCCCGGATCAGCCCCCCCCGCCCTCTGAAATAATTTTTAAACAGGGAATTTTTACCTTTATTATTGATCCTGAAGTCAATATCAACAGACTCTCGGGAAAAATCTCCCTGCGCAAAGTCTCCCTGAATCTGAACCTTAAAAAAGACGCCCTGCCGTCCACCCTGAGTGAACCCTATAAAGATCTGTTCTGGAAATTTTATGTCATTTATCAACGCGTTCAGAATATCCTGCATATGCGCGCCGGAAAGCAGGGCGATGTGACCATCCGGGTTTATCATGATTTCAAAACCATCCGCAACGATTTAAAGCAGGCCCTTCACAGCGATGCCCCGGCCTATTATAATCACAGAAAAAAAACGCTCTATATTTCCTCCAAAAAAATTAATGAGTTTATCCTGGCGCATGAAATGGCCCATGTCATCATCTGCAATTATTTTCTGATTGAACCCCCGGCACAGGCACAGGAAATCCTCGCCATCTACTGCGATTCGCACCTCAAGGATCCTTCCGTCTGAAGACCGGCCCCCCGGTCGCAGGGCTTAACCCGCATATTGCATGAAAAATCAGAAGAAATTCATCTGAACCCTGATAAATCAATTCTTCCAGCCTCGCTATTGACTTCAACCTTTGGGTACAAATTGTGTCCAATCCTGTATTCAGGCAAAAAACAATCTTTTGTCTGCGCAAGCCTGTTTTGACCGGGTCAAACAGGCATTGCATCCCGAATATTTGTCGCTTACGCGCAAAATTCCGGTTAAACTAATCCTTGGACAAGAAGGCATTATCCTTTATAATGGACGAATGAAATTCTTTTTATCCATCCGATTTCAAAGTCTCCTCACGCTCCTTGCCGGGATGTTTTTTATTTCTTTTGCCCAGGGGGCTAAAAATCCTGATTACTGCTGGTTTCCTTCCCCCTACTCCACTTACGACCAATGGATGAATGCCGGCAAGACCGCCAAAAGCTCCAAACGGAAAATCTGCTGTTTTTCCAGGGCCATGGCTCTTGCCGATACAAAGGCCAAAAAGGCGGAGGCCTGTTTCCAGAGAGGGTATGCGAAATACTACTACCTGCTCGATGTCACGGGGGAAACCCGGGACCCTCCCCCACCCGCCCAAAAAGACCAGATCATTGATGATGAAACCGCGAAAGACCTTCAGGAAGAAGCCCTGGTTCCCAGAGACACACGGCGCGAAACCGGTTTTGCGGATTACCAGGAAGCCTTAAGGCTTGATCCCGGTCATTCAGATTCCTATTTTGAATCCGGCGTCTACTGGTACTGGAAGGGTTACCGCGAAGAAGCCAAGGCGAATCCCGACCCCGACACCGTAAGAAACTGTTACAACAAGGCCCTTTCCAACATCACCCAATGCATTCAAAAAGATAAGTGGTGCAGCACGGCCTATGAAATCCGGAGCCGGGTCCGGGAAAGACTCGGCCAGCAAAGCCTGAAGGCAAGGGATCTGGAAATCCGTGACCGGTTAAGGCTTCATGAAGCCCCGGCGTCAGGCTCAGGCCTCACCGGTTATTACTCCGTGGGCCGCAATTTTACAGGCCTTGCGAGTGCACGCGTGGATTCGCAGGTCGCGTTTGACTGGGGAAAGGGCGGCACAGGGGCCGGAGTCGGAGAAGACGGATTCTGCATACGCTGGATCGGCACGATTAATCCCCCTTCCGACGGCTCCTACCTCTTCAGCACCTGTTCAGATGACGGGGTTCGCCTGTGGATTGATAATGAACTCGTGATCGACAACTGGTCTGACCACTCCTCCACCCGAAACACCTCCAGAAGCCTGTCCCTTAAAAAAAATCAGCACGCCCAGGTTGTGCTGGAATATTATGAAAATACGGGACACGCGGTTATTTATCTTTACTGGACCCCTCCGGGAGGCGGAGATCAGGTTATTCCCTCAAAATACCTCTACCCCGTCCCGTCGCCGGAAGCATCGCGGTTCCCTGTTTTTTTCCAGCATGGAATGGGGGATTACACGGGCTGGCACCTATACCTGGATAAGGGAAGCGTAAGCTTCAAAGGGGATTTCAATAATCATCTCTCCCATGTGTTTGTCCCCGGACTTTATAATGTCCGGCTTTATGATGACGACAACTATTCCGGAAAAACAGCCTTTATCTCCGGCCTCTGCTCCCAGAACCTTAACGGAGGCCAGGGCATTTACTTCAATGACATCACCTCTTCAGCCAAGGTCGAATGCAAACCCGGCTTTGGCGAATAATCCCCTTCTTTTCTCTTTTTCTCTTTTCTCTTTCCGGCTTAACCGCAGAACGGAAAAACCCGGAGGAAATCGTCTATTTCTATACCCATTGCCCCAAATGCCGTGAGATCGAAACCCGCATCCTGCCCCGCATTCCAAAGACTCATAAAATCATCTGGGCCTATGCCGGCAATCCGAAAGTCATGGAGGAACTGCTTGCCCTGGAAAAGGGTAAAACCATTTTCCCTCCGGCGCTTTACTGGAACGGAAAACTGTATGATGCCGGAGAAAGCCTCAACCGATTCCTCCGGGACCTGAATACTCCATGCACGACTCAAACTCCGGAAACAACAGAGGGAAAGAAAAGCCTTGAACAATTTCTGAATTCTGAGCCCATGAAAAACACAGCCGTATTCTGCGCCGGCCTCCTTGACGGCATCAACCCCTGCGCCTTTACGGTGTTTCTGTTTTTTTTAACCTTTCTGTCTGTTTCAGGAGCGACCCCCTTTTACCGCAATCTGGCAGGCCTTGCTTTCATTGCCTCCATTTTCTGCACCTACCTCCTTGCCGGCCTTTCAGGCTTCAGCCTTCTGGCAGAGGCACTTAAACCCCGCATGCTCTCCTTTTTTTATGACGGAGTTTTACTCCTTTCTGTTTTCCTTTTTTTTCTTTCCGTTCTGGATTGTCTGAATCTGAAAAACAAAACCCCCTCATTTCTGCTCAGGATGCCGGAATCCTGGATACAAAAATCGCATGCCCTTATCCGCAACTCCCTATCCAAACCCCGGTTCACCTTTTTAATGCTTACGGGAATTTCCGTTTTTTTAGGAGCGCTTCTGGGGCTTATGGAGCTCGTCTGCACCGGGCAGATCTACCTGCCGGTTTTGAAAATCATTCTCCAGGAAGAGAGAGGAACCAAATGGCTTAAGGCGGCGTATTCCCTTTTGATTTACAACACCGCCTTTATCCTTCCCCTGTTTCTGCTTTTAGGACTCGTTCATTTCATGGAAAAACAGAAGGTTGTAAAGGCCGCGGGGAAACTCCACCTGCTCTTCAGAATTCTGCTTCCCCTGCTCCTGCTCGTGCTGATCGTCCTGCAGATAGAAGATCTATGACAAGAGCTGACCTGAATTTTGAACATAGCGACAGTGATCCGGGTACTGAAAAAAAAGACTTCTTAATTCAGCAAAGCAGATCCCCCAGCTGATGCTTTTGAAGCAGCATGCGAAGGGCCTCGTGGGCCACCCTTAAGCCGAAGATACCGGTCATCGTCGCCATAGAGCCGATGGCCTTGCTTTTCCGCAATTTTGAATTATCCAATTCATGAGTCTCCGTGGACAGGGCCTTTTTCGGAGTCTCCAGGGAATAGACACAGCGGATCCCTTCTGAAACCCCCTTTTTTCTGAGCCTTTTTCGCATAAGCCGGGAAAGATGACAAACATCGGTTTCAAAAAGATCAGCCGTATGAATCTGCTCCGGATCCGTCTTGACCCCCGCCCCCATGGCGGAAACAATGGGCAGCCCCTTATGAAAGGCCTTTGCCAGAAGCTCCACTTTTGAAGAAATGCTGTCGATCGCATCCACCACCAGATCCGAGCCGCCGAGCAGGGCATCCAGATTTTCAGGCTCTGCGAAAATCTGAAGAGCCTCGACTTCGCATTGGGAATTGATTTCCAGAATGCGGGCTTTGGCTGCTTCCACCTTGGGCTTTTCCAGATTGCCTTCAAGGGCTAAAAGCTGACGGTTGAAATTGGTGTATTTAACCACATCAAAATCGATCAGTTTAAAGGCCCCCACCCCGGACCGGGCAAGGGCTTCCAGGGCATAGCCGCCCACAGCCCCTACTCCGAAAAGCGTCACTTTTGATTCCTGAAAGACCTGCAGGGCCTCCTTGCCTAAAAGAAGCTCTGTACGGGCAAATTTAAATTCCGCACCCATGAAAAACCCTTTCTGCATTTTCAAAGGCCCTTTGGGCCAGTTCTGTTTCCTCTGTTTTTAAAATGGAGGCGGCTGATTTCACGATCATAGGTAAAAAGCCGGGTTCATTCCTCGTGCCTTCGCACCCCCAGGGGATAAGATCCGGCGAATCGGTTTCAAACAGAATCCGTTCATGAGGAACAGCACTCAAAGCCGTGTGCGTTTTGACATGCCCCGGCCTGGTGAGGGCTCCTGAAAAGGAAAAAAAGACATCGCCTTTCAAAAGGATTTTCAGAGTGTCGGCTGAACCGGAATACGAATGCATTACGGTTTTTACCTTCCGCCCTTTTTCCCTCCATATTTTCAGCAGAGCCTCCCAGGCCTTGCGGCAATGAACAGAAACCGGTCTTTCGTATTTTTCCGCCAGCTCAAGCTGCTTTTGAAAAACTATTTCCTGTTTTTCAGCATCCGCTCCCTTAACCTGGAAATCAAGCCCGATTTCGCCGACCGCCGAAGGAATTTTATTCAGATAACCTTCAAGCCTTTCCTCCCAGCCCTCAACCAGCCCTTCCAGATAAAGCGGATGCACGCCGAAGGCCGGAACCAGAAAGCCTTCATATTTCAAGGCAAGCTGATACACGGCTTCCCAATCCCCGGGGCCCGTCGCACAGCAGAGAAGTTTCAAAACACCCTGTTTACGGGCATTTTCAACCACTTTGCCCCTGTCCGGACCAAAGCTTAAATCCTGAAGATGGGTGTGGGTATCCCAATAGTTCATCCTGATTTCCTTAAAAAAATGATGCTTTTACTTCTTTTTACATGATTTATTATCATAAATCACCTGTTTCTTGTTGAAAAATTTTATGGTTCGCTTAAAATAGGGGTCTATGAAATTAAATGCATCGTCCATTCTGTCGAGTCCAGGTAAACCCTCTCCCATGGGTTGCACCTATTCTGAATCAGGAACCCAGTTTGCCGTTTTTTCCCGTCACGCCGAAGAAGTCACCCTTTTATTATTTGAAAAACCTACAGATGCCGAAGCCTCCTGCGAGCTCCGGCTTGACCCGGAGCTCAATAAAACCGGAGATGTGTGGCATATTTCCGTGCAGGGCCTTAAGCCCGGACAGCTTTACGGATACAGGGTCAAGGGGCCTTATCTGCCCAAGGACGGACACCGTTTTAACGAACACCGACTTCTCGTGGATCCCCATGCCAAGGCCTTGACCGGCAACATGACCTGGAAATTAGACCGCGCACGCGGCTATAACTGGAATTCCCCGAAAAAAGACCTTTCCATGAGCACGGTTCCGGATGCGGAATATGTGCCCAAATCCATTGTGGTTGACGACCGTTTTGACTGGGGAAAAGACAAACACCCCCGAATCCCCCTCCAGGACACGATCATTTATGAAACCCATCTCAAGGGATTCACCTGTCACCCCTCCTCCAAAGTTTCCCACAAGGGGAAATATGCCGGGCTGATCGAAAAAATTCCCTACCTGAAAGACCTGGGGATCACAGCGGTCGAGCTCCTCCCTGTTCAGGATTTTGATGAGGATGAAAATTTCAGAACCAATCCCCAGACCGGGGAAAAACTTAAAAACTACTGGGGATATTCAACCATCGCCTTTTTTGCACCCAAAGGACGCTATGCCCTTCACTGCAATGCCGGGGAACAGGTAAATGAATTCAAGCAAATGGTGAAAGCCCTGCATGAAGCCGGACTGGAGATCATCCTCGATGTGGTCTTTAATCATTCCGCTGAGGGAAATGAAATGGGGCCCACGCTCTGTTTCCGCGGATTTGACAACGTCATCTACTACATGCTGGAAAACGGACGGTATTATAAGAATTATTCGGGTTGCGGAAATACCATGAACTGCAACCACCCCAATATGCGCGATTTCATTCTTGTCTGCCTCAGGTACTGGGTCATTGAAATGCATGTGGACGGTTTCCGGTTTGACCTGGCCTCCATCCTCGGCAGGGACAAGGACGGGAAAGTGCTGGAAAATCCGCCGCTTCTGGAATTGATCGCTGAAGATGCCGTTTTACGCGACACCAAAATCATTGCCGAAGCCTGGGATGCCGCGGGCCTTTACCAGGTCGGCTCGTTTCCCGGCGGACGCTGGGCGGAATGGAACGGAAAATACCGGGACACCCTGCGTGCCTTCTGGAAAGGGGATTACGGAAAGATCGGCGAACTGGCCACCCGCATTGCCGGCTCCTCAGACCTTTACCAAAATTCCGGGAGAAAACCCTTTCACAGCATCAACTTCATTACCTGCCATGACGGTTTTACCTTAAGGGACCTTGTCTCCTTCAATGAAAAACACAACGATGCCAACGGGGAATTCAACCGTGACGGAGAAAACAACAACCTTTCGTATAATTACGGGGAAGAAGGCGATACCGACAATCCGGAGATTATCGACATCCGCAAACGTCAGAGAAAAAACTTTCTGACCTCGCTTTTCATTTCCCAGGGGGTTCCCATGATCCTCGCCGGCGATGAGTTCGGAAAAACCCAGAAGGGAAACAACAATCCCTGGTGTCAGGACAATGATCTTTCCTGGATCGACTGGAGCGCCCTTAAAGTAGAGGATGATTTTCACCGCTTTGTCAGGCTCCTGATCCATTTCAGGAAAAGACACGTCGCTTTCCGCAGGGTCCACTTTCTGAAAGGAAAAGACGGGAACAGTGAAATTCCGGACATCAGCTGGTTCTGCCATAAGGGGCTTCAGGCAAGGTGGGATCATAATGTCAAAACCATCGCCTTTTACCTCTCCGGTTCGGCGGAGGATACCGGATTTTCCAAGGAGGATTCAAACTTTTACACCATGATCAACGCTCACTCCAAAAAAATAAGCTTCCGCATGCCCGCCCTTTTCAGGGACCTGGAATGGAAACTCATCCTCAACACAGGCAAGCCCTCCCCCCAGGATATCTACGAAGAAGGACGTGAACCTGTCTATGACGTTTCAGGACTTATGGAAATTGAAGGCCGGTCCATGATCGTCCTGAGAAATGAGCTTTGAAAAATGAAATACAGAAACCTTTTAATATGGAAATATTCAATGAAGGAAGGCCTTTTTCATGAACACCCGTTTTGAAAAAAATACAATGGTTGTAATTCTGGGAGGCGGACGCGGAGACCGACTTTTCCCCCTTACCAAAATGCGTTCCAAACCCGCCGTTCCGCTTGCAGGCCGCTACCGGCTGATTGACATTCCGGTGAGCAACTGCCTGCACTCCCACCTTAACCGAATCTATGTCCTTACCCAGTTCAACTCTGCCTCTTTAAATCAGCACATTTCCAGAACCTATCACTTTGATTCCTTTTCAAACGGCTATGTCGAAGTTCTTGCCGCAGAACAGACCACCGGAAGCCAGGAATGGTTTCAGGGGACGGCGGATGCCGTACGCAAAATCTACCCCCATATCAACGGACAGGAGTGGGACAACATTCTGATTCTCTCCGGAGACCAGATGTACCGCATGAATTTTTCGGCTTTGATTGATGAGCACCTCCGCCGTGAGGCCGATGTGACCCTTTGTGTCCTTCCGGTCTCTGAGTCGGATGCCAGCAGTTTCGGACTTCTTAAAGTGGATGAAACATCAAGAATCGTCGAATTTTCGGAAAAACCAAAAGGCGATGCGCTTAAACATTATGCCATTGATACGACCCATTTCGGGCTGAGCCCTGAACAGGCCCTGCACAAGCCCTATCTTGCCTCCATGGGTATCTATCTCTTCAACCGCAAAGCCCTCCATTCCGCGCTTTTTAACAATCCCAACCTGAATGATTTCGGAAAACAGGTGATCCCGGAAGCCATCCAGAACTTCAAAGTCCATTCCTACCTCTTCAATGAATACTGGGAGGATATCGGAACCATACGCGCCTTCTTTGAAGCCAATCTGAGTCTTTGCCGGCGCCATCCCCCGTTTCAGCTCTTTCACCCGACCCGTCCGATTTATACCCGCCAGAGGAATCTCGGCGGATCCACCGTCCTTGACAGCCATATTTCCGAAAGCATCATCAATGACGGGTGTTTCATCAAAAAAGCGACCGTCAAAAACTCCGTCGTCGGCCTGCGCTCGATTCTGCATGACGAATGCGTTGTTGAAGACAGCCTGATCATGGGTGCAGACTATTATGATGATTCTGAAGCCACAGATCCTATACGACTGGGCATCGGAAAAAATTCACGGATCAAAGGCGCCATCATCGATAAAAATGCCCGCATCGGAGAGAACGTCCTCATCGAAAATCAAAAAAAACTCACCCACTATGATGATCCCCAGGAACGCTATTATATCCGGGATGGAATTGTCATTGTGGTTAAAAATACAATTATACCGAACAATACCGTTATCTAAATTAAAAGGAGCCTTTATGAAAAATTTTCTGGCCTTAATCCTTGCAGCGGCAATTTCCCTTCCCTTGTTTGCAGAAGGCGGAAACGATCTGTCCAAAATTTATAAACAGCTAGGTCTTTCCGATACCATTTCCTATACGGCGGAAATGGTTGCAGAAAGCCAGTTCAACAATATGGGAACGCTCACCTTTAAAACCTCGTATAAAAACGGAAGCGTCCGCAGCGAAGGCGAACAGCAGGGAATGAAGTTCATCATGATCATGCAGAAAGACGGCACCATGTACACCTATAACGACGCACTCAAAGGATGGCTTAAAACCTCCCTTTCCGACATGATGACCAAAGAAACCAAACTTCCGGAATATAAAAATGTGGGGACAGAAGAAATGGAAGGTAAAAAATGCCAGAAATTTGTGGCCGAAGATGCCCAGCTGGGATATAAAAATACGGTCTGGGTCAATGAAGGCATCATTATTAAAAATTCAACCGTAGGCCCCAATAATGCGACAACAACCATTATTTATAAAAACATTCAGAAAGTTGATCTGGCTGATTCACTTTTCATTCCACCCCAGGGGGCCAGTATCCAGGATATGTCCGCCATGCTCCAGAATATGATGCAAAATCAGGTTCCTGAGCAGGCTCAGGAAGAAGAAAGCGCAGAATAAGAACTCCATCGCTTCAACCTCCGGAGCACGCTCCGGCTGCAAAATGAATAAAAAAACCCCGTCTCCCTGAGGAGCGGGGTTTTTTTTTATTAAAGGAGAAGGTTGAAGATTTGAGGAGGGGGGGAAAACAATCTTCAACCTTCTTTATAAAACCCGGTTTATCCGTTTAAAAAACCGGTTTCTCTTGTGTCTCCAAAATTAATCGCGGATCTAGCCCTCTTTGGGAGAATTATTACCACCAGAGAAACCGGAATATAAAATTACTTCACTCTCTCCTTCCGGCAGGAAGATAAATTCTCGAGCTTCCAAAAGCATACTCACGATACTTGCCAGAATCATTTCTACTTACCTTCCTGCCTTAAAAGTTAAGATTACTTTGTTAACCTTTGTCTTATATGTTTTAAACATTACCTTATTATATGTATCGCGTCAATATCTTTTTTTATTTTTTTTAATTATTTTGCATTATTATATTACATAAAAGTGCGATTTTATCCTTTTCTCATCTTTTCCTTGTCTTTTCGTCTGCTTTAACCATTGAAAAGCCCTCGGGGAAAGTGTAAAAATCGCACATCCAGAAGGAGAAAGAGATGAACAGAAAGCCTTTTTACGCCTTACAGGGCTGGTATCCGCGGGAAAAAAACGTTCTCACGGAAATGATCGAGCTCACCCTTAAAACAATCTCTCCAAAACCTCTCGTCCAAGGACAATGGATTCACGGAATCATCTCTCCTCATGCCGGTTATATCTATTCCCTTAAAACTGCCCTGCATGCCTATTGCCAGCTCACAGGACCTTATCGGGAAATCTTTGTGCTGGGGCCAAGCCACAGAAGCGCCTGCGGAGGCAAAGCCGTGCTCTCTGATTTTTCCGCCTTTGAAGTTCCCCAGGGCCTGATGCCCCTCCATAAAAAAATCATAGCAAATATTCTCAGGGATAATCCTGATCTTTTCATCCTCGACAATACCATTCACGAAAAAGAACATTCCCTGGAAATGCAGCTCCCCCTGGCCTTTTACCGCCTGGGAAGTCTCCCGATTATTCCGGTTATTCTGCCCCCCGAGAATCTGAACACCCTCATCCGCATCGGCGACCGCCTCTCCCGGTACCTCACCCCGCACTCCCTTGTTCTGATGAGCTCCGACCTTGCCCATTTTCCGCCCGAGTCCATGGCCCGGGAGATAGACCGGGATGCCATGAGTTCCTGGGAAACCCTCGATGCCAATAAAATATGGGAAACAGAAAACCGCTGGGACCAGAGCGGGAAAACAGACTGCGCCATGTGCGGCATCTCCGCCGCCAGCG
>CAYUET010000057.1:0-11893 GCA_964443875.1 uncultured bacterium | reverse complement strand
TTTCAGAATTTTAACCGGGTTACTTAGATTGCACTATTGCTCTGGGATGACATTTTAAATAAGCTTTTTTCAAGTCCATTGGAACCAGTCGTATATACTTCTCCGTGCTTTGTATTGATCTATGACCTAAATAATCCTGTAACAGTTTGATGTTTAAATTTCCTTTTAAAAGCTCGGTTGCTGACGTTACCCTCATGCTATGACATACAATCCCGTTTTTCCTTACCCCCGCTCTCATGTGACTGCTTTTTACGATGTTCAAAAGCGTATTCCTGGATAAAGCCCTTCCGTCCTTGTTTAAAAATAAGACATCCGTTTCAATGGTTTTAAATTTGCTTCTGACTTCCCTGAGGTATTTTTTAATCCAGTAAACCGCACCTTCTCCGATCGGAACAACCCTTTGAAACCGTTTTCCTCCCTTGGGATTGTTGATCCTCACAAATCCCTTATCCAGATCAATTTCATTCAGCCTTATGCTTCTTGTTTCCTTTGATCTGCAACCGGCGGCATATAAAAACTCAAGCACGGCCCTTCTTAAAATGGATACCGGGCTTAATCCGTCCTGCGTTTCAAACAGTTTGAGCATTTCCCGGTGGTTAAGTCCTGCGGTCGGCAGTCCGGCTTGCTGCTTGGGTATTTCGATGCATTCGCTCGGATCTTTTTCTATCTTCTTAAATCTGTAAAGGTACTGAAAAAGCCTTTTGACTGCCACCAGATGCCTTGTACGGCTGTTAAGCGCAATCCTTTTGCCATCATTCTTCCGGCATTTCATAAGATAAAAATAATAATCATGCAGAAGGCTTTCATCCACGCTTTTCAGGTCGAATAAATTCCGCTGTTCCAGATATTCAAAAAATATTTTCCATCCCCGCTGATGGTTTTCAATGGTTGTTGCACAAAAACCAAAGGTTTCTTCATATAAGGTTATGTCATCAAAAATAGCTTTAAATATCGGCGGAATCAGCTCCGTAAATTTTCTTTGTTCATGTTTACGGTTAATGCAGGATGCCTTGATTTCCCTTATATACTGATTTTGATTGAATTCCTTTAAAGGGTGCTCCATCACAAATCCTTTTTTAACCGCCCAATCGTAAAACCGTTTGATTCTGCCGATATATTCCGCCTGAAATCCTGCTGAATATAAACATCCCGGCTGATATTCATAGGAAAACAGATACTCTTTAAGTTTTTCCACTGTTTCCGAATTGACCTTGTGAAACGGTATCCTGAAAATCTTTGAGGTCCTGATAAAAAATTTAAGACTTTGATAATAGTTTCTGACGATTTCATTGCTGGTGTAGGCTTTTCTTAAATATTTTTTATAGGAGGTTAACAACTCCTTTATGCTGTAATACCTTTTCCGGACAACGGAAGATTCTTTTTCTTTTGATTGAAAAATTCTTTTTATCTCCTGGGCGTTCCACTCCTTAAAGGGATAGTTTTCATGGTATCCCTCTTCATACACCCATCTAAAAAAACGTCTGGCATAAACAATATAGTCTTCAACGGTTTCCTTGCAGGTCTTTAATGAGGGATATTTCTCATAGGAAACCAGATAATCAAAATACTCCCTCTCTTTCTCCTTAGGAAAAAAATTAAAATTTATACCTCTCTCCTTGCAGAATAAAATCAGCCGTTGAACCGGCCTTTTGACTCGCTCAAGGGCTTTTACACATCCCTTGAAATTCTCCTTTAAATGCAGCTCATACATTTCAAAAAGGGTTTTATTGGAATACGTTAAAACAGCACCACGCTCCTTATAGAGATTCAACCGCCTTGCATGGATTTTTTGTTCCAGCTGTTTCCTGTACTGGAGAATATTAAACAGCTGCAACGGGTTAACCGGGATTATCCCTTCCGAACAAGCCCAGGTTAAAAAGTTTTTTACATTTCTTATGTTTTCCCTCTGAACTATGGCGGTCAGATAAAATCCGGCTTTATCCCTGATTTCAAATAAGTGTTTCAGGTATCCGGATATTTCTTCTTCGGAAATTTCTTTTAAGGTTAACGGACGGCTGCTTAAAAAGTCGTAAAACATTCCAAGATTTTTTAAAATATATTCTTTCCAGAAAGACGATATCTTCTCTTCATTTATTTTAAGCCGGTATTTTTTCAGTTCGTCATACAGGCCGTCGTCATAGTCTTCCCTTATGGCCTTCATGTTTCCCTGTTCCGGTTCCGCTGGTTTCTGCATCCTCTGCAATCCTTTATTTTTAGGCCTTCCATGGTCTTCCACCCTGAAAGGCTGGTTCTTCCCGCTTTTACCCGCTTTTTGATTTAAGTCATTCATTTGCAAGGGGCGATTTTTCTTTCTCCATTTTCGCCTTGAGCTGTGACGGCGTTGTGAGTCCTGAAAGATGATCCGTCTTTTTGGCCTGCACAATCAGACGGTAGGACTCCCTTGATCCGTTCCCGTTGCTCTTCACTTCAAAATATTCCAGATCCTTCAAAATTCTCATATACCGTTTGACCAAATAATCCGGGAGCTTGATGCTCTGCCGGATCATCCTCCGGGTGAACATGAACTCTTCCGGCTCTACTTCCTGCTCCGCTGCCTGCTTCTCCACCATGGTGTTTAACTGTAGATAAAAATCAAACAGGGGTTTTTCCAGTTCCTGAAAGGTATTGAATAAAACCGTCTTGGCTATTTTGTACGCTATGGCGTAATCCTTGAGCGTGGCTTCAATATAGGCCTTGCCGTTCATTTCTTTCCGCTCTCTCTGGTACTGGTGAAGGAAGGCAATGCTTACGATTAAGGATAAAAAACGATCGTGATCCCTTCTCATTCTGATCCAGTCGGAAGGAAAATCAATATACTCAATAAAGGGAATCACCACCTTCACGGGCTTTAAAAGCCTCTGGGCATTGCGGTGTCTGCGTTTGATGGCTTCCAGATCATCATCCGTGCTCATTCCCTCCAGAGAATGAGCTTTTTTCTGCTGCCTTTGCACAAGCCTTGTCTGGCCCGCACTCTCATCCAGAAAGATTTCAAAACAGCGGTTGGCGTTTTCCGGATTGACCCTTGTATCCGTGGAGCCATCCACATAGGAGATCGGTCCTTCCTTGATGATCTGCTCGGTGATGATCTGTCCGCTGGTTGGGTTCTTTATCGGAACCGCCAGGGACAACACCCCGCCGGACTGCAAGGATCGGATGGGGTATTCCGCCTCTTCCATCCCGGCTCTTTCATCTATTGCAATAAACTTATGTTTTAAAGCGTCCTGAGCCATGTAATACAGGGCTTTTGGGGTGAGACTTGTCCACTGGTGGACATCCTCCGGAGGCATCAGATTGCAGATGACGGAAATTAAAAAGCTCTTTCCCGTGGATGACTGGGAGCGGATCAGAATGGAAATCGGTTTGCTGAGCTTCCGGGAGGTTGCTCCAAGGTACAAAAGAAGCTTGTTGTCATCCTCCCCCACATAGCCAAGGGAGGTCAGGTCATCGATAATATTTCGGATCAAATTTGAGGTTTTCAAAAACTTCATGGCCTCGGATTCCTCCTCCAAACTCATTTTGTAAGCCTCTTCCCCGCCTTTTGACTCCTGGCTTTTACGTCTCTTGAAATCGCTTTCAATAAAGGCAATCAGGGAGGCAAAGTCTTTTTCAATGACTGCCGGCTGAATCTTAAAAACCTCCGCCACCTTCTTTTCAAAGATAGCTCTTGAACGCAGAAGGTAAAGGTCTATCCGGTCTGTGACCGGAAGGACTTCCCCGGCTTCCTCGTTCTTTTTGACCGTAATGACAAACCGAAGTGAACTTAAGCTTTTAAGTCTTCCCACATCCCGGACCGTATAGGTAAGAACAGAGGAACGGAAAACCAGATCCGTTCCGTTAAAGTTGAAATGGGGGAAGTTGAAAAGTTCCTCAACCTCTTTGGGATTGGTGATTTCCTTTTTTCTGAGTGCGCCGTCTTCAATTTCCGCATACCGGATCTTCCCCCCCTCCTCTTTGAAGGCTTCCATAATACGCTTTTCAACAGGGGAAAGAAGTTCCGGCTCGTAGGGATTGGGTGTGTGGAGATTGGGCGCAATACCTTGTGCCCCTATATGCAGAAGAACGGATTCATTGATTGCCTTCTGGACCGCTTCTATTCCCTGCTTCAAAAGCAGTTCATTCATATCCTTGATATCCTCTGGAAGCTGGACGGAACAGATTTCCAAATCCTTAAACTCCTTTGCAACCCTTTTGACTCCAGCCTTTCCGGCTTCATCATTATCCAGAGCAAGAATCAGTTTTTTAACAATGCCGTTTTTAAAAATATTTTCATGGGCTTCTGTTAAGCCGTTCACGCCGTATAAAGCCGTTACGTTTTTAAATCCGGCTTTGTAAATTGAAAGGGCATCGATAATGCCTTCGGTTAAGATGATGGTTTCAGCATCCTTGACGTTCAAGATATTGAAAATGCCCTGATGTTTGCCTTTGTTGTAGCAGTGGTTTGCCCGGTCGGTATAGTTCATGGTTCTTCTGGCGTAAAGATCCGTCGGGTTGCCTTCCAGATCCAGAACCGGAAAGATTACGCAATTTGCAAAAGTTTCATAATAATTATCCTTGAATATGCCAAGTTCTTCCCTTAACTGCTGGCGGTATTCCCTTAAGTCCTCATTGGCGCTATTGTTGGAATACCCAAGCTTAAAAGCCTTTACAAGTTCTTCATCCCAAAGGCCACGCTTTTGAAGGTAGGCTTTACCTTTATTTTCCCCGGTCATCAGGTTTTTATGGTAATGCTCCGTAATCAGGCAAAGAAGCTCGCTCCTTGTCGCCTTTGTTTCAGCTGCACCTTCTTCCTGCACTTCCAACTTTAAACTTTGAACATTTGACCTTCTTAAATCCATTCTTGCAATCCCTGAATCCCTTTCCCCGGCTATGCTTTTCACGGCCTCCTTGAAATCCTTATTTTCAAATTTCATGATAAAATCAATACTTGTCCCACCAGTACCACAGCCGAAGCAGTTAAAGAGCCAGATTCCGTTCTTATTGTTCAGATTAAGGCTTGGTTCATGGTCTTCATGAAAAGGGCATTTGCATTTAAAAGATGATCCGTTGTTGGTGGGTATAAGATCAATGTTCGCATTTCGGAACAGATCCGGAAGGTTTGACTGCTTGGCTTTTAAGATAATGTCATCGTTAATCATTCTCAGGGTTCTCCGTTTAATGGGGGATTTACATGACGTTTAGGGAAATCTGACTGGATGCTCCATTGTTCCGCAAAACGGTAAACACAATATCCTTCACTTCCTTCATCTGTTTTTTAAGGCTGTGGACATTGACCTCTGCGGACTGGTTTCTGTATTTATCTTTCAGGACGTTCAACTCTTCCGAACCCTCCAACTCAAGAAGCACGGTCTTTGGCGATCCCAATACCCGTGCCAGCTTCATCCCTTTGGCCAAAAGGTAGGCCGCTTCGTAAAAATCCTTGGTCAAAAGTTTCATCTCCGGTTCTCCTTGTTGTTGAATGGTTAATTGGAACAGAATGATTTTATTTCTGAATGCAGGGCTTCATCAAAATTCTCAACGGCCTGTTTTAATTCGATTGCTCGAAAGGAAAGATCCTGACTGATACCGCGTTGCTGAGTCATGGAACTGTAAATGCTTAAGCTCGGATGATACGCCAGATCGAATTCCCGAAGGGTCTTTAGTAAGAAATCTATAAGATCCAGCTTTACCGGATTGGGATTTGAAGATTCTGGACGGAGTAAATCCTCTTTGATATTGTCTGACATGTCTTGGCCTCCTTTCAGGTGGCTTGGATTTTGGGGGCTGGAAGGCAAGCGACCGCAAATCTACCGCTTTCCAGCCTTTTTTATTTTTAGTTTAAAAATTCAAAAATTAAGTCTTTCATTTTCAGTTATTTACAAAACACACTTTTAAGCACCGTAAACCGTCAAGAATATTTTTTTCATATTTCATAAATATCACCTATAGGTTATATTTGTAAAGATATTTTTTAGCCCTATGCTTATGAAATGCAACTTTTACGGGGTATATATGCTATGAATACGTTATTAATTTAAATCCTAAAGGTATATAATTACATGATTGCTCAAAAATTAAGAATGTTAAGAAAAACAAGCGGGTTGACTCAAGTTCAACTAGCAAAAAAACTCAATGTTGCTCAGTCACTAGTTCAGCGTTGGGAATCCGGGAAAAAAGCTCCGAATTTTGAAACAATGAAAAAATTTTCCAATATCTTTAACGTTTCCCTAGACGTATTAGCGTTCAGCGAAAAAGAAATTAATTCTTTCAAAGGACAAGATAAATCTATTCTTTCAAAACTACAAAACTTTGAAAAATTATCCGAAGAAGACAAGGTAACTGTAGCAAATCTAATTTCCTCCCTGGCTCAAAAAAAAGCCTAGCTGCAAAAAGCAGCCAGGCTTTCAATCCGCCTACTGAAAGCGGAATCCCTGACTGATAATATTTCTGAGCCACATTCCCAAGAATCGGTTTAATTCAATTTTGACTCGGATGTTTACCAGGTTTCGATTTTCCGGATCTGGATAAACTCTTGAATAGCTCAACTGGCTTTGAAAAGTTAAAGCTTCGACCATTCCCTTTTCAGGGAATACCCTGATTTCCATATCGGGATCAGGAACCAGATCCCCGTTTTGTTCAAAATAATGAGCCATTGCGAAGGTATTTTTCCCAATCTTTTCAAAATGCAGATCCATAAATGGTTCCGATTTCAAAGTTACCTGATTTATGTTGAACCAATGTTTCCTGAAGATTTTTTCCATTCTTTTGTAGTTTAATTCGTAGATCATTTTCCGTCCCTTTCTGTTTTTGGTTTTTAAGACGCCCTTCATTTTTGAAGGGTCTCGCCCTTGGGCCGGAAGCCTGCAAGCCGTCCTTACGGATGCTTAAAGAGCCGAACTCTCGTGAATACCTGGAACTGAGATTGAGGCTCTTTTAGCATCCGTTGGACTTCCCAAGGCGCAGGCGACGGTTTAGACCCTTCAAAACTGAAGGCGCGTCTGCCCTGGATTTCCAAAAACAGAAGGGACGGAAGGCGAAGATTAAACGGGAAAAGCACAGGGAAAACTTTCCGGATTCCTTAAAGCAGGAGCTTTTGAAGCACTTCCTTTGCTGAAAAAGCTATAAAGACGGGCGGATCTTCAGTGGTAGGGCAATCCCTCCTTTTCCGCTGCCGAAGGATCTAAATTTTTCATTGATTTAATATAGCAAATTTGCGATAATTTAAATTATGAATAACATGGTATTCTTTAAAGACACTAAAAGCTGCCCTGTGCTGGATTGGCTGAATGAGCTTGATAAAAGAACTTTAGCAAAAGCCTATGTGCGTTTACAGAGGCTTAAAGAGCTTGGACATCTTTTAAGAAGGCCGGAAGCGGATTACCTTCGGGACGGTATTTATGAACTAAGATGGAAAAACGGTCATGTCAATTTCAGGGTTTTATACGGATTTAACGGAAAAGAACTGATTATCCTGCTTCACGGGTTAACCAAGGAAAAAGAAGTCCCTGAAAAAGATATTGAACAAGCTTTATCACGGCTTAACAAATTTAAACAGAATCCTAAAGCTCACACTTACGAGGAGGAGCTATGAAAACAAACAACGCTTTGAAAATTCTGGAAAAACGGATTGCAAAAGACAGGGCATTAAAGGCCATGGTTGCAGAAGAAACCTGCAATTTAAACATCGCAAATTCCCTCAGAAAATTAAGGGAAGAGAATAATTTAAGCCAGGCCGAACTGGCCAGACTCACCCATACCACACAATCGGTCATTTCACGGCTTGAGGATGCGGATTATCAGGGTTATACCTTAAAAATGCTTGAAAAAATGGCAGCCGCCTTAAACCAGAAATTAATCATCAATTTTGAACCGCTTAAAGCAGGTTAAACAAAACTCAACTCTTTTTCTCTTTTAGCTGTGGATAATTCCGCAATTCCTTAAAGTGGGAGCTTTTGAAGCACTCCCTTTGCTGAAAAAGCTATAAAGACGGGAGGATCTTCAGCGGTAGGGGAGTCCCTCCTTTTTTCCTCCCAGGCACTGGCTTGGGGTTTTGTGCCTTTGGTTGTCGCCGTATTTTTTCGGATTTCCTGCAAGGCGAATGACGGAATAGGGAAATTGGGCCCCTGTTCCGGCATGAGCCTTGCCCGAAAAAATCTTTCATAAGTCTCACTTATGTAAGAGGCGAACGGGGTTTTTCCTTTGGGGTCTTGATGGCAATGTCGTCATAATTCCGGAATTATGCGACCGTTGCCATTTTGCCTTTGCGGTGGTTCCCCAAAACCCCATTGTCAGGGCATGGGAGATTGTAAAGCCGGACTGCCGGGGGGAGGGGGAAACAAGACAGAGGTTCCTTATTCCAGGCAAGGCAAATGAGCAATCTGATTGAGCTCGCGAAATCTGTTTGCGATTTTGGGCGGAGTTCTGGCGGGTGTGCGGAGGGAGAAAGACTGGGCGGACTGAAGGCTTTATCTTGCGGCTCTGCGCAAGTTTAAGCCGGAAGGAACGGGCGGGGAAATTATATTTTCTGAGTATTTTAGATATAAATCGAAAAATAACGTTAATTTTTGTTAAAATATTGCAAATATTCATTCTATTTTGTATTATTTATGTTAAATAACAATAAATTGAATAAAAATTGGAGCTCCAATGCTGGTTGAATTTAAAGTACAAAATTTTCTCTCTTTTAAAGAATTACAAACTTTAACTATGGTTGCATCTGCTCTTAAAGAACTCAGAGAAACTAATACCTTTAATCCTTGTGATAATATGACTCTCTTGAGAAGTGCTGTCATGTATGGTGCAAATGCAAGCGGAAAAAGCAACTTCGTTGAGGCCATTTCTTTTATGAAGAAATTCATTATTAATTCTTCAAAAGAAAGTCAAACTTTAGAAAATATTCCTGTCATGCGCTTTCAACTGAGTTCTGATACCGAAGATAAACCATCACTTTTTGAAATCACTTTCTTTCATAATGAGATAAAATATCGCTACGGTTTTGAAGCCGATCAGTCAAAAATTCATAACGAATGGCTGTTCTACGCTCCGAAAAGAAAAGAAGCTAAACTCTTTACCAGAGAAAATGATAAAATTGAATTAGGATCCTATTTCAAGGAAGGTAAAGGTCTTGAATCCAAAACAAGGAGCAATGCTTTATTTCTTTCAGTATGCGCTCAATTTAACGGAGAAATTTCAAGCAATATTTTCAACTGGTTTCTTAATTTCAACACCATATCCGGCCTCAGTGACTCCGGATATTTTGGCTTTACAGTCAATCAAATGCAACATCCTGACTTTAAGGGTAAAATCCTGGAATTCTTAAAAATCGCCGATTTGGGAATTGACGACTTGCATCTAAAAGAAACAGAACTTAAAGAGTCTGAAATTCCTCCTCATGTAAAAAACGTAATGCTTAAAAATATGATGAACAAACAAAAAAATGAAGCCCCCACTAAAAATCAAAAATTCAAGGCCGTAACCAACGATCTTTTTACTCTTCATAAAAAATTTGATAAATCAAAAAAGAAATTAGAAATCGTACCTTTTCCCTTGTCTGCTGAATCAGAGGGGACAAAAAAAATATTCGCACTTACAGGCCCCATTATAGATACTCTCGAAGAAGGGAAAATCCTGATTATTGATGAACTCGATGCCAGACTTCATCCTTTAATTACAAGATTCATCATCCAACTTTTTCACTCTCCCGAAAAAAACAAGAAAAACGCCCAATTGCTTTTTGCTACTCATGATACCAATCTCCTAAACAGCCGTTTCTTCCGCAGAGATCAAATCTGGTTTTTTGAAAAAGATAAATATGGGGCTACTGAAATGTATTCCTTATCCGATTTTAAAGTCAGATCTGAAGCCTCCTATAACAAAGATTATATTTTGGGTAAATATGGAGCCATCCCTTTTTTAGGCGACTCAGCTCATATGATTGAAAATATCCATGAGTAAAAAAATTTGGCAAAAATTTAACAACTCCTACAAAAGAAAAACAGGCCAAAGAGGTCTCCCAAAACAAAGAATTCTTATCGTCTGCGAAGGTGAAAAAACTGAACCTAATTATTTAAGGCATTCCGCGTTTCTTCCGCTGTTGTCGAAATTTCTGGCACAGGAGCCAACACATTCAGCCTTGTTCAACAGGCAATTAAAATTCAAAATCATTCAAAAAAATTTAAGGAACCCTTTGATCAGGTCTGGTGTGTTTTCGACCATGATGATTTTCCTGCTGAAAACTTTAATAACGCTTTAGATTTAGCCAATAGAAACAACTGTAAAATCGCTTATTCCAACGAAGCCTTTGAACTCTGGTATCTCCTTCATTATGATTTTTTTGACTCCGCAATCCACAGAAAAAGCTATATTTCCAAGCTTGAGAAACATTTAAAATCAAAATATCAAAAAAACAGCCCTGAAATGTACGAGACCCTTTTCCCTTTTCAAGATAAGGCCATCAACAATGCAAAAACACTGTTAACCCGCTATTCTCCTCCACATCCAGAAAGGGACAATCCTTCAACTACAGTTCATCTTTTGGTCGAAGAACTGAATAAATACCTCTAAGAACAATAACCGATTTACTTTCCATTTCCGAAGTATTTACTTCCCCGCCCCTTTATCCCTGATTATGGCCAGTACATAGGCATATTTCCGGTATGGACTCACGCCGTTGTCATGGGTCTTGATTTCTTTTAAGGTTTCCTGCATCACTTTTACGCCGTATTTTTTACCAAGGGAAATAAGTTCCTTCAGGCAGTTAAGATCCGAAGGTTCATTAACGTGATCCGCTATTTCCAAAATAGTTTTGAAAAGCTCCGGTTCGGTCTCGGATTTCAACTTGTCCAGAGCGGTTTCAAAATCGGAATAAATATAAAAATCATTCAGAATATATCCGTTGGGATTTTGTTCGCCGGGTTTGTAATTGATTTCCTTTTCAATCAGGTTAATTCTTTGAAGCTCTGTGAATCCGTTTGAAAACACATGCGATTCCATTTTGAATTTCTCTCCCATTTTCCAGCGTTCCGTTGAAAAATACCGCCCCATGCGCCCGGATTCGGTTTCCTCCAGGGCCACAAAATAACAGAACTTCGCCCGGATTTTTAATCGTCTATGCCAGTAATCTTCCCAATACTTTTTGGAGAGCCATAACGAATCCGACGTTTCGGCGTTCTCTTCATCCAGTTTCACACTCAACTTATTCTTTTCCGGCAGGGATTTTACACCCTTCAGAAAGGGATATTCCTTTATGTTTCGGCTTAGGGAATGATTCATAAAGTATGCAGCCCAACTGCTTCTTTCAGGTATTTTAAAATCCTTTTCATAAAAATAATCCTTGATAAGATCCCCTTCAATCTCGAATTCCTTTGCTTTTTTTTCATAGGAAAGTTTTTGGATCAGCAGATAAAAATCAAACATAAGGTTATTGGAATTATTCACCATCTTTTCTGCCAGATCCTTGTTTTCCATGAACTCCCTCGGAATCGGGGTCGCCCCTTCCACTGGAAGAGGGGAAAACTTAGGAAGGATCTTGAAATATTCCAGATACTTTTGCGCCACCTCCGGGGATTCGATTAAGACATTTGCCTCATGATTTTTCTCAAGCGCTGAATTAGTCCAGTTTGCACTCCCCACAACGGTAATCTTTTTATCAATGATGATTAGTTTATCATGGGTTAATTGTTCCCTGCTGTCGTAAAAAACAGGGATATTATTTTTCTTCAGTAAAGACAGGGCTTTCAGGTTCTCTGAGCCAACGTTGTTGTTGCCTTCGCTGTATCCTCTTTCCAGAATAATTTCAATTTCTACGACTCGCTTACGCGCTTCAACCAAGGCTTTCAGAAGAGGTTTAATATTGCCTTGATCAGCCATCACTATGTAGTACATGCAGACATGAATTGATTTTTCAGCCTGCTGGATC
>CAYUET010000056.1:9160-12764 GCA_964443875.1 uncultured bacterium | reverse complement strand
GCCGGGGGCCACATACACATGACCGTTAAAAATACTCAGCCCGTCTTTGGCCTCTAAAACAGGCAGGGGACATTCTAGCGCCAGTGATTTTACAAGGGAGGAGGCAAACTCATCCGGAATATGCTGCGCGATCACCACCCCTGCATTCAGGTCTGAAGGCAGACGGCTTAAAATCGATTTAATGACACGGGGCCCTCCGGCCGAAGCACCGATGGCAATCACTTTCAACGCCGGCACAAGATCCTCCGTTTTTTTAGCAACGACCGTACTTTTAGCCAAAGGATGAAAAAGATTAAGTTTGGTTGAGAGAGTCAGAACAAGATTATCAATGGTTTCCTTTTCCGCATTTTTCAGAGGAATAAAATCAGTAAATGATCCTGAAAGATTTTTCCCGGCCGCATTCATGCATTCGGGAGGAGTATCCCCATACACCAGCAAAGCAACCTCCCCTGAGCTGAAGAAAGGAGTCAGCCACCGGATGAAATCACGAGTGATAAATTCCCTGTTGCAGACAATGGCAGAAGGAATGAAGGCCTTTAAAATCTGGATGGTTTTATGCTCGGAAGTGGAAAAATCCATCACATCAAGTTCAGGATGATTTTTCAAGGCGTCCGAGATGTGCTGGCGGACAGTGAAACTCCCCTCAACAATTAATAATGAAAATTTCTTCATAAGAAATTTACGCCTTAAGGATTTTTAAGATCAGCTCAATCAGTTCATGGTATTCAAAGGGTTTTTTCAGAAAACCATTGGCACCGCTGTCCATCGCTTCCTGAATAATTTTCTCGTGGGGGATTCCGGTCACAATCAGAATCGGAATCACGGGATCGATTTCCCGTATGGCCTTGATAAACTCCACTCCGTTCATGTTGGGCATCATGATATCTGTAATGATAAAATCATAATGAGACTGCATGTTCTTTTCAAAACCCTGTTTTCCATCATAGGCGATATCACAGACCGCATTATGCTCCATCAGAAACTGGCTGATAAGCTGAGTGATGGTTTCCTCGTCATCAAGGATCAAAAACTTCATGCCGTCCAACGCGTTAATACTCATAGATTCCTCATTGTTTTATGTTTTAAGCCTGTTGCCAGGTCTGACCAATCATCTCCAGAACAAACGCCGTAAAATTAGTGACGGAAATGTCCATAATCTCCTTTTTAAGGCTGGGATTGACCTCGTCGGGACAATTTTTATAATACCAGTTTTTCGCCAGAACATCCACATTCGGATCATTCATCCTGAAAACATCATCAACAGACCACAGGATATCTCCGCCCGGCAGACGGACCATATTCTGCCTGTATCCGATCACGAGGGGTTTATAGGCTCGGTACAGAATAATTTCAGGGAAGATAAAGGCATCGATCTTATTTTCCCCGCAGAAAACCTGTATATCTTCCTGGGTATCCACAGTTCTCGCCTTTTTAACCCTGTAGAAATCTGAAATCATTCTTATGGTTTCCTCGGGGTACTGTTCAGCGGTCATCAGTTCGAAATAGTTATATTTGGAAAACATCAGAACCATTTCCCGGTAAAAATCATCCGCCTGAAATTTCTGTTTTGAAAGATTCAGCACAGGCATCAAGAGGACCCGGTGAACGTCCTGGGCCGAAGCGTCTTTGTAAAAATTGACTTTTTTCACAGCCTTCTTGATATTCATCTTCATACGGTCTTTGAAAAAACTGCAGCTGCTGCAGAAAAACAGAAGAAAGCAGGTCACCGATACCGATAAAAAAAAGCGAAAGCCTCTGTTGAATGAATTCATGATTTCAAGATCAACCAGATCATGCCTGGGGCTTGGCACCGGAGCACACCTGTTCAATTTTCTGTTTTAACACCTCATGAGTGAAGGGTTTGATCACGTAGTTGTTGACGCCGGCCTTGATGGCCTCAATGATTTCACCTTTTGCCGCCTCGGTGGTGACCATGATGATGGGAATGGCTTTATAAGCCGGATTCGCCCGAACGGTTTTCACCAGAGTCAGTCCGTCCATATTGGGCATATTCCAGTCTGTAATCAGAAGCTCTATGCCCGTCATTTTTTTCAAAGCATCCGCGCCGTCTTCTGCTTCATCCGAATCTTCAAATCCGATTTTCTGAAGGGAATTTTTAATAATTCGACGCATGGTGGATGAATCATCAACTACAAGAATTTTCATGAGATACCCTCTTCTGAATGAATTTTTTTATAAACCGCTCCACTGCCTGTCTGTGACTTTCGTCCACACTAACATAATTTATGGCCGCCTTAAAGAACTTTTGATTTTTTTCTTCCAGGGGCAGCACTCTTAAAACCTTTCCCAGAACAACAAAAGGTTCCCCCTGATAAATAGCATGAAACGCTTCAAAGCCCGTCTTATACTCCGCCCAGGACCCGAGCTGAATTTCAATCCGGACAAGATCCCCGGCTTTATAGGAAGACTGTGATTCAAAAAGAATCCCATTGGAGGAAATATTAATCATTTTTCCGGGTTCAAGAGGAATGTTGACGAGACCCGGAAAGGTATAGAGGGCATGTGTAAGTTTGAAAGGGTAGTCCACCCGTTGGGCTTTACGCCGATCTTTTTCCTGAGACTTGTTTTGAGACAAAACCTTTCTCCTATTTTAGGAGATAATAAAAAAAGAAAGGGATAAAATCAATAATAAATCACAATTTTATTCAGAAGTACGGATGATCTTTATCTTTGAATTTTTTCCTTCAGATCAGTGCTTTCAGATTAAGAAGAGTCACTATTCCTCCGGGCTGGCGCAGCATTCCGCACACGGCTTCCCTGCCTTTAAAATCCGTATTTCCTTCAAAGGGCAGGAGGGCGGAAGGTTCTGTCTTCACAATCTCCTTCACGCCGTCGATTTCAAAACCGATATTCTCTCCCTGATTCTCCACAACAAGCACGCGAAAATTTTTATCCTCCTGGGTCTGCGGAAAACCCAGGCGATTTCTCAGATCAATCACAGGCAGGATGATCCCCCGCAGATTGGCAACGCCTTTGACAAACGGAGGAGCCTTGGGGACAGGGGTTACCGGCATCAGACGGTGAATTCCCCGGAGATTTTTAAGCTCGCATCCGAAAGATTCATTTCCCAGTTTAAAAATGATCAGTTGCATTCTGTGATAACACCCTGAAATCTTTAAGAAGATTATTCACGACAGCGGAAATGCCTTTTAAAGTGGAGGAAAGAGTCTCCATGTCCTTCATGGAGGAAACAATCAGAGAAATGCTTTCCTTCACCTCGCCCACGCAGAGATAAACTCTTTCTATATCCGCGTTCTGTACATCCAGCATTCCAGCCACGTGCTCCGCCACCTTTTTCATGTCCAGGCCGACCTCGGTGATGAGCCTTGAATTTTCGTACTGCTGCGCGGTTGAAAGGGTCACGGCCCCGGTAAGTTCCCGCATGGTGGAAACAGCTCTCATGATATCCTGGCTTGCCTCTCTCTGATCTCGGGTGCGCTTATTCACTTCCCGGAACAGAAGACCGACCTGATCAATCGTTTCGACAATAATATTAAGTGCATCCCCCGCCTTATCCGCCAGAAGCACTCCCGCGCGGACATCCTCTTCCCCCGCATGCAGGGAATGAATCACTTTATGGGTA
>CAYUET010000056.1:0-9150 GCA_964443875.1 uncultured bacterium | reverse complement strand
CTCCTGCGTGCTCTGGATCATGTGTGTGATTTCCCGGGTGGAAAGCGCGGTTTTCTCCGCCAATTTTTTTATTTCCAGCGCGACCACGGCAAAACCCAGGCCGTGCTCACCGGCACGGGAGGCTTCAATGGAAGCGTTTAAAGCCAGGAGGTTCGTCTGCTCGGCAATATCGTTGATGGTCTGGGAAATTTTTCCGATTTCCAGGGATCTCTTTTCCAGTTCCCCGATCGTGAAGGAAAACGACTTGATGCTTCCGGCAATCTGAGACATGGCGGAAATCAAATCAAGCACGATTTTACCTCCCCCCGAGGCCGACTCCTCAGCCCTCAGGGCAAGCTGGGTGATGTGGTCGATATTCCCGCCCACGTCCTCAATGGACAGGGCCATCTGGCCGATGGAGGAAGCCGTCTGCTCCACGAAATTCCCCATATTCTGGGCATCCAGATCCACTTTTGCGATGCTTTTTTCCATCACCTGGACGGAATAGACCGTATTACCCACAGAAACCATAAGGGATTGAATCTCACTGGAAATTCTTTCCACCATATTTTTAAGCTGGTTCATTCCCTCATTGGTCTTGCGTACCGACTGGTTTCCGATGACAATGCTTTTCTCAAGATTGAGAAGATTATCCTTCATTCCCCTGATTTTTGAATCCGTCTCATTTTTCACACCACTCAGTTTATCCAAGGTATAAAGCTGCCGGGCAAAGATGTCATCCAGGATACGTGCGAGTTCACGGGCTTCAGACCCCATATCCTCCTCGAAAAAATTAATGCCGATATCCCCCTCCAGGACTCGCTCAAGCTTCAGGGGAATTCTTGAAAACTTGAAAAACCAGCGACGAAAAATGACGAAGGCGGTTACCCCCAGAGCAAACTGGAAAACAAAGAAAAAGCAGAAGAGCTGAAAGGGGGTCTTCATGTCCCCAGAAAACACAAAGCCGACATAGCCGGAATCAAAAAGAATCATCAGAACAAGGAACACTCCCGCAAGGCGTTCAGGGAGGCTGAAAGGATGCCTTTTCTTACCGGATTTTATGCGCATGATCCGTTAAACTCCGTTCCCTGGTCTTCCAGTTCCTCCTTCATGTGCCGCAGAACCGGCTTCAAAGAATGAATTTCCGTAATCAAAGCGTTGAGGGAATCCGGCACAGGATCCAGCGCTTTTTTAAAGCCGTCCAGGGTATTGCGGCATTGGGAAATATGCTCCCCGAGACTAGATGAGAGTTCAAGCACCTCGGCGCCCTGCTTCTCCTCTGACGTATTATAATGACACAACCCCTTGATATTTTCCTTAAGGCGGTCCAGGAGGTTCTGCAGAGACTGGGAATCGTTTTCCTGATGAGAAACAGAAGAGGCAATCTCCTCCATAAGGCTTTTGGAATTTTCAATGACCTGGCTGATCCGTTTCTGAACAGACTGAGAATCATCCGCGAGTTCCACCCCCTTTTCCACTTCCCGGGTTCCCTGCTCCATGGAGGAAATCACGGAATTGATCTCCATCCGCATGGAGGAGAGCGTGTCCGAAATCTCCTTTGTGGCCGAGGTTGTCCTTTCCGCAAGCTTCCGGATTTCATCGGCGACAACCGCAAACCCTCGCCCCTGCTCCCCGGCACGAGCCGCTTCAATCGCGGCATTCAGGGCCAGTAAATTGGTCTGATCCGCTATTTCATCAATCGTTTCCACGATATCCCCGATTTCTCCGGAGGATTTTCCGAGGTTCCCAATGGACGTGGAATTTTCATCAACCGACCTGGCGATGCGGTTCATGCGCTCAACTGTTTTTAAATAAAACTTCGTCCCTTCGGCCGCCGCTTCCATGGCCTTTTCCGAATTCTGCCGGGCCTTCTGTATCAGGACATTCTCCTTTTCCACCTCGGCGGACCAATGGTGAAGAAGAGTGTTTATATTTTCCGCGGAATCCGCCAGATCACGGGATTTAGGCGCATACCCCTTGACGGTCTTCACCATTTCCCTGATCGCGCTGACTGTTTTAAACAGAAAAGAGGAAAGATGATTCAGAGAGTCATACATTCCCTCAAAGCTTTTTGAAGATTCCCGCAGAAAAACCTGCAGGCTGTCCATATCCTTCAGATTTTTCTCATCCGTTATTTCAAAGACCCGGATATCGGCCTGGATCGTCTTTTTAAGCTCCTCGGTCTCCGAGATCGTCTTCGACATTTTTTTCAATTTATCCGCATACTCTTGGAGAAGCGTGTTCAGTTTTTTTTCAATTTCGCCCAATTCATCCTCTCCTCCGACCACAATGCCCTTTGCGAGATATCCCCCGGCCATATTTTCAATCAGAAGCTGTATTTCTGAAAGCCTTGCCCTGTAATTCTGCCTGTCCCTTTTGAATAAAAAAAAAGCCAAAACATAAAAAATACAGGATGTTAAAACGACAGCCCCTAAAGCCCCGTAAAAAATTTCATCCCGGGGTATCCAGAAACGCCAGACCAGCACCGATAAAATACTAAGGCTGAAAGATAATCCCATCAGCTTTTTAAAGCGCATGAAAAGTGTTTGTCCCACTTTCGCCTCCTTGTTCTGTAATTAAATATTCAATATCTGCAATCAGAATCACTCGTCCGTCCCCCCGTACTGCCCCCCCTGCAAATCCCGGGACATCGGACAAAAACCGTGTCAGAGATTTTATCACAACCTCCTCCTGTTCATAGAGGGCATCCACCCTGACCGCCTTCTGTTTCTCCCCCAGACCGATCACGACGATATAAATCCAGGAAGTCTCCTCCTGCTCCGGAAGTCCGTATATTTCCCTGAAGCTCACAAGAGGGAGAACACGGCCTCTGAACTCTATCACCTTTTGCCCCTCCGCAAAACAAATTTCCTCTCTGGATATTCTTAAAGACTCCACGACATTTCCAAGAGGCAGCCCATACATCTGGTCCAGAACCCCGATTAAAAGCACCGGGATGATGGCAAGCGTCAGGGGAAGCTTTATCCGGAAAAGGGTTCCCCGGTCCTTGTGAGTCACCACTTCAATAACCCCCTTAAGCCTGGAGATACTACTTTTAACAATATCCATTCCCACGCCTCTTCCGGAAAGGGAAGAAACGGCACCGGAAGTGCTCAACCCCGGAAGAAAAATCAGATCCAGGATTTCCTTTTCGGTCATCCGCCCGGCCTGGTCCGCGGCAATGAGCTTCTTTTCAATCGCCTGCTCAAGAATTTTTTCTAGGCTGATTCCTTTTCCGTCATCCTCAACGATAATGAGGATCTGCCCCCCCTCGTAAAAAGCGCTTAACCGCACCATTCCGGTTTTATCTTTCCCCAGGGCTTCGCGCTCTGAAGGCATCTCTATGCCGTGATCCAGGGCATTCCGGACCATGTGCATCAGGGGGTCGGTCATCTCTTCCAGGATTGTCTTGTCCAGTTCGGTTTCTTCCCCCTTTATTTCGAGGCGAACCTGCTTGCCTGTTTGATGTTCCAGATCACGGATGAGCCTCGGAAAACGCGAAAACATGCGGGCAATAGGCAGCATGCGCGTCTTCATCACGGCTCTCTGCAGTTCCCCGGTATTGAAGGCAAGACGGTGAATGGTTTCCGAAAGGCTGACCGCAAGAGGGGCCGGAGAATTGGCCAGGACAGGACTTTTCGCCAGCGCATAAAACTGATTTCTGCAGAGCACCAGCTCGCCGACCAGGTTCATAAGGTCATCGAGACGGGTCACATCGACCCGGATATTCGAATCTTTCTGATTTTTCTTGTTCTGACGTTCAAGCGCCTCTTCCAGCTGATACGGGGTGACATAATTTTTCTGAACCAGGATTTCCCCGAGCCTGGGAATCTGTTCCTGAAAGGCCAGCGCCTCCGAAAGCTGTTCAGGTCTGATCGCATTTTGACGGACAAGAATTTCACCGAGTTTTGAGGACTTCTTTTCTTCATTTGCGGAAAAATCCGCCTCTGGTTCCGGAGGAAAGGCGGAAGCGGAAGAGGCCCCCCTGCTGTTTTCAGAAGCCGCCTCATCGGAAAATTTCGGAGAGGCAAGAAGGAGCTCAATTTTTTTAGAGACAGCCGAGACATCCACCGTATCTTTCTGCCGATCCCGGACAAGAGACACCATATCCTTTAAATGATCGCAAGAAATCAAAAGGATATCAATCACCGCGGAATCCGCAAACAGTTCCTGATGGCGGAGCTTATTCAGAAGGTCTTCCAGCTTATGGCCGAATTCCGAAAGATTCCTGAATCCCAGAAAATGGGCCGATCCCTTGATGGTATGGATATTTCTGAAAAGCTTGTTCAGGATTTCAGGATCCTGCGGTGAAGATTCCAGGGAAAGGATATCAAAAGAAAAGGTATCCAGAATTTCCGTGCTTTCGGTTAAAAAATCCCGGAGGAGCTGCTGCCATTCTTCCGATTCTGTAGACATTAAGGCATATCCCCAATTTACATTGGAATTTCAAGACCGGTGCCCGGCTATTTGATTACTTCATTATCGTTGAGAGGCTCCACCCTGAAGCGGAAGGTCAGTTCCCCGTCATCCATTTTTAAGGTAATGAGCGTATTCATGCGGGTCAGAAGCAGACGATAGGGAATTTTAATCTCATTCCCTTTGACATTAATGGCCACATTGGCATTCCCCAGGATATCCCGGGCGTCCTGAACCGCTTCCACGAGCTTGTAAAAACGCTTCATTTTATCCACAAAATCAGGATGAAAGGAATAGGCTTTTCGGCAGTGCGGACAAATCAGAGTTCCGTCACTTTCAATCTCGGTTAATGAAAAATCTATAGGCGTTGCACAGGCAGCGTTTATACATTTAAACTCAATTTTACATGTTGCATTCATTATAAGACTATTAAATTTTTTGCTTGTTCCATGGTTTCAGTTAGTTCCGTGATTTTATTCCGATCCAGAGTCTCATCGGAACAATCCAGCATATATTTCAACAATAAACTCATCTTGTCCAGAACCAAGTTTAAAAAAATACATTCATCCATGGCCGATTTCCGGGCCTTGTCAAAAAATCTCCCCAGGTCTTTCAAAGGTGCGGGATCCGCCTCAAAAGGCTCCACCCACTGACGGAGAGTTTCAAGAGTACGGAGCAAAGCTCCTGCGTTAGGGGTGCCCAGTTGCATCAAAACTTCAAACAGACCTTTTATCTCATATATTTTCTTTAAACTGGAACGTTTCATTCTTTTCCTTCTTTAATTACATTGTGTACATCTTAATCACATTGTGTACCTTTTTAATTTTTTTTTGCATAGACCGCCTTGCAGAAAATCAAAAAAAATCCGTCTTGCTGGCAAAATCAACCCGGTGTTTTATTGCACTTGCGCCTAAAAAAATCAAGGCTCATGAATACGCCGGAATGTTTTTAAACGGACAGGACCTTCCATTCCGCCAGAATTTTTTTTGCCCGGCCTGAATCAATAGATTGACAGGCGATCGGGTAAGCGGCCTGAAGGGTAGGGCTTTTGCCGCAAAGGTGAATGGAGAAAGCGGCATTCATACACGCAATCTCGCGCCGGGGGCCGGGCTTCCCGTCCAGGATATCTTTGATGATACGTGCGTTTTCTTCGGCATCCCCGCCTTTCAGCACATCCCGGGGGACTCTTTTAAGGCCGAACAGTTCAGGGGTCACTTCAAAATTACGTATTTCTCCATGACGGAGATGATAAACAAGGGTGGAATCCGATAAAGTGACTTCATCCAGTCCGTCGCGTCCGTGAACAACATAGGCTTCCTCATGCCCCATTTCCTTCAAAACCCGGGCATAGAGTTCACAAAGCTTGGCTTCATACACACCGATAATCTGTTTCCTGACCCGGGCCGGATTAATCAGAGGCCCCAGGATATTAAACAAGGTGCGGGTTCCGAGGCTTTTCCTGACGGGCATGACATATTTCATGGCGGAATGCATATTCGGGGCAAAAAGAAAACCGATTCCAATCGTGCGGATTCCCTCTTTGATCTTTTCAGGTTCCTCCTGGATTTTGATTCCGAGAGCCTGAAGGACATCCGCGCTCCCGCAGAGGCTGGAAACGCTCCTGTTGCCGTGTTTGGCGATTTTGCAGCCGGCCCCTGCCGCAATCAGGGCGGAAACCGTGGAGATATTGAAGGAATGGCTGCAGTCCCCGCCCGTTCCGCAGTTATCAATCACATCCATCCCCGGCATGCTCATATCGACAGCCTTGGATCTCATCATGGAGCCGAAGCCTGCGATTTCTGAAATGCTTTCGCCCTTCATTTTCAGGGCGACCAGCAGGGCCGCCATCTGGGCGTCCTCAAGGGTCCCTTCCAGGAAAAGCCTACACAGGGAACTCGATTCATCAAAAGTCAGATCCTTATGCGACAGCAATTTTTCAAGGTATTGTTTAAACTCCATAAAAATCATTCCTTTCTGCGGCCGTAACTTTCCGCAATATACGTCAAACGCTTAAGCACCGCGTCCGCACACACTTCCTCCCTCTCGGAAAGAATCTGAAAAATTTCAGGATCTTTATGCTCATAAATGTAATCCAGAACATGATCCAGAACCGCTTCGTTTATTTCAAACCGGGCAATTTCCAGAAAGACCGCCCTGACCCCCAGAATATTCATCTTTGTCAGTTCCAGAGCCACCTGTTCACGTACAAGAGGGCTTTCATCCCTGATGAAGGAACGGAGCGTTTCCACACATTCTTCTTTTTTCTGCATGGCAATAAAGGAAATCAGATAGCGCCGGACTTCCTCCTCTTTGTCCATAATGAAAATATCCATACTCTCCATAAGTACCGAAGGTTCCTCCTTGGAAAAGAAGGAAACGGCCAGAAGACGGATGGCCCATTTATCCGACTTGAGCCAGCCCTCGATTAATTTCCGGTCCACATCCCCCCATAAACTCAAAAGGCTTGCCGCCGCGTTGATCCGGGTGAGGATGCTCGCCGCGGAAAGCTTGGGAATGTAAACGTCCGCAGTTTTCTGGTCCCTGAAAGGCGACAGCAGATGAATCATCTGCTCAAGCACCTTGACGGATTCCTCCTCCAGAAACAAAACCAGGATGGGTTCTTTGAATTTCACGTTAAACTGGCTGAGCGAGGTGGCGGCGGACTGCCGGACTGCCGGATGGGAGTCTTTCAGCTTTTTGATCAGAACCGGGGCCGTTTCCACGGCCTTTAATTTCCCAAGGGCTTCAACCACCATGCGTCTCATGTACCAGTTGGAATCATCAATAAAGCGCAGAAGATGAGGGACCGCCTCGGGATTGTTATTCTCCCCTAAAAGAAAGGCCGCCTCGGCGCTTGCTTCAATATTTTTGTCATAAAGAGTGCGGAGAATGATTTCAAAGGAGGCCCCTTCGGTAAAATGTTTTCCCAGGACTTCAGAAGTAAATTTCCCCAGGGAAACACCGCTGTTTTTCAATATTTTAACCATCACCGAATAGCTGTCCTTCTGAATCACCTTGAGAAGAGAGGTGGAAGAATCCGAATCCTGGACGATTTTGGCCAGGGCATGGGCAATCACTTCTTTTGCATTGTCGGTTTTCAGATTGACAAAAACCTTGAGAAGGCTTTCTATGCATTCCACGGTTGAATTCTGTTCGATATATTTGTAGACAAATTCCGAGATGAATTTGTCGGAATCCTCAAGCAAGGGGCCGATCAAAAGGGTCACATGTTCTTTTTTCCATTTGGACATGGCCTCAATGGCGGCAATCTTGGTTCCGGTTCCCCCAAAGCGCAGGGTGGCCTGAAAAATAGGAAAACTCTCTTTTTCCTTGAAATGCTTTACAATCAGAAGCACCTGTTCCCGGATGGAATCCTGACACTTCTGAACAATCAGATAAAACATGGGCAGATACTTTGCCGACGAAAACTGCTGCATGATGGTCGTGATGGCCGCCTCGGCGGCAGCCCCTTCCTTCCCGTTCACAAGCTCCACGAGAAGTTCAATACTTGAAGGATCAGGAATCTGCCGGAATCCTTCAATTGCGAGTCGGACTAAAACCCGTTCTCCGGTTCCGATGGCCAGTTTGAGGAGAGGCAGAAGTTTTCGGTCTTTAATCTGGATGAGAAGTTCCAAAAGGTGTTCCATCAGGACATAATTGCTGGATTTAAAAACAGGCAGAAAAATGGAAAAATCCTTAATGTCATTAAAACTGTTCTTGATGTAAAAAAGAAAATATTTGATCAGGGTCAGATCCTCTGTATTCAAAACCCCGCTCAAAAAATCCCCGTAAAGGGCAGGATCCCTGACATTCTGAAGCAGCTCTGCGGCTGAATTTTTAATCTTTGAAATGGGGGAACGCAATTTAGGGCGGATATGCGGAAATGTTTTTTTTATGTCGTAATTCCGGAGTCCCGAAAGCGCCAGATGCTGAAGGCTGGGCACCCGGTCATTCAGCGCCAGGACAAGACAATCCATGACCGGAGCCTTGCCGGGGATTTCCACAAAAAGTTCCACAATACTTTCCCTCAGGGAATCATTTCCATTCTTATAAGCTTCCGTCAGCACCTTTAAAAAAGGAAATCCTTCGGAAGTTTTTAAAATTTCCGCCACCTTATTTCTCTGCATGACCACGCCCGTTTTTAAAAACTGTGTCAGAGGAGCCCCTAATTTCACCAGAGGAATCTTATTTGGAAAATCTTTTATAAACAGGGTGACGGATAATGTTCCTGTTTCAGTTTCATCCAGTTTTGAAACCATTGCCGTTTGAAGAGGAATCATGGATTCAACGGCCTCTTCCTTCTTTTCAAAATCAGCGGCCGGCGCCTCCTTCTTTTCAGCCGCCTCAGCCGCAAACGGCTTTCTCGGCGCCTTGTAATAAGCCTTGATCAGCATGTCCTGGATCTGCTCTTCGCAGAGGCTGAAATCCCACGGTGGAACCTGGATGGAAAAGAACTCATATTTTTCCAGAAGCTTGGAAAGAATCATGTCTTCCGTTTTAAGGAAAAAGAAAATGGGAACACGGACGGAGTACACGGTCAAAAGCTTGTTCAGTAGCTGTGCAGAAGGCAATCCTTCAAATCCTTCCTGAAAGATGAAAAAATCAAAGCGGCTTTCATGAAGCACCCGGCTGAATTCAACCAGTTTTGAAACGCACTGGACTTCAAACCCCATGGCGGCAAAACAATTCTGCATGTAAGAGGAATTGCCCGCAGGACAGAGCACCAGTCCCTTTTTTTTGTTCATAATGCGGTAC
>CAYUET010000055.1:0-12842 GCA_964443875.1 uncultured bacterium | reverse complement strand
AACAAGATATTCCCTGTCCGCTGTCGAAACAAGCCTGAATACCACCCACTGGGGGGGAATGCGTTCCAGGTAATCGCAGAGATATTGAATATACTGTTCCTGGGATAATAAACTCAATGCCCCTTCCGCATATTCCTTTTCAAGCGGGCTTCCTTTCAAAACGTGCAGCACATGAAATTTGATTCCCTGGATATCCAGCCGGGCAAGGGTTTCAGCATCCTTCATCATGTCTTCATAGGAAGCATCCGGAAGGCCCAGGATCATGTGAACTCCGGCTGAAATCCCATATTTCCGGGTAAGATCCAGGGCATGTACAAAATCCTCAAAGGTATGATTACGGTTCACCCGCTTTAAAAGCCTGTTGTGCGTGGTCTGCACCCCGTATTCCATCCAGACCATGTAGTCTTTGGAATATTCTGAAATCATGCGGATTTTCTCTTCATCCACACAATCCGGCCGTGTGGAAATACTCAAGCCCCTGATTTCAGGAAAACCACGGATCACTTCATAGGTTTTTTTAAGTGTTTCAATGTCCGAATAAGTGTTGGTGTAGGATTGGAAATAGGCAATAAAGGTATGGATTTTTTTCTGATTCTTATAAAAGGCAATGGATTGCCGGATCTGCTCTTCCAGGGGCAGTTCATTTTTGGAATACACGCTGAAGGCTTTGTTGTTGCAGTAAATACAGCCTTCCCTGTTCTGCTCTCCATCGAAATTCGGACAGGAAAACCCTGCATTCAGGCTGATGCGGTGCACGCGTTCATGGAAATGTTCTTTTAAATAGGTATTAAAGGAATAGTAGGGTAAAGCGTTCAAGAAATTACTTTTGTTCATTTTTCCGGATGGAAACACCAGGTTCCTCAAATAATTCTTCTTTTTTCAGGCCCCTGATGAAACGGGTCAGATTTTCTGAAGAGTCTTTGATGACGGGGTATTCATGGATAATTGGTTTTTCATTGTTCTTTGGTTCAAAAGAGGATTTATAGGTTTTAATCCGGCCTTTGATCGTTTTATTTTTTATTGCGTTTATTAAAACTTCACTTTTAAAATGGTAAATAAAGAGGGTATCCTCCTTGATTTCATATTTAATAATATAAAAATTTTTTGAAGTCGCCCCTTTTTCTACATCCTCGCATTTAATACTTAAAAAGTTTCCTTCATCAAAATTCGATGGAATACAAAGGATTTCATTTTCTTCAGATTTACCTTGAGCATCCTTTGCAAACCCTTTGCAAAGGAGCTGACCTTTGGAATTCTGAAGAAAAAGGATATAGTCTTCCTTATCCTGTTTATCTTTTTCAATCCAGGCACCCAAAAGACGGGGATCAGGGCTATTGTTTTCCGGACTTACCAGAGGATTCACAAATTCAGGAATACAGGAGCATAAAAGGAAAAGGGCGGAGAGTAAGCCTGCTGTAAAAAATAAGAATGATTTTTTCATAGGATTTCCTTTGATAAAAATTACTTCAGCAGACGTATAACACCGCTGTAGTCATCATTTCCAAAACCCTGGGCCATGCCTTTTTCATAAAGGGAATTCAACGCCTTTGCCTGAGGCAGCTCCTGAGTGACGCTTTCCAGAGCCAGTTTTAAATCTTTGTGCATGTGTTTCAGGGAAAACTGGGGAGAAAAATCATTTTGTATGATCTTATTCTTTTTCAGCTCTGCTATTGCGGATTTGGAAAGATTCAGATCCAGGGCTTTGAAATAAAGCTCATCGCTGATACCCCCCTGTCTGGCAAAGGTATAGCTTTCGGCAAGGGCCTGAGTGACCAAGGCAATATTGAGATTCATGGCCAGTTTGACTGTACTGGCTGTTCCGAGTTTCCCTGTATAAAGAATCGCCTGGCTTAAAAGTTCCAGAACAGGCCTTACTTTTTCGAGAATTTCAGGCTCTCCTCCTGCAAAAAAAACAGTCTTTCTGCATTCAGCCGCGGGTTTACTGCCGGTAAAAGGGGCTTCAAGAAAATCAGCGCCTTTCTCCATCACCCGTCCGGCAAATTCAAGGGTCCATTTCTGAGAAATGGTACTGCTTTGCACAACACATTTTCCAGGTCCCAGAGCCGGTTCAATCTGGTCCAGAACATCCGACACTGCCTTGGGGTCGGCAACCACAAGGATTAAAACTTCCGCTTCCTTTGCGGCCTTGAGCGCATCGATTTCAAAAAACGGGATATATTTCGGATTTCTGTTCCAGCACACAAAAGGGATATGGTCGGCAATCAGATTTTTTGCCCAGGCCTCACCGATGAGACCAAGTCCGAAAATGGCTGTTTTGAATGAAGGGGTTGGGTTCATAGCGGATCCTTTTTTTAAATGATTAGGATGCATAGAATTATTAAAAATAAAAAAGAAGACGCTGAAAAATACCGCCAACGGGATTTGAACCCGTGTTCCTGCCTTGAGAGGGCAGTGTCCTGGACCAGGCTAGACGATGACGGCCTAAATGGTGTGATCTTTATAAACTAAAGAAGTATATAATTCAAAGATAATTTTTCAGCCCTGAACGATTTCTGTTCCCACCCCGCGGTCTGTGAAAATTTCAAGGAGCAGGGAATGCTGAAGGCGGCCGTCAATGATGTGAGTCTTTTTTGCGCCGGCATCCATGGATTTGATGCAGGATTGTATTTTCGGAATCATTCCCCCGCTGATCACTGCCTGTGCAATCAGCTCATCAATCTGCGATTTTTTAAGGGAGGACATGAGGCTCTCAGGATTATTAATATCTCTCAGGATTCCGGGAATGTCTGAAAGATAGACCATTTTTTCAGCAGAAATGGCTGCGGAAAGTTCTCCGGCCATCAGATCTGCATTGATATTGTAAAGCTGCCCCTGGTCATCGACTCCTATGGGTGCAACCACCGGAATTTTTCCCTCTTCACAGGCTTTGAGAATAATATCCCTGCGTACGGAAACGATATCACCGACAAACCCCAGATCCACATTTTTCCCCATGTGTTGGTTCAGTTTTTTACAGCGGATAATCCCCCCGTCCAGACCGTTTAAAAGAATGGGATCTGCCCCAAAATTCTTCAGGATATCCGCAATATGATGGGAGATTTCATCTCTTAAGACTTCTTTGACCACCTGTATGGTTTTTTCATCCGTATAGCGGAGCCCATCAATGAATTGAGCCGGAATATTGGCCTCTTTAAGACGGGCGGTGATTGTTTTTCCTCCGCCGTGAACCAGAATGGGCTGCATGCCCACGGTATTCATAAAAACAATATCCCTTAACACCGAGTTGATGTTGATCTCCTCGGAGATGACAGAACCTCCGTATTTGATGACAATCTTTTTACCTTTGTATTTCTGAATATAGGGCAAGGCCTCAATAAGGATTGCCGCTTTATCAATCAGTTTTTTCATGCCGCCCCTTTCCCTGGGTTTTAGACCACGTTGATTTTCACATATTCATAAGTTAAATCCGAGGCCCAGATAAAAGTGCTTTTATTGCCTGCTCCCAGATCAATATGGACTTCAATGTTCTTCTTTTTCAGAAGGGGTTTGATTTTTTCCTTGGCCTTGAAATCCGGTTCTCCGTTTTTATAAAAAACAACACCCTGAAAAGAGGCTTTAAAATTTTTAAAATTGATTTTTGCCTTTGTGGCTCCTACCGAGGAAAGAATGCGTCCCCAGTCCGGGCTTTCTCCGAAAAGTGAGCATTTAAAAAGCATGGAGTTTCCGATGGACCGGCAGACTTCCATGGCGTCTTTTTCTGTTTTTGCGCCCTTAACAGACACTTTTAACATTTTAGTGGCCCCTTCTCCGTCCTCCACAATCGCCTTTGCGATCGTCTGGCAGATTTCGATCAGACTTTGTCTGAATTCCTCATAGCCCTGATCTTTTTCGGTTTTTACCAGAACGCCCGACTGACCGTTGGCTAAAAGAACCACGGAATCGTTGGTGGACATATCGCCGTCCACGGTAATTCTGTTGAAGCTTTGCGAGACCGCTTCGGAAAGGGTTTTTTGAAGCAGGGCTTTGGGCATGGCGATATCGGAGGTGATAAAGCAGAGCATGGTGGCCATGCCGGGTTCGATCATGCCTGCACCTTTGGCCGAGCAGCCGATGCGCACGGGTTTTCCATTCACCTTGAATTCCGCACTTTTGCATTTCTTTTTAGTATCTGTGGTTAAAATGGCCTCGGAAAAAACGCCGTCATTTTTGGGTTTAAGCCCTTTCAGGATTTCCGGTAAATGATCCACGATCTTTTCAGTGGGCAGTTTACCTCCGATTTTTCCTGTGGAAAAAACCAGAATTTCTTTTGCAGAAATTCCGATTTCTTTTGCCACAGCCCCTGTGCTGTCAGAAACTACTTTATCTCCGTATGCGCCGCAGCAGGCATTGGCATTTCCGGCATTGGCCAGAATAACACGTACCGTTCCTTTGGACCGCACAATCTTCCGGGAATAGGCAATCGGTGAAGCAATGAACTGGTTGCTTGTAAAAGTTCCGGCCGTAACAGCAGGAAGATCGGAAACAACCATGCCGACATCACGTTTGCCGTTGCTCTTAAGTCCGCAGGCAAAGCCGTTGGCCTTATAGCCCTGGGGGAATGTTACGCCTTCTGTACCAAAATTAATCTTAAGCATGGAGACCGTCCTTTTCATTGAAGCCAAACATCAGATTCATGTTATGCACCGCCTGACCTGAAGCCCCTTTAACAAGGTTGTCAATACAGGAAAGAAGGGTCACGCGGTTAAGTTTTTCATTCACCGCAAAGGCGATATCGCAGTAATTGGTGTGAGCGCAAAGTTTCGGGCTGGGAAGCTTGCCGTCGAGAAACAAACGGATAAAGGGTTCTTTGGAATAACGATTCTCATAAAGCGCCTTAAGTTCCGCCTGCGTTAGAGGCTGATTCAGGTCCGCATAAATCGTGGAAAGTATTCCCCGCTCGTAAGGCATGACATAGGGGGTAAAGGTCATGGACAGGGGAACCCCTTTATTTCTTTCGGTCATGATCTGTTCAATTTCACCGATATGCTGATGATTTAAAATTTTATAAGGCTGAATATTTTCAGTGACATTTCCGGCGTGAAGAATCTCTGAAAGCTTTTTACCCGCGCCTGAATGACCGGATTTCGCATCCACAATAATGGAGCCTTTAACCAAGGATTTTTCAATCAAAGGAAGAATTCCCAGAAGAACAGAAGTGGGGTAACAGCCGGGGTTGGCAATCAGTTTTGATTTTTTGATTTTTTCACGGTTGATTTCAGGAAGCCCGTAAGTGTACTGGCTGAGCATGGAGGGATCTTTATGATCTGCACCGTACCAGGTCTTAAAAGAAGAGGCCGAGGTCAGCCTATAGTCCGCACTTAAATCAATCAGCGGAATCTTGTTCTGAAAGGAAGGAGAAAAATCCATGGAGACATTGTGGGGCAAAGCCATGAAAAGGACATCGTTCTCCCTGAGGATAACTTCAGGTTCAATAGGTTTGACAAGACCTTCATAGGTCCCCTTTATTTCAGGGATATCCCTGCTTAAGGATTCACCATAGGTCCGGCCGTAAACATTAATGGAAGCAACCCCAGGGTGACGGATCAGAATTTTGACCAGTTCCCGTCCCGTATAACCGCTTGCTCCGATAATACCTGCTTTAATCATACTGTATTTCCTTTCTCACTGACAGCGGTGAGCAAAAAAGGGTTAAATCCCCCTTGCGGGATAAATCCAACTGAGATTTTTACTTTGTTTTCACTTATAAAAATCAGGTTTTTTAACAAATTGCGGAACATAATACCCCCCCCTGGATTCAAAAGTCAATATGGATTTATTCCTCATGATAAAGAGAATGTTTTTTCCCTGAAGACACTCCGGCTTTAAGAAAAACACTTAAGAGGTTCAGGGAGTTAAATTCCTTTAAGCCTTCTATAAGGAGGGGTTTATTTTCAGGAACAAAATACTGAATAAAGGCTCTCTGAATTTTTCTTTCCCTCATGGTTTTTGGAACATAGACGTCTTCACCGGTCATGGGATTCTGTCCTGTATAATACATGCAGCCCGAGGCGGTCATGGGCAGGGGGATGAAATCCTGAACCTGTTCGGCATGAATGCGGTTTCTGGCCAGATAGAGGCCGAGTTCAAGGGCTTCTTTCAGGGAAGCGCCGGGGTGGGAAGCAATGAAATAATTCACAGAGTAGAGTTTATGTACGGATTTCTGTTTCGCCTTCTGAAATAAATCCAGAAATTCTTCATACACTTTGGGAACAGGTTTATTCATCAGCTTTAAGACTTTTTCAGAAATGTGTTCAGGCGCCACTTTAATCTGGCCGCTGATATGGGATTTGCATATTTTCTCAAAATACTCCCGGGATTCAGGACAGGCCAGAAGATCATGCCTGAACCCGCTTCCGATAAACACATGATTCACTTTGGGAAGCCGTGAAAGCTTCTGATACAGTTCCAGGCACTGCCGGTTTCCCAGTTTAAGGTTGGAGCACTTCCGGGGCACAAGGCATTTTCGGTTCTCGCAGGGCCCCTGTTTTTCCCATAAAGGACAGGAGCTTGCATAAAGGTTAGACGTCGGACCTCCCACATCCGTAATTGTTCCTTTAAAATTTCTGTTCTGAGTCAGAAGCGCGGCTTCTTTAAGAAGGGAAGCCTCGGAACGGCTCTGGATCATGCGTCCCTGGTGAAGTGACAAAGAACAGAAGGAACATTCCCCGGCGCATCCCCTGTGAGCGATCAAAGAAAACCGGACGGTTTCAAAACCTTTGATTCCGCCCAGAGCCTCATAGGAAGGATGGGCTTCCCTCATGAAAGGCAGTTCATAATAGGAATCCAGAAGTTTCTGGGAAGGGGGAAAAGGAGGGGGGTACTGAACCACAAAGCGGCCTGCATGTGCCTGAATCAAAGTCTTTCCCTTAAAGGGATTCATATTCCGGGTTATCAGGGCAAAGGCTTTGTTAAATGCCTGCTTATCTTTTTCCACCTGTTCAAAAGAGGGAAGCTCCTGAATATTATGAATATCCTGAAGGCTTGAGGTTATGCTGACCGTACCCCGGATTCCTTGCAGCACAGAAGGATCAGGATTTTCTGAAAGCCGCTTTGCCGCCTCGAGAATCTGCTGCTCCCCCATGCCGTAAACCAGAAGATCCGCTTTGGCATCCAGGAGCAGGGAGCGCCGGACTTTATCCTCCCAGTAGTCATAATGCGCAAAACGCCGCATGCTCGCCTCTATGCCCCCCAGAATCAAAGGGGTTTTGCCAAAGGCTTCCCGGGCTCTGTTGGCATAGACAATGCTCGCCCTGTCAGGCCTAAGTCCGGCTTTGCCGCCCGGAGAATAATCATCGGCTTTCCGTTTGCGCTTATTGGCCGTGTAATGGGCGATCATGGAATCCACGTTTCCGGCCGTAATGCCGGCGAAAAGCCTGGGCTTGCCGAGACGCAGAAAATCCTCTTTGGAATCCCAGCGGGGCTGGGCAATGATGCCGACTTTAAAGCCATGACTTTGCAGGAGTCTTCCGATGAGCGCTGTTCCGTAAGAAGGATGATCCACATAGGCATCCCCGCTGATTAAAAGAACGTCCAGTTCATGGTACCCCAGCTTTTTCATTTCTGCGGGCGTCATAGGTAAAAATGATGAATTCATGATATGACGTTAACAAAGAAAACCCGTGTTGTCCCCGATTTAATCGCTTTAGGTTTAATTCCTCGCAGCGAACTTTGGGGTAGTTCATTCACGTGTATTTTCTTCCGGGCGCTTTCAATTGTCCTTAGGCATGATTTTTGGTATACTTGAGATGAAAAAGAAACCTGCTGACTATTTTTCAGCCCAGGAAGATCATTCTCTTAAACCTTCTTCAGAGGGGAAAAATATGAAATGGGTCAAAGACGATCTTGGAAATCTTCCGGTTAAAAGCTGGTGCGATAATCTTGAAAAAGAATCGATCAGACAGGCCGCCAATCTGGCAAATCACCCTTCAGTTTTCAGACATGTGGCCCTGATGCCGGACTGCCATGTGGGCTATGGAATGCCCATTGGCGGGGTGATTGCCTGTGAAAACGCCATTATTCCTAATGCCGTCGGCGTGGACATCGGCTGCGGCATGGGCGCTGTGCAGACCGACATCCCGTTTATGAATGCCCCGCCCGAACAAATTCAAAAGGTCTTGCAGGCAATAAAACGCTTTATTCCTGTAGGCGAAGGCAGGGCACACCCTTCGAAACAGATGTGGGAGGGACTCGATTCCCGGGAGGATCATCGCCCGGGCGGAGTCGACACCCACGGCTGGAGCCTGGCCTACTGTAACCTTGGAACGCTGGGAGGCGGAAACCATTTCATTGAAATCCAGAAAGGGAATGACGGATGGGTATGGCTCATGATTCACAGCGGTTCCCGGAATCTCGGCTACCGCATTGCCGAGTATTATCATGGCCTTGCTGTGGAGCTCAACCGAAAATGCAATATAAGCCTTCCGGATCGTGAGCTAGCGTTTCTTCCTGTGGATTCAAAAGAAGGGAAGGATTATATCTTCGACATGAACTTTGCTCTCGAATATGCCAGGGAAAACCGCAGGCGCATCATGGAGGTTTTCAAAAGAGAAGTCGCCCATGTTTTCAGAAATGTGAATTTCACTCAGGAAGTGAATATTCACCATAACTATGCAGCCCTTGAAAACCATTTCAACAGGGAGGTCTGGATACACCGCAAAGGGGCTACCTCAGCCCAGGAAGGGGAAACCGGCATCATTCCCGGAAGCATGGGAACCGCCTCCTATATTGTTCAAGGCCTCGGCAACCCGGAATCCTTCATGAGCTGTTCTCATGGGGCAGGAAGAAGAATGGGAAGAACCCAGGCCTGCCGGACACTCAGCAAGGAAGCCTGTGATCATGCCATGAAGGGAATAGTCTTTGACGGCTTCAAACCCGCACATGGTAAATTCGGACACAAAAACAAAGGGGTAAGTTATGAACTGGATGAAGCCCCCCAGGCCTATAAGGATATTGAAGAGGTGATTGAATCTGAACTCGACCTTGTGAAACCGGTTGTAAAGCTTCAGCCCCTGGGCGTTGTGAAGGGGTAAAGAAAACCGGAAAGAAGGATTGCCCTCTTTCCGGTTTTAAATTTAAAACGATCTGTTTTTAATGATTATTTTTCTCAGAATAAAACGCTTTGATTTTTTCTTCAATTTCCTTCATGACCTCTTTATGGTCTACAAGAAACTGTTTTGCCGCCTCGCGGCCCTGGCCGATTTTGGTTTCTCCGTATTGGAACCAGGATCCTTTTTTATCCACGATTTTGCAGAGCACGCCAAGATCAATGACTTCACCGGTTCTTGAAATTCCCTCATTGTAATTAAGTTCAAACTCTGCCTTGCGGAAAGGCGGCGCCATTTTATTTTTCACCACTTTGGCGGTGACCATATTGCCGATGGGTACGTCATCGCTGTTTTTCAAAGTTTCGGTTCTTCTTAAATCAATTCTCATGGAAGCAAAAAATTTGAGGGCCCGGCCGCCGGTAGTTGTTTCCGGATTGCCGAACATCACCCCCACTTTTTCACGGATCTGGTTGATAAAGATCACGCAGGTTTTGCTTTTGGCAATTGCGCCGGTCAATTTTCTCATGGCCTGAGACATCATTCTGGCCTGGAGCCCCACGAACTTGTCTCCCATTTCTCCGTCAAGCTCGGCCTTGGGGACCAGGGCGGCAACAGAATCCACAACAATGACATCAATGACATTGCTGCGGATGAGCGTTTCCGTAATGGAAAGGGCATCTTCACCGCTGTCGGGCTGGGAAATCAGCATCTCATCTGTCTTTACCCCGATTTTCCGGGCATAGGTGGGATCAATGGCATTTTCAGCATCAATATAGGCCGCCACTCCGCCGGCTCTCTGGGCATTGGCAACAACGTGCAGGGCAAGGGTGGTTTTACCTGAAGATTCAGGACCGAAAACTTCTATGATTCTTCCACGGGGAACCCCTCCGATTCCTGTGCATAGATCCAGGTTAAGCGATCCTGTGGAAATGGATTCCACCAGAATATGGCGGTCGGAACCGAGCTGCATGATGGACCCAGCGCCAAATTGTTTTTCAATCTGGGCCACGGCATTTTCAACTTGTTTCATTCGCTCTTTTTTTTCGGGAGATTCCGATTTTTGGGACTCTGCTTTTTGGGATTCGGCTTTGGAACTCGCTGACATAATAACCTCATTCTTAAAAATGTTTACAAACTCTACGGCAAACTACACAATAGAGAACGATTCTTCAACTGATTTTTCCTGATTTTGAATTCTGGATATTGAAAAAAACATGAAAAAAATGATCATCGGCATTGACCCCGGAAGCCTGAATTTCGGCTATTCCGTCCTTGAGCAGGAGGGAAATCGCATCCGCTCCCTGGATTTCGGAGTGATGAAGCCTAAACCTGCCGCGCCTTTGCACGAAAGACTCTTTTACATCTTTGATGGCATGGAAAAAATCTTTACCCGAAACCCGCCCAGTCTTGTTTCCATTGAGGAAGTGTTTTACCATAAAAATATCCGTTCTGCTGTTGTGCTTGCCCAGGCAAGAGCGATCGGCCTGATTCTGGCTTCCAGATTCGGCGCAGAACTCCATGAATATTCCGCTAAAAAAATCAAACTTTCAGTCACAGGCACTGGATCCGCTTCCAAGGAAGCGGTGCAGCGCATGATCTGTAAAATTCTTCATCTGGAGGAAGGGATGCGCCTGGACGCCTCGGATGCTCTTGCCATAGGGCTTTGCGCACATTTTGATTCCTTAAGCCCCTTTACGTCTGCCTCGGCATCCCGAAAAACCGTAAAGAAAACCCCCAAGGCAGGCGGATGGACTCTGGATGCCATCCGGAACAGCGGACTCAAGATCCGCTTATAAAAATCAAACCCTTTATAAAAAAAACTCTAAAACAGGAGGAACACATGGACTTTATGACCCTTGCCGCCACCCGTCAAAGTGTAAGAAAATATGCCTCCACCCCTGTTTCCAGAGAAAATCTCCAAACCTGCATAGAGGCAGCCAGGCTTGCCCCTTCGGCCTGCAATTCGCAGCCCTGGTCCTTTATTGTGGTGGATGATGCGGATTTAAAAAACAAAATGGTCAAAGCCTCCTGCAGCGGGATTTATTCCATGAATGCCTTTGCCGCAGAGGCTCCTGTCATGGTGGTGATCCTCACGGAAAAGATGAGGATTTCCGCAGCCCTGGGCGCTTTAATCCGCAATGTGCAGTATAAACTGATTGATCTCGGGATTGTTTGCGAACACCTCTGCCTGAGGGCTGCAGAACTGGGCCTTGGCACGTGCATGCTCGGCTGGTTCAATGAAAGGGCTGTGCGCAAAACTCTGGCTCTTCCCTGGGGGACGCACATTGATCTCCTCATTACTCTGGGATATCCGGCGGATTCTGAAATCCGTGAAAAAAAAAGAAAACCTCTGAAGGAGATTCTTTCCTTTAACCGAGGAAAATAAAATCAATCATCAATTTTTTAACCCGCCTATTGCAAACAAAAGAAGGTTGTTTTTTGCCTGAATACAAGACTGGGTACAATTTGTACCCAAAGATTGAAGTCAAAAGTGGGGCTGGAAGAATTGATTTATCAGGGTTCGAATGAATTTTTTAATAAAACCCCTTCTGAACTTTCAAATGCACAGAAGGGGGGATTATTGATCTCAAAAAAAATTATTGGTGATCCTCAATATTTTTTCGGTAATTCTTCAAAAATTGGGTATCCACCGAATGTTCAATTCTTTTCCAGGAGGCCTTTCTTTTTTCGATTACAGAAGCTTCCACGTTCAGGCGGATTTCCTTTTTGAAACGGTCGATGGTGATCTTGTCCCCGTTTTCCACAAAAGCAATGGGGCCGCCCAGATAGGCTTCAGGCTCCACATGCCCGATGCACAGTCCCGCCGTGCCGCCGGAAAAACGTCCGTCCGTGATTAAAGCCACGTCCGTATCCAGGCCAAGGCCTTTGATGGCGGAGGTCGGATAAAGCATTTCCCTCATTCCGGGACCTCCGGCAGGACCTTCGTAACGGATGATAAGGATATCATGTTTTTCGATTTTGCCCTCTTTAATGTAGCGTGTAGCCGCTTCCTCACCGTCAAACACCCTGGCCGTACCCTCAAAAACCAGAGGTACTTCAGCCCGGACTCCGCTCTCCTTGATGACCGATCCCTTAGGGGCGAAATTCCCCTTATAGACCGCAATACCTCCTGTAGGAGAATAGGGCTTCTGAGCGGTTTTAACCACCGTTGTGTCTCCGTGGTCTTTGATTCGGGCAAGGGTTTCCGATAAGGGCCCGTTCACGGTCATGACATGCGGATTCAAAAGATGCTCGATTCTTTTCATAATCAGGGGCATTCCTCCGACCTTGTCAAGATCCGTAATATACTGGCTGCTGGCGGGAGAAAGCTTCATAATATTGGGGGTTTTCTGACTCAGAAGATTAATGTCATCGAGATTGAATTCAAAGCCTGCTTCACGGGCAATGGCCGGTACATGCAGAACGGTGTTGGAGGAAGCGCCGATGGCCATGTCCACCGTCAGGGCATTGTAAAAGGCTTCTTTGGTCAGGATCATCCGGGAGGTGATCTTTTTACGGATGAGATCCACGATCACACGTCCGGACTGCAGGGCAAGGCGGAATTTTTTGTTATCCATAGCAGGGGTTGTGGACATGCCGGGGACCGTGAGCCCCAGCGCTTCAGCCATGCAGGCCATGGAATTGGCCGTAAAAAGGCCAGCGCAGCTTCCCGCGCTCGGGCAGCTGGATTCAATCATGTTTTCATACTCGTCCGTCGTGATTTTATTCAGGGCATACTGGGCGTCTGCGGCAAAGGAATCAATCAGGTCCATGCTTTTTCCTTTGTTGGAACAGCCC
>CAYUET010000054.1:0-13791 GCA_964443875.1 uncultured bacterium | reverse complement strand
ATAGCGTTACAGAGGCTTTTTGTCATAAATTAACGACTTGTGGGATGGTAGTGAAAAAGAATGAATAAAAATTTTTTCATAGCCTCATTCCTCTCATTCCTATTCTATCATAATTATCACTGCATGAATAATATTGATTCTGAAAAATTTAAATAGTATTAGGTTTCTTTCTTTTTCAAAAATTGAAGAGGATTTCATATGAAAAACAATCTATTCTTTTTTTTATTTTTGTTCATTATACTTCCCTTCGCAGCCGAAGAATCTCTATCCGGCATTCCCGCCTCCGCTTTTAAAAATGATACTCTTTATAAAAACGCCATTGAAATCAATCCAACCAGCGAGGGCTATTATCTGGGTTATGAAAGACTTTTCCCTGTGGGAAATAATGCGATTATATTTTTCGATGCAAAAAACACCGCGAAAAACGGAGATGACTTTGGAAGATCCGGATTATCCTTGCGGTACAGCTTCATGGACAAAGCTCTTTTTTCCGCAAGGCTTGAATCCGCCTGGATTGAAGGACAGCACAACATTGGCGCACGGTTTGGCTTTGATAACCGCTTGTTTGGTCTCTCCCTTACTGGGATCAAAAGCTTAAGCGATCCTGAAATCCAACACAGCGAAGAAATTGTGACAGATCAGAATTCCTCGTCTTCTGACACCTTTTCTCAAAGAAGAGGAGATTATGATGTATACGATCGCGCCACGACCACAACCCAAACGATCCTGGTCAAAGAAACAAGGTTTGCCACTCCGGATGGATTTATGGTGGATCTTAATTGCAATCTATTCAATTTTTTTAATTTCTCCATGGGCTGGTCCCACTGGGAAAGTGATGACTGGAAAGAAGACGGGCTTCAATCCCAGATGAACTGGCAGCTCACTTCCACAGACAGTATTGGCGGTCACTACGCGCGTGTGAATGATGATGAAGAAGGCGGCATCTACTATAAAAAACGTTTCAATTCCATGAAAGATATTTTCAGACGCGGAGCCCCTCTCGAACCCGGATCAGACACGCCCCTGCTCCAGCGTTTTGCAAGCGTTCCTTTTTCAACCCCGCAGATCCGGCTTATAACCGCCCAAAGATATGTTAAAAAACGCATAGAAACCCGGGTGGAAAAAACTCATGATGAAATCCTGGTTTACAGAAAAGAATCCGAGCCTCCGGTGATTGCTGCCTTCGCCATGACACCTAAACCCTTCGCAGCCGACATTATCTATGTCTCTGCTCTGTCCGTCTCTGATCCTGACGGATCCATTGCGTCATGGACACTGACAAGCAGCATCGACGGCACAATCGGAAACGGATCATGGCCCCTGTCTATTTCCCAAGAATTTCTCGTATCTCCCGGATCCCATACCCTCTCACTTACCGTGACGGATAACGACGGAAATACCGCAAGAGCGACCTGCACGGTGGTAGTCTGATCCCCCCTCTATTTCCTTGTCAGCCTTCTGATTATGTCCGACTGAAGGGGGAACTGGTTACTCAGTTTTTTTTCATCAGAAAGCTCAAAATCCGCAAAATCAAAACCTGGAGCAACAGTGCATCCGGAAAGGGTGAAAGCTTTTTTATTATTTATTTCAGCTGCAAAAAAACAGCCGGCCTTTACAAGAATCTGAAATTTCTCTCCTTCTTCTATATTTTTCCCAAGTTTTTCGGTCAAATAACCACTCCTGGGATCAAGGATATGAAGAGTTAAGGACACCCCCTCATAAAAATGCCATAGTTCATCCTGTTTAATACAATGAAAAAGTGAAACATTATCTTTATCCAGAAGAAAATAAATACTGGTTGAAAAGGTGCGGGCTCCGGAAAAACGTTTAGGCAACGCGGATTGGGGAATAATTTCATCTGACCTGTAAATTTCTCTGAAAAAACCGCCTTCAGGATGCGGCTGTAATTTCAAATTTTCAATCCAATAACGTGCATCCTTCATTACTTTTTTAAATATCCTGCCTATTTTGATTACAAACACTGCTGTTATAGATAAATTCTAAAAAGCCAGACGACAGTCAATCCCCATTTTTTTGCATTTGCCAGCAATGCAACCCGCTGTTTGAGAAAAATATTCATCCGAAAGCCTGTCCAGCATTTTATATTTTCTGTAAATGCTGTCAGCATAATTGTAATTCATCCGGTCGACCAGGATATAGTCTATCTTTCCTTCCAGGGCTTCGGGTAAAAATTCAGCATCCGGAAGAATGGGGGCAATCATGGCATAAGTTCTGATCCCTGCCTTGTGCAATTTATCAAGAGCATTTATCCGATCCTTTAGATTCGGAGCATGAGGTTCAAACATTTCTCTGATCCTGTCGTCTGCCGTACCGATTGAAAATCCAACTTCAACATCTTTTGATTTTTTAAGAATATCCATATCTCTTAAAACCAGAGGGGACCGGGTCTGTATGATGACTGGCCAATGATAACGCGACAAAACCTCCAGACACTGACGTGTAATCTTATATTTTTCTTCCAAAGGCTGATATGGATCACAGACTCCGCTGATCCATACATTCCCTTTTTTTTTCTTATTGACTTCCTCAGGAAGCAGTTCTGCAGCATTGATTTTAACATCCACAAAATCTCCCCATGCTTCCTTATGCTTGCTGAACCTTTTCATAAAACGGGCGTAGCAATAGCTGCACCCATGCTGACAGCCTATATAAGGGTTAATGACGTAGTCATAAATCTGTGAGGCTGAAAGAATCGCCTTAGCCTGAATTTCTTTAACAATCATATTATAAAAACCTCTTTTCTGTGTTTTTTTAATGATTTTCAGTTTTTATAAATAATTATTTTTATCAATGATAAAGAATTCATTATATCATTTAAAATTTTTAATTATAGTTTTTTCTATTCTTTTGGCCGCATAAAGATAATCCGGACGCAAAAAGCTGCAGAGGACAAGTATTATCGTTTTCCAGCTTCCTATTCACCTATTTTCTCATCATTATAATCGCCTCATCTAAATAAATCCTGCTTCTATTTTAAGGAATCCATTAGAGTAATCCACTCCGGAAGGACCTTAAGCAGATCAGTCATTACCCGTTCCGCCCTTTGAATGAATAAATCAAAATTGCCGTAAGCTTCCCCTTTTATATTGGAAACAATGTCACTGACTTCCCTTAAAATTAAAAGCTTCACTTTATTTTTTCCGGCTACATAGGCAATAGCGCCTGATTCCCAGTCACCAGCAATAGCTCCATAGTCCTTTTTCAATTGTTGAATTTCATCAAGCATCAAATCACGATCCGCGGATACCATAATGGATTTCCTGACTTTTTGAGGGAACTCTTCGCCGAGCCAGGAAAGATCAATGTCTGAGGAATAATCCGCAATGGATTCTTTAGAATCGCCCATGGCGTCTTTGATATCATAAATAACCGTTCTATCCACCAGAATAACATCAAAAAGATTAACCTCGCCTTCAATCCCCCCGCATGTTCCAAGATTAATAATAACTTCAGGTTTATACTGATCAATCACATACTGAGTTGCACCGGAGGCAGCTACTTTGCCCCATCCTTCATGAAAAAAAAGAACATCCCGCTTATTTATCTTTTTTAAAAAAAACTCCCCCCAGACAGATTTCTGATAACTCTCATCCGGAAAAATTTTTTTAACGGCCTTCCACTCCATGTTTGCAGATATGACAACCGCGTATTTAAGATCCTGCGAATAGGCGAATCCGAAACAAAAAACACTCACAATAAAAATAATACAAAACTTTCTCATAAGGGCTCCATTTCTTGGTTTATCCTTAAATATAATGTCTGAAACTTTTATTTTTCCACTCCTGACCAAACAAATCTGCTTTTGAAATTCAACCTGAATCATCCTTGAAATCTAATAAAAAAGGACAAATGTACCGCCTTACATATAACACATAAAGTTCCAGTATACAATCCGGAAAACATATTGCGCCATAAGCCGATTTCTCAAGTATTTTACTTGCTTTATTAAAATTCCAGTGTTTTAATTATAATCAATTACATCTCTGATATATAGGATACCTTCCACCTTAAACAAAACAATTAAGAACAGTATTATCTTTTATCTCTGTTTAAAATTTCTAAAACAAAAATCAATTCACTCAACAAAGGATCAAAAATTCGAATTATTTATCTTCATTGAGTAAAACAGTTTATTATCTGACAATTCCCCAAATAAACGCAAAGGGTTAAAAACGTCCCCTATAACAAGGAATACATGAACCTGAACAACAGCGTAAAAAATTCTGATATGGCGGTTCTTATCCCCTATATACCCTCTGAAAACAGGAACGCAACTTTATCATTAATAGCCGTGCGTCCGGAAACAAACAAAATAATCTATGAGTCGGAAATCATAAAATCAGTTCAGCCCTATATCGAAGCCGCCTACATGGCCAATATCAGCGGGCTGTATATGAAAGAAAAAAAAATCATTGAGAATCACTATTCCCTTCAGATAAAATTTGCCAGAAATGGGAAAGATGAAATTGCAAAATACCCTCCTTTCATACAGCATTTTGAAAAGAAATTTCAAACCGATTTCACTTCAGCACCGATTATCGGTTCCTATGATATTCTTGCCAGAAAACTTCTTGAAAAAGACGAAGAAGAATTATTCAATACAATTGTCCCCCGCGGGGATATGCTGGATATATACGGTCAGACAATAAAAAAAATCGGGGATTATTTTGTTGTAAATTATGATATGCCTGCAATAGGAACAAAGTATCACAATGGTACAGATATTTTTATAATCCTCGTCCGGATAACAGATCACAAACGCCATATAAGCGACATAAACCACGAAATCTATGACCGTTTCATGAATAATGATTCAATTGACATTCTCGATTCAGAAAAACGCAAAAACATCTGTTGGTATAATCAGGTTAAAAGAACTTATCATATGTCCTGGAGCCATATCCAGACGATGTTCGACATGGTGGATTTCGTTTTCAACGAGGATCAAAACCCCATAAAATTTATTGACACCCCTTTGGGTGCACTTCTCGGAGAAAAAAAAATTATTCCAATCGCTGATCTTGAAAATAAACTGAGAAAACTCAAGGAAAATCCCCTGATTTATCTGACAGAAAAAAATACTGATATTAAAAGACTGACTAATGTTATTTTTGAGGGACGCAAAATGGAAAAGGACATGGAATTTACCGAAAAAAGTCTGGAAGATTGCTGTGACATCATAAAACGGATCGATTGGGAAAAATCCTTTTCTTTCCGGCCATGACTATTCTTCTGCCTTGTCATTCCTTTACCGTATCCGGTATTCCGGGAAGATTCCTGCTGTCAATTTTTGTTGCAGCTTCTGCCTTGGTTCTGCTTTCGTCCCTTCGTCTGCGGGCCTCTTTCAATGAAATATAGACAGGTCTTGAATCATCCTCCCACTTACCCTCTTTATCTGATTCGCTGGCCAAAGAAGGATTGAAAACCGGTAATGAAGGTTTATTTCTAGCCTCACTTTCCCTGTAATTGCCCTCATCCCGGAACTCCCGGGATTTTCTTCTTCCTTCTCTCGGATCATACGGAGGAATCCAGGGTTCATGTCTCAGATCCAAAGGCTCGTCTTCAACCACCCAGCTGATTTTCTGGTGAGGCAGAGCATGAATCGCCTTGTTTAAAAGCTCATAATCCCGGATATGATAAAGAGGCCTCTTTTTTTTTCCAAAAGGGGTGCATAAACCGGTTTTACTGTCATAGCACCATTGTATTGAAGTCACTTTTGTCTGAATATCCAAAAGATAATCCCAGGATCCGATATTTGAAAGACCTTTTAAGTGTGATTTATCCACCCAAATTTTCTGAAAACCATTCAGGTCGTCAGAATTTTTAAAAATACGTAAAACAACATGATTCCTATTTAAAACATTTACATGAATAAAATCCTGTGAATCAGCAAAAACAAAAAGGCCAATGCAAATAAAACTCCAACAGGTTAATAACTTACTGTGCATTTTTCCTCCGCCGGCCCTTTATTCTTCTGTTCAAAATTTTATTCAACACGGTTAATACCTGTCATGTCTTGAGTATTCCCTTTCACGCCTGTCACGACGGCCATGATCCCCATGCCTTCCCCCGCGTCTTGAACCCGGGGACATCGAGTATCCAACAGTCTCGCCGACAGGAACAACAAACCGTTCAAAAAATCTAACGAGCATATCATTAAGTTTTCCAGCTTCACGATTGTCCGTTCTTTCAATAGCCTCTGAGGTCAGATGAAAAAGATCCCGGAAATGTTCTTCCTGTTCATAATCATCCCTTATTTGATTTAATGACCAGCCCTCATTAATCTGAGCCACCATGTGTCCCCTAAGCCAGTGGCTATTGGCATAAATTTTTTTAATAATCTCCCGTGTTTCCCTGTCTATATTCCCTCTGCTGATGTCCTTTTTAGACCTGGTCATTAGGTTATTTGTAGCCCAGTCCAGCATCCCTTCGAGATTATCTCTCAATTCATCCCTTTCCCTTTCATTGGTATAGGAAAAATTACTAAAGCCAAAAGACATCACAAAAAACAAAATCATTATTTTTTTCATATAAAGTGTCTCCTGAACTTCTTATTTATTATGCTCTTTTGCTTTTAATGCCGAATCATTTTCTTTGATGAATTTCCGGATATCGTCGGAAATACCCAATAATTTCTGCCATTGCTCTTTATATAGAGTAACAGGAAATCTGCCCATGCCGTAAACGGACAAGGCTCCTTTTTCACTGACTTTCATGCTCAAAGGCCGGGTTTGAGCAGCGGCTTTAGCCCGAAGCTCATCATTTTCCCTGCGTAATTTTTCCAATTCTCCATTCACATTCTGGGTATTATCGTCTGTCATAATCTCACTCCATTATTATAATTAAAGGATCTGGTTCAAAATAAAAAACTATTCTATGACATTATATTTAGACTCTCAATAAGAAACGGGAAAATAATTAAATAATTTTTTTATAAATTTCTGACTTAATCCCTGGTTATACAAATAAAAACCAACAGGGAATAAGCTCACTCAGGTTTTCTTATCAAAATAACATCATTGCTTATAAACTCAACTTCCAACCCATCTCTTTCAGCCAAAAAGAGAAAAGTCTTCCGACTGTAAAAATTTACATGAGTCAAATCATTTTTATAATACCATTGTCCGAAAGTTTCAGCTTCGGCTGAAAGATTTGTCATGATTCCCAGCCATCCTCCCGGTTTAACCATTGCCGGCAAAAGACTCCATTCTTTAGCAGGTGAATAAAAATGTTCCATTGCTTCAGAACAAGTTACAAAGTCATACTCCTTAGTTAATGCGGAAGGATTGTCCGCAAAATAAGGATCATAAAGAGTCATTAAATATCCTTTTTCTTCAAGCATTAAAGATAATGTCGGACAAGGCCCGCATCCAAAATCAAGTCCCTTAAGCTTCTTTTTTCCCAAACGGGAAGACAATGGATCAATAAGACGGCTTAAAAACTCCCTGTATCCCAAGTTTTCAGAACTGTTTTCGTGTAACTCATAGCGGGCTTTTTCTTCTGTGGAGGATAGAAAAGTGTCAGGATCAACAAAAATAAGAGCACAATTTTGACAACAAAAAAACGCCCTATGCAAATCCTGATAAAAATCAGAAACGGATTTCCCAAGACATAACGGACAGACCTCTTTTTTTTTCCGTGCAGATTTCAACATAAAAAAACTTCATCTTTGTAGTATTCTCAAAAAATTAATTTTCCATCGATTTTTCTTAAAATATAAGACGGATTTATAATTTTCTTAATCACGAACAATTCCCCGTATTCCAGGAAGTTTCCTTTCATCGATATTTACTTTTATGGAAGGCTTTGAAGATTTTTTTTCAGGGACTACTAAAGGCCGCCTTTCAGGCTCACTTCTTCTTTCTTCTTTTTTTGGAGTATATACTGGAATAGGTTTTCTTCTTGTTTCATCATTCCGATTTCTATCCCAGTAATTCTCATCCCTCGACTTATCCTTATAGTGATGATCGCTCTCAGCGGGGCCCCAGCTCCCATGATAGTCCCTATCATGATAATCACGGGATCTCTTATGATCATGATAATGGTCATAACGGTCACTTCTCCACCAGCCGCTTCTGTCATACCAAGGCTCATTCCAATAGGCAATCGATTTTTCCTCAATAATCCAGATGACCTTTTCATGCGGTTCTGCTGCAAGGATATTGTTTAATACAGCAAAGGGTCGGATGTAGTAAACAGGCATGGTATCCTTGCTGAGAAAAGAACAAAAGCCGGTATGACTGTCATAAAGCCAACGTGTGGATTTATCCCGGGTCATCACATCAAACTGATAATTCCAGGCTTCCAGATCTTTCATATTTGGAACAAGTACCCTATCCTCCCATACATCACTGAAATAACGGAGATCTTCAGGATTTTCGAAAACTCGCCGGATTCTGGACTCTCTGTCCAGAATAGTAACCCTGATCAAGGATTGAGAATCCGCCCAGGAAAAAATCATTATAAACAGAAAAAGACAGCCACTCAAAGATTTCATCATAGATCCTCCGGAATTTATCGCCTCTCTATTTTAATTATAACATGATATAAAAATATTTATATCCATTTTAATATATCTGTTATTTACAGAATTAGACGCAAAACAGGTAAATTAAGTTCCATCTTCAAAGGCACAGAAACAGTAATACTGTTAAAAAATGATTTAAATATTTTTCATTCTCCCATCTCCCATTTCACAGCATTTCATTATAATTTTGTTTTATTATTTTTATTTTACCGCTTGGAAAGTTAGAAATAATTTGCTTATATTTTACGTTTTTGAATTTTGAAAATTTTGTAAAAAAAATAGTATCTTTTAAAGTTTAAAATACATCCTCATTTCGCAATATACTGAGGGAAAATCAGAAGTTGACTAATAATTTAAATCAGGCTGAATTAAAAAACTCACCCATCAAGACATATATAAACCAAATCATTATAAGGAGTTAACTGTGGCTAAAAGGACGGACATCAAAAGTGTTCTAATTATAGGTTCAGGCCCCATCATTATTGGACAGGCCTGCGAATTTGACTATTCTGGAACCCAAGCCTGTAAAGCGCTTAGAAAGCTGGGCTATAAAATCATCCTCGTTAACTCTAATCCTGCGACCATTATGACAGATCCCGAAATGGCAGATGTGACCTATATCGAACCGCTCAACGCTGCAACCCTTGAAAAAATCATCGCAAAAGAACGTCCTGATGCCCTGCTCCCTAATCTTGGAGGCCAAAGCGCACTTAATCTTTCATCCGAATTACACAAATCCGGAGTGTTGAAACAATATAAAGTTGAAGTCATAGGCGTCAATATGGATGCCATTGAAAGGGGCGAGGATCGACAAATCTTCAAACAGACCATGCAGAATCTGGGGCTTGATGTCCCCAGAAGTGAAATTGCAAATTCGGCCGAAGAAGCAGAAAAAAAACTTGAGAAAATAGGACTTCCCTGTGTCATCAGACCCGCCTATACTATGGGAGGGACAGGAGGCGGCCTTGTTTACAATATAGAAGAGTTTCGCACCATTGTATCGCGGGGATTATCAGCAAGCCTTGTCGGACAGGTTCTCATTGAAGAATCCGTTTTGGGTTGGGAAGAACTTGAATTGGAAGTTGTCCGCGATTCCAAAAACAACATGATTACCGTTTGTTTTATAGAAAACGTAGATGCGGTTGGGGTCCACACCGGCGACTCCTTCTGTACCGCCCCCATGCTCACGATTGATAAAAAACTTCAGGAACAGCTCCAGAAATACTCCTATTCCATCGTTGAAGCCATAGGCGTAATAGGAGGAACAAACATACAATTTGCCCATGATCCTAAAACAGGCCGAGTTGTCGTTATCGAAATCAATCCGCGTACCTCCCGCTCCTCAGCGCTGGCCTCAAAAGCCACTGGTTTTCCTATTGCTATGGTTTCCTCTATGCTTGCCGGGGGGATGACTCTGGATGAAATACCCTATTGGAGAGACGGCACACTTGAAAAATACACCCCTTCCGGAGACTATGTTGTCGTTAAATTCGCTCGCTGGGCTTTTGAAAAATTTAAAGGGGTAAAGGATCAGTTAGGAACACAGATGCGTGCAGTAGGCGAAGTGATGAGCATAGGCAAAAATTATAAAGAAGCTTTTCAGAAAGCCATACGTTCGCTTGAAAATGGACGCTTTGGCCTCGGTTTTGCCAGGGATTTCAACAAACGCTCCCTTCAGGAGCTTATGAACATGCTTACAAGCGCAACAAGTGAAAGACACTTCATTATGTATGAGGCCCTGCGTAAAGGCGCGGACTTAAATGAAGTACATAAACTGACTTTCATTAAACCTTATTTCATCCAGCAGATGAAGGAACTTGTGGACCTTGAAGAACAAATTCTGAAACACAAAGGGAAATCACTCCCAGACGGACTTTTAAAACAGGCAAAAAAAGACGGTTTTGCAGACAGATATCTTTCAAAACTTCTGGGAATAAACGAAAAAACTATCCGTGAACAAAGAAAAAAAATGGGGGTAACGGAAAGCTGGGAGGCTGTTCCCGTAAGCGGAGTTGAAAAAGCCTCTTATTATTTTTCAACCTACAATGCCCCGAATAAAGTTGAGGCAAGCAAACGTAAAAAAATCATGATTCTGGGCGGAGGGCCGAACCGCATAGGCCAGGGAATTGAATTTGACTACTGCTGTGTTCATGCCGTGTTTGCCCTTAAGGCCGCAGGATTTGAAACCATTATGGTTAACTGCAATCCCGAAACTGTATCAACAGATTATGACACGGCAGACAAACTTTATTTCGAACCGCTCACCCTGGAAGATGTTTTAAGCATATACCATCATGAAAAACCCGAAGGTGTCATCATTCAATTCGGCGGACAGACTCCCCTGAATCTGGCCCATGATCTTGAAGATGCGGGTGTTAAAATTCTCGGCACCTCCCCCGAAACAATCGATCTGGCAGAGGACAGAGACAGGTTCAGAAAAGTAATTGAAAAGCTTGGGATTCCCCAGCCCAAATCAGGAATGGCAAGCACCCTTACAGAAGCCCTCACCATCGCAAGAGACATTGGATTCCCCGTGATGGTAAGACCCTCCTATGTCCTTGGAGGACGAGGAATGGAAGTGGTTTATGATGAACAGATGCTTGAGCTTTATATTAAAAAAGCGGTGGATATTTCGCCGGAAAGGCCAATTCTGATTGATAAATTTCTGGAGGACGCCATAGAAAACGAAGCGGACGCCATTTCCGACGGGGAAAATGCCTATGTGCCCGCGATCATGGAACACATAGAACTTGCAGGCATTCATTCCGGCGATTCCGCCTGCGTCATCCCCCCCGTCACCATTTCACCAAAGCATATCCAAATAATCACCGAATACACCAAACGACTGGCGATCGAACTCAAGGTCATCGGACTTATCAATATCCAGTACGCCATAGCACAGGATAAGGTCTATATTCTGGAGGCGAATCCAAGGGCTTCCAGAACAGTTCCCCTGGTATCCAAGGTATGCAGCATTAATATGATCCGTATTGCCATTGAGCTCATGCTCGGTAAAAAATTACCGGACATGAAACTTTCCGAAAAAAAAATCAGGCATTTTGGTGTCAAGGAATCAGTATTTCCCTTCAACATGTTCCCTGAGGTGGATCCTCTTCTCGGGCCTGAAATGCGTTCGACAGGTGAGGTTTTAGGTCTTGCAGACAGTTTTGGACTTGCTTATTACAAAGCCCAGGAAGCAACACAGCTCAAACTTCCCCTAACAGGAACAGTTCTTATAACAGTTTCAAAAGCAGACAGAAAAAGCGCTGTTCCGATTGTACGCCAGTTCAAAGAACTGGGTTTCAAAATCAAGGCGACCACCGGAGGTTGTGAATACTTTAAACAAGAAGGGCTTGAAACTGAAAAAATCTTAAAACTTTATGAAGGCAGGCCGAATATAGATGATGCCATTAAAAACGGAGAGATTAATCTTGTGATCAATACACCCAGCGGCAGAGAAAGTCAGTTTGATGATTCCTACATAAGGAAATCCGCCAAATGCAAAATCCCCTATATCACGACCATTGCCGCGGCAAATGCGGCCGCTAAGGGCATTGCCGCCTACAAAAGTGATCCGGGGCATGTAAAATCACTTCAGGAATATCATGCAAAGATAAAGGAGTAAGACAATGGGCGGTTGTTTTGGCATAGCATCAAAATCCGATTGCATCAGCGACTTATTTTTCGGCACCGACTATCATTCGCATCTGGGAACAAGACGCGGAGGCATGGCTGTCATGAATTCATCCGGGATTACCCGGTTCATTCATGACATTTCCAACTCACAATTCCGTTCTAAATTTGAAAATGACATCATGCGCATGTCCGGGAACAAAGGGATTGGCGTCATAAGCGATTATGAAGATCAGCCTCTGGTCATAGGCTCCCATCTTGGAATTTATGCCATTGTAACAGTGGGTGTTATCAAAAATACAGATACTCTTGTCAAAAAAGCCTATGGACGGAATACTCATTTTTCAGAGATCATCGCAGGGGAAATCAACCCCACAGAGCTTATTGCGACATTAATCAACAACGAAAAAAATTTTGTCGACGGGCTCCGAAATGTTCAGGAATCCATTGAAGGATCTTGTTCAATTCTGCTTTTAACCTCGGATGGCATTTACGCCTCAAGGGACAAGCTCGGCAGGACAGCCATTGTGGCGGGTGAAAAGGATGGAGCCTTTGCTGTCAGTATGGAATCCTGCGCCTTCCCGAATCTTGATTTCAAAACAAAAAAATATCTTGGCCCCGGAGAAATCGTTCTGCTGGATGAAACCGGAATCCATCAAAAACAGGCCCCGGGCAAAGAAATGCAGATCTGTTCATTCCTATGGGTTTACTACGGATATCCCGCATCCTGTTATGAAGACATCAATGTTGAATATGTCCGTTACCGCTGCGGAGAATATCTTGCTGACAATGATGATATCCCTATCGATGTCGTGGCGGGCATTCCTGATTCAGGAGTGGCACACGCCATAGGTTACGCAAATAAAAAGGGGATCCCCTTTCAAAGGCCGTTTGTAAAATACACCCCCACATGGCCTAGGAGCTTCATGCCTCCTGATCAGAAAACAAGGGAACTTGTTGCCCGAATGAAACTTATTCCGATTGAAAAACTAATCAGGGACAAAAGGCTTTTATTCTGTGAGGATTCCATTGTCAGGGGCACACAGTTAAGAGACACCATCAGCCGCATCTATGAAACAGGAGCAAAAGAAATACACATGCGGCCTGCCTGTCCCCCTCTTATCTTCGGATGTAAATACCTGAATTTTTCCCGTTCCCGTTCCGAGATGGATCTCGCTGCACGGCGTGCCATAAAAGAAATGGAAGGCGACTCTGTAAAATCCTTCCATGAATATGCCGATGCGCGTTCAGAAAAGCATCAGGAAATGGTGGAGCGGATAAGGAAAAGAATCAATCTGACAACGCTTAACTATCAAAAACTGGACGACCTGGTAAGCGCCATAGGGCTTCCCAAAGAAAAGCTCTGCACCTATTGTTTTGACGGCTGTGAGGGATGCAAAAAAAAATAAGCGGACAGGCTTTTCCGATTTATAAAACAGTGAACCGTATTTTAATGATCTTCGCCTAAAATATCCCTGATTGTTTTCAATAACATCTCCGGTTCGTAAGGTTTTTCAAGATAAGCCTCAACTCCCAGATCCAATACTTTTCTTTTATACAGGAGTTTCGCCAATAGCTGACAGCTGTTGTCATAACAAGCTTTATTTCAA
>CAYUET010000053.1:0-15013 GCA_964443875.1 uncultured bacterium | reverse complement strand
ATAGGGGTACAGAGGCTTTTTGTCATAAATTAACGACTTGTGGGATGACAGTGAATTAAAATTATTTGTTTTTTATCCTCTTCATAGAATGGGTATGAGATATTCTCTATACGCGCGATAAATCAGAGGCCCCCTTTGTTTCAATATTCGAATCAACGCTTGTTCAGGGGAATTGCCAACGATATTGTAAAATACATTTGTTTTTAGAATTTTTGTTTTAACTTTAAAAACACAATCCACAAACGATAATGCTTTGTTAATAAATCAATTTATGGTATAGCCTGCGCAGAGAAGTATCGATTCATTCCCTATCGCTCACAAGAGGAATAAATCATGAACTTTTGTCCCGAAGTTTTTAAAAGAGATTATTTTTATAGGGTTATTCTGGTTACCCTTTTGATGCTGATATTCTTCAGCACTTTCTGTTCTTCTTTTTCTTTATGCTCTTTTACGGTTATTTTTTTATCCTCTCTTCTTCTCATGTTTGCCCTTGGAATGAACATTACTAAAAAAATGGATCGGATTTTGGAATCCAAAAAAATAAATGAAGACAGACTTCATATCATTTCAGATCATTTGCGGGAATTTTTCTGGATGAAGGATAAAAATGGAGTTTTTCTGATGACCAATAAATCCTATGCTCTTTTCAACGGGAAGAAGACTTCCAATGAAATGATCGGATGCACTCTTAAGGATTTATATTCTGAAGAATATGCCATAAAAGAAAGATTAGACGATGAGATTGTAATGAAAGAAAGGAAAGAAAGAGTCATAGAAGAGAATTTTGATGAGTATGGAGAGAAAAAGTGTTTTGAAGTATTCAAAACCCCGATTCTGAATGATTCCGGAGAGGTGACCGGGCTTATAGGAAGCGCAAGAGATATTACAGAAAGAAAAAAAAATGAAGAGTCCCTTCAGGAACTTAAAAGTATCATCAATTTAAGTCCTGTTATTGCCGTTTTATGGCGCAGTGAAGATGAGTTTTCTGTGGATTTTATTTCAGAAAATATCAGCAGTCTGGGGTATTCGGTCGAAAAATTTAAATCGGGGCAATATACATTTAAGGATATTATTTGCCCGCTGGATTGGCCCTTTTTTTATAAAAAAGCAATGGAGTCCATAGCAAGGGGCAAAGAGGACTTCAGTTATGAATACCGGGTTCAAAGCCTTGAAGGGAAAACCCGCTGGGTTTATGATCACTCCTGGATCCGCAAAAATAAAGAGGGGTCAGTTCAATACATACAGGCTTTGCTGACGGACATCAGTCAAAAAAGAGAGGTGGATGAAGAAAAAGAAAGACTTCTGAACGAGCTTGAAAATAAGAATAAGGAAATGGAAAGCCTTATTTATGTAGCCTCTCATGATCTCCGTTCTCCTCTTGTAAATCTGCAGGGATTCAGTCAGCTTTTGGAGAAGGCTTGTAAAAATGTAATGAAGAACCTGCCTCAGGATAATCTGCCGGAAGTTTCAAGGTGGATCATCAAGGAGAATCTGGAAGAAAAAATTCCGGGCTTTCTGAAATTCATACTGGCAAGCACCTCCAAAATGGATGCATTGATCAATGGATTACTTAAAGTATCCCGTACAGGTAGAGTACAGCTGAATCCGGAGCATATTGAAATGAATAAATTAATTCATCATGTAATTGCTGCGATGAAATATCAGATTGAAAAAACAAATAGTGAAATCATTGTCAGGGATCTGCCTGATTGTATCGGAGATCCGGGACAGATCAATCAGGTTTTTACAAACATTTTGAGCAATGCCTTGATGTACAGGGATCCTGGGAAGAATCTTAATGTAAAAATCAGCGGAGTAAAGGAGGGCAATCAATCCCATTATCAGGTGGAAGATAATGGAATCGGAATTGACAAGGATTGTCTGCTGAAAATATGGGAAATTTTTCAGCGTCTTGACCCTCAGGGAGAAATTCCGGGTGAGGGCCTGGGACTTCCGATTGCTAAAAGAATTATTGAGCGCCATGGCGGAAGAATATGGGTTGAATCCCAACCCCAAAATGGGAGTATATTTCATGTTCTTTTAAAAGCAACAGAAGGAACAAACCCCCATGTCTGAAGAATTTGTTTCGAGCGTACAGATACTCATTGGTGAGGATGATGACGGGCATGCGGCCCTGATTCAGAATTTTTTAAAGGATTCAGGTGTTCCCTATCCCATCAAGCGTTTTGAAAACGGGGAAAAGTTATGGGCGTATCTGAAAGGCATTGAGAAAAACTATTCGAAATCTGAAAAAAAATGTCAGTTTATAATATTATTGGACATCCGCATGCCGCGTATGAATGGTATAGAGCTTTTGAAAAGAGTTAAAGAACATTCTGTTTTCAGACAGATTCCCGTTATTATGATTACAACCACAGACGACCCGAAAGATGTGGAAATTTGCTACGGCTTGGGGTGTAATTTTTATCTGAACAAACCCTTAGGTTTTGAGGAGCTATCCTTAACCTTAGAAGGACTTTCCAGGTTTATAAAAAGCGTTAAAATTCCACCCCTTCATTTTTCAGGATAGCTTATGGAATTTAAAAAAAACAATGTTCAGACGTGCATTTTAATCACGGAAGATGATCCCGGAGTGATGACTTTAATAAAAGAGTCTCTTTCTGAGCTTCCTTTCAGGATTATTGAAGCTGTAAACGGAAAAGAAACCTTTGCTTGTCTGGCGCGCGAAAAAGTCGATCTGATGATTCTTGACTATAACCTTCCGGATATGAATGGAGGGCTTTTGATCAGCATGTTAAAAACAAAAGGGCTTCTCATTCCTCCTTTTGTTATTGTCACAGGGCTGGGTGATGAGAGGGTAGCTGTGCAGATGATGAAGCAGGGGGCCAGGGATTATCTGGTGAAAGATAAGGAATTTTTGGAAATGCTGCCTCAGACCGTAAAAAAAGTTCAGCATCAGCTGAGTACAGAAAATAAGCTGAGTAAGGCGGAAGAGGAAATTAAAACCAAAAATCGCATCCTGCAGACTATTCTGGATGGAATTCCGGATATTATCAATCTTCAGACTCCGGATCATGAGCTTCTGGTTTATAACAAGGCGGCTTGTGTTCAAATGGATGTAGGGCCCCAGGAGCTTCTTGGAAAAAAGTGTCATCAGCTGATCAAACGTTCACTCTTCTGCGAGCATTGTGCTTTTGAAATTGCAAAGACTAAAAAGCAGACTTTTACCAATGAAAAATTTATTCCTGAGCTGGATCAATGGATGGAATGCCGGGCTACACCTGTACTGGATGAGTTGGGGAACCTTGTTTACATGGTTGAACATTTGCGGGATATAAGCGAACGCAAGCGTTCGGAACAGGCGCTTAAGGAGAGCGAGAGGCGATTAAATCAGGCCCAGGAGCTTATCGGCCTTGGCTCCTGGGAATATGATCCGGCCACTTCAAAGACCCTCTGGTCCCCTCAGATGTTCAGGATACATGGTCTGGATTCGAAGGAGGGTGTTCCTGACTTTTTTTCCTTATCGAATATGATTCATCCGGAGGATAAAGAGAAATGGATAGCGAACAATAAAGATATTACAAAACAGGGAAGCTTTGAACCCTTTGAGTTTCGCCTTATCCGCCCTAATGGAGAGTGCCGCTGGGTTCTGGCCTATGAGGCGCAAAACATAGATCAGAGTAATTCAAAAAAGAAGTTTTACGGGACTCTTCTGGACATCACGGAAAGAAAAAAAATGGAAATGGAGCTGGAATATCTGGCAACAACAGATCATCTTACCGGCGTTTATAACCGTCGTATGATTCTGGAAATAGCAGGTAAAGAATTCGCGCTGGTTAAGAGATACTCCAGACCCCTCTCTCTTCTTATGATGGATATTGATCATTTCAAATCAATCAACGATGAGTATGGACATCAGGCCGGAGATGAAGTTCTTAAACGTTTCTCGGAAGTATGCTGTAATTTTGTGCGCAAGCCTGATTTAATTGGGAGGATAGGAGGTGAGGAATTTCTGCTGCTTCTTCCTGAAACGGGAAAAAAAGATTCCCTTCTTATGGCAAATCGTTTAAGAGAGGCCATAGCAGAGTGCTCATTTAATTTTCAGGGACACTCTGTGAAAATGACGGTAAGCATAGGAATGACACTTTGTCTGCCCTCAGATAAAAATCTTGATAGTATTATCCAGAGAGTGGATAAGGCACTTTATAAAGCAAAAAATTCCGGGCGTAATCGGGTGGAAGCAGATGAATAAAGAAAAAATAACGATGGATCAGAAACGGATAAAAGTACTGGTTGTGGATGATAATCTCCCCAACAGACTCTTTCTCTGTAAATGTCTGGAAGAATACGGCGCAATAGAGGCCGCAGACAATGGGAAAACGGCACTTCAGCTTTTTGAGCAGGCTTTGAATCAAAACAATCCTTTTGATCTTATCTGTCTGGATATCATGATGCCTGAAATGGATGGCCGGATGGTTCTCAAACATATTCGTTCTGCAGAAAGTGAAAGAGGAATCAATTTAAAAAACCGGTCAAAGATACTCATGCTTTCAGCTTTGGATGATAAAGATACCGTCATAGGTTCCTTTGAGGATCAGTGTGACGGATATCTTGTAAAGCCTTTCAACCGTGAAGAAATAAAGGAATGCTTGGTCCGGTTCAGATGGCTCATTTAACTCCTCGATTTTTAATTTTCGTCGGATTAACTCTTCAATTCAGGAATATAAGCAATAACAGAGTCTTTATTTTCCTTAAGGTATTTTTTAAGCCAGGAAATGGAAATCTCTTGCTTCTTTTTACTGAAAGAAAGGCTTTTTAACAGCAAATCGACTTCAGGTTCATGTTTTTTGGAAGTTAGAATAATCGTTTTACCATCAGAAAATAAACCCGGAAGTTTTTTAATATCGCGGTTATCCCTGAGCCAGGTGATGGACGTTTTACTTTCAAGATAAAAACCGGTTTTAGGAAGAGCCCTGAAAATAACATAATGGTATTCCTGAGCATTTTTTATTTCAGTCTGAACGGAATGAATGAAGGGACGCACTCCTCCGAGTTTTTCCTTCAGAGGTTGAACGATGACCGTAAAAAGAAGTGAAAGGGACCCTGTAATCAAAAGCAGGATAAAACAATTATTACGGAATTTTACCCCTGCATAATTCAGGCAGTAATCAGCGACCCAGAGGGCGGCAATGGGAACGAGGGGGAGAAGATAGTAGCTCCTTCGGGAGCCGCTGATGCTTAAAAACAGAAATACGAGGCCAAAGGCAAGTGCTGTCCAGCGTGAATTCAGATTTTGAGTTTTCCATGTTTTGATGGTCAGGTAGACGGCAGGCAGGAAAGGGATGATCCAGGGGAAAAAATAAAGCGGCAAGTACTGGAAATAGGTTAAAGGTGTTCCCTTATGGTCAAAGGGGTTAAAAAAACGCTGTACGTTTTCCCGGAAAACCTGAACCAGTCCGTTTTCATTATAAGAGGTGTCGCTGAAAAGCTGGGATAAGAAAAAGGGAGAAATATAAAGAAGAAGGGCTGGAATGGCGGCGATACCTATTTTTAGGTTAATATGTTTTTTCCATTGTCCCTGTAGGATCAGATCCGGAAAAATAAAAAGGCAGGGAATAACAACTCCTGTCAGGCCTTTTGTTAAAGATGTAAGAGCCATAAGAATAAAAAAAACGGTGTAGGAATACAGGCCATTGTCTTCCCTTTTTAAAAAATACCAGTACAGGGCAAAAATAATTCCTGCTGCATTCATGATATCGGCACTGGCAATCCTGGCCCAGGAAATATAAAGGGGAGTTGTGGCAAGAATGCAGCCGGCTAAAAGGCCGGTTTCCTTGTTAAAAAGTTTTTTCCCAAGACCATAAAGGGCAAGAATGGAAAAAAAACCCAGAATTGCTCCGGGAATTCTGAGCGTCCATTCATTGAGAACTCCGAAAATTTTGGCAGTCGCAATCATAATCCAGTAAGAGGGCAGGGGTTTATCATAGTAAGGTTCCCCGTGAAGATAGGGGTGAAGATAATCCCCTGTTTTTAGCATTTCCTGGCAGATAAGTCCCCAGCGTGCTTCATGAGTCCATAGTTCTCTGGTTCCAAGGAGAACGAAAACGATAACAAAAGCAAAAAGTATGAAGGCTTGTACGTGATATCTGGACTTCAACAGCAATTCCATGGAGCATTATCCTTTTTAATAGTGAAGAAACTTCAATATATGAATTTATCTGTGGAATTCAAGATATTTTCTCAGAGGGGGCCATCCATTGCTCATGATCGTGTTCTGGACAGGTCGCTTGGGAGAAAAATTTTTTAAAAATCAGCTTAGTTTTTCTGCTGATCCTTAATAGTGAAGGTGAAAACGGTTGTTCTTGAGGTTTCTTCCGATACAACTCCGATAGTTCCTCCCATACAGGTGCAGGCTGTTTTGCAGAAAGAGAGGCCAAGCCCGAAATTTTGAAGATTAGGTTTTACATCATCTTCTCTTTGCATGAAAGGTTCAAAAATCATTTTAATATCCTGGGGTGGAATATAGGCACCCTCATTTTTAACTGAGAAGCTGAAAGTGGATTCTGTATTTTCTACTTTAAAATAAACACATTTTGTGTGGGCATATTTTTGTGCATTGGAAAGAAGATTGGAAAAAATATGCGTCAAAAGGCTCTTATCACAGGTAATGCGATATTCTTCAGGAAATTGCGCTTCAAAGGTAATGGGTTTTTCTTTGTTCAGATCGTTGAAAAAAGTCACGGTTTCCTGAAGAAGGGGTTTAAGAGTGAAGGTTTCATTTTTCAGGATGTATCTTCCCTTGTTCATTTTTTCAATGGCCAGGATATTGGTAATCATATTGTCCATCTGGACGCAGGATTTCTTTGCGTAATCAATGTATTTAAAAAAAGTTTCATCGTTTTTCTGATTGAAGGTTTTGAAGGCATCCAGTGTCAGGTTAAGACTGTTAAGGGGATTGCGGAGGTCATGAACTATGGCATGGAGAATAAGCGTTTTTAATTTTTGTTCATGAATGGTTTCTTCCGCCTGTTTAAGACGTTCCCTTAAATACTCTTCATTAAAGGGTTTTAAGAGGTAATCAAAGGCTCCAGCTTTCATGGCGGTTATACCGGTCTTGATGTTATGTTCACCAGTCAGCATCAGGATGACGACATGGGGGTTGATTTCCTTGAACTTCGGGATAAGGTCAATGCCCGTCACAGATTCTTTGAGATCAATGTCGAGAATGATAATATCAATACAGAAGTTTTGAACGTAATTAATGGCTTCCTTTGAATTCGTTTTATACTCGCAGGGATAACCGAAATCCTCGCAGAGTTCTTTTGTCATCTCCCCTACGAGTGTTTCGTCATCAACAACAAGTACCTGGATATTTTTCTCCATTTTTAATCCTTCCTCTGGGGTAAAGCGGCTTCATTGGTTTTTATCGGCAGAATAATCCGGAAGAGTGTTCCTTCATTTATTCTGGAATTAAATGAAATTGTTCCATTATGCATTTTTAAAATCATTTTAGAAAAATGCAGGCCTATGCCTGTTCCGTTTTTTTTGGTGGTGTATTTGAATTTGAATAGATTCTTCTGGGTTTCTTCATTCATACCTATGCCGTTATCTGAAATTTTAATTTCAATCTGATTATTATCCAGGGGAATCATATTGATATCAATATGCCCTCGTTCAGGATTTTTCTCCTTAATGGCTTCTGTTGCATTCCGGATCAGATTCACAAAGACCTGGATAAGCATTCTTCTGTTGCACAGCAGGGGGAAGTCCTGTCCGCGGTTGAGACGGATATCCGTATTGTAAAGAAGGTGAGAAGTCATTGCCAGAACTTCATTCATGAGGTTTTGCAGAGAATGAAGGGAGCTGTCAAACATGGTTCCGCCCTCTGTAATCTGTTTATTTAAATCAAGAACAGAAATCAGAGATTCTACTCCCAGGGAAAGCGTTTCAATTTTAGAAAATATTTTTTGGGTTTCAGCATCATTTTGGGGGAGTTTGTCTTTTAATTTATTAATAAAGTAAACACTGCCTTTCATGACATGCAGAGGGTTGCGGATTTCATGGGAGATAATATCCTGGAGCTTGCTAATCTGTATGATCTTATCCTCCAGAGTGCCGTTAAGCTCTTCCATCATGGTTTCATAATGACGCCTGGAAATCCAGTGATTGATTTTTTCTCTCAGCACATAGACATTGATGGGCTTTTGAATGTAATCAGAAGCCCCAAGGTGAATTCCCTGAAATTCCTCCTCCCTGTTAAAATAAGCGGTAATGAAAACAAATGGAATGTGCTCATTGCTTTTATCTTCAAAGATTTTTTTGCAGAATTCAAATCCGTCCATTTCAGGCATTTTGACATCTGAAAGAATTAAAGCGATTTTTTCTTTATATTGCTGGAATTTTTTAAGTCCCAAAAGTCCATTTCTGGCGAATACAAGATTGAAATTTTCTTTGAGACTTTCGATAATGAGGTGAAGCTGACCGGGGGTGTCTTCAACTATGAGTAATGTTGGCTTTGAAGGGTTTCGGTTTTCATAAAGTGAAAAATCAAATGACTCAAGACCGATATCCTTAGAAATCATTTTTACAAATGAAGTAGATCTTTCAGCTTGTCTTCTATCATCCCCTGGTGCTCTTCTTTCTTTTCCACTGCGTCTGTCATCCCCAGAAAAGGGTGAGTTTTTAACAAAAGCACTCTGATCCGGATGTAAAGGTAAAGAATAGATGAAAGTTGTTCCTTTGTTTTTTTCTGATAGTACATCTATTTTTCCACCCAATTTATTAATATACTCTTTTACGATGAAAAGTCCAAGTCCCATTGAATGTCTGTCCCTTAAGATTGTATCATCGTATTTTGTTTTTCTTTCAAAGATATAAGGCAATCTATCACTGTCAATACCTTCCCCGGTGTCTGTTATCTGAATGAAAACATGAGTGGTATCCTGATACATTTTTATGATAATGGATGCTCCATTGGTTGTATATTTTAATGCGTTATGGATAATATTTCCGCAGATTCTTTCCACCCAGAGGGGGTCTATCTGGACAACAGCTGATTCAGATTCCGGTATGATCACATTAAATGTTTTTTTTTGATTTTTTGCGACTTCAGTAAATCCCGATACATAGTTGTTAATAAAGGAATAAATTTCATAAAGGCCTAAAGCAGGTTTTTCTTCATCATCTATAAAGGCTACGGTTATCAGTCGATCAATCATGTAGGAAATTCTTGAAACGGATTGATGTATATAAGAAAGATAGAGTTTATCTGTTTCATTGACTGTTTTTGATGAATCCATAAGAGCAGCATGGCCGATAATCACTGATAAAGGGGTTTTTAAATCATGTGCAATATTTGAAATGAATTCTCTTTTTGCCGTTTCTACCTGTTTTAATTTTATATTTTTATTTTTTTCCATTTCCTGAGCTTCAAGATGTCCGATAAATAACATTTTTCGAGTGCTATCGGAAATTGCTGAACTCATGGTGACAAAAACCGCTGTAAAACTTAAGAAATAGAGATTGTTCCATACAACAGACCAGTTTCGACTTTCTTCAGGAAGAACGATCGCAAAGAAATACAGGGAAAAAATGGTGACTCCATATAGAATGGAATTATACAATGAAAAGGGGACTATCATGCCTATACACAGGTAAAGAAGGTTTAAGCCGGCGTAATATCCTGAATTAATCCCGCCTCCCATTTTTGTTAAAATGATAATAGTCACTGTTGTATTGATAAGAACAATATAGCTCATGATGAAATAATGTTTTTTTAAAAAAGTTTTGTTCGAAAGAAACATTTGGACACCTGAGATACATGCACATAGAATTCTGTAAAATAGCATGTCAATCGCAAGTTCTGGATAAATTAGATAGTCAAATATGGCTGCTCCCGGGTAAAAAATAAATGTGAAGATATAAATGATGTTGAGTCTTGAAATATAAAGATTTTCATAATAATTTTTATATTCATTCCTGAATTTTTCAGGAACTTCATATACCTTTACCTTGGGCAGATTAAGCATTCTTTATTCCATACACAATGACATTTGTTCCTGAAGGATCTATATAAGTGAAGATTTGATGGCCTTCAGGAGTGTAGGATTGAATGGTCTTTGTGGATTTATGGTAGATATCCCAATCTCCGAGGAGTTTCATGAAATATCTTAGAGAATTTGATTCATGTAGATTAGTGTATAAAAAATACCCTCCTGGCTTTGTGTGCCTGATCAGAAAGTCAACTATTTTTAAGCTTCTTTTATCATTGAAATAATCGAGTAGCCCTGCGCAATAAGTCAGATCATATTGGTCTAAAGATTCCAATTCCGAATTCTTTTTTGTTATGATATGTATGAGATCTCCGTTTATGAGATCAAAGCTCAGATTGGGTTTCTGAAGATATTGGACCCGATTTGCAAAATCAACAAGTCCGACAGCATCTCTGTCGAGCAGAGAAATCTGGCATTTTCTTTTAAATTCAAAATTTTCAATAAGTTTTGAAATTTCGATTGCGGGTCCTGATCCTAATGTCAGAATGGTGAAAGGAGTGGTGTTTGAATGAGTGTATTTATCAATGATAAAGTCATAGATGAAACTTATTCTATTCATGTGCCCTTTTGAGGAATCCATTTCACATATCCATTTATTGAAGAGTCTTCCAAATAAAGTATTTCCTTCATAAGGATCATCAAAAAAGCCTTTAATCATTTCATAATCACCTGCATAACCGTTAATTTTATCTTTGATTCTTACTCCCTGCGGAGCAAATCTGAAAAGAGGGCCAATATTATTATAGATGAATTTGCTGTATGCTTCATGTTCTTTTTCATCCACTTTAACCATTATTGAATTTAGCCTCAGAACAAATTTATTCATCTCAATGAAGATTTTTTTTTCTATTGATTGGAGAAATAAAATTCTTGTATCGCGATTTTTAAAAATTTCTTTTTCGTCTTCTTTATCAAGTATTTCCTTTAATCGGGAAAGATACGTTCTCCAATCCAGAACAAGTGCTTTATATTCATCTTTGACAGTAAGGTATTCATTCAGAATCTCAAGTTCTTTATTGATATTGACCGAAAGTGTAGAAATGACGTTGTAATTTTGTATTTCGTTTGTATTTAAAAGATGTTCCGTTAATCTAACAATAGGGATCTGTGGATTTTCTTTTCTTATGATTTCACACCTGCCTTCATAAACTATTTTTTGATCCCCGTTAAGACTTGCCTTTAGATGCAGAATGTCTTTTTCATTAAAATTTATATCTGAATCCAACTTTATTTTTATGGCATTGGCCGCATAATCCAAGGCATGTCCTGAATATTCTTTAGAGGAATTTTCGGATTTCAAAATGCATTTTATCAGGTTTGAGCCGGTCATCTGCCAGCGGCTAGAGCGGATTTTTTTTCCGAAGAATGTCCTGTCGTATTTTATTATTCCATAGCGTACACCAATTCTGACTGAATTTATATCAAAGTCTGTGATATGCGCTATCGTGCTATTTTCAGCTTGTATCAATCTTATTCCGTTTTCATTTCTCAGGATGATTTCCTTAAAAACTGAACCTGGAAAAAATTTCATGCCTTTTTTATTTACAATAAATGAAAAACCATGTGGAGACATTTCAAAGACCTTAAAGGTAAGATCCTGATCCTTATTTAAGACACAGTAGGTGTCATTCTGGAATCTTCTGTGGGTCTTGCGGTTTTCATTTAAGGTAATTTCCATTTTTCGTTTCCCTTATTAACATTATATCAAGTTATTAAAATCATTTGTTGATTGCGAATGATGGGATTATGACAAAGCGATAGCTTATAGCTTGCAACTGTAAGTTAAACCCGCAATAAAAACCTCTAAGGTATAGTTGCCGTTAACAGAAGTACCATTTTTATTTCCTATAGTATTATTGGCATCGGCATCGCCCCAGATGTAATCGGCTGAAAACTGTAGATGTCCGCCGAAATAGTTTTTTCCTAATCCCATGCTTATTTCAAACAGGTCTATTCCAGGAAGACTTGGATCCATGGTTTTATTAGGCACAGGAGAAGGTCTGTATCTTGTGCCTCCGTAAACAGTGTATTCATCATTTAAATGATGCTCGATTCCAAGACCGTAATTCCAAGTATCCTTCCAGTCTTTTTCAAGTGGATTTTCGGAGTTCAGGATTGAAGATCGTACTGGGTCAGACTCAGAATATTTAATTTTCATTTCTTCAACAGCAGACCATTCTGCCCATTCAATATCAAATTCAAGAGTTGTTTTATCTGTAATTTTTTTAGATATTCCGAAATCCAGTGTTGAGGGAATATAAATGCCAAGTTCAGCGTCGGTTTTGTAAGATGAACCACCCAAAATAGCTGCTGCGTATCCGCTAAGTCCGGAAATTTTTGTTTTTCCATCCAGATTAAATTTTGTCTTGTTTCTGTAACTCAGACCGAGCTGAGTCGTTTCATTAATTTTATACATTAACGCTGTATTCCATCCTAATGCTGTATCGTCTCCTTCCATCGTGCTTTTTGCATCTGGAGAAATCATTACACCGTTTCCATTTGTCATCATTCTGTTAATCATTGTATTGAGATAGGTCTGATTGATCATACGCCCCATTTCCCCAGAGCATGTTTGATAATCTACGCCAAAAGCCAGAGAAAGAGTATTTGAGAATTTATAGGCGATGTTTGGATTGAAATTTATCATTTCCAGTTCTGTTTTGGTTGCAACATAATTTGTAACGGAGTTATCCCATTCTGTGGTCAATCCATAAGGGGTATTAAGTCCGAGGCCTAAAGCCCAATCCCCCATATTGCAGGAATAGAAAAGAGAAGGAATGCAAAAATTCCCTGGTTCAGCATCGATATTTTTTCCGGTATCTGAATCCAAGGCATATTGAGCTCTTTCATAAGACGCTGTTACTGCGATGTCTTGACCTTCTATAAAGGACAATCCGGCAGGGTTGTACCAGTTGGTTGAAGCATTAAAAGCCCTTGCAGTCACAGCGGAACCTTGGGAAACAGCAATTAGATCGCTTATATCATTACTGTATCCACCTGATCCGGCATAGCACATGGGAATGAGAAGTGATAAGAGAATTGATACAATTAACTTACGCATAATAAACCTCATCTTTTAACTGTTTGATATATATTTGATGCGGATGAAAAAAAGTTATGGCTTGTTTGGGTTTTAGAAGAAAAGTTCTAATGAAAAAAGAATAATGTGTTTGGATAAATTGGAAATAAAGATGTTGCAACATTTTGTTCATAAAAAATTTATCCTACTTTTACCAAAAATGTAAAAAAATGGTAAAGAAAAAAATTTTTAACATTAAAATGTAACATTTTGATCCTATTCATTTAGGTGAGAAAATGTCATCTTTTAGATTATATAACTCTTTTGAAGATGAATTATTAGAATAATAATAACTAAAGATTATTTTTGAAATTTTCCCATTAAAAAATCACCCCAGTCCCTTGCCTGAAGAAGGAAAAAATGGTAATATCTGTTAATGAAAAAAATAATTTTATTAATCTTATTCTTTTTTAACATAGGTTTTTCCTTTGTTTTTTCCTGTGCAACGGTACAGGATTCTTATACATTGGCCCCATCTAGTTATTTTCGTCATCAGGAAAAAACAGAATTCAGGGCCCCGGATTTTGATCCTGAGGATTATGAGGAATATCAGAGGAAACAGGCAGAGTTTGAAGAAAATATAAAACAACTTCTGAATAAAGAGGTTACTCTGAGCTGGAAAGAACGATACGGGGACCCCCAGTCTGTTTCCGGATTGTTCAAGGAAATATCAACTGACCGTTATGGACGCTCGATTGCTGTCGTGGAAGGGCCTGGAGGTGAATTCACTGTTTATGTTTCAGAATTAGTTCAGGTCAAATCTTTTTCCCTGGTAAAAAGTTCCGGAGCCGGGGTTGTTCGTGTAGGTTTTTCCGATGAACTCAGACTGGAAAATTTCCCTTCTTATTTTCCTCAGGAAGTTTTTAAAGATTCTCTGGCTGATAAACTGAATGAAATAGCTCATCAGGTCAGCCCTTTGGCCAGGGAGTTTCAGATTCAAAAAATTTCTTACATCAGTGAAGGCACTATCAAAAAGGTATTTCGGGTTGAGGCGATGACAGATCAGGGATTAAAAGTTTTTGGAGTAAGAATGATTCAGCCTTCAGGTGCCTATTTCCCCTCCGCAAGATATATTGAGGGCGCTATAGAGGAAATAAACCGGTTTGGAGAGCTGAGGGAGCTTAACGGGGTTGCTATTGATATCAAGTCTTTTTATTCCTACGAGGATTTTCCGAATACTTTATCCATGAATCTTCTGGGTAATTGCATCTATGGAATGAGTATAGGCGAATATGTGGAAGGTGATCCTGTTGACCAGATAGAAGGTGAAACCCACCGAAGGGAAGCCTACAGGGAGGCAGTGAAAACAGTACTCCGGACATGGCTTCTGACAGTTAATTCGTATGGACAGGGATATACTATAGGGGATTTGAAAGGTGCCAATATGATCAAGGTTTCTGAAAAGCTTTATGAAAGCATGTCTCCTGTTGTGTTCATTGATTTCGGTGATATTCAGAGCATGAATTTTATCTACCTCAAGAATCATATTCTTGCCTTTCTGCGTAATGAGCTTGGTTTAAAAGAGGGGGATTTGGCTGAAAGGGAATATATTACCCTAATGAGAGATTATATTGATGAATTTTTACGCGAAAAAGGGGATTCCCTGAAACAGGGTGCGGAAAAAAATGCAATTTTACAGGCAGCAGGGTCTCTGATGGGAGACTATCCTTATCTTTCAGAAAATCATATCTTTAATATTAAAGTCATGGGGATCTTATCCGTTGCCGCTTGATGACCGGGTCGCTGTCTTGTTCATAGAGAGTGAGAAGATTAAGAGCAAAAAAAAGACGGTTATAAAACCGTCTTTTAAATAAATAGCGGGGATCAGATTTGAACTGATGACCTTCGGGTTATGAGCCCGACGAGCTACCGGACTGCTCCACCCCGCGTCAAATTGTGTTTAATGACTAATGCTTTTAAT
>CAYUET010000052.1:4247-15387 GCA_964443875.1 uncultured bacterium | reverse complement strand
GGTAATCAGCCTTTTAAATTAAAATTTTTTAAAATCCTATGGGATGGTAGTGAATAAAAATAAATGTTTTTTTCATATAAATTCCTTAAAAAATTTATACAAATTTACTTGTTATTCAACCAATCAGTCAATTTTGCAGGATCAGAGACTCCTAATGGTTTTATTGCACGTTTACTTTTAATTTCTCTTAACACTAATGCAACAGCATTTCTAATTAAAAGATCAGAATTATATAATAGAGGGATAAGGAATTTTACATGTTTTTTCCCTTTTATCTTAGCAAATTCATCAATTGCATTAATTCTTAACTCTGCATTAGTCGATACTATATTTTTAAGTAGAATTTCAATTTGCTTCATGATTTTTTCCATCCTCCAGTTTCAGATAAGCAATCTATATATCTGTCATCTGAATCATCCTTGGAGGAGAGAGAGCAGAGTATCCGTGTTTTTGTTTTTGACATTCCCACTATTTTTATAACTTTTTTATTTTCCTGCGGTCAATTTCAATTCAAAATACCCTTTATAATTCTTTAGGTTAATTAATTGTTGCGAAGGAACAAATGCTAACTTTAAAGTATATTTCTTGTCTTTTTCAGGAAGAAAACTTAAAGAATCCAAATCTTTTTTTGAAGAGGATAGTCTAAATTTTTTCATGGTAGTTTTCGGGGCAACTGGCTGATTGATTTCAATCCAGTCAGAAAAATAATTTTTAATAGAAAAAATTTGTTTTCCATCTGATTCAGATAATGAAATTGAAATCTGGCTGTCATTAAAATTTAAAAAGTCTAAATTTTCATCAGGAATAAAATATATCCAATAAGGATCGTTACGAGTTGGTAAATTAATAAAATCATACTGAATTGAAAAAGGCTTCGAAATATCAAAGGAAGGGAATCGAAGTGTATACCCATCAACGCCTAATAATCCGGGTTTAGGAATATAAATTAAACTCCCATCCCCTACGAATTTTTTCATTTCATCTTTAATACATCCTGTTGCCGCAACTAAATATACTGCACATAAAATAGTTTTATACAGGTTCAATATTTTATTTAGTTGAAACATTATTTTGCTCCGCTTTATTGTTTCTCTGGAGATTTTTTGCCCTTCCAATAAGATCTCGTGCTTCATTTTTACAATTATCCCATGGTAGCCATTTATGAAAAGAAGTTGGATCAGTAGAGATATCATTGTAAGCTTCTGCCACATATGGATCAAGGTCATCGTTTCCAACTAAACGAGCTTTTCCTTTTGATATTGCTTCCTTGGCTGCTGAACGATCCCATGCATTATCTTTTTCTGTAGACCACAATCCATTATTATTCTCATCATAGGTAGTTCCCCATCCATACGTACTTATTGATCCATCAGAATGGGTTACCGCAACAAAAGTATGCGATATGGGATTATATTTAGAACGAACTTTTGATCCTCCAATTTTTCTATTAACGAGATATGTATCATATCCAAACGGATCTGAATATTTTATTGAATTATTCCTACAATACCCATACACATTCGGTCCATCGACAAATAACATCGGATCAGGTGTCAAAAACCTTCCGATTTCCGGTGAATAAAACCTTGCCCTGTAATAATAAATTCCTAGATTCTGGTTATACTCCCTTCCTGTATAAAGATACCTGTTCGAGTAGGCTGTTCCTGTGATCGAATTCATACTCCCATCATAAAAGGACACCTGACCAAATTCAGTATAGTCATACTGCTCAATTACGTTCCCGCTGGTATTGGTCATTTCTTTCACGCTTCCTAAATGATCTTTCAGATAGTAGTAATTTGTAGAGCTTGTTTTCATGGCTAAGATGTTATCTGTCCCTGGGGCAAAGATGTATTTTCTTAAAAGTCCCCATGAGGCATCATAATCCGCAATCACATCCTCGCCGTCGTAGATATATTGTTCCTGAATCGTGTTATTAAGAGAAGTGCTGCTTCTGCGTAAGGCGTAATCGTAAGTAAAATTAACAGTGTTGGTTCCCTTAACGCCCTGGATTAACTTTTGATCCGCGTTGTAGGTATAGGTAGAGCCGTTATAGGTCAGCAGTTCCCCGGCCTGGGAATAAGTAGGTGAATTGGCGCCTATTTGCGTATACTGGTTCAGGGTATTGGAAGTGTAGGTTACTCCCGCTGCGGTTACACGGTTGTTTGCCCCGTCATAGGTATAATTGGTGGTATTCAGACCATGCACCACTTCTATGAGTTCATAGACATTGTTATAATCAAAGGTGTAATCGCTCCATGAGCCGCCCTTGGTCAGAATATTGCCTTCATTGTCATGAGTGTAGGTATGATTGGAAACAGGGGTTAATCCACGGGCATTGGTTATTCCAGTAATGTTACCATCGTTATCAAAACTGTAAGTGCTGGTTATTCCATTGGGAAGTGTGATCTGGCTCGTTCTTCCTGCGGTATCATAGGTGAATCCGTAGTCTTGATTGTCTTCCTGGTCATGAATGTTTGTTAATTGATTCAGGGCATTGTAGGCATAGGTGATATATTGGGCATCCGGGTAGGTAAGCCTTGTTCTACGGTTGTTTAAATCATACTGGTAGGAAACTGTTTTTTCATTGAGGTTGCCTGAATTAAAGACAACTTCCGCAACCCGGTCCAGATCATCAAACGAATACTCTGTCACCACTCCATTTCTGTCGGTTACTGAAGCGAGTTGTTCCAGATTGTTGTAGGTGTAAGTCACGGTTGTTTGATCCGGGTATTCTTTTTCAATCAGATATGCACATGTTTTGTCTGTCGCATGATCTCATATAATCCACGAAGGGCAGAATTTACCGCCTTCGGGGTAGAAAACACCTTCGCAATATCAGGCTCAATAACAACCACGTTATTTCCTTCACGGTATTTTAAAGTGTTTTCCTCTTACTCCGTGGCTGAAATCATATTCCGGCTGCATATCTTCAATTACTGTTTTTTTATGTATTTTTTTCATATTATTTATCTCATGTTTTGTGGCGGTTCTTGCACTTATAATTCTAATTTTATTTCCTCTTTCCGTATAAACAACAATCAGGATTTTATGTTGGTGCGACATTCCTATTGAAATAAACCTCTCTTCAAAATCAGAATGCTTTTGTCATTTCCTTAATCTCATACAATAAATTTTTATATTTTTTCAATTCGTGCAATAATTCTGTCTGATTTTTTTGAGCTCTTTTAAACAAAATTTTTGCCTGAGAAGGATTTTTAGTTACACCAGTTCCATTAAAATAACAAAGGGCAAGAAAACATTGTGCTATTTCAATTTTTTTCTTTGCTGCAATAGTAAAATATTTAACAGCTTTACGGTAATTTTTTCGAATTCCTAATCCATAATAATGGCATTTTCCAAAATAATAAATTGAATATGGATCGTTTTTATTTTTTTTTAACCATTTCAAACCATTATTAAAATCTTTTTTAACACCACAACCTTCTATATATGCAATCCCTAAGCTTGTAAACGCATCTAAATTGCCTTCATTGGCTGATAACATAAAATATTTAAATGATTTTTTATAATTTATTTTTGTCCCTGTGCCATATTTATAACATTGTCCAATATTAAATAAAGCCTCTTTATTATTTAATTTTTCTGCCTTTTGATACCATTGAAAAGCTGTTTTATTGTTTTGCTTTACACCGTCACCATAATGATAACAATAACCAAGAGAGGTCATGGCATCATCACTTCCTAATTTTGCGGCAAGTTTAAATAATTTTATTGCCTCCTGTTGATCTTGTTTAACTCCTTCCCCATAATCATAAGCATCTGCTAAGCACCATATTAAAAAATCAGATTTTAAATCGATTCCGCGTTTAAAATAAGCAATTGCTTTTTTGAGATTTTTTTTAACAATAATGCCATTTTTATATGATAAGCCTAATGAGGCAATTGCTGATATATCGTCAAGTTCTGCCTTCTTTTTTAAAAAATGAATATCGTATTGAGATTTTGGTTTTATTAATTTCATTTTTATTTTCTTCTTTTAAGGATTTCTTGGTGTCCAAGTATCCTTCTTTTTCTTTTTTTCATTAAACCCAGGTCTTTTTTTTGTATGTTTATCATAAGTCGAAGGTCTTTTTTTTCTATGCTCTTTTTTATCCTCATCTTCACCTTTTTTACTTGTGTCAAACATTGGTCCTATAATAGGGCCAACTATTGGTACTGGCGCAACAAAAACAACATCTCCAGTAGTCACACGTACGGTACCAAATCCTCCTGAATTCGGGGGGCCAAAACCAGGGCCGTTACCTTCGCTTTCCTCTAAAGACTTTCTTAATACATCGTAAGGATCATATTCGTCATTCTTTTTTTCACAATAGCCCAAAGGATCAATATAATTCAACGGGTTATTACTTACATACCCATACACATTCGGTCCATCAATAAACATTTTCGGATCAGGTGTCAAAAATCTTCCGATTTCCGGTGAATAAAACCTTGCACGATAATAATAAATTCCAAGGTTCTGGTTATACTCTCTTCCTGTGTAAAGATACCTATTCAAATAAGCTGTTCCCGTGATCGAATTCATACTCCCATCATAAAAGGATACCTGACCAAATTCAGTATAATCATACTGCTCAATTACATTTCCAAGCGTGTTGGTCAGCTCTTTTATACTTCCCAGGTGATCTTTCAGGTAATAATAATTTGTCGAAGCAGTCTTCATGGCTAAGATATTATCCGTCCCAGGGGCAAAGATGTATTTTCTTAAAAGTCCCCATGAGGCATCATAATCCGCAATCACATCCTCGCCGTCGTAGATATATTGTTCCTGAATCGTGTTATTAAGAGAAGTGCTGCTTCTGCGTAAGGCGTAATCGTAAGTAAAATTAACAGTGTTGGTTCCCTTAACGCCCTGGATTAACTTTTGATCCGCGTTGTAGGTATAGGTAGAGCCGTTATAGGTCAGCAGTTCCCCGGCCTGGGAATAAGTAGGTGAATTGGCGCCTATTTGCGTATACTGGTTCAGGGTATTGGAAGTGTAGGTTACTCCCGCTGCGGTTACACGGTTGTTTGCCCCGTCATAGGTATAATTGGTGGTATTCAGACCATGCACCACTTCTATGAGTTCATAGACATTGTTATAATCAAAGGTGTAATCGCTCCATGAGCCGCCCTTGGTCAGAATATTGCCTTCATTGTCATGAGTGTAGGTATGATTGGAAACAGGGGTTAATCCACGGGCATTGGTTATTCCAGTAATGTTACCATCGTTATCAAAACTGTAAGTGCTGGTTATTCCATTGGGAAGTGTGATCTGGCTCGTTCTTCCTGCGGTATCATAGGTGAATCCGTAGTCTTGATTGTCTTCCTGGTCATGAATGTTTGTTAATTGATTCAGGGCATTGTAGGCATAGGTGATATATTGCGCATCCGGGTAGGTAAGCCTTGTTCTACATTAACTATGTTCTTTGAAATATTGCCTTTCTATGACGGGGTAAATGTATTGACTGAAAATGCCCCTCTCCTGCTTTTATGAATATTTATTTAAGGGATTAATTTTCAATTCTCCAACCTGAAATAAAATGTTATCCTTCCTCAATGCAAATGGCCAATACTCAAGAAAAACGAAAACTTCTTAAGCCTGAAGAACTGGTAAAAATTCAGGATCTTTTTCTGATTGCCCGCAATGTTGTGGAGGGATTCGTCACCGGGCTTCACCATTCGCCCTACAAGGGCTTCAGCCTGGAATTTGCCGAACACCGTAAATATGTTCCCGGCGATGAAATAAAACATATCGACTGGAAACTTTTTGCCCGAACCCGGAAGTACTATGTCAAACAATTCGAATCTGACACCAACATGCGGGTTTATCTCTGTCTGGATGTCAGCCGATCCATGGATTACGGCGCCTCCGGGCAACTATCCAAATTAAACTACTCCTCGCTCCTGGCCTCGGCTTTATGCTATCTTATCAGCAAACAGGACGACTTATACGGCCTTATCACCCTGCATGAGACACTTGAAACTTTCATCCCTGCCAAAAACAGCCTCTCGCACATGCGTTACGTCATGGATCACCTGGGCCAGCTCAAAACCTCAAATAAAACCTCCCTCTCCCGCTCACTTAACCGGATTGCCGAAAAGGTCAAGAAACGCGCCCTCTTTGTCCTTTTTACCGATTTTTTTGATGACCTGGATTCTGTCTTTAAATCCCTTGCCCGCTTCAAGCACAGCCGTCATGAAGTAATCGTTTTTCATGTTTTGGATAATGATGAACTCCTTTTTCCCTTTAAAACCATGTCCGTTTTTCAGGACATGGAAACAAACGCCAACCTTTTGGTGGACCCTGTGGCCCTGAGAAAAGAATACCTCAACGCCCTTGGAAAATTCAAAAAGGAAATTAAAGTCAGGCTTTCCAAGCTCAATATTGACTATGTTCCGGTTAATACCCTTTTTCCCTTTGAACATGTTCTTGCGAATTATCTTCACCTGAGAGAAAAACACCGATGATTGACTATCTTAAACCTGAAATGTCCTGGCTCTTCCTTCTGACACTTATCCCCATCATGATTCACTTTTTCATCCGTTCAAAAACAAAAAAAATTCCTTTTCCTTCTGTCTTTTTTCTTAAACAGGCTATTCAGAAAAGATCCCAGGAAATTCGCTTCAGCCAGTTTCTTCTGCTTCTGATCCGTATCCTTATTTTCTTTCTTCTTGCCCTGCTCCTCCTGCAGCCTTTTTTAAAAGGTCGCTATTTCTTTTCAGGCATCTCAGAGGGGGGAACCCATTACGGGATCCTTCTGGACACTTCCTTCAGCATGAATAGCAATCTCTCCGGTGAAAGCATTTTTGAAAAATCAAAAAAACAGCTTCTTGAATACCTTGAATATCTCCATCCGGAGGACCGGATGACGCTTCTGAGTACAAAGTCCGGAGGAACCCTTCTTTCCAGGCCCTTTGAATCCTATACCCCGGAAATCTCTGAACTGTTGAACAGGCTTGAGCCTGGAAAAGGCTTCGCCCATCTCCTGGAAAGTTATAAAACCCTCCTTTCTCTCATGGAAAAATCAGGGGATTCCCCCAAATGCATTCTCATTCTTTCTGACTTTCAATCCTCCAATTCAAAACCCCTTCAGGATTATCTCGCCTTCAACACACCGCCCTGTCCTGTCCTTTTCCTGTTCCCTGATGAGGATCTGAAAAAATCCCCCTCCAATATCTATATCGACAATACGGATATTCCCTATGATTCCCTTATTCAACCTGAGAATCCCCACTTTGAAGTTGTTGTGGCCTCTTCAGGGAATAAACCTGTTAAAGCCAATCTCAATGCCCTGATCCGGTCTGATAACATTTTTAAAACATCCTTTGATCTGAATAACAACCGCTATTCTTTTTCAATCGCCTATCCCGACCACGCAGAGGAAGAGCAGCCCCTTGAGCTTCTTCTCTCCGGCGATTCCTTGATCCTGGATAACACCTATTATGGGATCCTTAAAAATAACCACCCGTATTCCATCCTGTGCATTAATCCCCCGGATGAGGATCCCGCCTTTTACCTTAAAAAAGCCCTTTTACCGAATGAAAATCGACATTCCCCCTCTTCCCTGCCTTTTGTGATCGACAATACCTCAGGATCAGAAAAACTTCCTCCCCTTACAAAATATGACCTTATCATTGCCTCCGGTTTTCTGAACCTGCCTCTGCAGAGTTTCCGCTCCCTCCATAACTATGTCGTAGAAGGCGGTGGCTTAATCCTGCATTTTGACAAAGCCTTTACACTCCATTCCTATCAAAAGATCCTTGCAACCTCCGGGAACAGTGAATACCCCCTTCTGCCTGTCTCCCTTGAACCCCTTCCGCAGAAAGAAACCTCTTCCCGTCAGAAAATGGAATTAACAGAAATGGGGAAGAAAATCCTTCCGGCGCTTTCTGATCCCATTTCCTGGGATAAAACGTTCATCAGCACTCTTTTCCCTTATTCCTTAAAAAAAGATCTTTCTTTTGATGTCCTGATCAAAACAGAGAAATCCGAACCCCTTCTCCTTTTTAAAACTCTCGGCAAGGGTAAAATCGCCTGTTTTTTAAACCCGCTTTCCCCGGAACCCTCACCCTATGTGGGAGAAAAGCTCTTTGTTCCCCTGGTCCATCAGCTGTTTCAGGCCCTGACCCGTAAAAAGAATGCGCCCCTCTCTTATTTCATCGGGGACACCCTCCCTCTTCCAGCCTCAGCCACCCGCTGCCTTCCTCCTTCCGGCGAGGAAATTAAAATTGAAACAGATAAAGAACAGGCCCCTGTCCTGATCCCTGAAGAACCCGGATTCTACCGGATCTATCAATATGACCAGCTCATCTCCACTTATGCCGTGAATATCCCCTCTTCCGAGTCTCTTCTTGAATATGCATCCCCTCATGATTTCAAGTTTAAAAATTCCAGAGCCCTTTCCCTTGATAAGACCGATGCGATCAAAAGTTTTTTCATGAATAAAAACAGCAAAACCCCTTTATGGATTCTTCTGCTCTGGTTCATCATCGGACTGTTTCTGATTGAAAACTTTATTCTTTACCGGTTGAGGCCCTGATGAACCATTTTCAATATCTGTCCTTTCATAATCCCCTGAATCCCCTTTTGTTCTTCTTCCTTGTTATTGCGTTCATGGTAATGACCTGGAAACTTTCTTCCGGCCTGCGCCACCGTCTGGTCAAAAGCAGCTTTTTCATGGTCTACGGGCTGAGCAATGCCATCCTGTTGCTTCTACTCTTCATGATCACCCAGCCCTACCTTCATCAATCCATTGTTAAACAGAATAATCCCAGGCTCCTGGTCCTCTTTGACGCTTCAGGCTCCACCCGTTTGAGAGGAGATGCTCCCTGGAAACTGGCCTTTCAAAAAGAAAACCCTATTCTCAAAAACAGCGGGGGCTACAAGCCCGAATACCATCTGTTTTCTGAAAAAATCATAAAAATGAACACCCGGGATATCCAGCTCCCGGGAATGCCCGAGGGGTCCTTTATCGGCCGCAGCCTCGAATCCCTGATAAAATCTCTGCAACCCTGGGATGCCGCAAGAATTCTCCTTTTCAGCGACGGGAGGGAAACCCTCCCGGATAATAATCTGAACTTTCTTCAATTCAGTCAAATCCCCGTGGACACCGTGGGGCTTGGGGAAGATTCCCCCAATAGGACGGCGCCAAAAGACTTTATCCTCGATGCACTCTATGTGAATGATCTCCTGCCTGCCCATGAAGAATGCTCCATCCGGGGACGCATTCGTATTCAGGGCAATGTCTCCAATGAGAACCTCCAGATTAATTTATACGCCAATCAGAAGCTAATCCTGAGAAACACCCTTCCGGTTTCAAAAGGAAAAAAAATCTATGATACGGAATTTCTCTGGAAGCCCACAGACAAGGAAGACGTCACGTTAAAAATAGAAATAGAACCCCAGGCGGAAGAAAAAAACAGAAACAACAACAGTCTTCAGAAAAATGTCCGTGTGGTCGTTCAATCCAATAAAATCCTGTTCCTTTCTTTCAAGCCGGACTGGGAATCTAAAATACTTCTTCAATACCTCAACTCCCTCAAAAATTTCAAAACAGATTCCCTCCTCTGCCTGGGTGAAAACATCTGGAAAACATCCCAGCCGGAGTTTAAAAATTCCCTTCCCTCCCCGGAGCAGCTCTCCCGGTACTCCCTGATCTTCCTCTATCATCTTCCCCCGCTGAAAAATCCTGAACCATTCTTTGCCGCCCTGCTTCAATGGGTATCCAACCTCGGAGGCGGGCTGATTCTTCTGCCTGACCCTTCGCTTTTCAATCCTCAGAACATTCTTCCGCCCTCTCTTCTGAAAATTCTTCCCGTCATCCCCTCTTCCGTTCCCTCGTTTATGGAAGAGCGGATAAACACCTGCCTTTCAGAGGATGATTCTTCAAAATTCAAAAACACCGTTTTTCCCGTTGAAGGCTTCCTTGACCCCGGAAAGCTGAAAAACACGGCCCGTTCATTTCTATCCGCCCAAAACGGAAACCCCCCCTTTCCCCTCATCTGCGCCCAGAAATACGGGCTTGGGAAAAGCATCCTTCTGGCTTTCGGCTCCTCCTGGAAATGGAAACTTGATTCCTCCGCCCAAATCCAGACCTTATTCCCCATGCTATGGGATTCTCTTCTTTCCGGGTATTTAAATCTCTCCCCCCAGGGCAGAAAAAACATCCTCGCCCTTGAAACCGAAATGAATCTTTATTCACTGAATGATATGATCCCCTTTAAAATAACCCTTCCCCCGGGTGCAAATGAAAATGAAATCAAAATTTCCTGCCGTTCCCCTTCAGGAAAAGACTTCATCATCCCGGCAGGAAGTCTTTTCAGGGAAAATAATTATCTGCTCTCCTCCTTTCATGCCGCCGAAGAAGGCACCTATCTGCTCCAGGTTTCCCTGAACCATCATGACCTTTCCGAAACCCAGCACTTGAGCATCAACACCCGGGAAAACAATACCGAATATGATGATCTGACCCTCCAGAGCGCCTTCCTGAAAAAAATAAGCCAGCTGACCCGGGGGCGTTACCTTTCCTGGAATTCCTACCTTCAAAAGCCCTTCACCTTTAAGGCGAAAGAAGGCTACTATAAAACCGAAAAACAGACAGGAGTCTGGAATCACCCTTTGCTGATCTCCCTCCTTGTTTTCCTGTTTACCCTCCTGTGGATTTACAAAAGAAGCATCCGGCTGGAATAAACCATGAACAAACAAATCACCACCCTTCTGAATTTTATAAAAAAATATAAACGGATAGAACTCCTTTCCGATCTGCTTAAAGGAGGGGGGGGCCTGTTCCTCCTTGTCTCCTTTATCCTCCTTGTCTGGCTTGCCTTTGACAACGGGCTTCATCTCTCCATGGAATGGAGGATTATCGGTTTCACCCTCTTAACCGCAAGCCTGATTTCCCCGGGAAAATCATTCAGAAAAAAATTGAACAAAACCCTTAAATCCGACAATCTGGCCTTGAGGCTTGAACAGAAAAACGGACACAATGAAAATAAAATCGTGAATGCCCTATGCTATTGTCAGAAAGAGTCTTCAAGCCTGTCCCCGCTGGAAAAAGAAATCATCACTGAATCCTGCGCACTCCTCCCGACCTTCAGCCCCTTTCATAATTTAAAAAATATTTTCAGTGTTAAA
>CAYUET010000052.1:0-4237 GCA_964443875.1 uncultured bacterium | reverse complement strand
GACCTCCTTTCTTCTTTCCTATCTCTTCCTGGCTCCGGATTTTTTCGTCAACGGAACCCTGCGCCTGCTCCTTCCGGTGTTTTCCATCCCTCCGCTGACCCGTGTTGTCCTTGAAGGGAATTTTAAACACCAGGAAGTGGCGCCGGGAGAATCCCTTGCCCTTCATTTCAGAGTTTCAAAAGGAAAATCCCCCTTTGCAAGGCTGCTCATTACCAAAGAGGAAGGGGGCTCCCCTCAGGAACAAATCTTATTTCCCGACGCAAAAGGCGAATTCCACCATACCTTTTCCAATATCCGGAAATCGTTTTCCTGGGTGCTTAAAGCCTCGGATTATGAAACCCCGCGTTATCAGGTCTCTCTTTTAAATCCCCCGAAAATCACAGATTCAACGCTTCATATCCTACCGCCTTTTTATATCAACAGCCGCTTTGAGCCCTCATCGCTTCAGACCACCCACAATATCCCGGAAAAATCCGAAGTTAAAATCGAGCTGGAACTGGACTCCGATATTAACAATCTGACACTGATCAACCTTTTGAAACCCGAGGAGCTTGCCTTTAAAAAGATGAAGGCTAAACAGTGGGAAATTGTTTTTCCCCTTACTGAACCCAAAATCTTTAAGATCTTCTTTAAAAGCAGCACCCATGAATTCAAACCCCTGGATACCCAGTATCATCTGAATATCATCAAAGACTCCCCTCCTTCCCTGCGCCTCCAGACCCCCCCCCTTGTGCTGCTGGAACCTGAAACAATGAAAACGGAAATTTCGTTCATTGCAGAAGATGACTACGGAATTGATTCCTATGAACTCCAGTACAAACGGGAAAAGGATAAGGACTGGAACACCTATGAAATCAAAGAAATCGAAGAACGTAAAACACTTGAAAAATACTGGCTGATCCATCTGGACCGGCTGAAGTATCAGCCTTCCACGCCCATTTATTTCAGGATTATCGTGGAAGACCTGTCTCCTTCAAAAACCATCTCTCCTGTGATCCAGGTTACCCCCATGAACGGATTTGATTTCCGGCTGAATATTTTCAGACAGTTTTTTGAAATCAATGATGCGCTTTCAAAATGCTTAACCTCGGCCTATTTGAACGATTCCTGGGATTCCAACACTTTTGAAGAAATTCAAAATCTCCTCAAAAAGATTTTAACCCTGCGCAGAAAAAACTATCAGGAATCGATTCCCTCCCTTGATCTTTTTCTGCCTCTTGAAAAACTGGAATCCCTGGCGGAACTTTCCTCAAAACCGAACAAGAATAAAGTTCAGAAAGACCGGATAAGAGAGGAATTGGTCACTTTCTCCTCCAGATTCATGAAAGAGAATATCTCTCTTTTGAATATTCTCCTCAAAAAAAATCTTCAGGATTTTCAGAAGGAAATTCTCACCCATAAAAACTCCACTCTCTCCGCTCAAAAACGGAGCACTCTTAAACCCCTGTCTGTTTACTGGAATCAGTTCACGCGATCCCTGCAGGAAAACAGGGAATCCTTTCATCAGATGCATTTCAGACCGCTCTACATGACCTTTGACCGCTTTATCAAGGCTTCTGAAAAAAGTGACATCGCCCTGCGCTGTACGCTTCTTGAAAAGGCACTCACCGCAAAAGAGGGGGAAGCGATTCTGAGCGGCTATAAAAAATTATATGACGAGGTCGAAAGGTTTATGAACAGTTTCTATATGAAGGGGCATCAGAAAAATGAATGGGATGAAAAAAGAATCCGGATGGAAATTCAGGCTCTTGCGGAAGAAATGAAAAAAACACTCTCTCTTCTGAACCTGATCGACCTAAAAAGACTTCATGAGCCCTCTGATTTTGAAATGATCCTCGTCAATACCTTTTCACTCATCAGTAAATTCATGGAAAAAATATCAGAACTTCAGGATCTTTACCCACAGCTTGGAATCAAGGGACTCACACTTCTTAACGAGGTCCAGTATAATCTTAAAGAAACCAAATCCTGGTACATCAATGACAGTTCCTCCAAAGCAGAAGTCAAAATGAAAAAGGCAATCGAAAACCTTAACCTTTGCATTGAAATGCTGAATTCCCTCTTCAAATCCGGAAACGCGACTAAAATTGACCTCCTGGACAGGCCCGGAGAAAAGCCAGAACTTAGCCCCCTTAAACCCGCAGTCTTTCTTTTCAAACCCGACGCATTAACCCTTGCCACGGGTGAAAGCACTGTCTACATTGAAGGAACAGCCGCAGCACCTCATGCCATTTCAGAACTCCTCCTGGAAGCCTCTCTTTTCGATTCTGACCGCAATAAACAAGCCTCTTTTCAAAAGATCATCCTGGCCCCGGTCCATCTTCCTCAAAAAACAGATTTCAAATATCCTCTTGATCTTTCCCTTTTTCCTCTGAAAAACAAAGGCATGCTGGAATTTAGAATTCTGTGCAAAGAAGAATCCGGCGACGAGATCCTTATCGGAGAAAGCCCGACCTGTCAGATCCTCATCAACAACACCCTTTCTCCCGCTTACTCCGCAGACACACCCGGTCTCCTGAGCAGCATAGAACAGGCCTGGCGACTCCTTACGGAATCACAGGTAAAAGCCGTTGAACTTTTCAAAACCTATGAGAAAAAATGGTTTGACCACAATACCAAAGACCTTCCTCCCCTCTCCGATCAAATCCGCATTCTGGAAACCCTGATTCTCAACAAACTCTCTGCCCTGGAAAAAACACTGAAACAATACAAACAAAATCCCGATAAAGGAACGGATGCCCGGGTGCTCTCCCAGATTTCCACCCTCCGCCTTGAGGTTTCCAGGGAAATAAAGGCCCTTCTTCTTTCTCTCAACCAGCAAAGTCTCATGCTGGCCAATTCCAAGGCGGATCCTGTTCTTTTCAATGTCTCGCTTATCCGCAGCAGGGCCCATATTCAGAATGCCCTTCTGATCCTTCAATCTTTGGTGCTTGAAACAAACCTCCCAGCTTCTTTTCCCGATTCTATGGAATGGCTGGAAGAAAAACTTCAAGAATTCAAAGACCTTTCTCATGAAAAAAATTTTGTTTCGCCGGACTCACTTGTCCGGCAATCCTTGACACTTCTCGATTCCCTCAAGGCTGATTCCCAAAACAGCCCTCCCCGGCTGAAAACAAATCTGACTACTTTCATGCAAAGGTGGAAAAAAATTCTTCATCCGGAAAATATCCTTACAACGGAAGCCTTTCAATATAACATGGACCTATTAACCCGGGAATTAAGACTCATGGCAACGGCCTCGCTCCGGCAGGAAAACCAAAACACTCTTCATCATCAGGTCTCGTCGGCTCTGAATTCCACAAAAGCCATTACTGACCTTTATTCAAAGCTTCAAAAGGCCAGTCTTCCCCCCCCAGCCCAAACCTTAATCGACAGCCTCCTGGCCCCCGACAATCAGCCCCGGAAAAAAGACCCGGAAATTCTGAAAAAACAGATCAAAAATCTTCTGGAGGAGGAAAAAGATCTCCCCCTCCCTGAACAGATGAATCTCATGAATGATAAACTGATAATACTGAAATCAAGGTATGAAAAACTTTCAGTCGCCTCCCTTGAATTAAAAGATATCCTGTTCTTCAAAAAACTCAATGACACTCTTTCTTTCCTTGAAAATCAGGCAAAAGCCTTTGATGCGGAATCCTCAATCTCAGATCCTGTCTTACTGGAAATAAAAAAACAGATTTCAGCTTCTTTCGAAACACTTCTGAAAATGCGGAATACCATCGAAGAAAAAATCTCGTCAGGTATTGAAGCCTATGCCGCCTCAAACAAACTCCCTGCAAAAGAGCATTATCAAACCCTCTTAAGCTCATCAGAAACCGTTCATACCGATGACTCAGGGAACATCCATTTTCAGAAAAACTATGGAGATTTAAACACCTGGCTTCAGTCTTTTGCAGCCTCAGATTCTTCAGGGACTTCTCCCCCTGATCAGATTTCCATTTTTTATGATCTCTTAAAAAAAATAATTCCCTATCTTCAATTCATCCCGGATAAAGACAGAAAACAGGCCCTGCTTCAAGCCTCAGAAACCCTTCATGAATCCCTTTTCCTGTTTCAGAATGCCCTTGTTCCGCCCAGGCCTTATCTCCCAGATCTTAAAAATCACGCTGTTGAATCCTCCAGGCGATTCAACATTCTCATGGATGACTTTCTGGACCACGAAGTATTTAATGCCTTTGAGAAGAACAGAAGACAATTATTATCCGACCTTGGAAGGGATATTGAATCTCTTCAAAAG
>CAYUET010000051.1:0-15423 GCA_964443875.1 uncultured bacterium | reverse complement strand
TAGGGGTACAGAGGCTTTTTGTCATAAATTAACGACTTGTGGGATGACAGTGAAACAAATTCAAATGTCCGGAATGATGGCCCGATTAATGATAGAGTAAAAAAACACATATACCTGCTCCAGCCCAAGACACTATGCGCCTGATATGGAATAAGCCTAAGTTAATGGGATCTCTTACTCAAGGCTTAAATAATGAAACGGATCAAGCTTATAAAGCGTGTGCTACGATCCACATAATTTTTAATTCATCTTGCGATTAAAATTAAGCCAAACGGGTAAGCGCTTTAATCCGCCCCAATTCCTTTTGAATGGTAACTTTTGCCTGAATCAATTCTTCGGGGGTTGAATTTTTTTTATTTAAAACTTCTTCAGCCAAAGCAACGGCTTCTTTTGACCGCCCCACATCCAGTTCTTCGGGCTTTTCAGCAGATTCTGCAAAAATCTCAAGCCCTTTTAAAGTAATTTCCGCATATCCGCCCGAAATAATATAGACCGTGCTTACAGCCCCCTTTTTCAGACGCACTATTCCTGCCTCCAATTGAACCACAGAAGGTTCATGTCCGGCAAGAACACCCAGTTGGCCTTCAGCCCCCGGAAGAACAACAGATTCAACCTCTGTTTTAAGCACAACTTTGTCAGGTATGATGATTTCTATGGGAAAAGATTTCATTGTAAGGTTTTAGCCTTCTCCACAGCTTCGTCAATACTTCCTACCATGTAAAAAGCCTGCTCGGGTAAATCATCATGTTTTCCTTCTACAAGCTCTTTAAAACCGCGAATAGTTTCTTTAAGAGGAACATATTTACCGGCTCTTCCAGAGAACTGTTCCGCAACAAAAAAGGGCTGGGATAAAAATTTCTGAATTTTTCTTGCCCTAGCCACCACGAGTTTATCTTCTTCAGGGAGTTCATCCACTCCCAGAATGGCGATAATATCCTGTAAATCTTTATATCTCTGAAGAATCTTTTGAACTTCAAAAGCCACTGTATAGTGTTCGACTCCGACGATATGCTTATCCAGAATTTTACTGCTGGACTCGAGAGGATCCACAGCAGGATAAATTCCAAGTTCAGCAATGCGTCTGGATAAAACAGTAGAGGCATCCAGATGGCTGAAGGTTGTCGCAACACCCGGATCCGTTAAGTCATCGGCAGGAACATACACAGCCTGAATACTGGTAATAGATCCCTTGTTAGTGGATGTAATCCGTTCCTGAAGCTCTCCCATTTCAGAAGCAAGCGTCGGCTGGTATCCCACAGCTGAAGGCATTCTTCCCAAAAGGGCAGAAACTTCTGAACCTGCAAGGACATATCGAAAAATATTATCAACGAAAAGCAACACATCCTGATTTTCATAATCACGGAAGTATTCAGCAGCCGTTAAAGCAGTTAAGCAAACCCTTAAACGCGCCCCGGGAGGCTCATTCATCTGTCCATAAACCAGCACAGCTTTATCCAGAACCTTGGAAGCCTGCATTTCAAGCCATAGTTCATTTCCTTCACGGGTACGTTCTCCGACGCCTCCGAATACGGAAACCCCTCCATGATGCATGGCTACATTATGAATCAGCTCCATGATTACAACAGTTTTACCCACTCCGGCCCCACCGAAAAGTCCGATTTTTCCGCCCTTCATGTAAGGCACCATCAAGTCTATCACCTTGATGCCGGTTTCAAAAATTTCCGGCGTTGTCTGCTGCTCACTCAACTTTGGCGGAGCACGGTGAATCGGAAGTTTCATATCCCCTTCAATCGGTCCCATATTATCAATAGGACGGCCCAATACATTCATCATACGACCGAGGCAACGTTTTCCCACAGGAATAGTAATAGGAGCTCCCATATCATTCGCTGCCATTCCCCGGTAAAGACCATCTGTTTTATTAAGGGCAACGGTTCTCACCATGCGGTCTCCCAGATGCTGAGCGACTTCAAGAATAATATCCTTTTCAGGAATTTCTATGGAATTATTGATTTCAGGAAGAGCACCTTCCGGAAATTCGATATCAACAACTGGTCCAATAACCTGAACTACTTTTCCATTCATTGCATTGCTTCTCCTGTTCCGACTATATCCAAAATTTGAGTTGTTATCATGGTTTGTCTGACTTTATTCATATGAAGAGTCAGTTCTTCAATAAGTTCCTTGGCATTCTTTGAGGCCTGCTCCATAGCATTCACACGGGCCGCTGTTTCACTTGCATGAGATTCTAAAAGAATTCTGTAAATTTGAGATGAAAGAAAACGGGGAAGCAATGAAGAAAGAATCCTGTCTTTGGAAGGCTCAAAATTCGTAAAGGCATATTCCTTGCTCACGGATTCAAAATCAGGAATGACAGGCAAAAGAGTAATAATCGTAGGCTTTTGAGAAAGCATGGATTTAAACTCACCAAAAATAGCCACAACACGGCTGAATTCACCCCTCCTATATTTTTCGAAAATTTCTCCGGATATTATTTCCGCATGAGCAAAACAGACTTTATTCATAATGTTGATATAAGATTTATCCAGGGACGCTTTATTTCGTATAAAAAAATCATTCATTTTTCGACCAAAAACAAAACGGGAACAAGGCTCTCCATTCTCTTTTATATAATACTGTACCGTCTGTTGAAGGCTGGTATTAAATGAACCGCATAGTCCTTTGTCTGAACTTACGGCAAGGAGAGCATATCTATTATCTTTCGGCTTAATAAAGAAACCAGCCAGCTCATCCGGCATTTCATAATAACGTTCAGATGCCAGATGATTGAGGAGACTGCTCATTTTATCCGCATAAGGACGGGCATTAATGACTTTTTGCTGTACGTGACGCAGTTTAGCGGCAGCAACCATTTTCATAGCCTGCGTAATCTGTCTGATCTGCTTAACCGTCTTAATTTTTTTTCGAAGCTCTCTTATTGAACTCATTTTTTCAAAGTCTCTATATAGAGTTTCAGAGCATCTCCGATTTTCACATTCAAATGCGGGGAAATTTCTTTCTCTTTCATAATCTTCTCAACAATATCCGGGTGGTTTTTTTCAATAAAAGGGTATAACCCCTCTTCGAATTTCTTAATTTCAGATACTTTAAACTTATCCAGATATCCATTCACTCCGGCATAAATCACAACAATCTGTTTCCAGACATCCAAAGTGGAATATTGATCCTGTTTCAGCAGTTCAATCATACGCTCACCGCGGTCCAACTGCTTTTGAGACGATTTATCCAATTCAGAACCAAATTGGGCAAAAGCAGCCAGCTCATTATACTGGGCAAAATCAAGCCTTAAGGGACCGGCCACCTGTCTCATAGCTTTGAGCTGCGCATTTCCTCCCACGCGGGAAACAGAAAGACCTACGTTAATCGCCGGACGAATTCCTCTGAAAAACAAATCTGTTTCTAAAAAAATCTGCCCGTCGGTTATGGATATCACGTTCGTGGGAATGTAAGCGGAGATATCTCCGGCCTGGGTTTCAATAATCGGCAAAGCGGTCATAGATCCACCGCCTAATTTATCACTCAGTTTAACGGCACGCTCCAGAAGCCTGGAATGAAGATAAAATACATCTCCGGGATAAGCCTCTCTTCCGGGGGGACGTCTCAATAAAAGTGAAATCTCGCGATACGCCTGAGCATGTTTTGTCAGGTCGTCGTATACCACCAAAACATCCTTACCCGAAAACATGAATTCTTCTGCCATAGTGCAACCGGTATAAGGAGCAATATACTGAAGCGGAGCAGGAGCAGCGGCAGGTGCAGCCACAACGATAGTATAATCTAACGCCCCGTTTTCCTCCAATACTTTCACGACTTGTGCAATAGAGGATTGCCTCTGGCCTACTGCAACATAAACACAGATAACATTTTTCCCCTTCTGATTGATGATTGCGTCAATGCAAATGGCCGTTTTTCCAGTCTGACGGTCACCGATGATCAGCTCTCTTTGCCCTCTTCCCAAAGGAATAACGGCGTCAATAGCCTTGAGGCCTGTCTGTAAAGGAACTTTAACAGGCTGACGTTCAATAACGCCTGCGGCAACAATATCCATAGGTCTTTGCTTGGGATTGACAATTGGAACTTTATTATCCAGCGGTTGACCCAGAGGAGTAACCACACGTCCTAAAAACTGCTCTCCGACAGGGATTTCCATTACCTTACCGGTTCTTTTAACCGTATCCCCTTCTTTAATAAGGGAATCCTCGCCAAAAAGGATACAGCCCACGCTGTCTCTTTCAATATTCATGGCCATTCCCATCACACCATTCGGAAATTCAAGCAATTCTTCAGCCATGACACTTTGCAAACCAAATACGCGGGCAATACCATCCCCTACCTGAATAACGTACCCGACCTGATCAAGCTCGAGCGAAGGCTCATATTTTTCAAGCTTCTGTTTTATCACACTAATAATTTCTTCAGACTTAATTGAACTAGCCATAGGTTCCTCTCTTCGGGGCTTCACTTAAAAAGTGCCCCACGAAAAATTCTCAGGTCAACAACTTTTCGGAATAATTTTGTTTTAACTGCCGTAAACGTGATTTAATGGAATTATCCAGGACAAATTCATCAGATTTAATAATGATGCCGCTAATCAGCTCAGGGGATAAGACATAATTTATAAAAACTTCTGATCCAAAACGTTTTTTCAACCCCTCGGCCAGTATCTGCTGTTGAGCAGATGAAATTTCAAAAGCTGTTTCAACAGTAATCTTACGGACTTTCTTCGATTCACAAAGAAGATCATCATAAATGGATTGAATTAATCTTAAAAGATTTATCCGTTTTGCAGATATCAATAATTTTAAAAAATCAAAAAAAAGCTTATCCATTGTTGGCAAAAGATTATCCAAAACCTTTATTTTTTCAGATAAAGGAATCACAGGATGTATTAAAAAATGAGTCATTCCCTCTGTCATAATATTTAGAATGTCGCTTATTTGCCTGCCAATATCTTCCTGTTGAAGTCCTTTTTCTTTTGCTTTTAAAAAAAGGCTTTGAGCATATTTTCTGGCAACAGTGAAATCCCTCATTTAGATAATTCTCCCGCAACTTCTTCCAGAAGTTTTTCATGCTCCTGCCGGGCAAATTTCCTTTGTAAAATTTTTTCCGCCATCAATACGCCCAGGCTTCCTATCTCATCCCTGAGTTCAGATATCAGAACCTGTTTTTCCGAGGCCAGTTCCTGTTCTGTACGTTTCAACAGAACACGTGCCTGTTCATGAGCCTGACGGACAATTTCCTGCCTGGATTCCTCTGCCTGTTTTTCGGTTTTGGAAAACATTTCGCCTGTTTTATTTTCTAAATCCAGCAATCTTGCTTCATATTCCTTATAGATTTTCTGAGCATCCGAACGGATCTGTTCGGCGTTGGCATAATTATCTGCGATTGTTTTTTTCCTTTCCTCCAGCTTTCGGTTGAAAGGCGATAAAAAAAACTTCCAGACAAGCCCCATCCCTATAAGAAAAACAGCTATCTGAATTAGAAGTATAGTTGGATTTATCTCTATCATAATCAGGCAATATATTTGGTGAAGGGGTTAACGAACAATAAAATCAGGGAAATCAAAAGAGCATAGATGGTCAAAGATTCAATAAAAGCAAGCCCCAGAATCATATTAGTCTGTATCTGCTTCAGAGCTTCAGGCTGACGGGCAATTCCTTCAACAGCCTTTCCAACGGCGATTCCCTGTCCTATACCGCAGGCTCCGGCAGAAAAAGAAATTGCAATCGCAGCGGCAAGTCCAGTCCAGCCGAAAAAGGAAGCGCGACCCTTCAGGATATCGGCGGATACGTTCGCTAAATTTTCAGCCTGTTCAGCAGCGAAAACAGCAAGAGTTCCTGCTCCAAAAATCAATAAAAATAAACTTAATTTCCTCATTTTATTATCTCCTTTTAATGTTCTTCAGATTGAATAGCACCTGAAATATAGATTATCGTTAAAAACAAAAATACTGCAGCCTGAATCAGACTAATGAGCACTCCCAGCAGAATAATCAACGGAGCCAGAAGGGCCGGCATGGACGTAAGCAGAGTTTTTAATAAAAGATTGGGAAATTGTATGAATTGGCAAATCAGAACCGGCAGAATTACCAAAAGAGTTTCTTTGGCAAACATGTTTCCAAAAAGACGAAGAGATAAAGAAACCGGCCGAGTTAAATGACTTAAAATTTCAATAATCGGAAGGATCAGATAACTAAACAGAGCCATGGGAGGTTTCAATAAAACAGGCATGGAAGATACGTTAATCTGTCCGAAAAAAGAGGCAATATAATGCAATCCCTTTGTTTTAAAGGCCAGGTAATGGTAATAAACAAAAACAACAAGAGCCAGGGCGAGTGTTGTATTGATATTTGAAGTAGGAGCAACAGCTCCCGGAATCAGCCCGAGAAGATTTGCAGTCAGAATAAACAAAAAAATACTCACAAACAACGGGTAATAGGGCTTGGCGCGCTCCTTGTCCCCAAGGGTGGTGTCAGCCAGATCATAGATGAACTCCAGTGCCAATTCCAGAATATTCTGAATTTTCCCGGGAATGAGTGTCACTTTTTTCAAAGCAATCCCGGCAAAAATAAAGATCACACCCCATGAGAGCAGAGTAAACTCAATAATTTTTATTTCATGAGAACCGGAAGCCATAGATCAATCCCCTTTTTTAAACTGAATCAGAGAAACAATCAAAGCCATTGTGACACCTGAAAGCAGTCCAGGCAAATTCACTTTTAGCACCACAATACAATAGTATCCCAAGACGAGAGTGATAATTAATTTCAAAAAAGACAGAACAAAAAAAACTGGAATATACAAGCCGTTTTTCTGAACTCCGCTATTCAGAAAAAAAATAAGCGAAACACTTTTATGAAGCAGAAACATATCGGCAGCCACAATTATCAAGCCAGCCCAAAATCCGGAAATCATGGAGATATCAGAGAACAAAAAAATTACAGATATTATAGAACCTGCTATAATAAGTCTTAATACTAAATCGATATATATTTTATTTAACATTAAGCCATTCTTCTTAAAATTCGCAGAAGAGAAAACCGAAATACAAAAAAAACTTTGTTAAGATTACTTGTTTCCTTTCTCTTTTTCAAGAAGAAATAAAAATTTCATTAAAATTCAAAAAATGAATAACAGCCTATCCTAAGTAATGCTCGGGCTATAAATCATCTGTCTTAAAAAATTTAATAAACCATTTCTGATTCTTACTATCGCAAATAATGAAGCGCGAATTAATTTATACTCTCGCAAGATTTTTTTCAAACAACATTCTCCCTAAAATTATATTCCAAAGATTTCTTGAGATTGTTGCCACTCCCTGATATGAAAAGGGGATGAGCAAAACAAAGTCTTTTATTATTTTTGGTGCTAAATTAATCTTCTGCCTTCTTTTAATGAATTGGATTTTTTCTAAAATAGAAATAAATCTCTTTTTAAAAATATTCCAACAAACCGATATTAAAATTTTCATAGTTGCCTTTTGTTTTCTGCTTCTCAATACGGCCGTAAGCTCTTACAAATGGAAAATTCTCCTTGAGGCGGACAACATCAGAATCCCTTTCATTTTTTTAATCAAAAGCTATCTTGTCGCCACCTTTGCCAACCTGTTTCTCCCTTCCAATATCGGCGGGGATGTCATAAGAATCTATGATGTGGCAAAACACTCAAAGGATTCGGTAAAATCAACCGCCTCAGTCCTGATCGACAGGGCCAGCGGTTTTTTTGCTCTTTCGTTTATCGGCTTTATCGCCTCACTCAGCAGTGTATCCTTTTTAAACGACACAAAAATTGTCAGCATCCTGTGTACTGTTTTTATTATCATTGTTTTAATGTTCATTCTTCTCTTCAACAAAAAAATTCATCTTTTAATAAATCGAATACTTTCTTTTTTTAAAATCCAGAAGGCAGCCGGACTTTTCAATCGTCTAACAGATTCTCTGAATTCCTATAAAAAAGAGCCCGGAACCCTTTTCAAAATCCTTTTTATCTCCTTCTTTTTTCAATTAACGGTTGTAGGAATAGTCTATCTCTATTCCATCGGGCTTCACATGAAAATTTCTTTTCTTTATTTCCTTATTTTTATCCCCATCATTACCGTGATCGAAAGTATTCCTCTTACCCCTTTTGCTCTTGGAATCCGGGATGCCAGTTATGTTTTTTTCTTCACCAAGGTAGGGTTATCGATTGAACAGGCCGAATCACTTGCCATAACCTATATTCTGATGACTTTTGCCTATGCTTTACTCGGGGGAGGCATTTTCCTTTTTCAAAAAAGGAAAAATTAACCCTCTCCAAATTCCCTGTTCCAATGAAGGAATAAAGCTACTTTGGAAGAATGATGCTTTTCCAGATTTTTAATAATGTGATCCACAGTTTTTTCTTCAAACAGACGATTTATATTCTTTGAATAAAACTTATCCGCCCAACAGATAATTTTTTCTTCCACGGTTTCGGGAAGATAGTCTTTTTCAGGGATGGGCAGTGAAGCAAAACGGATATCCTCGCGAGTCAGGCCCGTTCCAATATGGGTTGCACATACTCTTGCAAACCTGGGCAGCCCCCTCGTTTCAAAAACAGCAGCACCTAAAACGCCATGTTCGATATAATGAGCTTTTCCAAAGCAGTCAATCTCCGGCGCATAAGTCATTAAAATTCCAAAATCATGAACCATTGATGCTTCATAAATAAATTGAAGGTCCGGTTGTTGAGAACTGACCTTTTCTGCTGCCTTCAAAGCCTTAGCCGCGACAAGTGTCCCGTGATAAAAAAAAATATCAAAAACAGGGCGACAGAGTTCAAGATACTCCATTAATAACCCGTAGGCCTTTGAATGCTGAAAAATTCTGAAACGTTCAACCATTGTGTCTGACATTTTATATTTATTCCTTCGAAATTATTACCTTACTCCCGGATATAAAATAAAAAAATTTAATATTTTAAACTTTATTGTAAACATAACCTGAAAGGCATTGATCGCCGAATATTTGTCCTTCTGTTCAAAAGTCAGGTCAGATCACTTCATTCTGAATGATCTGTTCAAGCGTCTGCCTTTTCCGAATCAGTCTCAGTTCCCCATTGCTTTTCAAAACAACCTCTGCAGCCTCAGGGAAAGAATTATAATTTTTCGTACACATACTGGAACAGTAGGCACCCGCCCCGTCTATCACGAGATAATCGCCGATGGAAGCAGATAATAGTTCCCTGGGTGCAAGCGCTTCAGAATTACCGTCCTCCGGAGTAAGAATATCACCGCTTTCACAGCAATGCCCGACCACCATCACGGTTTCTTTTTTTGTATCTGAATCTCTGGAAGAATCAGAGGGGATCACAAAAAGAGGATGCTGTGCCCCATACAAGGCAGGACGCGTAATTTCCGTCATTCCGGAATTAAGCTTTAAAAAAACATAGCCTTCTTTACCTGTATTTACCTTATCCTGAATTAAAGCAATAAGAGAACTGCTTAAAGCCGCCAAAAAAGTCCCCGGCTCAATTTCCAGATGAAGTTTTTTCCCGGTTTCTTTGTAGAAATTCTCCAGGCCTGAAGCTATTGTTTCTCCGCAACGGATCAAATCTGTCGTTTTTTCATAAGGCATTCTTCCAACCTTAAACCCGCCGCCAAGATTTATAACTTCAACATCTCTGAATTGTTTGGCAATCTCCAGACTGATCCCCGCAACTTTTTTCCAGACTTCCGGATCTGCTCCAGAACCGATATGGGTATGAAGTTTATTAATTTTAAGGTCATATTTTTTGGTAATATTAAAAATATCAGAAATATTTTCATGCCATATTCCAAAACTGGAAGCAGGACCTCCTACATTTGTTTTATTTGAATGTCCTGACCCAAGCCCGGGATTGATTCGAACTCCAAGCGAAGTACCGGGAAAAAGCTTTCCATATAAATCAAGCTGATGAACAGAGCAGGCAACAAATAAAATACCCTTCTTTTTTAAATCCTCAAAATTCAAAGCCCATTCCTGCGCAGTAAGCTGAATTTTTGCGGGAGCAATACCCGCTTTTAAAGCCCGTACCACTTCATAGCCAGAACTTGCGTCAATATGGAGCCCCAGGGAATCAAACAGGTTTAAAACATAAGCATTGGAGCAGGCTTTCATGGCATATCTCGCAGTAAAACCAAAAGGAGCGGGAAAAGAGAGTACTTTCTGCGCCTGACTTCTAAGAGTATTTTCATCATAAACATAGACAGGATTTCCAAATTTGGAGACACATTCCCTTACTTTTTCAGGGGTTAAAAAACGAGGACATTTCATAAAAAAGGCTCCACGGGTTATTGCGGAAGAATAAAAAATTCTTCTCTGATTTTTTCAAGAAAACAGTTAATATCAAAAGGTTTGTTAAAAAATCCATCCGCCCCTAAAATTCCTGCACTTTCCAGAATTTCAGAGGAAGAATAGGCCGTCATTAGAAAAACTTTTGACTTCTTTTCATTATTTTTCTGATAATTCCGGATATGATCCAAAAGTTCCGTTCCTGTCATCACAGGCATCCGGATATCGGAAATCACCAGATCATAATGTTTGGCCTGAATCATGTTAAAGGCAATTGCCCCATTTAATGCTTTGTCTGCAGAAAAATCATTCATCAATAAAATTTGAGAGAGCAATTCCAATAAATTCACATCATCATCAACAATTAGAATCGAAGGCTTATCCTGCACGATTTTTCCTTTTTTAAGAAGCTATATTCTAAAAAAAAAAAAGTCAAGTCTGTCTGTCAGATTTAAAACAAATAACATAGCGAAATATTTAAGTTTAAGGAAAGAAATAAGGGAATGATAACCTGATTAAAAATCGGGATGAGAGGATTTGAACCTCCGACTTCTGCGTCCCGAACGCAGCGCTCTAAACCGGACTGAGCCACATCCCGATAAAAGAATATATCAATGATTTTTAAAAAGTTTTCAAGACAATTCTGTCAATTGATCTAAAATTCATAAAAACCTCTCCTTGGGATCCACCCTAAAGAAGGTCGATTCCCTGAAGCCATTTACATTTTTTATCTTCACAGGAATGAAAGTAGTTTTTATTTTTCGTACTCCAGCGCAGAAATACTTTTTTACCGCATTTAGGGCATTCTGTCGGCCCTTCAAGCAATTTATGAAATTTTGATTCCATTTTTTCTTTATGCTTCTGTAGAATCTCAAGAGAAGGATTGCCTGTTCCTCTACACCTAGGAAATTTTGAGCAGGCTAAAAATAAACCTTTAGCACCTTCACGAAGCATCATGGGGGCCTTGCATTTCGGACAGGGAACATCTTCAAGTTTAATTGCATCAGAACGGGGAGGGGCAATCTCACCTGATTTTAAAATTTTTCGTGTATTCTTGCATTCAGGAGCGCCAGAACAGCCAAAATAAGCACCGAAACGGCCTTCTTTACGTACAAGAGGTTTTCCGCACTTGTCACAGGGAATTTCAGGACCTTCATACACATTGCTCATTTTAAAAGTTCCGTTTTCAATTTCCAGCCCATGACACAAAGGGGAATTTCCGCAGACATGAATCCGTGTTGCCTCATCGAGCTGCATCGTATCCATTGCCATTCCACATTTTGGACAACGACGTTTTTGCAGAAGCTCTTTTTCATTTCCCTCTTCATCATCTCCATTTTGTCCCTTGGGTAACTCTTCGGCAAAAACAAGATTTTGAGTCTGCTTGCATTGTTCTTCTTTAGGGAGTTTATACCCGGAGCATCCTAAAAACGGCCCGTTTTTTCCGTTATATAAAAACATATTTCTACCGCACTTCTTGCATAAAACAGGAGTCACAATAGGCTGAATTTTGAGCATATTTTTTTTATCAGCATCGATAATCTGAGCCTTGAAATCATCATAAAAGGAATTAAGAATCTTCTGCCAATCCGCTTCTGCAGAGGCAATCTGATCAAGCTGATTCTCAAGCCCGGCAGTAAACTGATAATTCATCAAATCAGGAAAACTTCTTGTCAGCTGTTCAGTAACAATCTCGCCGATTTTTTTGGCATAGAATCTTCTATTCTGAAGATCAACATAACCTCTGTCCTGAATGGTCGAAATAATCTGCGCATAAGTTGAAGGGCGACCGATTCCCCGTTTTTCCAGCTCTTTAACAAGAGTTGCTTCAGTAAAACGAGGTGGCGGTTTCGTAAAATGCTGCTGGGGTTTAAGCTCGTTCAATTGCAAATCAGTCCCGACGATTAAAGGAGGGAGAAGTTCATCTTCCGTTTCCTTCCCCTTTGGCTGCAATACTTTTTGCCATCCGTCAAACCGCATAATTCTTCCTCTGGCCTTAAGTTCATAATCCCCTGCGCCGATCGAAACGGTTGTTGTTTCGTATTCTGCATCCGTCATCTGACTGGCAATCGTCTGCCTCCAGATCAAGTCATAAAGTCTTCTTGCGTCGTCATCCACATTGAGAAGCTGTTGAGCTGTAATAAAAACATCCGAAGGACGGATTGCTTCATGAGCTTCCTGCGCAAATGCCTTTGAAGTGTATTCTCTTGTCGAAGAATATAAATATTTTTCACCATGTTCCCGACTGATGTATTCACGGACAGACTTCAAAGCATCCGCACTCAGACGTGTAGAATCTGTTCTCATGTAAGTAATATATCCGAGTTCATAAAGTTGCTGAGCAAGACGCATGGTGCGGTTAACATAAAAACCCAAACGAACCGAAGCCGATTGTTGAAGGGTAGAAGTAATAAAAGGCGCATAGGGTTTTGAAAAAGCGGGCTTATCTGTTTTTTCGGTAACCCGGAAAGACTGACTTTTCAGTTCATCCACCACTTTTCCGGCCTGATTCCCTTTAGTAAGATTAAGCTTATCCCCTTTATATTTAACGACTTCAGCACTAAAATTAAGAGAAGAATCGTCTTTAAAACTCAAAGTAGAAAAAATATCCCAGTATTCTTCCGGGGTAAAACTTTTAATTTCCCGTTCACGTTCGACGATAAGGCGGACAGCAACACTCTGAACTCTCCCGGCAGATAGGCCCGGCGCGACAAACTTCCATAATAAAGGAGAAATTTTAAAACCTACAACGCGGTCAAGAAATCGTCTGGCTTTGTATGCATCAACAAGGCTTAAATTGATATCCCCGGGTTTCTGCAAGGCCTCCAAAACAGCCTTTTTGGTAATTTCATGATAAACAACCCTGTGAAAAACCATATTTTTATTTCCGAGAAGCTCTTTCAGATGCCAGGCAATAGCTTCTCCTTCTCTGTCAGGGTCTGATGCAAGATAAATTTCATCAACCTCTTTGGCAGCATCTTTTAATTCTTTAATAACTTTTGCTTTTCCGGGCAACACTTCATAATTTGCATGCCAGTTATTTTGAGGATCGATGCCCATGCTATCCGCATCTGACTTACGGCTGGTGGCCTTCAAAGGCAAATCCCTGACATGGCCATAAGAGGATTTTACAATAAAATCCTTTCCGGCATATTTACTGATTGTTTTTGCTTTTGTTGGAGACTCTACAATAAGGAGTTTCATAGCTACCACCGTCCCGAATCGTGCATTTTGCTGATACATATAATTTTATAAAAAAGAAGCGTGACTATAATCAACTGTTTTTAAAGCCGCAACATAAAAATAAGCTCTGTCATAAAAATGAAATATTTTTTATAATTATTAAATATTCACAAATATTTTAAATTACTTTAAAGTAACCAGTTAAATGGAAACATCCAGACAATCATTGACATATATCATCAATCATCTGCTTACCTCTGCAGGGAAAAGTCAGGCCTGTGCCAACTATGCCCAAAAAGGTTTTGCCTCAGATATTCCGACCATAAACAATGCGATCAACCACTACCAGCGTGAACGCTGTTATTATCTGGCGGGTAATCTATTAGAAAATGAAGCTCGCATCTACCGGGATAAATGCCTGAATGCCGACAAAGACTACATGTCCACAAAACTCATGCAATTCAGTGAAAAAACCTATTATACCAATATAGGCTCCCTTGAAAAGATAGCAGATGAATTCATTGAAAAAGCCGTACATTTTTATGAAGAAGGATATCTGTATGACTATGCTTCAAAACTTTTTGTAGGACAGGCAGAACAGCACTTGCAGATGGCAAAATACGAAGAAGAGCAATCTGAAATATTCAAAAGCAAACATGCATATGAAAAAGCGAAAAAATCACCTCATACTGCCCGTTATTATATAAAAATTTCAAAGTTTCACCACAAACGCGAAAAATACTTCATCCTTCATGCTATCAACTATTATGAAAAAGCGGTTCTTTACTATCAAAAATCAGGACTTTACGCCCAAGCAACCCAGACAGAGCGAAAGCACCAGCTCACCCAGGTTCATTTTGTAAAGCAAAGCAAAGGGCTTGATAAAGCGATCAAGTTATGTATAAAAAAAGGATGGAACGATCTTGCCGCAGAGCTTTACCGCAAAAGCAAAGACCTCGGCAAGGCAGAATTTCACCTGAAAAAATACCAGGCCATCTGTGAAAAATTTGGAAATAAAGGGCGGCAGATCGAACTCGACGGAAAAGTACTCGAATCAGATGCACGGGCTCTGGAAAAAAGAAGCAAAGAGTATAAAGACAAAAATGAAAGCCATGTCCGTGAATATGAAAATAAAAAAACAATTATTCACTACCTGCTTATAAAATGGACCGAATACAAGGCAAAACGTCTGCTTTTCCAATCGTTCAAACTTCTTGAAAAAGCGGCCTTCTGTTATGAAAATGCAAAAGCATGGTATGTAAAGGCTCAAATGCAGGGAAAAGTCTCAGAATGCGAAGCCAAGGTAAAATCCTTTGCGAGGCAGTTTGGCGGATACATCATTCGTGCAGAAAACGCAAAACTGGCTGGAGATGTCGTAGGCTTAAATCAAGTAAACCAGCAGCTGACGCATTTCATAAAAACCGTGAACAAAAGTGAAAGAGACCATTATCTGCAGCGTCTGATTGAAAAAAAGAAATACATAGAAAAGCTGATACAGTTGAATCAGGAAGCCGAAAAATGGGAAATTCGCGGCGATAAGGATAAAAACAATCGTTACTATATTAAAGCCATGGAATATTATGAAGAAGCCGGGAACTTTAAAATTGCCGGGGAAATTGCCCTGAAAGCTGGAAAGACAGAGCTTTCCGACATATACCGAATCCTCGTTATTTCTGTAAATTAGAGTCTGTTCCACCCCAAACCGAGATTGATAATACAAGGTATGTCTGAAAAATAAAAAAGGGCAAAGCGATCGAAAAACATTTAATAGACGACTGATAAGAATCGATTAAATCCTGGAAATAAGCAGGATCGAAAGAAGATACATCAAAGAACAGTTAAAAAAATTGGGGATGACGGGGATAGCGCTCGGAATTCTCGGGATTGCGATTCTTGCGTTGCAGATTTATCATAAGTAGAGCCTGTCCCGTTTATACAAATTTTTTACAGTTTTAAAATTTAAAATGATT
>CAYUET010000050.1:7648-15740 GCA_964443875.1 uncultured bacterium | reverse complement strand
TTCAGAATCCCCGGATGACAGCAGGGATTCCATGCGTTCTTTTTCCCCTTTTTCAGCTCTTCTGAACTGGCATTTATTTGAAGGTAATTTTTATCTCAGCATGGGCGCTGTCCAGGCCGAAGACCGGGATCTCAATCCCGTATCTGAATATGATGTGCCTCGTTCCATGAGTTTATTTTCATGGAGTGCCCGGAACGAAGCCTCTGACCAGCCCCTGAATTTTGATATGAACAAAAACGAGCCCTATCTTGGATTCGGTTTTGCAAACTATCTGAATAAGAGGCTGGATTCCTTCTTTTTTCTTGATTTTGGAATCCTCCACTATTCAGAAATAAGAGATCAGGTTTCCGAAAATTCTTCTCTGTCTGAAAACAGGAATTTTTTTGAAAAACTCGAATCCATTTCCCTGTCAGACAGTGAAAAAGACAACACAGCCTCTTACCACCCTCTCTTTAAAATGGGACTCTCTTTAAAATACTGACTTTTCAACATTTTCTGTATCTTTTTCATGCAATATAAGGATTCATGTTGCATTTTTCATCTTTCATTCTTTGTTTTTTATAAAACATTATCCTTTTCAAGCCTGAAATTATAAGGTATTCACTAAAAAATAAATATTGGCATATAATTTGATATTTAATAATTTTAATTTTCAACTTAATCAATGAAAGGAATTTCTATGTCAAAAGTTCTAAACTGCAAAAAATTCTTCTATTCAATTCTTTTAATAGTCCCTCTTCTCAGTCTCAGCACCTACGGTTATGACTTCGGGGACCTAAAATCATCGACATTGGCCTCAAAAGCCTGGAATGCCCTGAACATCAAGGAATGGGCCGCCCTGGATGCCTATGTTGAAAAATGCCTCGCCCTGTATTCCAAGGAAGCCGCGAAACAGCAGGCCTCCCTCAAGGATTTTGCCAAGACTGAAATCGCCTCCCAGTATTGGGCTCTCAACGATGTGGGAACCTGTCTTTTTATCAAAGCCAAGGCCTTTTCCCTTCAGGGAAAAATTGATGAGGCAAAAAAAACCTGTGAAATGATCAGCAAGGATTATTCCTTTGCCCAATGCTTTGATCCAAACAACAATTCCTTTTGGAAAATTGCCGATGCCTCCAAAGACCTTCTTGTCGGAATCGACAGCGGAATTGACTTTGAGGACTACACCTCTGAAACCCTTCTTAGAAAAGGCTGGGAATCTTTAAGCGGGAACAATATCCCTCATGCCCTGATCTATGCCCAGAAATGTATCGCTCTTTACGGGGCTGAAGCGGACAAACAGCAGGCCACTCTTACCACTTATGCCTCAAAAGACCAGGCCTTCAACTACTGGGCGCTTAATGATGTTGGAACCGCCTATTTTATCCTGGGTGAAACCTATATGAAAAATGGTGACTGGACAAAGGCCAGCGAAAGCTATCAGACGATCATCGATAAATACGGGTATTCCCAGTGCTGGGATCCAAGAGGATGGTTCTGGAAACCGGCTGTCGCCTCCAGAGGAAAACTGAATAAACTCCTGGCTGAACACGGCGCAGAAATGGGAAAATAATTTCCCTCCTGTTTATGTTTATTTTCAATCCTGCCGGTCTCTGCCGGCAGGATTTTTTTTGCCCTGCCCGCATCCATTCACCACGGATCTAAACATAATGAAAAGTTATCCCCGCATAGATGACGAAGCCGGACGCATAGGTGATGAAGAAAAAAGCCCAGTGAAGCAGGGTCTTTGCATTTTCCCTGATTTCCAGAAGATTCTGAAGTCCAGAAGCAAAAAGAAGAGCTGCAGGAACCAGAAAATGAAAGAGAAATCGCCCCTGTCCTTCCTGCAGAAAGTATCCGTAAAAAAAATCCACAAGAAACAAAAGAAGAAAACTTTCTATAAAGGCAAACCCCAGGGGATTCCGGATCAAAATGATTAAAGGACTCCTTTTACAGAAATAATCCCTGATAAGGCCCCAGAGCGCGAGATAGGAAAAAATCACTCCCGGAGCCGGGTAATAAAAACTGATCTGATTATACCTTCCTGCCGTGGCCCAGAAAGAAGACTGAATGGAGCTCAGGGCCATGAAAAAACTGTTTTCTCCCGTGAGGGCAAGGGGATTCATGGCGGCATTGAGGCCCGTCATATTGGAATACAGAAGCTGGTTGCGGATCAGGTGAGGCAGGGCCAGAAATAAAAAAGGAACCAGCATGACAGAGACTTCCCTGAAGGCGCTTTTCACAGACCTTTTCGCAAAGGAATCGGCAAGGATAAAAAGAATACACATCATCACCAGAAACACCCCTGAAATCTTGGTTAAAAAGGCAAGCCCCAAACAAACCCCAAGACCCAGAAGGCGCGGAATACTCCGGGGGCAGGACTTAAGAAGGTAAAGAATCACCACGCCCCAGAAGGCAAGAAAACTGTCATTGGTCACCATGCCGGACAATAAAACATAAGAGGGCAGAAGCGTATAAAAGAGAAAAGCGGTGAGTGCGAGAAAGGAGTTTAAAAAATTTGATCCTTCCAGAAAACGGTATAAAATCCAGGCCCCCAGAGCCCACAGTCCCACTGTAAACAGCCTTGAACAATAAAGAAGAGCCTCCCCGCTGAGTCCGGAAAAATTCAATACCTTGCAGAAAAGGGCCAGGATAAGATAATAAAGCAAAGGCTGATGATATTCATACTCCTCGTTTAAAGGCCCTTCTGTCTGGGTCTGAACAGGAAGGGAATGATATTCGCAAAGATACCGGACATACGCCCAATGGGCGCGCTCATCCGGAGCTTCAAACGGAGGGACAACCCAGACCACGAACAAACGCAAGCCGAGTCCGCAGCAGAAGGCATACAGCACCATGCGTCTGACAGAGATTTTCTGTTTTTTCCGCACACAATAACTCCAGAGGGCAAGCCCCGGCACCAGGGAAATCAAAAGATAAAAATAATGAATGCTCGGCATGCGGTTAAATTAATGAAACCTCATCTGAAAATCAATGGTATAAACCCCGCATTCCTCCCTGCCCATATAAACGCCCCCTTTTGTCCGGAAAAAATGAACTGAAATACTGACACGGGACAGGAAAATAGAAGTTGACGGGGAAAAAAGTTTTTAATAACTAGTAATCATTACTAATAAATAACAATTATTAAATTAAAAAGGGGAAAGCCATGACCACTTACGACGGATTAATGGAGGCGTTTGCAGGAGAAAGCCAGGCGAACAGGAAATATCTTGCTTTTGCAAAAAAAGCGGAAGCAGAAGGATTTCCCCAGATCGCAAAACTGTTCAGAGGGGCGGCAGAAGCGGAAACCGTGCATGCCCATGCCCACCTGAAAGCCATGGACGGCATCAAATCCACCCTGGAAAACCTCAAGACCGCCATTGAAGGGGAAGGTTATGAATTCAATAAAATGTATCCGGAATTTCTGGAGATCGCGCTGAAGGAAGGCAATAAAAAAGCTGAAATTTCCTTTAAAAATGCCATGGCGGTCGAAAAAATTCATTATGATCTTTACAGTGAGGCCCTTGAGGTTCTTAAATCCGGAAAAGATCTTCCGGCAGGAGAGATCTATGTATGCCCCGTGTGCGGCTATACCGTCAAGGGAAGTGCTCCGGAAAAATGTCCGATCTGCAGTGTGATGAAGGAAAAATTCTTCAAGGTGAATTAGCTCCTCCTTTTTCCCCTGTTCAGCCGGCCTGAAGGCAGAAACCTTTTCTGTCTTCAGGCCGGCTGGTTTTCCTGCGGATTTCATACCCCCGCATATTCTCTCGACAAAAAAACACCTCTTCGTTACTCTCAGAGCCATGAACATGAAAAGGTCAAAAATTCTCCTTCCCGCTTCATTCCTGCTCTTCATTTTTTCCTGTCTTTTTTCCTCCCTTGAAGCCTCAACCACCGAAGATCTGGTCTGGGATGCGGTTTATGAGCAGACCCGTGAACTTAAAAAGGAAAAACGCTTTCACGAAGCCTTAAGAGCCCTTGACGATTTTCAGAAACAGTATCCCAAATCCGTTCATCTCGGGGCCGTGTATGTGAAGAAAGCGGATCTTCTGCTTGATTCCCTGGGTGACATAGAAAACGGATTTTCCTGTCTGGAACAGGCAGGCGAGCTTGGGATGCAAAACGACGAACGGCGGCTCAGCCTCAAAGAACGCTTTGGGGTTTCCATCACCGGGAAACGGCTTCAAAAACTCTCCTTTCATCTTTACAAATATTTCCTGGACAAGCTGGAATATCCGGAAACCCTGGACGCGCTGGAATACAAATTCCCAAACCTCACTCCCCGTGATTTCTGTGACGGTTTCGGAAAATCTTTTGTCTATGCCTTAAGGTCAAACAAGGTCATAAAAGGAAAGAATAAGCTGGCCTTTGATCTTCTTTCCGCCGGTCCTGACGGAGTACTAAAAACAGAAGACGATCTGACGCCTCAACTTCAGAAAACTGAGGATTCTCAGATTTACCGCATTCTGGGGATTTATGAAGAGGAAGGTGTGTGGACTGCGGATCTCGAATATCTGGACAAGCAGAGGCGCACCCCTGTCACTCAAAAAATCAGGGAGGGAAGCCTCTTTGATGATTATTTTGTTTTTGGTATTGCCGCGAATGGTGTAGTATTGGTCAAAGATAATCAGGCCCTTGTCATAAAAAGGAATTAATTTATGCCGAATGAAGACTCTGTCACCCGTGAACACCTTGAAGAAATATCCAGGCAGGCTTCTGCTGTCATGTCCGAACTTTCCAAGCGCATCATCGGTCAGAACGACATTATCCGAAAGCTTCTGATCACTCTTTTCTCAGGCGGACACTGTCTGATTGAGGGAGTCCCCGGACTCGCAAAAACACTGCTCATCAAATCCTTAAGCGAAGTCCTGGAACTTCATTTTTCAAGAATCCAGTTCACCCCTGATCTCATGCCTTCGGATATCACAGGAACAGATATTCTGGATGACTCTTCTGAGCAGAAAAACTTCCGTTTCATCAAAGGCCCCATTTTCACCAATCTCCTTCTGGCGGATGAAATCAACCGCACCCCGCCGAAGACACAGGCGGCACTTCTTCAGGCGATGCAGGAATCTGCGGTGACAGCCGGGGGAACAACCTACCCGCTGGACCCTCCCTTTTTCGTGATGGCCACACAAAACCCCCTCGAGCAGGAGGGAACCTATCCTCTTCCGGAAGCCCAGCTTGACCGTTTCATGTTCCGTATTTTCATGGACTATCCCTCCCAGGAAGAAGAGGAACAGATCACCCGCCTTACCACGGGAAATGCGGCCGCCCCCTTAAAACCCGCCCTTTCCCGGGAAGAATTAATCCGGATTCCCGGAATACTCCGCGCCGTTCCGGTCTCGGATCATGTCGTTCAATATGCGGTAAAACTCGTACGGAAATCAAGGCCCCAGAATAAGGACTGCCCTGAATTCGTAAAGGAGTGGGTAAGCTGGGGGGCTGGACCAAGAGCTGCCCAGTTCCTGATTTTAGGGGCAAAAGCGAACGCGCTCTTAAGGGGATCCATCAATGTTGCCACCCTTGATGTCCGGGCGGTGGCAGATGCGGTCCTGAATCACAGGATCATTACCAACTTCAATGCGGAAGCGGAAGGGATAGATTCAAGGGCGGTCATCAAGAAACTGACTGAATTTGTTCAGGAATAAAAAATCATATCTGCCATTTCCTGAAAAATAAGAGATCAGGATAAAAAATGAAAAAATTTTTTGGTGAATAAGCGAAAACGTACGGATAATTTGGCCTTATATTCAGGACAGTCATTCATCTTGTTTTTTTCAGCAGGGTCGGCATATTCCACTTTTCTGGACATGAAATTATTCTTCAAGGAAGGATTGGAAAGACAGGCCTTCATCATTTCGCCCGGATAGAAGGGATGCATATGCTGTACAAAATGAATACAATGCACACAATATTTTCCGGAGTCACTCATATATTTCCATTTCCTTTTGTTGATAACTGGGTAATTTCAAAAACTTCTCCCGAAAGCGAGAATCGATGAGAGAGTATACCCTATAACCCCGTGGATACGCAAATAAAAAATCACTAAAGCCCCTGCTCCGGCCCCGGTTTCAGATGATCTAAAAAAGAGCCAGTTCCCCGCCATCGTCCTTTTCATCGGCATCCTCAGACTTTTCCTTCAGGCTTTCCTTTTTCCTTTTTTTCGGCTCCATTTTTTCCCTGAAAGCCTCGACTGTTTCCGATCCGTCCTGTTTCTGATGTTCTTCCAGGTCTTTTTCCTCATAGACACCCGTGGCTTTTTTTTCAATGACCTTGAGGGATTTTTCAGCCGCCGCCAGTTTTTTGGAGCATTCCTGGATGAGCTTCATGCCTTTTTCGTAATTTTTAACGGAATCATCCAGATTGAATGTCCCCCGCTCCATGGAAGAAATAATGGTTTCAATCTCCCTTATATTTTCCTCAAATGTTTTTTCCATATTAAGCCCCGCCTCTTTGACAATGTTTGTATCTTCCTGTTTATCCTTGAAACCTGACCCAATCTTTCATATTTTATTCTTTGAAAAGCGTCTAGAGAAATAAAACCGGATCCGAATACGGAAAAAAATGAACCCTTATCAAAAGGATTTTTATGGACACGTCCCCTGCTGTCAGTGAAGAAGATAAGCGAATGGCCCAGAAATGCGTCGAATGCCCCCTGTGCAACTATGCCCGCAGAAAGCAGAAAGGCCTTGTGTTCAGGGCGCTTCTTTACATTGAAGCCAAACGCTGCCCCTATGGAGCCGCCTATGAAAAAGTCTATCACCGCAAACCCCATGAACCCCTTCTTATGCCAGAACCTTCCGTTCCCTCCCCGGATTCGCTTCCCGAATGATGTCCCTCACCCGTCCGACCGTCGAAGAAATCCAGTCCCTCCGCGAAAAAAAACACCGCTATGAAAAAATGCTTTTCTGGGCTGAAGGCGAAAGAACCGTTCTTTCCCTTCTGGAAGGCGGACTTCAGGCTTCTTACCTGGTCATAAGGGAGGATTACCCTGTTCCGGAAACTCTTTCACACCACCCACTCCTGATTTGCAGAAGCAAAGATGAAAATAAAATCAAGGCCACGCAGACATTTCCGGGAATCGCCGGAGTTTTCAAAATTCCGCCCCCTTCCCCTTTGACATCTTCCCTGCTTTTGGCCGTGGATAAAATCAGCGACCCCGGGAACCTTGGCGCTGTTTTCAGGGCGGCGGTGTGGTTCGGATTTCATGATTTTATCCTCGATGAGGAAACAGTGGACCCCTATCATGAAAAGGTGGTGCGGGCTTCCATGGGAAGCCTGGGCAAAATCAACTGCCTGCGCACCCCTGATCTGGCGCAAACCCTGCTTGAATATCAGAAAAAGGGCTACACTCTGGCGGCAACAGACCTTAAAGGAGACGCCCTGAAGGGAACGCCGCCCTCCCCTCTGATTCTGATTCTCGGCAATGAGGCCCATGGGGTCAGTCAGAAGGTGCTGGATATCTGTTCCGTGAAAATACGCATCCCGGGCGCAGGCATTGAATCGCTCAATGTTTCCGTTGCCGCCGGAATTCTGATGTATGAGATGACCCGTATCCGGAATTCAGGCGCAGGCAGAATAATAAGGGAATAAGCGGGCTAGCGTTTTGAATATTTTCCCAGGACCCGGCACAGTTCCGGGAGCTCCAGCGGCTTGGGCAGAAAGGCGTTCATTCCCGAATCCAGACATTTCTTCTGTTCCTCCGGCATGGTACCGGCCGTGAGCGCAATGACCGGAATCCCTGATACGCAGGCCCCCGCTTCCCCGGAACGGATTCTGCGGGTTGTTTCAAAGCCGTCCAGGACCGGCATATGGCAGTCCATCAGACACACATCAAAACCTTCCGAGCTCAGCTTCTCAAGGACCTCCAGGCCATTTTCCGCGAATCTGAAGGTACAGCCGATTTTATCGAGCATCAGTCCGGCAATTTTGCGGTTCACAGAATTGTCATCCGCAACCAGGACGCGCAGAGAGAGGTTCCGGATTCCCTCCGTTGCGGGTTCTTCCAGAAACCCGCCCCCGCCTTTAATCTGAACCAAAAGCTCTTTCAGAGCCCTCCAGCGCAGAGGCTTCATAAGCAGACGATCCGAAGGGTTAAGAACCTCAAACC
>CAYUET010000050.1:0-7638 GCA_964443875.1 uncultured bacterium | reverse complement strand
GCAATCACAAGATCATAAAATCCGGCATTTTCAGGGAAGTGTGCTCCCAGCCCCCCCAGATACTCCTGCAAAGCCCTGCGCCGCCTCAGGCACCCGTCGCACACAAAAACCTTCCATCCCTCTATGGGGGATTTGAAGTCCTCTTCTTGAACGGATGTCAAAGCCTCTGCGCGGAGGGTAAATTCAAAGACAGATCCTTTGCCCGGGGCACTCTGGACCTCAATCCTTCCTCCCATGGCAGTCACCAGGTTCTGGGAAATCACAAGGCCGAGCCCGGTGCCCCCGTATTTTCCGGAAACCCCGCCCCCCGCCTGCCGGAAGGGCTGAAACAGACCCTCCACAACCCCCGGGCTCATTCCTATGCCCGTGTCCCCGACCGAAAAATGCAGGGTATAAAGCCGTGCGCTTTCTTTCCGTGCTTCCACAGACAGAAAAATCTCCCCCTTTTCCGTGAACTTCAGCGCATTCCCCACCAGATTGGTCAGAACCTGCCGGAGTCTGTTGGGATCTCCTGTGATGAGCTCCGGAAAAACCGGGGAGAAAACGGAAAACAGCTCGTTTTTCTGCTCCTGGGCCTTTGAACCCAGAAGCGCCATCAGGTCGTCAATAAGATCCCGGAGGGAAAAATCCACCTTTTCAAGCTTCATATGACCGGCCTCGATCTTGGAATAATCAAGAACATCATTGATAATGTCCAAAAGATTTTTTCCGCTTTTATGCATCAGTTCGATCATCTGTTTCTGCTCGGCATTAAGGGGGGTATGAAGAAGCATCTCCGCAAGCCCCAGGATACCGTTAAGGGGGGTGCGGATCTCATGGCTCATGGTGGAAAAAAACTTTCCTTTGGTTTCGCTGATCCTGCGGATCTCTTCCGAGGAAACGCGGGCCTGCTCAAGGGCCTGCTCAAGCCGGGCTTCATGAATCTGCCGGATATGATCCAGCTCCCGGCTTCGTTCCCTTTCCTCGCAAAGGTCCTTCCGCAGAAGATCAAGGGCTTCATAAATCATGGAAAAAGGGGAATATCTGGGCGGCACAATAGTGCCGGCAGGATCGATCAGAAGGCTTCCGGCCACACGGATCAGATCATCAATTTCAGTAATCGTAGGGGGCCTGTGAGCAACCTCTTCGGGTCTGGAAAAGGGCTTAAGGCCGGGAGAAGGCGCATAAAATGCGCGCATGGCCTCAAGGCCCTCCTCAAAAGTGGGGTAAAAGACATAGGAATGATTAAACAGGCTCTGCAGAAAAAGAATGGAGGCTCTGACGGTCCAGTTTGCCCCGCAGACCGCATGATGAATAATGGACGTCGAATGCTTTTTCAGCAGGTCCCGCATGCCCGTGGCATAACTGAGCCTGCATTTGAAGGAGCCCCCCCTCATTTCCGTGTAATCGGCGACTCTCCAGATTCTGCAATGATCCAGAAGTCCGGATCCGAAAATATCCCTCATGGTATTGCCCACCCTGTCCGCATGCTCCGTACCGGCAAATCCCTTAAGCCTTGTAATCCAGGCCCGGCCGGGAATAACCTGGTTTTCAAACTCCAGGGAGCCGTCGGGGGATATCCAGTTCCATTCGGGGCGGGAGATCATCTGAAGCTGAACCTTATGCTCCTGAATCACCTCCAGGACAGAAGAAATCGATTCCTCAAGGTCATTGCAGAAAAAAAGTCTGAGATTTTTATCCCCGTAAAGAAAGGCGCCCATCTGATACATCAGGCGGATTGTCGTGGGGGGAGAACAGAGCGCCACGGCCACAAAACGTCCTGGAGACTCCTTCAAACCCTTCACCTGTCTTAAACGTTCGGTCCAGGAGGGCATGCCGCTGAACGCGCCGAAGGAACGGATCTCGCCGAAAGGTTCTCCCCTGAAGTATTCCTCAATGATGGCATTGCGCAAAAGGAAGATGTCCCTGACGCGGATACCGCTGAAATCGCCGGAGGAAGTCGTATGAAGAATGCACCCGTCAATAATTTCAAAACTTATCCGTACACCCTCGCACAGGGCCGCATTCTTCCATTCAGGTCTGGAATAAATCTGATGCTGATTCATCAAAACCGCCTTCTCCTGGGGGACAAATAGAAGATTTTTCCTGTTGATCCGATTCTAATCCACTCCCGGATTCCGGTCAAATTAAAATTCACCCGCCCGGAAAATGAATTTGGATTCCGGAAATGCGCTTTCCTGAAAGAAAATATGCTTGATCCCCGGAGGATTAACCGTTATGTCTATCCCATTATAACCTTGGGGATGAAATTCATGAAAATATTTTTTAATCTGATGTTCCTTTTCCTTCTGGGAATGACGCCGTCTTTAAGCGCGGAAAAGCCTTTAAAAATCACATGCTCCACGTTTCCCCTGTATCAGATAGTCCGCAATCTCACTGAAGGGGTGAAAGAAACTCAGGTCTCTCTTCTTCTTCCTTCCTCCATGGGCTGCCCCCATGACTATGTTCTGACCCTTTCGGATCTTCAGAAAATCCATTCAGCGGATCTTCTCATCCTCAACGGAGCCGGAATGGAAGCCTTTCTTTCCCCCCTTTTAAAAACCCTGCCCGGAACATTAAAATGTCTTGATTCATCCAAAGCGGGTTTTTCTCTGATCCCTGTGGAAAAAGGACATGAATGCAAAGAGGAGCACTGCACCCACGGCCACGGCGAAGAATTTTCCTTTAACCCGCATTTTACCCCGAGCCCCGGAGTTTGCGCCTCGATTGCGCTCTACCTCGGGGAAAGACTGGCTGAAGCAGATGAAAAGAACAGGCAACCCTATCTTTCGAACAGCCGGAACTATGCGGAAAAACTGAACCTCCTCATGAGGCAGATGAAAGAAAAAACCGCCCGGTTCAAACATAGTCGGATCGCGGTCCAGCACGGAAGTTTTGATTATCTGGCACGGGATCTTAACCTTAAAATCATAAGCACCCTGGATGCGCAGGATCTCAAATCCCTGCCGGCCTCTGAAATGATTGCCCTGACCCTGGGTCTCAAAAATGCCGATCTTTTGATTACCGAGCCCCAGATGGAATCGAATATCGCGGAAACCTTAAGCAAGGAAGCGCGCATTCCCCTGGTCACTCTTGATCCCGGGCTGACCGGTCCTGAGAATGCCCCCCTGGATTATTTTGAAAACCTTATGACGCAAAATATCCTGACCCTTGAAAAATATCTTTCGGACACTCCGAAATGAACTCCGATCCAGACATGGCTGTCCAGTTTGATCAGGTCTGCGTAAATGTCAGCGGAATCGAGATTCTTTATTCCGTGACGGCAGGGGTTCCCTGGCAAAGCAACACCGCGATCATCGGGCCCAACGGAGCCGGAAAAACCACTCTTCTCCTCGCCCTTTTAAACCAGATCTCCTTCCGGGGATCCATTGTTCTTTCCGTCCCCCGGGGCCTTTCAAGAAAGCCCAGGATCGGATATGTGCCGCAGCGTCTTAACTTTGACCGGGGAATGCCGCTTTCCGTGCTTGAATTCATGGTCATGGGAAACCAGAGACTTCCGATCTGGCTGACGCTCCGTAAGAAAAAGGCGGCTGTCGCCCGGGAATATCTGAATGCGGTCCACGCCGGCCATCTGGAAAACCAGAGAATCGGAAACCTCTCCGGCGGGGAACTCAAACGGGTGCTTCTGGCCCTGGCTCTCCAGCGGGAACCGGACCTGCTCATTCTGGATGAACCGGATGCCGGGGTGGACATCCGCGGAGAAGAGCTCTGCTGCGAACTTTTAGGCACTTTAAGAAAACAGAAAGGCTTTACCCAGCTCATGGTCAGCCATGATCTTTCCATGGTCACGGCCCATGCCGACCACGTCATCTGCCTTAACCACACGGTCACCGGTGAAGGCGCCCCCGCAGATGTTCTGGTTCCGGGCATCCTCACCCCGACTTTTGGAATTCATATGGGACTTATAGACTCCCGGTTTATCCACAGAGAAGGGGCTCCCTCACCCCACGTATGCAGGGAGGGCCCCCATGCCTGACTGGACCAGTCTGTGTTCCCTTATCAGCCGGATGATCCCTTTGGACATCATGCAGTACTCCTTCATGCAGAAGGCCTTCCTGGCTCTTCTGCTGCTTTCCCCCATGACGGCCCTGATGGGGGTGCATGTGGTGAATTTCAGAATGTCTTTTTTCTCGGATGCCATCAGCCATTCCGCTTTCGCCGGGGCGGCCCTGGGCATTCTTTTTTCCGTGAACCCGCAGTGGACCATGATTGCCTTTGCCCTGCTCATGGGGATCGGAATAGTGATGGTTCAGAATAAAAGCACTCTCTCGGCCGATACGGTGATCGGCGTCTTTTTTTCCGCAGCGGTCGCCTTCGGGCTGGCCATTTTAAGCCGGGAAAGGGGAACCTCCCGCCAGATCCAGAGTTTTCTCTTCGGGGACCTGCTGACACTCACCGACCTCGAACTCACGCTCCTCTCCGGGCTTTTACTGGTGCTTTTTGTATTTCAGGCCTTCGGATACAACCGGATGCTTTACATCGGACTCAATTCCCTTCTGGCAAAAACCCACAAGGTCAAAGTGGGGCTTTATCAGTATACCTTTGCTGTTCTGCTTTCCTGCGTGGTGATTTTTTCAGTATGGGCTGTAGGCATTCTGCTGGTCACAGCCATGCTGATTGTTCCCGCCGCCTCAGCGCGGAATTTCTGCCGGAATGCAAAAGGCATGTTCTGGTGGAGCCTGCTGATCAGCCTTGTCTCCTCGCTTTCCGGTCTTTTGATTTCCGCCCAGGACTGGGCTTTGATTTCACCCGGCTCGGCCATCATCCTCTGCGCCTGTTTCTGGTTTGTCTTAAGCCTTTTAAAGCTTTCACTCTTCAGATAATCACTAAGTCTGTAGCAGCCGATCCATCCGTCATTCCCGTATCATACCAAGTGTTTTGTATATTGTACTTCATGAATCCTCCGGCCAAAACCACACCGCAGCTGTTAAAGGGGCTTTTCCTATTTCTCTACCTGCGTCAAGATCTCTATCACTTTTTCCTTTTCCCCGGCTTTAACTAATGCCTGAACCTCTGACGTTGAAGCCTTTTCCAGAAAGCACTGGGGAATTATTTGCCTTTTTGCTTTTTTAATAAAATCAGCAAAATTAAATAAAAAATCAATCCCATAAGAATCGAATTCCAGAACAATAAATTCCCAATATTGCCTTTTAAAAAATCACCAAAATAAATTGAATCTATAATTACCAAGGGACAAGTGATAAGTAGAAGGAATCCAATAAATGGAAAAAACATCATAATGCACATGATTAAAAAATTCATTACAAAATTAAGAATCATTAAATTTATAAGAATATAAAAATGGATAAATATTTTAACCATTACATTGCATATCTTCCTGAAATAGTTGTTGTTACAATAAGGATTTTTAATCGCATGAAAAATATTAATCATCGGATGAATGATATAAGTCTCTATAATGTCTTGGGAAATTTGTTGATTTTCTAATTTAGTAATCTGTCTCTTTTGTTCTTCAGATGGTGGGGTCAAACATTTCCAGCATTGAATGTGCTCAGGTGTGTTTTCTGTCTGGCATGATGCGCAAATCCACCTTGAATAACCTGGTTTTGATTTGAAAATGTTACGGGCTTTATAGATGAGAATGAAAACGGAAATAGTTAAAAAAAGGCTGGCAAAACTCAGAATAGATTTGTTCTTCGCAACAAACTTTTTAATCCTCTCCTTCTGTTTTGCCCTTATGTCTTTTTTTTTTCGTCCATGATCGGCTTTAAAAATTCTGCTTCTTTTTTACGTCTTAACTTTAAAACAAAATCATAAGGTGTTTCTCCCATGAGATTTTTTTTAAAAATATCCGCTCCATTATCAATTAACAGTTTTGCAGTTGATATATAACCACACCCCACAGCTAAAAAAATTGGAGTTGTATTTTCTTCATCCTTTGAAACATGATTAATATCAGCACCTTTTGAAATAAGATAACTAACTACTTCTTTCTTTGCTTTATCTACAGCATAAAATAATGGTGTGTATCCATTATATATTACAGGATCAATTTCTGCTTTATTTTCAACAAAAACTTTTACCAAGTCTAAAAATCCACCCTCCGCAGCTAAATGCAACGGAGTTTCATTAATATCAATTCCTGATGTGTTTTTGATTCCTCCCTTTGCATTAACATTTGCTCCATGCTGTATAAGAAGTCTTGCTGCTTCTGTTCTTCCTCGCCAGGCAGCATTATGAAGCGGAATCCATTTTTTCATATCCCTTGCATTAACATCGGCTCCTTGTGAGATGAATAATTTCATAATCTCTACCTGTCCAAATTCAGAAGCCCAATGCAAAGGCGTGCTATCAACTAAATTCCTATATTGAACTGTAAATCCTGACTGAAGGCATTCCTTTACCTTATTTATATCGCCCTTTATAACCGCGTTATAAAAATCATCTTTTGATGGTGTTCCAAAAATTGAAACAGTGAATAATGTAAATATTAAACAAAAACTAATTTTCTTCATGGCCTTTTTTTCCTTGTCGAAAATTAATTTTTATTTTTTAACTTTTGCAGATACGAAATCAAAATATTTTCAATTTCAGGATCAATCTTGCAGGAATGCTGCTTTATAAAGCGGATCAGTCGATCCAGCGTTTCTTCCGCCTGGTGTTTAAACAGCCTGGCTAAAAATGGATTCTTATGCTTTGCAAAATATTCTGCCCGATCCATGAAATATTGATAAAGATATAGTTCCGCTTTCAAGTGAAGGGCGGTTCCTTTTTTCATCTTATGTTCACGAACAGCATTATCAATAAATTTAATGATCTCTGCCGGTGTGATTACCACGGTTGTTTTTTCTACTGTGAATTTAACTTCAGCGGTTGAAAGATTGCCGTTCGCATCCTTTGCCTTAATATTCAGAGTATTTTCACCTTTTCCTGCAAGATCAGCCAGATTGATTGCTGTACCGTTTGCAACGGTAGTTCCGTTCAAGATGGCTGTTTGTTCTGCAATACCGAAAATATCGGAACACTCAAAGCTTAAAACCGGATTGGCTTCATTATCCTTATAAATCCTGGCTTCCGGCGAGCTAATAATAATTTTTGGCAAAGTTGTGTCTGTAATTGTGATTTTCTGAGTACCGGTTACAGAATTATTATTCTGATCTGTAGCCGTCCAGGAAACATCCGTTGAACCAAGCGGGAAGTCAGTTATAAGCGGATTTCTAGTTATTATAACCGGAAAAATATCTGTGGCGGTTGCCGAGCCAATATCCACCGGGGTTTGAACGGCTGTTGCTTCAATGGTCTTATCTTCCGGGACTGTTAAAACCGGCGGTGTTGTATCCTGAACCTTAATTGTTGCTTTTACAGGTTCGGAGGAAAGTTCACCATCATTGACCGTCAAAGTGATTTCAGTTTCACCCAGCGGAAGAGTGGTCACAAGCGTTGTGCCTGTAATGGTTCCAAAGGAACCTGACCAGGTGTAAGATTCAATCTGGTCATTTTCATCCGGATCATTTGAACTGGCAGCGGATAAATTTATTTCCGCTCCGCTGGTTGAAGTCGTTTCATAAATCAGATTGCCGGAAATTACGGCAACAGGCGCGTGATTCGGATTTTCCCATTGGTTCGGATCGTCCGGGAAATAATCTGAGTTGTCGCCGTGGCCGTCTCCGTCACGGT
>CAYUET010000049.1:0-15946 GCA_964443875.1 uncultured bacterium | reverse complement strand
ACCTGCGCCCGAAGCTGCGGCCCCCAAACCCGAGCCCATCACCCCCATTACGGCCCCTAAAAAGGATGAAATTCTGATTCCTGAAAAAAAACAGCCCAAGGTGGAGAAGCCGAAACCCAAACCGCCCCCGAAGGTCCAGTCTAAGCTTAAAGACAGACTGAAAGACCTGATGAAGGATGAAGAAAAAACCAAAAAAGAAACTCCTCCTAAAGAAGACTTAAAAAAAAATTCTCAACAGAGCCTGGAATTCCAGGATCCCAATCCGGATCCGGCTCCCTCAAACTCAACAAATACGCCTGGGTAATCGCTGACCTTCAGGCCAAGATCCGCTCCAACTGGGACCCGCCGAGCATGGTGGGTATGAGAGCCCTTAAAAAACGTTCAGTCCAGATCCGCATCCGGCTTCTGCCGGACGGAACCATTGATAATCCGCAGCTCGTCTCCAGTTCAGGGTCAAAACCCATGGATGAAAGCGTGCTGAAAGCCGTTGCAACCCTTCCCTTTAAGATCATGCCGCCCAAAACGACACTGGATTTTATCCTGGATTTCAATGTGGTGGATCAGTAATAAGCAAAACCCTTTAATCGATAAGAAAACCGCGGAGGAGATATGGAATCACTTGTATCGGTCATTTTAGCAGCTGGAAAAGGCAAACGCATGAAAAGCGCCAAACTCAAGGTGTTTCACAAGGTCATGGGGAAAACCGTCCTGGAACGCGCTTTCGACGCCTGTCACCTCAAAAACAGTTCCGTCATCTGTGTCATCCCCGAAGGCCAGGAGGAAATTTTCAAAAAGATTCTTTCTCAGAACACCTCCTTCTGTGTCCAGAAGGAACAAAAGGGAACCGGAGATGCCGTAAAATCCGCACTCTCCCTGATTACTGAAAAAAAGGCGAAAGAGGTCCTCGTCCTTCCCGGGGACATGCCCCTTTTGACACGTGCCTCCATCCAGAAGCTGGTTTCCTTTCACCGCAAAAAAAAGAATGCCATCACGGTTTTAACCAGCCTTGCCCATAACCCGAAACAGTACGGACGAATCATCCGCAGCAGCACCTCAAAAGAAGTGCTTGCGATTGTGGAGGATAAAGACCTTGCCCAGGATCAGAGAAATATCGAGGAAATCAATACCGGGGTTTACATGTTTGACTCCAAAATATTGAACGAGTGCCTGGAAAAAATCAAGCCCCTGAATGCGCAGAAGGAATACTACCTTACCGACTCCATTGCCATTGCCGTTGAAAAAAAGAAAAAAGTGGGTGGGCTTTGCCTCGGGTATTCGGATGAATGCTTCGGCATTAATTCCCGTTTTGACCTGGCCCAGGCCATCAGGCTTCTGAGGGAAAGAAAAATTGAAAGCCTCATGGAGGCCGGAGTCACGATCGAGGATCCAAAATCCACCTTCATTGATACGGAGGTCAAAATCGGAGCCGATACCGTGATCCATCCCTTTACGGTCATCACCGGAGAGGTGGAAATAGGCAAAAACTGTGAAGTGGGGCCTTTTGCCCATCTGCACGAACATGTCCGTATCAAAGACGGCGCCTGTGTCGGAAATTTCGTGGAAGTCAAGAAAAGCACCCTGGGAGAATCCACCAAAGCCAAACACCTAAGTTACATCGGGGATGCGACTTTGGGTAAAAAAGTCAATATCGGGGCAGGAACCATCACCGCCAATTACGACGGCATTCGGAAGCACCCCACACTGATCGGGGACGGGTGCAAGACAGGGTCCAATACCGTCATCGTAGCCCCCAATAAGCTCGGGGCGGGAACCATGACCGGAGCGGGGACCGTTGTCCTCTCAGGAAGTCCAATTCCTTCGCACTCGCTGGTTTGCGGAGTGCCGGGCCGGATTTTGAAATCGCTCTTGACGGATGTCCAAAAATAGACTATTTATTCACGCTTTAATTTTTACAACAATAAAATCATATGCCATCTTTTAAGGACAAAAAACGAATGTACTCAGATCTTTTTCTTTGTTCAGGGAATGCCAACAGGGCGCTTGCCCAGGAAATTTCTAAACAGATGAGCATTCCTCTGAGTGATGTGGAAGTTTCCCATTTTGCCGAAGGGGAGATTTTTGTTAAAATCAATTCCGATGTCAGGAACAGGGACGTCTTTATCATTCAGCCGACCTGTCCGAACCCCAATGAAAACCTGATGGAACTTCTCATCATGATTGACGCGTTCAAACGCGCCTCTGCCGGACGCATTACCGCGGTTGTTCCCTATTACGGCTATGCCCGCCAGGACAGGAAAGACCAGTCCCGGGTGCCGATTACCGCAAAACTCGTTGCCAACCTGATGACGGCAGCGGGCGCCAACAGGGTTCTGGCGCTTGATCTTCATGCCTCACAGATTCAGGGATTTTTCGACATCCCCATGGATCATATCTATGCCGCTTCTGTGCTGGTGGAATATTTTAAAAGAAAAGAAATCCCGGATCTGGTGATTGTTTCTCCGGATGCGGGTTCAATAAAATTGGCAAGAGTGTTCAGCAACAAATTGAATGCGGACATCGCCATTGTAGAAAAACGGAGACTGACGGGAACTCATACAAAGGCAATGAATGTCATTGGTGACGTCAAAGGGAAAAATGTGGTCATCGTAGACGATATCATCGCTACCGCCGGTTCGCTGGTGGAAGCCGCCGCCATCCTGAAAGAGTATGGGGCAAAAGAGATTTATGCCTGCGCGTCACACGGAGTCCTGAGCGGACCGGCCCTTGAACGGATTGAGAAATCGGAAGTCAAAAAAGTGATCGTAACGGACAGCATTTGCCAATTGAAGACTCATCCCAAAATCGAGGTGCTTTCTATTGCAAGACTGATGGGAGAGGCTATCCGCAGAATTCACAATGGTGAAAGTGTAAGTATTCTTTTTATTTAATAGGAGAACAGGATCATGGCTGAGATAGTACTAGACGTTGAATCCAGAGACGTTAAAAAAGAAAAAAATGACAAATTGAGATCCGCGGGAATTGTTCCTGCGATCGTTTACGGAGCGGGAAAAGAAAACAAGGCCATCAAACTTGATAAGAAAATCTTCATCAAGAAAATGAACAATCGTTTTCTCTCCAATATTTTTATCGATTTGAAAATCGACAATGAAAATGCGCCTTCAAAAACCGTCTTCATCAAGAAGGTTCAGAGAGAGGATCTTTCCAGAGAAATCGAACATGTTGATTTCATTGAAATTGATCCGAACAAGAAAATCCATATTTCCATCCCCATTGTTCTGGAAGGAACAGCCGCAGGAATCGTGGCCGGCGGTCTTGTGGAATTCACACTGCGTTCCCTGGATATCGAATGTCTTCCCAAAGACACTCCCAAGGAAATCAAGCTGGACATCACCTCGCTGGAAGTCGGACAATCCATTCATGTCAGCGATATCAAACTGTCTTCTGAGGTTAGAATCATTACCCGCGGGGAGATCGGTATTGTCTCTGTGGTGGAGAGAAAAGAAGAAGTGGTCGCAGCACCTGTGGCCGAAGCCGCAGCAGAAGCAGCTCCCGGAGCAGCAGCTCCCGCAGCTGATGCAAAAGCCGGCGATGCAAAAGCTGCGCCTGCAGCCGATTCAAAGGCAGCGCCAAAAGCAGAAGGCAAAAAGAAATAATTGTATTCTTTTCGTTAATCCTTATAAGGGGCGGATTTCCGCCCCTTTTTTTTTAAGAAAACGGGATCTCTATGACAACACTCATTACAGGTTTGGGAAATCCGGGGTCCGAGTATGAAAATACCCGGCATAACATGGGTTTTCTGGTTGCAGACAAGCTGGCCCAGATGCTGGGCACCTCCTTTTCCCTGAAAAAGAATCTGGAGGCCTCTCTGGCAAAAGCCTCAAAGGGAGCGGAGGAGATCTATCTCCTGAAACCTCAAACCTATATGAATTTAAGCGGTCAGGCCGTTGGAAAGACACTCCGGTATTTTGACCTGAAGCCTGAAAACCTGATTGTCATACAGGATGATCTGGACCTGGCTTTCGGAATCCTGCGCAGCCGTCTGGAAGGCAGTCATGCCGGCCATAACGGCCTTAAATCCATTGAGGCCCATATCGGAACAAGAGACTTCCGCCGCATCAAATTCGGAATAGCGAACAGTCATTATCAGCTCCTCAAACAGCATCATGCCCGTGACGCCATCAAGGATTTTGTGCTGGCTCCCTTAACTTCGGATGAAAAACAGCTCCTGGATAAACTGGTGGAAGCCGCTGCCTTTTTAGCCCTGGATATGATCACGGACCCCCAGGCCAAAACCGTTTCCTACCCCACGCCAGCAGAAGAATAGTATCCTCCTGAATTTTTATAATAGTACAAAATCATTGTGCAGGCCTTGGAATTGCTGACTTATAATGGATCGGTGTAGGGGTCTTGGGCAAAGAACTTTCCCGGCTCCGGGGCATAGTAGCGGGCACGGTAATACATAAGACCCGTGTCAAACTTTCTGCCCTCTTATTGAAAAATAATACCCCTTTCAGAAAGCCTGTTTTTTAATTCTGATACATTTTGTTTTCTTCCCGGATTTATTATGATATAAGAATTAAATAATAAAAAAATGTGATCCTTTTAAGGCGGGGCGGAGATGGAAATATCCGATTTTCTTTTAAAAGAACAGACACTGGCTCTCAGAAAATCTTTTGTTGAAAATTTCAGGCAGAAACAACTGCAGCTTCTGGAATGGATGCATACCCTCGAAAGGGAAGCCCTGCCCGAAGAAGAAGCCATCCCCCTTACCAGCCAGCTTTTCAATGAAATTCATCGTTTCAAGGGGACGGGCGGCACATACGGGTTCAATGAAATTTCAGTGGTCTGCCGGGAGATTCTCCGTTTTATACGGCCTCCCTTCAATGAAAAAAGAAGACCTTTCCCCCATGAGCTCAAAGAAGCCCTGATTCTTCAGGAAAAACTCCACCGTTATACCCCGGTCATCGAAAAAGGTCTTAATGCGCTTTCCCAAATGAATTCTCCCATTTCCTGCATTATCCTGATTGATCCTGTCCGCGGCCCTTTTGCAGATGAACTTGATTTTTTTACCATTGAAGAACAGTGTCTGGTCATTTCCACTTTTAATCCGCAGGATGTTTTTTCGATTAAGAAGCACCTGTCTCCCAGGAGCATTCTGCTTCATGCGCCTTACGCGGATTGTTCCACCCCTCAGGTGGTTCAGAAATTAGGGGAGTCCTTTTCCTGTTCCCTGATCCTTTCAGGAGATCCCAAGCTTTATGAGGAGGTGGACGATTACGGAAAACTATCCTTAAGCTCTGTAACTCCCTATACCTCAGACCGTGGAAGCGTACAGGCGCTCATGCGGAAGGCGCTCCAATGAGCCCGCAGGAGATTATTGATGCTTTAAGCCTTCAGATTCAGGGTTATGCGGGTTATGATACCGTTGAAAACCGTGTAGACACCCTGGATGTCTTTTCAGCATGGATTCATGGACGGATTAAAAAGAAAATCGATGATCTGGAACATCAGTTTAAAAGCTGGGCTATGCTTCCGGATCTGGCCTTGATTGCCCCGGTCCATCAACAGGTCATTCAGACCCTTCAGATTATTTTAAAGCATATGAAGTTTGACAGCAAAGATATTGCCGCATTTACAGCGGAGGCCGTTATTTTTGAAAAAGCGGTTCTCATTGATCTTATTCATCTGGATGAAAAGGCGTATAACCTGGAGGAAAAATTCTGCAAAACCCTGGAAAATCTAAATACCATGACCATCCCGCTGATCCAGGAGTCTTTGAAAACGGCTGAAGATCTTTTGAACACTTTACGGGAAAGAACCAAACGGATTGCCGCACTCAATCATCTGTGCACCCTTCTTCAGCAAAATGTAAAACATTACTTTGACCTCATTTCTTCGGCAAAACTGGATGACAAAACGGTTAAGGCGGTTTATCTGCTCCTGGATAAATACCCCAGACGTGTGGAAACACTGGAAAGAATACTGGAAGCCTTCAGGCTTGGAAAAGTTTATTATCAGGATTACCAGGAGGGGCCTTCCTTCCGCAGCAAGTATCCGGCTTTCCTTTTGTATCTTAAACATTATCCCGGGATTATTAAACGGGCCGAACAATTTCTTGCCGCTTCCAGGCCTGTCGGAGAAAAAGAAAAAAGATTATTTGAAAGTGTGAAAAAGGCGATTGAAAGTCCTCCGGATTTCAAAGCCCTGAAAGAACAACTTGACCTTGTCGTAGAAGATATTGAAAAAAAGAAAGGAAACTAATGGACGCATCCGCCCCCTTACAAACCCCTTCCATCCAGAAAGCCTATAAAAATCTTCAGTTTCTGGCGTCTCATGACGCCCGGACTTTACGCATTCTCAGTGAATATCTGGAACCCGCCTCCCGGTTTAAAAAGTACAAAATTGACAATACCATTGTTTTTTTCGGTTCGGCCAGGACTCATGATAAAGCGACGGCGGAAAGTAATCTCAAAGCCATTCAGCAGAAAATAAAAGCTTTGGGAAAGAAAGCGGATTCACGTCTTAAACTCCAGCTCAAGGCCGCACAGGGTATCCTCAGGCTGGCCCCTTTTTATGATGCGGCGGAAGAACTTTCCTTCAGGCTGGGGGTATGGGGAAAAAGCCAGAAAAATAAAGCGCTGAAACTCTTTATCGCTTCAGGCGGAGGAGACGGGATGATGAAAGCCGCCAATGCCGGAGCCAACCGAGCCAAAGCGCCGACCATCGGCCTGAATATTTCACTTCCCATGGAACAATACCCCAATCCTTTCATTACGCCTGAACTCAGTTTTGAATTCCACTACTTTTTCATGCGGAAATTCTGGTTCATTTATCTGGCCAAGGCCCTGGTCATTTTCCCCGGAGGATTCGGAACCCTGGATGAATTCATGGAGGCTTTGACTTTGATTCAAACACGAAAAATTGAAAAGGCTCTTCCCATTGTTCTTTTTGGAAAGGAATACTGGAACAGTGTCATTAAATTTGAAGCCATGATGGAATGGGGGGTCATTGCTCCTGAAGACCTGGAACTTATCCACATTACCGACAGCGTGGATGATGCCTTCACCTATATCACCCAGGCCCTTACAGATAATGTGTATAAGAATTCCTACTATAAAAAGTTTGTTCCCAGAGAAGAACAGGGGCAGACCGGGGTATAGAAGCCTGAATTTGCCTGTGGACGCAATATAGATGCACTAGGCGCTCTTGGGACAGGCGTTTTTCAGGGCATTTTTGAGTTCAAGGTCAGGCCGGAGATGTTCAAAAAGCCTGATCTTGTATTTGAATCTCAAGGCTTTGGTGATGGATTCAGTACTCGAATTTTCAGCGGGAAGCGGGTTTTTAACCCCTTTAAGCACCTCTTCCAGATCAAAAAGAAAAATTTCGCGGGTGGAAAGATTCTTGAACCCCAGGCACATTTTGTATCCCTGTTTGGTTTTGCGTTCGAACAGGTGATAAAACTGGATCCCTTTTTCATTGAGGAGAACATCAGGTTTTGAATAGCGGTGAAGCTGATAATGTTTCTCATTGTAAGAATGGTCATTATCCGACCATAGTTCATAGTCCACATACGAGGCGTCTTCCCAGAGGCCGCGGTTGGAGAAAGTCTGTTCATAGTTTAAGGCAACATCCCTGGGATCAATCCATTGCTTGACGCCCTGGTTTTCTGTGATATCCATTCCGGTTTTGGAGTATTTGGGATGCTGTTCAATGCTTTTGGCACTGCGGGCATAAATATCTTTGAACCCCATGATGGACAAAAAACGGCTCAAAGCCCGGGTGACGTGTTTCCGCCATTGAAGTTCCTCCGCATTTAAGTTCTTGTTATCTGCCTGCCACAGGCGGGAGGTTGTGGAAGGCTGGATTTCCCATATTAAAGGGACGGAAGCGTTGCCCTGTTTGCCAATAAGGAGCAGGACTCTTCCCAGAGAATCTTCCTTGAGATCCGTGACATCACCGAGACGCCGGGAATAGAGTTTTGTATACATGATATCGGAAAAGGTTTTCTGAAGTTCAGGAGAGGCGGGGTAGATATCCGCGATCAGATAATGGGCCCCTGTGGGAGAGCGGAAATTGGAAAATTCCACCCGGATACTGCGCCTCGCCAGAGCATCATGAAACAGGGTTTTTCCAATTTTAGAATTAAACATCTCAATCAGTTTGCTTATTCCTTCCGCGCCCAGGGATAAAGCGGCAAAAGAATCCACCCCCCTCGGGTTAATCCATTCGGAATCATAGAACGAGCTTTTTGGAGCGAGGAAATCATCCGCACCGTTTGGAGCGAGGTAATCATCCGCTCCATGAGGAGCGAGGTAATCATCCGCACGGACCTCTTTTGCTGATGAAAAGGAGAGGGAAAAAAACATGATCCCGGGTAATAAATAATGGAGTATTTTCATAAATTTCTCTTTAAAAGATACCATATGGAAGGAAGAAGTCAATGCAGTTGAGGAGTGTTTACAAGGGATAGGTGCTCAGGGAACCGTTGAGGGTTCCCATTTTCAATATCCTGCATTCCTGATATTTGTAGAGGTCTAAAACTGTTTTTGCAATGTCTTTTGCCAGGATCTCATCTTCAGGGGTAAGCTCAGTCCGGTTGTTGTTGTTGTAAAGGAAAATGATTTTAATGGCATTGTCTTCGTAATCGGCTTTGACAGAGAGGATGCGGGGCAGTGTTAATTTATCTTTTTTATTTTTATCAGTCTGTACATTTTCTTCAGAAATTTTTACCAGAATTCTTCCGGCAATCTGCTCTGCTAAAAATTTATTAAAGGTCATGGGGGTTACAAAAAAATCGGTCTTGGGCCAGGACTGGGGAGCTCCATACTGCTGAATGACTTTTAACAGATTGGGGTTTGATTTTTCCTCAGGATCTTTCAGAAGAAACAGACGGTTAATGAGTACGCTGAAGTAGCTTAAGGAAACCATTTCAAAGACATATTCTGATTCTCCGCCGGAATAGGTAGAAAAGGAGGAATTTTGAAATCCCTGTTTGGTATCAAAGGTTTCTTTCACCTTACAATAGAAATAATAGCTGTTTTCCTCCACGCAAATCATGCGGATATCTCGGATATCATGACGGATATTCATTTTCATCAGGGATTCCCAAAGCCAGGTCACAAAACCCGGAGAAATATTACTCTTGTTGATATCTGAAGTGAAATGCTGGGCAATCAGGGTATCTGATTTCTTGCTGCCTAAATCGGCAAAAAAATTTTCCAGTTTCTTTTTCCCGAGATCGGCAATATTGATGATGTTTTTATAAATTCTCCGCTTCTGGTAATCCTCAAAGGATATCCCGGAGAGCAGAAGAATTTTCAGATCCCGGAGGTATTGAAGAAAGGAAATTTCAATCCCGGTGTCATCTCCCCTGAAATTAATCTGAAAAAACTGGATATCCACATTCGTGCTTAAAAGCACACGCCGGAGGCAAAGCATGATATTCTGGTAGATGTCAGGAAACAAGGGGGAGGCTTTCTGGGCCGAAACAAACAGCCTTGGAACCCTTACGCAAACCCCTATGGTTTTATCCCTGATTTTAACTTCTGAACGGATGTCAAATTCCTTGAAGAGGATGTCTTTTACTCCCTGGATGATATTATCCCTGGTGTAGGTGGGCTCCAGGGAGCAGGAGACAGAGACCAGCATCAAGGCTGTCAGAAGCACTGGGAAAAGAATTTTTTTAACCATCATGGAGTTCCGGATTTGCTGCTTCAGCTCTGTTTGGGAGGGGGAATTGAAGGTTTATCCGCGGCGATTTTCCCCTGGTCTGGGGCGGCGGATTCCATGACCAGTTTTTGAAATTCCTGCAGAAGACCCCGCTCTTCAATCTTTCTCTCTTTTCCGACCCCGTAACGTTTGCAGATCTCGTTGACTTCATCGTACTCGAGGGTTTTTTTCTCAAGAAGCTTCTCACTCATTTTTTCAAGAAGCGTTTTTTCTTTGGTTAAAAGTTCAGTCGCCTGCCTGAGACATCGTTCAAGAATTTTCATCACGTCGTCATTGAGCATTTTTTTAAGTTCATTGGACATGGCATCCGGCCCCCGGCCATCTCCGCCTTCCATCAGCGAAAAATCCCCCACATAGCCTGAATCGCCCATGCCGACCTGGTAGACCATGAGCTTGGCGATATGCATCGCATTCCGAAAATCCGAGGAACAGCCTGAAGTGGTGGTTTCAAACATCATTTTTTCAGCCACGTATCCGCCCAGGCTGACCGTAATGTTGGACTCATAAAAAATTTTGTCCCGGTCACTCATTTCAACAACCGGCTGATGATGGGCAACACCCAGGGTTCCGGAACGGGTCACAATGGAGACCTTGAAGACGTCATCCAGAGGGTGTAAAAAATAAAGCAGAATGGCATGGCCGGACTCGTGAATGGAGGTGCGTTCCAGCTCAAAGGGATGGATTTTTCTTTTCCGTTCCTGGCCCAGGTCGATTCTTTCAATAGCGGCCGTGAGATCCTTTAATTCAATCACAGTGCGTTTGTCACGGGTGCAGATGAGCGCGGATTCCTTCACGATATTTTCAATTTCCGCAGGACTTTTTCCGATGGTATAATTGGCCAGGCGGAGTGTGTCAATCGAAGGATCATATTTGACCTTCCCGAGGTAGTATTTAAAAAGGGCATTGCGTCCGTCCGCATAGGGTTTTTCAATGAAGATTTTGCGGTCAAAACGCCCCGGCCTTAAAAGTGCGGGGTCCAGTGTTTCAAAGGGGGCGTTGGTTGCCCCGATGCAGATGATGTTGATTCCGGTTGAGGCTCCGAGACCGTCCATTTCGACCAGGAGCTGGTTCTGGGTGGCATTGGTTTCCTGGCCTCCGCCCCCGACGGAGAATTGACGGCCTCTGGCAATGGCATCAATTTCATCGATGAATACAATGCAGGAGCCGTACATTTTGGCATACTGGCGTGCATTGGAGAAAAGTTTTCTCACACGGGAAGCGCCGACGCCCACATACATTTCTGTAAATTCAGAACCGGCCATGGATAAAAAGGGTATTCCTGTTTCACTGGCAATGGCCTTGGCAAGAAGGGTTTTTCCGCAGCCGGGAGGCCCGAGCATGATCAGCCCCTTTACGATTTTTCCGCCGATCATCTTGACCCTCTGGCGGTCACGGATGAGATGCACGACTTCCATGCATTCTTCCCGGGCTTCATCAATTCCTACCACTCCCGAAAAACGGGCATTAATTTTATCCGGCGGGATGGCTTCCACATCCTTGGTCATGGCATTGCGCATGAGCCACCAGTAACCGAAGATAAAAATGGCGGTATGAAGCATGGCCAGAGGAACCTGAATAGGAACAGAGGCCCACATGTATTGCCGGTAGAAGGATTCAAGATTCATAAAGCATTGAATGCCATAGACAATCATATACGCAAGCAAAATACCCAGAATAACCAGACAGACTTTTAACCAGTTGTTGGTAAACCACATTCTAAAATGACACCACCACATGTTGCAATTCCTTATTCAATAGATTTTGAAGGATACAGTTATTTAGCTAAGAATGATAACATTTTTTTGACCTCACTTCAATTTGAAAAGGATTTGTTTTTGATTTTTATCCCTATCCGGTTTTCTTTTCCAATCCGCCTGTTGCATGGGAATTATATTCAAATCTTTTTAAATCCCTATTAATCAATCGTTCCAGCCCCCTATTGACTTCAATATCAGGGGACAAAATGTTCCCAATTCAGTATCCAGACAAAAAGCAACCTTTTGTCTGTTTTTTAATCCGGTGGAGGTTTTATCCTCTCGACGGATTCTGAAGGTGATGTTATAACCCCAGCCTATGACGATTGAACAAAGAGTATTGGGGATTCCCGGGCAGGATAATGCCGTATATATGCGGGTGGACAGCGGACAGGCGATTTACAATCTCCTTTTCGACTGCGGGGAGGGGTGTATCTATCCTCTGGGGCGTTCTGTTCTTCAGGAAATCGACCATCTGTTTTTTTCTCATGCCCACATGGACCATATCTGTGGATTTGACGGACTTTTCAGGCATCTTTATTCGCGCTACCGCCCGCTGCACATCTGGGGTCCGGAAGGAACGATGAACATCATGCACTGCCGCTTTCAGGGATTTACCTGGAATCTTGTAACGTCCAGCCCCGGTGAAATTGTTGTCCATGAAATCACAGAAGACCGCATTCAGTCCGCTTTTTTTCTCTGCAAGGAGGCCTTTTCCAGACTTCATCCCCTCCCTGAAAAACCCTTTGGGAAAAAGATTCTCTCTGAAAAGGATTATGAAGTTCACTGCGAAATTTTACACCACGGCATTGACTGTCTGGGCTATGCCGTCTCTGAACCGGACCGGCTGAATATCAATACGGAAGGACTTGCTCAGAAAGGTTTTTTGCCGGGCCGCTGGTGTGCGGAGCTGAAAAGAAACGACCTTCCTTTGGATATTGAAATTGACACCGGGAAAGGCCTGTTCCCCCTGGGACAGCTTCAGGACCTGCTTCTTGAAAAGAAAAAAGGGGATAAAACAGGGTATGTCACGGATATATCCCTTACGGAATCGAACAGGGCGAAGGTTCTTTCCCTGGTGGATCATGCGGATAATCTGATTCTGGAATGCAGTTATGACGATACGGAACATGAACTGGCAGAGGCCAATTATCACCTTACGGTTTCACAGTCTGCCCAGACTGCGCTGGATGCCCATGTGGGCAGGCTGATTCTTTTTCATTTTTCAGACCGCTACAGCCGGGAACATATGGGACAGATGCATAAAAAAGCCTGTGCTATTTTTCCCAATACCTTTTTACCCGAACACTGGATTATCTGAATTTATTCTTTTTCCGCAAGGAAGCGTTCGGCTTCCAGGGCGGCCATGCATCCGGTTCCAGCCGCAGTAATGGCCTGTCTCCAGATCCAGTCCTGCACGTCTCCGCAGGCGAAAACACCTTTTACAGAAGTGGCGGTGGATTTAGGCCGGGTAAGGATGTACCCTGTTTCGTTCAGTTCAAGCTGCCCGTTTAAAAATTCGGTATTAGGCACATGGCCGATGGCGTAGAAAAGCCCTGCGCACGAAAGTTTACGGGTGGCTTTGGAGCCCACATCCTGAACAACAACGGATTCAAGTATTTTTGATCCTTTCGCTTCAAGAACTGTAGAATTCCAGACGAATTCAATTTTCGGATTTTCCTGAAGTTTTTTCTGCATGATTTTGGAGGCGCGCAGCTGGTCTCTTCTGTGCACCAGGTAAACTTTTGAGCCGAATTTGGTCAGGTGAGAGGCTTCTTCAGCGGCCGTATCTCCGCCGCCGATCACCACGAGGGGTTTGTTTCTGAAGGCGGGCAAAGCGCCGTCGCAGACCGCACAGGCGGAGATTCCCCTCTGCCAGAAAAGCTCTTCCCCCGGGATCTTAAGCCTTCGGGCCGTGGCGCCTGTGGCAATAATCACACATTCGGCAGATACCTCCCTTTCCTCCGTTTTTACAACAAAGGGCTGTTTTGAAAAATCAACGGAGGTGACGGTTTCCGTGAGAACACGGGTCCCGAATTTGACGGACTGCTCCCTGAATTTTTCAGTGAGTTCAACCCCCTGGATGCCGTGGGAAAAACCCGGGAAATTTTCAATCTCGGTCGTGGTTGTGAGCTGGCCCCCTGCGGCCACCCCCCCGGCTAAAAATCCTTCAAACAGCAAAGGGTTTAGGTTGGCCCGGGCTGCATAAATCGCCGCGGTATGTCCGGCAGGTCCTGATCCGATGATGACGAGTTTTTCTTTTTCCATGGGTTACCCTTTATATTTGAAAGTTATTGCTTCATCCCCTAAGATTTTGTTTATTGATTGCTTTTAGTATTTTTTTATAAGATCTATCAATTTCTTTTTTGACAGATAAAGAATCCCCAGCTGTTTTGGGATTATTGTGGATGAGAATCAGATCAATTTGTTAAATTAAGATATAATTATATCTCAGGAAGCCATGTCAAGTAGACTTAGTTATTACAAATATAGAGGCTATGTTTTTTTAATACTAAAAAGTGTATTTATTATTTTACTCATCGGGTTTACAATAGATAAAACAGCAATGTTTTATCTGATCTCTCAAAAAAAATTTTTAGAAAATCTCCCCAGTAAAAACACGCCCTGTAAAAAGGATATCTTAAGAATAAGAGAGTCTTTGTTTTTTAATTTTAACAGGCCCTATTCATTACTCAAATCCTATGAACAGGACAAATTTAGTTTATCCATAACCAATCCCGGGAAAAATAAAATTGTCATTTCCCCATGTGAGATTTTTTTCACTTTTAATAAAATAAAAGGGATGATTAACATTAATGAAGGAGATGCTTCTGCAATAAAGGTGAAAAAGATATATGATTTTGTTCGCTCCCTGGACCTTCGAAATTTTCCTTTATTTAGAGGAGATATTTTACATTCCCCTCTTATTTTTCTAAACGCATTTGGGGTAGGGTGTTGTGATGATTGGGCTTTGAATTTCGCAACTCTTGCAGCTCTTTATGGATTTGAGTCCAGAATATGGGAATTGAAAGGACATGTCGTAGCGGAAATAAAATATAATGACTCCTGGCATGTCTTTGATTCATTTTCTTCAGAGATAGAAAGCTTATACGATGAAAAGGGTAATGTTCCCGATGTCCCTACCATGGTTGATTTGGCGAGGAAGAGAAAATTGTCTAGGCATGGTTATGAATATAAAACTGTTGAAGATAACACGTTCTATTTACTACCGGAAATCAAGAAGGAAATCCCTCCTTATTTGAATTTTTTTCCTGGTGAAAAAAAATTGTTTTTTTCACATGCGTTTGTTTTAAATACCGATGGCAAACAATTTGAAAAGTATTCATTTTTCAATAGTTATTATTTTACTATTTATGAAACCATCGCCAACTTGATTAGAGAGATTCCACTGGATTATCCTGTTCCTTCAGATGAAATGATCATCAAGGACTATTTCCCTTTTGTAGGTGTATTTATTGTTTTACCTGAAAATAGTTTTATTTCTAAAGATGAATTTCCGATTATTGACATGGAAAGTGAATATTTGCCGGTGAAGATATCGATACCTGCTTGTCCTTTTGATAAAAAAGGGTTAAATAAAAATTATCTGAATTTATCTATTGCCGTAAAAAATTTTGAGACAAATCCTTCTTTTTCTATTCATTTAAAAAATCTTAATCGATTGATCTGTCGTTATAAAGGAATTAAATTATTAACCTTTCATTATTATTGTCATACAAATGCCCAATTTGATGAAAGTCACTTAAAAGATCTGACAGAAAAAGGACTTGCAGTATTTGATAAACGAGAAAGACGCGAAAAAGGCCTATAGCAGGAGTCTGTTTCGTCGTTTCATTATCAGCCAATTTGCTTATTGATTGCTTTATTTTTTTTATTCATAATGACGGACTAATTTTGAAAACTCTTTTTAAAAAGAGTTCAACCTATATACCCCTGGAGGCTTTATGAATGTAGATCAGATCAAACAATTACCTGCGGCGAAATCGCTGCTTTTCGGTACCCGTCTGGATGGGGAGGATATTAAAAAACCCATTGTTGCCATCATTTATTCCCATAATGAAATCACCCCCGGGCATCTTCATCTGGATGAGCTCGCCAATCATATCAAACTTGGAATCGCGGAAGCCGGAGGCCGGGGAATACGAATTAATGCGGGTCTTGGCGTATGCGACGGCATCACCATGGGGCATGACGGGATGAAATACAGCTTGCCTTCCCGCGAATTGAACCGGGATGCCGCGATGTCCATGATTCTCGCTCACGGGATTTTTGAAGGGGTCGTCTACATCGGCGCCTGTGACAAAAATATTCCGGGTTATCTCATGGCCGCTGCCGCTATTGACATGCCGACCGTTTTTGTGACTTCCGGGGCCATGAATCCGGGCTGTTCCAACAAAGGAAAAAGCATGGACCTGATTGATTCCTTTGCCGCAGATGCCCAGTATGCCCTGAATAAAATCACAACGGACGAGTATGAAAAC
>CAYUET010000048.1:661-15965 GCA_964443875.1 uncultured bacterium | reverse complement strand
GACCTTATACGTTTCGGCCAGCGAAATATCAAAGACATTACGGGTATTCGTCACCGCCATATGAGGCAGAATCTGATTAGGGAGAATAATTCTTAATTTTTCAAAAAAAGAAAAAAGCCCGCTGGTTTCAATAAAATAATCCGCCTGGATTTCTGTAATCATCAGATCATAGGGATTGGCGGCAACTTCAGAATAGAGCTCATCCGGAGTACCGACCGTGCGGACGTCGTACCCCAGAGACTGGATCACGGAAAGCGTGGCTTCCGCATTTTCAGAAGGATCATAAAACAGAATTTTTTCCAGCATGTTCTTACCCGCTTAATGTATTGAGGTTATCGCTTCATCATAACTCAAAAATCTTTTCAATAAAGGAAAAAAATTACAAAGAACTGATCTTTTTAAAAACCGCCTCATGCTGTTTCGCGTTTTCTTCCCAGGACTGACGGGCAACGGATGAAACCGATTCCTGACTCATTTCCTGAAGTCCGGCGGCGGTCAGATGGCTTAAAAAATCAACCAGCCCGGCCTCGTCATAAAAATCCCGGAGGACAAAGCCGTTTTTATAGGGCTTGATCATCTCGGCAGCGCCGTTTCCCGGAGTGGTCACCACCGGAATCCCGCAGGCCAGAGCCTCGCGGCAAACCTGGGCAAAAGGATCATACAGGGTGGGCAAAAGAAAGACATCCGTCAGGGCATAGACCTTCTGAATTTCCTCCATAACACCCAGAAAACGGACCCGTTCCTCTTTAACGCCCAGAGCCTTCATTTTATGCTTATAGGCATCTGTGTTTCCCCGTCCGGCGACGACCAGCTTATAGTGTGAAGGAAGCTTCGCCAAAGCGGCTAAAATCAGATCCAGCCCTTTCCGGGGCCAGTTGTTTGAAATAAATCCTGAAACAATATCCTTTTCCTCAAATCCGTAAAGGGTCTTCAGGGCAATCGCCTGTTTTTTCACCCCCGGATTAAAGAGCCCGGCATCCACCCCGTCATAAATCACATGAATCCGGGCCGACGGAAAGGCGTAATAGGAAAGAAGATGGGATTTGACCAGCCTTGAATTAGTGATGATATGCTGATGGTTCAAAGGATCGCAGATATGCCGTTCCAGCCAGACCATGCTCAGATGTACAGGCGACAAAAGGTATTTCAGGGCTCTCACACACGGATTCGGATAGCGAAGCTTCATCCAGTGCTTGTGCACCCCTCCGCCTGCGTAATAAACCCCCATGGGGAAGAACTGGCAAAGCCCGTAAATGACATCGTACTTTTCCTTACGCAGCAGGGCTCCCACGCTATAGTGAAAGGAAAGAATTTTCAAAAAAGAGATCCCTTTCCAGAAATGGATTTTAAACACCTTTATCCCCGGCAGGAGAGTATGCACGTCCTCCCCACAATAGAGATGCACTTCATGCCCGGCCTTTAAAAGCTGCCTGCACAGTGAATTCGTGAAACGTTCCGCGCCGCCCTTGTGAGAACTGAACCCTCTGGAAACCAAAGCAATTTTCATTACCAGTACCCCGTCCGTTTTTTTTCAATTTTCACCCGCTCAATCAATTTCCGGGTATGTTTTTCAATTCTTATACACTTTCCCTGAACCTGTTTCATTATTTTTCGAAGCTCATTCTTTTTAAAAATCTTTCCGGCGTAAAGAAGAATGAAACGCAGGCAGTCTGTTTTAGAAATCTCCTTCAGAGGAAGGACCGAGAAATAAAGCTGGGCCAGATCCTTGATTCTTTTTCTCATGGGAATTCGTACATGGCGCTCCACTCTTTGAAGATCAATCAGGTAAAGGGTAAAGGGATCCCTCCGGATAAAAAAATGTCCCAGATAAAAATCATTGTGATTATATCCGTTTTGATGAACGATTCTGCAGAGTTCTGCGGTCTCCTTCAGAATTTTCCGTTTAAAACTCAGATAATCTTTTCCCTCCCCTGAAAAAAAGGAGGGAATGAAATCCTCGAGTCTTTCCGCATTATAAAGATGCGCGGTCACGGTCATGGATTTCCACGGAAGTCCTAAAAACTTTTTCCTGGCGAACACAACAGGCAGGGTCGTCGGAATTCCGGCCTTCAAAAACTCCAGCATGCGGTTCCATTCATGCTCCCCGTCATGGGCTTTCCCCAGGTGAAACAGGGATTTAAGCCTTTCCTTCCAGTTGAGTTCATGCCTTTTCATATGAAACCAGAAGGGCCGGTTGAGCGCATTTTTCAATTCGATTCTGACAACCGAACGAAGCCTGTTGCGTCTGAATACTTCACCGCCCTGAAAATCCAGAAAATTCTGAAAGGTCTCCAGACCGTTCTTTTTAAAAAGCTCCACATAAGATTGGTGAATCAGAAGATCATTCAGGGGAATATACTCCATTTCCGGCGGGGTCATTGAAATGTTCTGCATCCTTTCTTTTCCCATTCACGCTGCGCCGCCTCGGCAACAGACCTGAGGGATTCGTCTGAAAAAACCAGAGGCATCAGACATTCTGCGTATTTTTTAAAAAATATTTTCCGGACCCATTCTTCAGCCCTCATTTCAAGGCCGAAGCGGTAAAACCGGACAAGATCTTTGATGATTCTTTTTAAAACCGGTCTGGAATAAAGCCGGGACTGGTCCAGGTCTATGATGATGCATTTCTGATCCCGAGTAATCAGCAGATTGGACCATTTGAGATCTCCGTGATATCCCCCCTTTTGATGCCAGGCCGCCAGGGTTTCCGCAATTTCCGAACAGAGGGGCTCTGTCATCTTCTGTCTTAAAAAAAGAGTTCCCAGATTCAGGGAGTCCGGGAAATAACGGGTTAAAAGGGCGGACTCGCCCCTGCTGTTGTTTTCAAGGAAAGCAACGGATTCAGGCACCAAAAGACCAGCCTGTTCAAACTGGAGACAATTTTTAAAACTGCGCCTTGAACGGCTTCCAATCAGCATACGCGCTCCTTTTTCCATCCGGTTTTTTGTCTTCACCCATTTGATGAACAGGGAAAAAGGGAAATCCGTTCCTTCCGGAATCCAGTATCCGGCCTGAATACGCTTGTCTTTTTTGATCCATTGCACCCCCTCATACGCCTTCCCGAAAAAGTCCTTCCAGGGGAGCTTTTCATAACGGGAATCCACCTCAAAAAAGTATTCTTTTCCGGATATCACAATGGTCTGAATCATTTTCCTGCGGCACCTTTAAAGTAGTATTTGACATTCTCTTCAGCGAAGGTTTATCTTTAATTTAATCTCAAAATAAGGATCTGTAAATCAATATCATGAAAATTGCCTTCCTCGCCACACGCGCCGATAAACCCAGCACACGTTTCCGGATTTCCCAGTACTTCGCCCTTCTTAAAGCCTCAGGGATAAGCCCTTCTCTTCTTATTTTTCCCGCACATTTCTGGAACCGCCTTTCCTTTTACCATTCCCTGAGTGCCTATGACGTTGTGGTGGTTTCACGCAAGCTCCTGACCGGTTTTGAAATCATCCTTCTTAAATACTATGCCCGGCGCCTGTTCTTTGATTTTGATGATGCCATCATCTATAAGGATTCCAATCAAAAGGAAATCAAAAGATCCGAAGCCGCCTGGAAGCGCTTCAAAAAAATCATTGCTTCGTCCCATACGGTTCTTGCAGGGAATGGGTATCTTAAATCCATGGCTCTGCCCTTCAACCCCAACACCCATATTCTTCCGACTCCCGTGGATACGGACCGGTATCAGGCCAGAACTGTGGACATCCGGAATCCCGAACGACTTACCCTCGGATGGATGGGGACAGCCTCCACTCTTTTTTATCTGAAGCAGATTCTTCCTGCGCTTGAAACCCTTTACCGGAAATACCCCTTTCTCCAGCTGAAAATCGTTGCCAATGAGTTCTTTACTCACCCCTTTATCCCCATCCTCAAAAAGCCCTGGGCCTTTGAAGATGAAGTCCGGGATCTCCAGTCCTTTGATATCGGGGTCATGCCCTTGACGGACGATATCTGGGCCCGAGGGAAATGCGGCCTGAAACTTCTGCAGTACATGGCCTGCGGGATTTCCTCAGTTTGTTCCCCTGTGGGGGTGAATGCCGTGATTATTGAAAACGGCGTCAATGGTTTTCATGCCGCCTCCCCTGAGGAATGGATTTCCAGGCTTGAACAGCTGATACAGAATCCTTCCTTAAGGCGTGAATTCGGCCTCAACGGCAGGAAAAAGGCCGAGGAAGAGTATTCCGTCAAGGTGAACGGCGAAAAACTGATCCGGTTATTTCAGGAAGCCCTTGGTCCTGAAAAGTCCTGACAGTATGTTCCAGACCTGATCCGGAGTGATTTTGGTGAGACAGCGGGTATGCCCCAGGGGACAGATTCTTTCAAAGCAGGGAGAGCAGGGTTCCTTGTCATAGCTGACTTCTATAGGGCCAAGTCCCTTTGTGGCGGCGGGCTCTGTTGATCCGAACACAGCAACCCCGGGAACATTCAAAGCCCCTGCCATGTGCATGGCGCCTGAATCATTGGTCACAACAAAATCGCAAAAGGCCATGATGCGGATAAAATCCGGAAGACTTGTTTTTCCGGCAAGAGAAAAAGCCTTATCAAGCCCCTTCACCATTTCAATCCCTTCTGAAGCTTCCTTGGGAGTTCCCAGAACAAGGGCTGTGCCCTTCACGTCAAGCGAAACCCTGCGGGCAATCTCCTGATAGAATTCTTTGGGCCATTTCTTTGCGGGGCCATACTCCGCACCCGGACATAAGGCAACCAGAGGTCTCTGATAACCCGGAATCAGTTCATCAAGCATTTTTCGGGTTTCTTCAGGTTCAGAAGAATCAAATCTTAAAAGGGGAAAATAATCTGCCGGATCAGGGATTTCCTCCAGATCAAGAAATTCCTTTACGATGCGCAGATAGTGCTGACTGTGGTGTTCCCTGAAAAAATCTCCGGGGGCGGCAAGCGATTTTGTAAGCATCAGGGATCTGGCATTTAAAGCAAAACCCGTGCGCTCGGGAATTCCGGCCAGAAAAGGCATGAGGGCTGAATCAAAGGAATTCGGAAAAATAACGGCTGCGTCAAAAGCACCCTCTTTAAGGGCTACGACTGTTTTAAGTCTTTCTCTGACAGCTTCAATTCCGGTTTTCTTCTCAAAGCATATCACTTTGGACACACACGAAACATTCGCATAAAGAAAAGCCAGTTTTTCCTGGGTAAAAACCGTGACCTGGGCCTCCGGGCAATGCTGCTTCAGGGCATAAAGGGCGGGCAGGGACATGATCGCATCCCCAAGCCAGTTTACCCCGCGAACTAAAATGGATTTGTAATTTTTCATTTCTTTAATGGATCTGTCTCTTTTTCGTTTTTTCAGAATATAATTTATTCTCTATTGTCGTATACATCAAGAAATACTTTTAACTCCCGATTTTCCAGTGGGATAATGATAAAAACAGGCAAAAAAAAAGCCCGCTGAAAAGCGGGCCTTTTTCATAATCCTTCTCACTATTACTGGGCGTATTCGATAGCGCGGTATTCACGGATCACGCTTACTTTGATCTGACCCGGAAACTGCATTTCATCCACAATCCTCCGGGTGATATCGCGGGCCAGCATAACGGCCTGTGAATCATTCAGCTTCTGAGGATCGACAAGAATACGCACATCGCGTCCTGCCTGAACCGCATAAGATCTCTGGACCCCTTTGAAACTCATACAGATCTCTTCAAGTTTTTCAAGACGCTGGATGTAGTTGGCCTCGGTTTTACTGCGGGCTCCCGGTCTTCCTCCGGAAATGGCATCCGCCGCATCAATAATAAAGGCAAAAACCGTACGGGGTTCAACATCCTGGTGATGGGCGCGTACAGCGTGCTCCACATCCGCGGACTCGCCGTATTTTTTACACAGATCCGCGCCGATCATGGCGTGGGATCCCTCAATTTCATGGGTCACGGCTTTTCCAATGTCATGCAAAAGCCCGGCTCTTTTCGCAACTTTCACGTCGATTCCCAGTTCTCCGGCCATGATTCCGGCAATCTGGGCCACTTCAATGGAATGCTGAAGCTGCTGCTGTCCGTAGCTGAAACGGAACTGAAGCATGCCGATAAGCTTCATCAGCTCAGGGTGAATGGAAGTCAGGCCTAAATCCACGGCAGCGGCTTCACCGGCATCCCGGATGGCAATCCCCGTTTCCTTGCGGACCTTGTTCACAACCTCTTCAATCCTTGCCGGATGAATGCGTCCGTCCGCCATCAGTCTCTCCAGTGAAATTTTCGCAATATGCTTGCGGATAGGATCAAAGCAGGAAATCAATATGGCATCCGGAGTATCATCCACAATCAGATCCGCTCCGCAGCATTGCTCAAAAGCCCGGATGTTTCTTCCATCACGGCCGATGATGCGTCCCTTCATTTCATCATTCGGAATAGGGATCAGTTTGGTGGAGTGCTCCTGGCACTGTTCTATGGCCTGCCTCTGGATGGATAAGACCAGAATATTCCTGGCTTTTTTCTCCGCCATGAGTTTGGCTTCAATTTCTGATTTCTTGATCAGATTCGCCTTTTCATTTTCAAGCTCTTCTTCAAGAGTTTTAAGGATCTCTTTTTTGGCTTCTTCTTCCGTCAGACGGGAAATGGCAAGCAGTTTGTTTTTTCTTTCATCCGCTGTTTTCTGAATTTCCTCTTTCAGCCGTGTGATCTCTTTCTCTTTTTCAGAAATCCGTTCATCCTTGGCTCTTAAATCGTTTTCTCTTTTTTCAACAGAAATATATTTTTTTTCTAGAATTTCCTCTTTTCCAACGAGCCTTTTTTCCATGGCTGCCAATTCACTTCGACGTGCATTCGCATCCCTTTCGATTTCGGTCTTTGTTTTTAAGAGGATGTCTTTCTTTTCGATCTCGGCTTCTTTCTTAATGAGTTCCACTTCTTTTTTAGCATCCAGCATCATCAGATCAATCTTTTTCTGGGAATCCCCGAATTTTTTGCGATAATACCAGACCATAAAAATGGAACCGATGATCAATCCCGATACTAAAAAAATGCCAATAAATAAATAAGGTGCAGAATGAATAACACTTTCAAAACCTTTTAGCTCAACTGAAGGATTCATTTTATTTTTCCTTTCTCCTGACGAAGCCAAAATACGGGTTTTCAATCACAGGGCCAATCAATCCGTTTTCAGTAATAATGCCATCCATCGTTTCATCATGCCCTGCAACCGGAACGTTGTTCAGAATTTGAACAGCGAAAGCCAGACCTAATTTTAAGACCCCCTGGTCCAGTCGGGATAAAAAACGGTCATAATAACCTTTTCCCCGCCCTATCCGATGCCCTTTTGCATCAAAACCGATACCCGGCACAATAACCAAGTCCAGGAAAGAATGTTTCTTGAGGACTTCCAGATTATCTCCAGGTTCAGGAATTGAATACTTTCCGGGAACCAGATCGTCCCATGATCGGATCTTGCAGATCTCAAGGCTTTTACCAGCGCATCTTGGAATCCAGACTCCGTCTCTGTTTAGTAGTTCCTGAATAATCATGCGGGTTTCCACTTCCGGAAATACTCCCGCGTACACACATACCTGAGGCTGAGTGAGTTGTTTTTTTTGAAAATAGCCGTCCATGATATCCAGACACAGCTTTTGAATGACGCAGGATTTTATCTCCCTTCCCTGCAAAGATTTAAGCTGTTCATTGACCTTTTCTCGTGTTCTTTGTTTCAGCTGTAAAATAGGTTCTGGCATCTCGCTAATGAAATCAGAACACTGAGAATCTTCCATGCATTTTTTAATGCCCGAAGAAAGGTAGGATACCCAACTATGCAAAATACTCTCCCTCCATACCTCGTATTCGGAATTGGTTACAACCAGCGCATGAAAAAAATAAGGGAAGATTTACAAAAAACTGCAACATTGTTAATGATTAACGGGTCTATAAAATAAAAAAACCCCGCTGTTGCCGTAAATTCATTTATCTCTTCGAGCCCTTATCTCTTTAAGGGGGTACCCTGCCAGGAATATACTGTCACCCGCACAGGACGGTATGACTGATAAGCCCGAACGTGAGTTCCCTTTATATCTATGTTGGCTCCAGGAAAATGACTCTGTCCGCGTACAACACAGGGTTTTTTAACGTTCACTAACAATGTCAAAGATCAGGTTCATTATAAAGGTAAACCCGTCTTATTGTCAAGAATTTTTTAATCCTGTGATACGAATATCTATGTCTTTAATCAACAGATTGACCACCTCATCAACGGATTTGATATCCCGCTCAAAATCATTCCTGCTGCTGAACATTTCATCTGAAATATTCAGGCAGGCAAGGACCGCAACACCCATGGAAGATATATTAGGAGCCTGCTCGGCAATTTCCTTCATTTTTATATCCACATACTGCGCAAGTTTTAATATATACTGCGCATCTTTACCTGGGCTTGTAATGACCGGGTATTCTTTTCCAAATATTGTGACTTCAACTGTTTCTGTTGACATAGGCATTTTCAGGAATCCAACCTAATAAATAAAAAGGCTGGTGAAACAACTCCTTTCTTGTTTATCTAAAATCTGCGTTTAATTGTTCTTTAAGTTTCATTTTAATCTGATCATGAAAAGCATTGGCCTTATCCAGCTCCAGGGTTTTTTCATGATCCCTGTAAGTCAGTGAATACGCCATGCTCTTTTTACCCTGGGGAATGTTATTCCCCTTATAAATATCGAATAAAGCAATCCCCTCCAGGAGAGGATTATTCATTCCACGGATTACCTGCTCCACCTTCTCATGCGTGACCGATAAATCCACAATCATGGAAAAATCAAGCTGAATGGAAGGCAGGCGGCACAGGGGCACAAAAGAAATTTTCGGATTACGCACCTTTGAAAGCGCATGAACGAAAAACTCCGCAGCATACACCTTTTCTTTGCAGTCATAATGCCTGACAAAAGAGGGGGTAAGTTCACCGAACATTCCCAGCACTTCATTCCCGGCTTTTATTTCAAAACCCTTTGAAAAAATCCCTGAATTATTTTCTAAAAATTCAGCCTTTATATTCAATAAAGCTAAAAACTGTTCCACAATTCCCTTGATATCAAAAAAATCCTGAACGCGGCCCGGAGTCCCGACAAAAGAAGGCTCAAGAGAACCTCCAAGCAGAAAAGCCGCGTGATCTTCCTGGGGCAGGGATTCGGTTTCAGGGAGCATTTTCCCCGGAAACACGGCTCCCGCCTCAAAAAAGCGGAGATCCTGGATTTTGTAATTATTCGAACTCACCCAGTTGCGGATAAGACCCGGAATCAGCGAATTTCTCATCACGCTCATGTCAGGGCTTAAAGGGTTGGAAATCTTTTCGGACTGAAAAGGCTTTGCAATGAATCCGGGGATTTCCAGGATATCCCTTTCCTGGACGAATGAGTAATTAATGACCTGATGAAGCCCCAGACGGACCAGAATATCCTCAATTTTTTTTCGGAGTTCATAAGCCGGGGCATACTGGGTATAGCGGATTTCCACTTTTTCATTATGTTCAAATATATTTTCATAGCCCCGCACACGGGCCACTTCCTCAATCAGATCAATCTCGGTTAAAAGATCATTCCTGTAACCCGGAATGCTGTAAAGCCCTTTTTCTTCCTTTTTGATCTCAATTCTCTTAAGCACAGAGGTGATTTCGCCCTCTTTCAGCTTTAAACCCAGAACCTTGTTGCAGCGTTCCGCCCTCAAAGGGATGATCCTGCGGACCGGCTTGAAATGATCCAGATTTATTCTGCAGTGCAGGACCTTTGCGTCTGCCATTTCCTCGGCCATTTTGCAGGCTAAAAGCAGGGAATCAGGAATCGCCTCCGGATCCACGCCCCTTTCAAAACGGTAGGAGGAATCAGAAGCCAGCCCCAGATGCCTTGAAGTTTTTCTCACGGTAAGCGGAGAAAAACAGGCGCTTTCAAAAAATATTTCCGAAGTCCCGTCAAAGACGCCGCTGCCTTCTCCCCCCATGATTCCGGCGACAGCCAGGGGTTTTTCCGCATCGGCAATGACCAGATGACTCGGCTGCAGATCTCGGGTAATGCCGTCCAGGGTCTGAATTTTTTCCCCTGCACGGGCAGGACGTACATGAATGGCTTTTCCGGCAATCTTGTGAACGTCAAAAGAATGCATGGGCTGCCCCATGTCCAGAAGAATATAATTGGTAATATCCACGATGTTATTGATCGCCCGGAGGCCCAGAAGATAAAGTTTGTATCTTAAATCAAAAGGAGACTGCTTTATTTTTACGCCCGAAAGCATCGCCCCGCCGTAAACAGGACATAGGTCCATATTCTCAACCGCAACCCTCATGTCCACAGTGCGGGAATGATAGGGTTGAATTTTTTTGAAACGGCATTTTTTTCCGAAGGAAGCGGCAATCTCTCTGGCCACTCCGCGCACGGAGAGACAGTCTCCGCGGTTGGGCGTAATCCCGAGCTCAAGAACAACATCCTCAAGCGCGAGCACCTGTTCCAGAGGATTCCCCACCGGAGTATTTTCCGGCATGATGTAAAGACCCGACTGGTCAAAACCGATCCCGAGCTCCTTTTCAGAACAGAGCATTCCGAAGGATTCCACACCCCGGAGCTTGACAGCCCCGATCGCATGTCCTCCGACCTGTCCGCCCGACTTGGCCAGGGGAACAATGTCTCCGGCTTTCATATTTTTTGCGCCGCAGACAATCTGTCTGGCTGAGGCACCGTCAAAAACCTGGCAAATCTGAAGATTGTCGGCATTGGGATGCGGGTCAATGGACAGAATTTTAGACGTGACCACATGCGTAAAGGAAGGACGGATCGTCTGAATCCCCTCAACCTCAAGCCCAGCCATGGTCAACTCATGGGAGAGCTGATCGATTTCAAATTCAAATTCCAGATACTCTTTAATCCAGTTAAGACTGACTTTCATATTTTTTAACCTGCGTAAAACTGCTTGAGAAAACTTAAATGATTTTCATAAAATAAACGAATGTCATTGATCTGGTATTTCAGCATAGCGACTCGTTCAACGCCCATGCCGAAGGCATAGCCCGTATATTCCTCGGGGTCAAGCCCCACATTGGAAAGCACAGAGGGATTCACCATCCCTGCCCCCAGTATTTCAATCCATCCTGAATTTTTGCAGACCCGGCACCCTTTTCCATGGCACATCATGCAGGAGATATCCACTTCCGCGGAAGGCTCTGTAAAAGGAAAATAGGAAGGCCTGAACCGAACCCTGCTGGATTCATCAAACATCTGTTTTGCAAAAAGGGAAAGAACATATTTTAAATGCCCGAAATTGATGTCCCTGCCGACGCAAAGCCCTTCCACCTGATGAAACATGGGGGAATGGGTAATGTCGGAATCTTTTCTGTACACCTTTCCGGGGGCAATGATACGGAACGGCGGAGTGCCTTTTTCCATCACATGGATCTGTACCGCGGAGGTCTGGGTCCTCAAAAGCCGGTCTGCATCGAGATAGAAAGTATCCTGCATGTCCCGGGCGGGATGATTTTCGGGAATATTAAGCGCTGTAAAATTATTATAGTCCGTTTCGATTTCCGGGCCTTCAACCACGGCAAAGCCCTGTCTTTCAAAAAGGGAGCATATCTCATTCTTCACTAAAGTGAGCGGATGATAAGTCCCTGCGGCATATTTCCGTGAAGGAAGACTGGAGTCAACGGATTCTCCTGATTTACCTGCGGCTGAAGAAGAAAGCAGGGCATCCAGTTTTGAAGCCATCTCATTTTTAAGTTCATTGAGAAGCTTTCCGAACTGGGGCCTGTCTTCTAAAGGAATCTCAGAAATGCTTTTAAGCATGGCCGAAATTAATCCATTCCGGCCAAGATATTTATTCTTAATTTCAGGCAGCAGAGCTTTATCGGTCGTTTCCACCTCTAGGTGGAACTGGCTTTTCAGCTCCTCCACCCTCATCAAACTGTCTGCTGTCATTTAGCAATTAACCTGCAATTGCGGCAGTGGAAAGTTTTACCAGGTGAGCAAATACTTCTTTGTCTGAAACAGCAAGTTCTGCGAGCATTTTCCGGTCAATGGCAATGTTCGCCTTTTTAAGACCCTTCATCAGGTTTGAATAATTGGTACCATTGATTCTGGCGCCAATCCCGATACGGGTAATCCATGCAGCTCTCATATCTCTTTTGCGGTGTTTTCTTCCCACAAATTCATTTCTCTTGGCTCTGCGGACAACACCGGACGTAATGCGGTTTGTGTTTTTATTTCTTGCATGAAAGCCTTTAGCTCTCTTTAAATCCTTTTTACGTCTAGCTTTAGACGCCGGAACTCCAGTTACTCTAACCATAAATCGCCTCCAACTTTTAGCTTAATCTTGTTTACGCGTAGGGCAATAACGTTTTCAAACGCTTACTGTCACTCTGACCTATAACAGCCTTCAATCTATACGCTCTCTTACTTTTAGCACTTTTCGAAATCATCAGGTGACGCGCTTTGGACTTATTTCTCAAAAACTTGCCTGTAGCCGTCTTCTTAAAACGTTTGGATACACTTTTATTTGTCTTTAATTTCTGCTTCATACCCTGCTTATCCCTTCTTCTCTTAGTGAAGCTTTGTAGGAGCCAAAACCAGCGTTATACTACGGCCGATCATCTTTCCTTCTGATTCCATCGCTCCCAGCTTGGAATCCACAACCTCATTACAAAATTTTTTCAACACAGCTTCTCCGATTTCTTTGTGCGCCAGCTCGCGCCCTTTAAAAACCAGAGTCATTTTAACCTTATTTCCTTTTTCAAGAAAAGCTAATGCACTGTCCAGCTTAACATGGTAGTCATGCTCCTCAATCTGAGGCCGGATTTTTATTTCCTTAACCTTGACCACATGCTGTTTTTTCTTAGCATCATGTTCTTTTTTGGTCTGCTGGTACTTGTATTTTCCAAAATCCAACATTCTGCAAACCGGAGGCTCAGAGTGCGGATTAACTTCCACAAGATCCAAACCCTCTTTTTCTGCAGCAGCCAGAGCGTCCTTAACGGACAAAATCCCCAACTGCTCTCCCTCACCACTAATTACCCGGACTTCCTTGCACCGGATTTCTGCATTAATTCTTAAATTGATGTTGTTTATTGTCTTTTTCTCCTTTATGACAATCAATTAACATGGGCGATACTGGACTCGAACCAGTGACCTCTTGCGTGTCATGCAAGCGCTCTAACCAAGCTGAGCTAATCACCCTTTAAAATATTAAAATGAGCGTGTGAATCTACTTCAGTCCCATAGAACTGTCAATCACTTTTTTAAAATTTTCTTGCCTTTCTGGACACCTTCCGGGCTGCTTGATTTATTGCTCTTTGAAGTGCTGTTTTTACATCCTCCATGGGTGGACCGAAAGGCTTTACCATGACTGAAGGACTTTTAAATGAATTTTTACAGGAACCTTCCTCCTCCTTCATAAAAATAAGCTCTCCGTTTGACAGCCGGACAATCCGGATTTCTATGCGGACAACCGTCTTGATTTTTTCTCTCCGGACCGTCTCCTTTGAAACATCGCGAATCTTCCCGAAAAGGATCATGTCTGCTCCAAGATTCTTCACGGCATTAAGATAGGCTTCACGATCAAGACCTTTTTCCGTGTACACTTTTTCGCCTGTAATATCGCCTATGCGTTCCATTTCAACCAGTTTAAAAGCATTTTTCCTGAATAAATCCATAAACATGAAATTTGCGGATTCGTCCGCAAGTACTTCATACTCGGATATTCCTGTCAGATTCTCAAAAGGGCAGATAGCCAGAACGGATTTCTTTACAGGCTCTCTTGAATAGACATTAGAGGCCAGAAAGAAAACGGTAAAAATAAATAACCCTATCCTTATTATGGACTGCTTCATCTTCATTATTAATCTCCTTAAATGAAAGGAGACCCTTTTTTACATGAAAACTCAAGTTTTTTCATAATCCTTTCTTTAAATTCCTTCAATCTATTTCCCGATCGACCTAAAAAAAATTTTTAATATTTGATTTCATTTATTTTTAGTGCTTTAATCTCATATAAAGACGAATTTTTTATTAATTCATCAGAAGGGGGGAAACATGATCGGAAAAAAAATTTTACTCACTGCCTTTACCAATGTTCTTTTTGGTCTTTTTCTATGGACTCTCGCAGCAGAAGCCGCTCCATCAAAAATTCCGGGAGGAGTGACCAGCCGAATCAAAAAGATCAACAGTTATCTTGACATGACCGAAAACCGTTTGTCCTCAGGATCCGTCAGCCGCAATGATCTGGACCGTGCAAAAGAAGATCTGGAAACAATCAAAAAATCCTATCCTGATTTTGCTTCTCACCCGGATGTCTCTGCCGCAGAAAAACGGATTTCTCAGACTGAAAATGCCCTAATTAAAGCGGAAACAGCAAAAGAACAAAAAAAAGCGAACGCGGTTAGTTTCGCTGCTGACCAGGAAAAAATTTATATAGATTGGGCTGACCGCCTGTCCGAATACAAAACGGATGCCACCCCGGATTCAAAAGGAAACTTCGGTGTTCCCTGTGAAAATATTGAAATTCTTCTGGCGAATAATAAGAATTATGAAGATGCAAAATCACTCTATGCAGAATTTCTGAAAACAGGCATTGATAAAGACCTCCATTTCAAACTCAGGCAGGCGGAATATGACATCAAAGTCGCCATACTGAATTACGAATCAAGCAGGGCTCGTATTCCCGATCAGGCCAATGAAAAAATGAATGAAGCTCTCCAATGGATGAATAACAACAAAGCCCAGGGAAAAATCATGGCTTTGGATAAATATCAGAAAAGCACCCTGGACCTTTTAATTGAAAACTCCAACAAACTATTCCCCGGCACAGACAGAATCAAAGATCTCAACAGCCGTAAAGCGGAACTGGACAGGCTCAATGAAGAGGCCGACAAAACCATTCTGGAAAACCGCACAATGAAACCCTCACAATATAAAGGCAGCGATTCAGAGGAATTGATCCGCATGGCAAAGAGCCTTGTACTCAAAGACAATTCAGATGCCCAAATCCTTAAGATAAACATCACAAGCAGGGACTGGATCCGGGAAAGCGCCGTGGAATGGACGGATACCACTAAAACCTCTCTTCAGCACCGCATCACAGACGGCCTCTATGCCCAGGTTTCCGCCAAACAGGGCACTGAATGCTGGCTCTTCACTCTCTTTCTCAACCGGGATGAAATCGCAGGAAAGAAGAATCCGCTCACTGGACACATCATGTATAAAGAAAGAATTCTGGAGAAAAACTTAAATTAAAGAAACAGATTTCTAATCCTGCATAACTTTAGGATTTTATTTCAAAAATCCATAATACTTTAGGATTTTATTTCAAAAATCCATAATACTTTAGGATTTTATTTCAAAAAT
>CAYUET010000048.1:0-561 GCA_964443875.1 uncultured bacterium | reverse complement strand
CCTGCCAGAATCTTTTCCTCTGCCTGCTTCTCATCCAGGCCGAGGGTGAGGAGCTTGATGATCTGGTCTCCCGCGATGCGGCCGATGGCGGCCTCGTGAATGAGCTGGGCATCCACATGGTTGGCTGAGATTTCAGGAATAGCACGGACCTTTGCACTATCCATAATGATGGCATCGCACTGCACATGTCCGAAACACCGGGCATTCCCGGCCATTCGGGGATAAAATATCTGGGAGGAATCATCCTTTGCCACTGAGCGTGAAACAATACGAGCGGTCGCTCCCTTTCCATCAAGTGCCACTTCCATTTCAGAAGTTGCCGCCTGTTTGCCGTGGGTCAATAATTTCTCGGTGATAACCGCCGTGGCACTGCTTTTGACAAAAATTTGGGTATAGCGTTTTGTGGAATCCACTCCCTTAAGCTGGATGGTTTCCATTTCCATGGTGGCGCCGTCTTCAAGGTAAACGATGGTCTTCGGGTTTAAAATCCGCTCTCCGAGGCCATCCCCCTCCCCATAATGTTTTTCAACATAACGGACCTTATGGGGAAAAACATTATGG
>CAYUET010000047.1:15207-16052 GCA_964443875.1 uncultured bacterium | reverse complement strand
ACCTTTCTGGTGGGCGTTGCAAGAGGTGAATCATGGATTGAAATGTTCATGGCAGCAGTCGCCCTTGCTGTAGGTGCTATCCCTGAAGGCTTGCCGGCAGCCCTTACCATAACCCTTGCCATCGGTGTTTCAAAAATGGCAAAAAGAAATGCCATCATCCGCAAGCTTCCTGCTGTCGAAACACTGGGAAGCACCACGGTCATATGTTCTGACAAGACAGGAACACTGACATTGAACCGCATGACGGTTCAAAAAATATATGCAGGGGATGTCACTATTTCCGTATCCGGAACAGGCTATGAAATGAGCGGAAACTTTTCTGTGGATGGGGCTCCGGCTGATCTTAAAAACAAGGCGCTTTATGAATGTCTTATGGCGGGTCTTTTATGTAATGATTCCGGAATTGTCATGACTCCTGAAGGCGTTAAAATTGAAGGCGATCCCACGGAAGCTGCTCTGATTGTTTCAGCCGCAAAAATCCAGCTTGATAGTAAGGAACTCAATAAAGCCTGTCCCAGAATAGATGCAATCCCCTTTGAATCCCAACATCAGTATATGGCAACCTTGAATACACTTTCAGGTGGGAGGAGCAGAATCATTTACGTAAAGGGTTCAGTGGAAAGCGTACTTTCCAGATGTTCCCTTGCCTTGAATTCTGAGGGCTCTAACACAGCCATTAACAAGAACACTATCCTTGATAAAGTCACGACCTTTGCAAAAGACGGCTTAAGAGTTCTTGCCTTTGCCTGTCTGGAAACGTCTTTGGATAAAAGGCAAATCACACACGAAGACATCCAAAATAATCTTATATTTCTGGGTCTTCAGGCAATGATAGATCCGCCAAG
>CAYUET010000047.1:0-15163 GCA_964443875.1 uncultured bacterium | reverse complement strand
CAGAACTGAAGTTATAAAGGCAATCCAGGTTTGTCATTCCGCAGGGATAGATGTAAAAATGATCACGGGAGATCATGAATTAACCGCTCTTGCCATAGCCAGAACAATCGGCATTGCCGAACTCACCGGGCATCCCGTTATGAATGGAAAAGAAATAAGCTCTGTTTCTGATACGGAATTACAAAACAGGGTGAAAACAACTTCAGTGTTTGCAAGAGTCGCCCCTGAGGATAAACTCCGCCTTGTAAAAGCCCTTCAGAAAAACGGACACAGTGTCGCTATGACCGGTGACGGGGTTAATGATGCCCCGGCTCTTCGGCAGGCCAATATCGGAATTGCGATGGGCATTACAGGTACAGACGTTGCCAAGGAAACTGCAGACATGGTTTTGACAGACGACAACTTTGCGACCATAGAAGCCGCTGTGGAGGAAGGTCGTTCGGTCTATGAAAATCTGGTAAAATTCATAGTCTGGACACTACCGACAAATTTTGGTGAAGGTCTTGTGATTCTGGCAGCAATCATTGCCGGAGTTGCCCTGCCGATAATGCCGGTCCAGATTCTCTGGATCAATATGACAACAGCTATATGCCTGGGACTGATGCTCGCTTTTGAGCAAAAAGAACCGGGTATCATGAACCGTCCCCCCAGAAGTCTCAATACCCCTATTCTTTCCAAATGGCTTCTCTGGAGAATAGTCCTTGTTGGCTCGCTCTTGTGCTTAGGTGCATTTTCGCTGTTTAAACTGGCCTTGATTCTTGGAAAAAGCACAGCAGAGGCAAGAACCATTGCCGTCAATATTTTCGTATTTGGAGAACTGTTTTATTTATTCAACTGCCGCTCTTTAAAATTGTCCCCTTTTAAGCTGGGTTTTTTTACAAACTATTATCTGCTTGCCGGTGTGGCCATCATGACAATAATTCAAGTTGCTTTTGTTCACCTTCCTTTTATGAACAAAGCATTCCACAGCGCCCCTCTGACAATGCCAGAGTGGCTTGCCTGCCTGGGTTTTGGCTTGCTGGTTTATCTGATTATCGAAGTGGAAAAGAAACTTATAAAGGCTTGATTATCCCCTTCGAGGATAATTCTCTCTAGAGCAGGTTATTATCCTCCCTGTGGGGGCAGTCTGCTCAGTTTTTATTATTCTTTCCTGCCAAACATCGAAGCAACAGCGGAAATTTTTCCCCCAAGGCTGCCGTTGATCTTAAACTTCTTCATCAGTAGCTTAAGAAAAGCATGTTCCTCCTGACCTGCTCCGGCATCCGCCATAACTATGGCACAAGCCCAGGCATAGGCTGTTTCCTTCATTTTTGTCGACAGACATTCTGAAACCTCATCTATTATCTGATCTGTTCCTGATTCCGCGTATTGATTGGAAAGTTTGATGATATAGTTTCTATAATTGACTATGCTTTCGTAGAGCGGATTTATAGTCATGAGGGCGGATATGGTTTTGAGTTCCTTTATTTTGATTTTTTTATCCGCTTTTAATGCGCGGATATGATGGAGTTACCGATATCAATTTTGATTTTGATGGTCAGATAGCTGTTAAAACAATAGCTTCCCTTGTATTCATTTTTAACTCCTTTCAATGGAATTTACTTGAATAAACATGTGGTTATTTTTTTATAAAAATTAACTTGAACACCTTTTTTTGTAAATACTAATACTTCAAAATAATATGAAGGAGGATTGTTATATGGAAAAAACTGTTAAACATTCCGCGTTTTTACTGCTTTTATTCTGCCTTGCGGCATTCAACTGCAACAAAGCATTTACGGGGGAAATCAAGGATTCAGAGTCTGCAAGTCATGCGGATTTTATTGCCGGACATGCTGAACTCGCCCAAATTCTCAAATGTCCGGTATATATCAGTGAAAAGGCAAATGCAGCGAGAATCCATTAAATTAGTATCTCGTCTATATATTTCTGGGAGTTATTATCGGCAAACTTTTTTCTTCCCTATTTTCCGGAATAATAAACTTTATTCTTGAAAGAGGAAAAAATGCTTCCCCCTTATTGCGTTCCTTTCTGGCAGTTTTCGGGGGGATTCTCATAGGCTACGCCAGCCGTCTTGCCCAGGATTGCACTTCAGGACAGGCCCTGACAGGAGGCGCACTCCTTCTCACAGGCAGCCTTTTCTTTATGGGCGAAGTTTTTGTTGGAGGATATATGATGGCCTTTTTTGTAAGGAGGCAGTGGCATGTTTGAAACCTTTTACAGTTTAAATACCCTGGATAGTTCCAATGCCCTGATAGTCTCTTTGATCATAGGAATATTTTTCGGAATTGCGCTGAAACAGGCAGGCTTCGGCAGTTCCAGAAAACTTTCCGGTATTTTTTATTTCCGGGACTGGGCATAATTCCGGACAACAGCATTTATCTCATGCCGACCATTTATAAAGCCCAGATTATCGGGGGTTTGATTTTCGGAGTGCGCTTTGTCATGAGCGGATGGTGTTCAGGAACCGCGGCGGTTGGCTTAGCTTCAGGAAAAGGGGATGCTTTTTTATGTCTTGCCGGAGTCATTGCTGGCAGTATTCTCTTCAATGAAACATTCGCATGGATCAGGGATTTATATTCCTCAGGAGATAAAGGAGTTCTTTTCATTTATGACACCCTGAATATATCAAAGGAAATTTTCGCATTTTTACTTACCCTTATAGCCCTGGGGGCCTTCTGGGGTTCGGAGCTGATTGAAAATAAAAACACCGGCACAGGCATTTATCTCAATTCTCAATTTTTAAAAATATTTTCTTTTGCAATGATCATCATGGCAGCGGGTCTTTTTATACTGTCCAAACCGGGAGGAACTACACAAAGCGGGAACGAGACTCAAATGCCTTTACTCATTTTAAACCAGTCTGAAAATGTTTTATTGAAAAATGTCGAAAATGCGGAAGACCATATCGACCCTGGAGATCTTGCAGAAAAAATGATCAGAGGCAGCGACAATATTATTGTTGTGGACATAAGGCCCGGGAACGAATATGCAGGCTTCAACATAAAAAATTCAGTCAATCTGACACTGAAAGAACTTTCCGAAGGGCGCTCTCCCTATAAAAACAAAGGCACAATTGTGCTTTATTCAAACGGGATGACTCACCCGGCCCAGGCAAGGGATTCTCTTTTTCGCCAGGGATTTAATAATGTATTTATCCTGACAGACGGATTTAACGGTTTTGTGGATAAATGCCTCAAACCCGTCTCACTAAGATCAGAACCTGTCCCAGAATATTTGCGGGACAAAATTAACAGGTGGAGAAATTATTTCCTATCCAGGGAATTGCCTGTTGAATAATTCAGCAGGAACTACAACACTTATGCAAATATATTTTAATTGTTCTATCTGTAGAAAATTCCCGTTTTTGGAAAATTGATTAACAAATGATATCGTACACTTAAAAAATTGCCTCATACTTATTTTTTTATCTAAGATTACCTGCGGATTCTTTATAGAACTATATTTTATAATTGGAGTTTAAAAATGGGGAAAATACATTTTAAAAAATTGGCGATTGCACTTATCCTGCCGCAATTGGCTGGCGGCCTTGGCGCGATTTTTACCAAGGAGACGGTTTCGACATGGTATCAGCAGCTGATCAAACCGTCGCTGAACCCTCCTTCATGGGTTTTTGCTCCGGTATGGTCAACCCTCTTTCTTCTGCTGGGGCTGGCTTTTTACCTTGTATGGGTATCCCCTGATAATACCCCAAAGAGAAAGACTGCCCTGTTTCTGTTTTGTGTGCATCTGGGGGTTAATACGTTATGGTCATTTTTATTTTTTGGCCTGCGCAGCCCATTTTGGGCCTTCATCGATATCCTTGTACTGTGGGGTATGATCACACTTCTTGTTCGGATCTTCTGGTGTGTTGACCCGCGGGCCGGGATCATGCTTATCCCTTATCTTTTATGGGTCTCTTTTGCTTCTTTGTTGAATTATAAAATCTGGCGCCTGAATTTTTAAAAAAATCAAAGGAGATTAATCTGCTTTTAATCTCATCCCGGATTTTTCTTACTTTAATTTTTACATAATCATTCGCAATTAATGTATCTATTTGCCGAAACAGTGAAATAAAATTATGATAAACTGAAGGAAAGATATATGAAACATTTGTTGCTGATTTTTTTTGCAGGATTAGTGGTCAATGTATTAACCGCTGAGGAAAAGGAAGTATCTATGGATACAAATTCTTATAACAATCTTACGGCTGAGGAGGAAAAAGTTATAGTCCACAAGGGTACCGAGGCTCCATTCGTGGGAAAGTTCAATGACTTTTTTGAACCAGGTATATACAGATGCAAAAGGTGCAATGCCCCCTTATATAAATCAGAGGATAAATTTTCATCTAATTGCGGATGGCCGAGTTTTGATGATGAAATACCTGGGGCTGTAAAAAGGCAACTGGACCCTGACGGAATAAGAACGGAAATTCTTTGCTCAAACTGCAATGCCCATTTGGGCCATGTTTTCCAGGGAGAAAAATTAACGGATAAAAACTCAAGACATTGCGTGAATTCCATCTCCCTGCTGTTTACACCCAATCCGAAGGCATATTTTGCAGGCGGCTGTTTTTGGGGCGTAGAATATCTGATGGAGCATAAAACCGGTGTCGTGTCAGCAGTTTCTGGATTCATGGGGGGGAAAACCAAAAACCCTACCTACAGGGAGGTGTGCAGTCAGAATACAGGACATCTGGAAACCGTGGAAGTCACCTATGACCTGACAAAATTGAGCTATGAAGAACTGGTGAAATTTTTTTTTGAAATTCATGATCCTCAACAGAAAAACGGTCAGGGGCCCGACCTAGGAGAACAGTATCTCTCCGCTGTTTTTTACAGTAACGACCAGGAAAAAGCCACCATCAGCAAACTGATTAAAATTCTTGAATCCAAGGGATTCAAAATTGCCACAAAAGTCCTGCCTGCACAGAAATTCTGGAAAGCCGAAGATGATCATCAGGACTACTATGAAAAAAATCACAAGAAACCTTACTGCCACATTTACCATAAAAAATTTGACCTGGATTCCCATGATGCTTCTATTTATGATTTTTCAGTCAGGGATATTGAAGGTAAAGAGGTGCATCTCTCCGACTTTAAGGGAAAGGTGCTTTTAATCGTTAATGTGGCAAGCCGCTGCGGATTTACCCCGCAGTACGAAGGACTGGAGAAACTATACAAAAAACTGGGTCCCAAAGGTCTTGTCATCCTGGGATTTCCGGCAAACAATTTTCTTTGGCAGGAACCAGGAACCGACGAAGAAATAAGGCAATTCTGCTCATTTAAGTATCATGTCACTTTCCCCATGTTTTCAAAAATATCCGTAAAGGGAAAAAACAAACATCCCCTTTACCAGTTTCTGACTTCAAATGAAACCAACCCGGAATTTTCCGGTGAAATAAGCTGGAACTTCAACAAGTTTCTTATTGACCGCAGCGGAAAGATAGCAGGCCGTTTCGGTTCCAGGGATGCCCCGGAAAACGAGAACATGGTCAGGGCCATTGAAATGGCTCTGGAAAAATCGTACGGACAATAAAATATGAATCAGGAACCTGTTTTATCCCCCAATGTTTTTATTAACAGCGCTTCTGAATTCGGAAAGAAACTGCCGCATGTCCTCCATAAGCCTTGCTTTGGGATTGCAGCGCAGCACCATTCCGTCAAGAAACATCAGACTTTTAATGATTGAAAACATTCCTTTTTCAAAGGACATCCCGGAATTGACTCCAAGCTTGATGGTTTCCATCATTTTTTTGGTGAGAGAGACCTCCTCGACACTTTTTTCCCTGAAATCCGAATAAAGCATTTTAAATTTATGGCTGAACTTTTCAAAGTCCTGACCTGCAATAGAGGTCTCAGCCATTTCATTAAGTCTTAAGGCGCAGCGTTCATAATCGTAAACGGAAAGCGCATCAAAAAAATTCAAAAGTCCTGCACTCAATCTCGTACTGACATGGCCTATGGCTCCAGTATCTATGAAATAAATTTTTTCATCATACAACATGAGATTTCCGGGGTGAATATCCCCGTGGAAAGTACCTATAGTAAACATGAAAAAACCGTGAATCTTGAATAACAGCAAAAGGCGGGAGTAGTCCATATTCCTGTCCAGGATTTCATCAAAGGTTTTTCCCGGAATATATTCGGATACCATGACGTTTTCCGAAGAAAACTCCTTGTATATTTTGGGAAATTTCATGCATGAAAGATCGTAAATGCTCCTGTTCTTTTCATAAATAGTGCAGAGCAGTTCATGCCCCGCAATCTCATTTTTCAAATTAAGCTCTTTTAAAGTGTAGTCTTCGATATGCTCAATGATGCCAACCGGATCAAATACCTTCGCAAGCTTCGGATAAAAGAAAATGATGATCTTGAAAAAACGTTTTAATGAAGCCACATCCTTTTCAAATTGTTTTTTAAAATTCCCCTTTATCACTTTTATGACCACTTCTTCACCTGAAATAAGCCTTGCCCTGTAAACCTGACCCACAGAAGCGGTAGCCAGAGGCTTTTCGTCTATCCGGGAAAATTTCGACCGGTCAATATCCTTAAGCGCATCTTCGGTTTTTATGGGTATATTAGCGCGGTATAGTTTGGAGAGCTCAAGGCAGGTTTTTTCGCTTAAAAAATCAATCCTTAAAGCATGAACCTGGGCAATTTTAACTGCAAGCAGTCCCATTTGCTGAATCTTCACTATATCCGGTTTTTTTCCTCCGTAAATCATCCAAAGCAGCTTCAAAAATGACAGTATGTTCATAGGTATTGAATCCTGATGAATAACGTATTGGAGTTATTGCTGATACTCAAAACGCATTCCTCAAAAGCCGGCGGACCTTTTTTTTTGACCGGATTATTCGAAGCTCCGAAACCTTCAACGGGCTTGCCATACCAGGTTTTGTCCATTTTTCCGTTTGCATTTGCGTCATGAAAAATTCAGCAGTTTTAGTGTTTATCGGGTTTGTATAAGAGGACACGGCCTCTGACACGGATTCGGGAAAACCTTTTTTATCCTGATAGATCAGAAGCCTGCAGAGCCCCTTATCGTTACTAAAACCTTCAATTCTGACTTGGATTGAAATATTTTTATCTTCGGCCGATAAAACCGATACCCGCAGCAGAAACATTAAAGAGATCAGAAAAAAGCATTTTTTCACATTTTTATTCCGTCTTTTTTCATGATGAGCTCCGCAGAGATTCTTCCGGACTCATAAATTGTGGGCAGACCGCTGCCCGGGTGGGTGCCGCCTCCTGCAAGATAGCAGTTTTTGAATTCCTCGAATTCATTATGGGGTCTGAAATAAAGCATCTGTCCGACATTGTGGGCAAGATTGAAAGTGGCCCCCAGATAGACCGAATGATTGTTCTTCCAGTCCAGGGGAGTTATTATTTTTTCCTCCTCGATATTTTTTCGTAAGTCTTTGTATCCGCCGCGGGTCTCGAGTGCATCAAGAACCCGGTTTCTCATATTCATCTTTTCTTTTTCCCAGTCGATCCCGCTCTTATTGTTGGGTACAGGCACCAGAACGTAGATGGCGCTTTTTCCGGGAGGCGCAAGAGTTTTATCCGTAACAGAGGCATTCTGTACATAAAAGGAAAAGTCGTCGGACAGAATTTTAGTTTCAGTGATCTCATCCACGTTTTTTTTGTAATCACGGGCAAAGATGATGCTGTGATGCGCGATATCCTTAAATTCCTTTTTTACTCCAAGGTAGAGCATGAAGGTGGAACAGGAATAATCTTTTTCAGCAATCTTCTGATCCGTCCATTTTTTTCGATCCGGCGCAGACACAGTCTCTGTCATCGCATGGGTAAAATCCTCGTTAATGATCACATAATCCGCTTTTTCTATTTTGCCGTCCTCAAGCTCTATGCCTGCCGCCGCACCGTTTGTAACGATTAATTTTTTTACTGGGGAATTCAGATGGATTCTTCCCCCGCATTCTTTTATTGCTGCCGCCATTCCGGAAGCAAGTTTGTTCAGTCCGCCGCTCACATGGTAAATTCCGCCTCCGTGTTCAATATAGGAAATAATGCTGAATGTACCTGGGGCCGTCCAGGGAGACATCCCGATGTATTTTGCCTGAAATGTAAAGGCTATCCTTGTGTCAGGATCAGTAAAATACCTTGATAAAACTCCGTAAAGACTTGTGTGGGCATCAAGATAAGGCAGTGCTGTCAAAAGATGCGCTGAAAAAAATCACTGATTTTGCCGTAAGGAATGGAAAGGCAGGGAATAAGTTTTTCATATTTCTTTTTCTCTTTTTCAAGATACTTCAGATATCCGTCAAAGCTTCCAGGGCAGAACTTCTCCATGGTTTGCCTCATTTTTTCTTTGTCCGGAGAAGGGAAAAGCTCCCGCCCGTCCGCAAATTTAAGGCGGTACAAGGGATCAAGTTTTATGATATCGGCATATTTTTCTAACTTTTTTCCGCATTTTTCAAAAATAGCCTCAAGAACATCTTTCATCATGAAAAATGTCGGCCCTATGTCAAAAATATAATCCCCGAGTTTGAAATAGGAATTTCTGCCTCCCACCCGGTCTTCTTTTTCATAGAGATCGACAGAATACCCTTTTGAGCTGAGAAGCATGCCCGCGGCAAGACCTCCGGGGCCCGTCCCGATAATAATAATTCTTTTATTCATAGATTTTTTGCCTTTATGTTAATTTGATTTTTTATCTTCCGGTTTATAAGGGCAGGTCTTTCCTGTGCTGATTCCAAGCATTGAATAAATGCCGCAGGAACCCCTCCAGGCGTTTAACATAAGTAAAAAGGCAATAATGGCCGCTCCTAATGCAGTCCACCCCCAGATCACCCTGAAATAAATCAGAATAGAGATCAAAAGGCCCAGAACGATTCGTGTTATTCTGTCAGCGGTACCAAGATTTTTATTCATTGTTTATGTGCTTTATATTTTGCACATAATAACTGTTTGGCTTTAAAAGAACCATGAGTATTTTTTAAGGTTAAGAAATTTTATATTTGAAAAACCGCTTCCCGGTATAAGCAAGTATCTTTTGGGTGAAAGTGTCCGCTATAACTGCGGTCATCAATTGGATAAATATTTGCGCGACAAGCTTGGAGCATATGTGTCTTATGTTCCGGTTTGACCGGAAGCGGATTGCGGAATGGATATCCCCCGTGAAGCCCTTCGTCTGGTTGACAGAGACGGCCGGATCAGCCTCATGACAAGCAGCAGCTCCATAGATAAACTGACCACATGCAAGCCTGGATGGTGCTTTAAACCAGTTGTCGAAACAGGGTCTTTGCGGCTTTTTATTAAAGCCAGGGCTCCCAGTTCAGGACTTGTTCCCATAACGCTTGTTCAGTACTACGTCAGGAAATATCAGCCTGAATATCTCATGAAAACAGTGGCATTTATGGCCGGATCCCATTGAGTTGATGCGGAGAAATCACGGTTAATAATGCCCTGAACCATAAGGTTTAAAAATATTTTTCTGCAATCGCTTCCTTAAGTTGTATAACCGCTTCCTCTTTGGCTTTTGCCTCGACTTCGATGGTAACCCTTAAATTTTTCCAGCAGTCAGGGAAATTCTCCATATCAATAAAATCTGCATGGGGGCGCGGAGTCTTGCTTTTATAATTATCTCTTGGACTTGAAATATGAAACAGCGGCTCCCTGTCCCAGGTTTTAACGGCTTTGCGTGTGACTTCCTCAACGGTAAGACCGTCCTTTAAGCAGCGGTGATGATGAATATCGTAGACAAAAGGAATTTTATTTTTTTCACAAAAAGGGAGGAGATCCGAGGGGGTGTAAACACGGTCATCATTTTCAACCGTCAGTCTTTTCCGAATTCTCATATTCAATTCCGGCAACACAAAAGCCAGTCTTTCGAGAGCCGCCTGCTTATCCCCATATCCGCCTCCACCATGAATATTAATGACATCGGCGCCAATCCATTCACATATTTCCGCCTGATATTCCAATTCCTGTATTGATTTTTCAACAAGGGTCTTATCGGGCGAGTTCAAAATGACAAACTGATCAGGATGAAAAGTGAGTCTCAACCCCTTTTTTTCTGCTTCCTGTCTGCATTTTGAAAATATTTTTATGATTTCTGTACTTTGGGGCAGGGCATCCATGTTATACCCAAGCAGAGGATGAGTCTTTAAGGGCAGAATCTGGCTGTTCACCCGAAAAGAACCGATTTCATTTTCAATGCAGTAGAAAATGGATTGTAAAAGTGAGCCTGCATTTGACAAGACAATACCGGATAATTTGATTAAACGCTCTGACTCCTTAAGCCTCATCAGGGAAGTCGCTGTAGCGGTGCGAAAATGGATCGGCTGATTTTTAAATTTGCAGCATAAGCCCAAACGAAGCTTGTTCAAATGAAGATTAGGAGAGTTCAATAATTTCAACTTCAATGAGACCGGTGATGATTTCTATTTTTTCAACCCGTATACCGACAAGGCAGTTTCCTGTAGTCTGCAGAAAATGTCTCATCGAAGGATGTCTTTGCAGATAAATATCTGAAAAAGAATTTAAATCCCCAGAGGAGATTTTTTGAGCAGTCCCTTTTAAAGTAACTCCCATGGAATTTTCAATCCCTTCTGTTGACAGGGGGCGGGAATCTACAAAAAAGGCAACCCGGGGATCTGAAAGTATATTTATAAATTTTCGGGACTCTTTTGGTGTTGAAAACAGGAGCCATTGAAGATTATCCGTAAAAGCATAAGTAATAATATGGGTATGAGGGCCATTACCCCCGGCAGTTGCAAGAACTCCAAACAATTGAGTTTGAAGAAATGCCCTTACCGCTTCAATTTTTTCATCCTGTGTTTTATTTAATAAAGTGTTGCTCATTAAGCTCCCCCATTTGCCTCTGATTCACAGCTTGATCCGGGTATTAATTAATTTAAAAACACAGGTGATATTATCATAATGCTTTGAATGAATGGAAATAAAAATGAGTATGAAAAAACATGTGATAGTAAAACCTCATGCAAAGGTGGGAACAGCAAACATATTTATTAGCTGATAGCGCTGATTATTTTTGTAATAGAATGCCTCGGCTAAATTCCGGCTTTGTTTACATAGGATTAACACGCATATTGCATAAAAAACAACAATAATTTTCTTGCTGATTTTCAGGAAATTTTATATTACCATTGGTAATTAAAAAGGAGATCTGCTCATGAATGACCCGTATGTTTTAAAACCCCTGGCTGAAGAAAACAGAAAAGAAGTCATGGATATTTTCAACTACTATGTTGAAAATTCTTTTGCCGCGTTTCCGGAAACAAAATTCGGGTATGAGTTTTTTGATTTTTTTCTCAACATGACAAAGGGCTATCCCGCCGTTACCGTAAATACGGAAAAGGGGGAAGTGATCGGCTTTGGATTTTTAAGACCTTACCACCCCCTGCCGGTATTCAGGGCGACAGCGGAAATTTCATATTTCATCAAGCCGGAATACACGGGAAAACAGATCGGAAAAATGGTGCTGGATCACCTGATTTCTGAAGGCAGAAAAATGAATCTTAAAAATATTCTGGCAACGATCACGGCAAGCAATGAACCGAGTATCCGTTTTCATTTGAAAAACGGTTTTGCTGAATGCGGCAGAATCAGAAAAGCCGGAAGAAAAAAAGAAACAGACTTTGGTCTTGTACTCATGCAGAAACTTTTATGAGACATTCTTCATGACAAAAAATATTTCAAAAGAATTGATCCTTCAAAAAACCCTGGAACTGATTAATGAAAAACAAGGCATCCTTCATCTTAATTTCAGGGAAATCGCCAGGGTTTCCGGCTGTGCCCATACGAATCTCTACAATTATTTTGAAAGCTTTGACGATCTTTTGTGGGAGGCCCTGAAAACCACTCTGGACAGGATGTTTGCCTCAGTCACAAAAGGGATGGAAAGGATACCCAGGGAAAAAAAACTGGATCATCTGTTTTTAAAACTCGTGGATTTTTATCTTGCGAACAAGGGGCTTTACCGGCTGATGTGGCTGGAGGTGATTAATCCAAACCGTCCGGCGGAGGTGAATGACAAAATCATCAAACAGGTGAAAGTATACACAGGAATTCTTTATGAGGCCTATAAAGACCGTATCACGCAGGAGCAGGCCTTTTACATCCTCCACACCGTCCACTGCTATCTTCACGGAGAAATATCCATTTTTATTTCAGGCAAGGGGTTGATCAAAAAAGAAAAACCTTTTCGTGAATATGTAAGAAAGGAATGCCTGAAAATGACGGAACTCTATATCCAAAATTCTTCCGCCCCTGCCAATTGAATGAACAATAAACTCAGAGTTTTTTTGAGAGAAAATTAAAACAAATACAGCCTTGCCAGTTTGAAGAACCAGAAAAAAAGGCAGATGAGGGCCAGAATACCAAAAAGATATTTATTCCAGGTGTAGCTGATCTGAATGCGTTTTCCCTGCGCCCACCTGAAAAGAGCCCAGGAGAGACAGAGAAGAATATAGACAGAGGCAAGAAATACAGAAGGATGAAAAGAGAGCGAAGTACTCCACTCCCCGGTTGAAAAAAAGTAGGCAGACCGGCTTGCCCCGCAGGTCGGGCATTCCACGCCTGTCCATTTGACCAGATTGCAGGCAAAGAAATTGTTGAAGTGTCTGTTGCCCCACATGGACAGGGGATAATAAATCCAGGAGGCGAGATAATAGCCAAGACTTAAAACAATGATCCAGAGCGGGTGAAGCCCGGTTTTTTCAGAATCAGTTTTCACGCTGTCCGATATAGTAGGCCAGATCGGTCAGGGTTTTTGCCTTCCCGCCGAAGGGTTGGAGCTGGGAAACCGCTTTTTCAATGGTTTCATTCAGGATTTGCCTGGCCTTTTCAAGGCCGAAGAATTTGACATAGGTCGCTTTGTTGAGTTTTTTATCCTGGCCGGGATTTTTTCCCAGTTTTGCAACATCTCCGGTTTCATCGAGGATGTCATCGGCAATCTGAAAGGCATGGCCGATGTTCCGGGCGTATTCGGTGAGGATTTTTAAAGAGTCTTCATCCGCTCCGGAAAGAATGGCGCCCATGCGTACAGAGGCCATGAGAAGTTTTGCCGTTTTATTATGATGAATTTCTTCCAGTTCCGCAGGGGTGATTTCCCTGTTTTCCGCCAGAAGATCCAGAACCTGTCCGCCGATAACCCCTTCTGAACCGCTAAGTTTCGCCAGATCCGCAACCGCCCTTAAACCTCTGTCCGGATGGTTTTGGGAATTTGCGGCGATGATTTCAAAGCTTGAGGTGAGCAGTCCGTCTCCGGCAAGAAGAGCGATGTTTTCCGGGTAGACTTTGTGAAGCGTCGGTTTTCCGCGGCGTAGATCATCATTATCCATGCAGGGCAGATCATCGTGAACCAGGGTATAGGTATGAAGGAGTTCCAATGCGCATGCACAGCGTAAAAGATCCCGGCCGGGTTTTTCAAAAAGTTCGGCGGTGAGAAGGCAGAGAATGGGACGTATTCTTTTTCCGCCTGCCATGAGGGAGTATTCCATGGCTTCATGAATGATTTTGGGGTAAAGACGGTCAACAGGCAGAAGAAGTTTGATTTCATCTTCCACGATTTGCCTTTGTTGTTTTAAGAGCCCAATGAGATTTTTCATGGTTATTTCCGGGCAGAGCCTGATTTTTTATTGATGGAATCAAGAATTCCCGGCAGTTCATTGAAGGAGGTCATGAAATAATCCGGTGAATATTTTTTAAGCGTCTCACGGGAGCTGAAACCGTAGAGAGCGGCGATGGTCGGCATTCCCAGGGTTTTTCCGGCCTGAATGTCGATGTGGGTGTCGCCGATCATGACCGCATTGTCCTCAAGTCCCGATACTTTTTTTACAGCCCTCTGAAGAATATCGGGGGCCGGTTTGGCCTTAAGTCCGGGCTCCCATCCCTGAATGTGATCGAAATACATGTCCAGTTTCATGTCCTTAATGGATTTTTGCGCAACTTCAATCTGCTTGCCGGTCGCAAGCGCGATTTTAAAATTCCGCTTTTTCAGACCGGCCAGGGTGCGTTTGACCCAGGGGTAAATTTTGGTCCCCGGCAAAGGATCATGGAGGTAATTTTTGCGGTAGGCATCCACAAAAATTTTGAACTCTTTTTCATTCATGTTCAGTTCAAATTCACGGTTGATATCTTCAAAGGAATTTTCAAGATTTTCGGCTATTTTTTTTTCCGTGAGGCTATGGGAAATTTTCAGCTGGTCCAGGGTGCGGATAAAATACATGGCAATGGTCTGCTTGGAATCAATGAGGGTTCCGTCCAGGTCAAAAAGAAGAATGTTTCTATCCGATGTTTGTTTCATTTTTTTATCAAAGGGAAGATTTCTCATTCCGTCAACGGTTTTTTGCGGTTTTGCACATTTTTACCCCTGAAATAAGAAAGACTTCAACAAACTAGGTTGGAATATGTTAAAATTAACCCCGTAATAAGGAACATGATATTCAGTTCAGAAAAGCTTTACCTGAAACTCTGCTTGTGATATCAAACCCTTTTCTGTCTCAAACTGAGATATATGGATGACATCCCAAAGGAGGCCCTTTTGACACCCTTAATACTTAAAGGTAAAACCGCTTTATCCCCTTTTCGTTTGTCCGCTCTTTCCGGACGGATAAAAAAGGCAAACCCTTCCCTCGCAGCAATCGAAACCCGTTTCGTCTATTTTCTTGAAACAGAAGGTGAATGGAAGGGTGATAATTTTAACCGTTCCCTGAACCTTCTGGATGCAGACGGTCTTTTTAAGGACCTTGGAGAAGGTTCTTTTTTTGTAACCCCCCGAAAGGGCACTCTTTCCCCCTGGGCGTCCAAAGCCACCGATATTTTTCATAACTGCGGCATAACCGAAGTCCTCCGTGTGGCAAGAGGGATCCTCTACACCCTTCTGGATTCAGCTTCCAGGCCTTTTGACCGCAAAACCCTGGTCCCCCTTCTTCATTTTTTTTACGACCGCATGACCGAAGGCGCGTACCAGGATGTTTCTGATCTTTTCACGCATAAGTCCCCGGCTCCCCTGGAGGAAGTGGATATTTTGAATGGAGGGAAAAAAGCCCTGGAAGAAGCCAATCTTTCCAAGGGGCTTGCTTTAAGCGCCCGGGAAATCGACTACCTTTATGAGGTCTACACGAACCTGAAGCGCAATCCCAGGGATGTGGAACTCATGATGTTCGGACAGG
>CAYUET010000046.1:5143-16566 GCA_964443875.1 uncultured bacterium | reverse complement strand
TATAAAAATAAATTTCATCTTCATTATTTATGAATTCCGCTTCTCTCATTCAAAAACAGGTGAGTTGAAATGGCTGTTACGAAATAATTGAGAAAAAAAATGGTTATAATTTCAAAAGATAAGATAAAAAGAACCACTTCAGGGAAAAAACGCCCCATATAAACAGGAGTTTTTATCTTCAGATAAAAAACAGGAAAAAACAGGCAGGCTGCTGCAAAAAATAAAATCAATGTGGGAAATAATAATTTCCATAAAATTTTAAAATTACCTTGAATTTTAACCATTAAATTACAAAACATACTTGATTTTTGACCATAAATATGCAAAAATTACCTTGATTTTAAACCATAAGGAAACTTTATTTTATGATTTCGCGTTTAATAACTAATGATTTACTAAACTGGAAAAACAAAAAAACTTTCTTTGGTCAAGAAGTATTAACGGCAGTGCGTAGAGAAACAAAAGTTGAACCATGAAACTAAAAAAATAACTCCCTGAAATAGAATACTTCTCAGGAATATTGAGCTCATGAAGATAATTGTGTGATAAGGAATAGGTACATTTATCCGTATAAAAAGAAATAATCCAGAACAGGGTAATGGGTATGATTTTTTGGAAGCAAAATTTGATATGAATACCTAAAGAGCGTTTTGTACCGTAAACTGCATCTCCGAGAAAACTGATGACCATCGCATTCAGGAGAATTCCCGGGAAAAAAATGAGTAGAATGGAGACATAATGAAACAACTGGGGCAATATCAGAAAATTCATAGGATAATGAAGAAATTTCTCACCAAAAAATTTACGGATCGGCGGGGCCAGCACTTTGGATACGGGATCCTGGGGAAACAAAAATAAAAGATATAAAAAAAGGCCCTCAAGAAGAGCAAGAAGCAGAAACGGAAGTATAACCCTGGGCTGTTTAATCCCTGTGGATATGGAATCCCTGCAGGCTTTAAAAAATTTCCGCATATTTTTTACAGTATCCCTGCTCAAATATTTTATTGATTAACTTAATAATGCAGTTCTGTATATCCCAAAAATCTGCTAAACATTACAACAAAATGCAAAACCGTATAAGGCAACTGCCATTCATTTGATCAAGACAGCTCTTAATTACAATGAAATCATTCGATCAAAATTCATTACTTGCTTAGTATAATAAACACAAAATGTAAACAGGAATTTATAACAGATCCGGGTTATAATCTAAAAATATATTTGCAAAAGCCTTTATTCCGGTTATATTAAAATATGTTTTTATATTCTTCTCAAAATAAGTACTGGATTCAGGTCTTAGTTCGTTTAATTATAGATATTTTGTTATTTAACATCTTTTTCATCGTCGCTTTATATCTTCGTTTTAACTCCGACTGGTATGATATATTAAAAATTTACTGGTTCGGAATTTTGGTAGGTTCCATTGTTTTTGCGTGCGGCATCTATATCTGTGATTTTTATAACATTCAAAGAAGAAAAGAATATCTTAAGGATGCCCTGATCCTTCTGTTCCTTCATATAATTTCCTCAATTGTCATGATGGGGGTTTATTATATAACCATAATTACAGTCATGGGCAGAGGTGTAATGCTGCTGGGTGTCATTTTAAGCTACATTGCTGTGCTGATTCACCATTTCTGTATGAATTTCTGGTATAAATTCAATTCAGAGCAATTCACCATGATCATAGGCTCCGTGGAAGATGAAGCCGACCTGAACAACCTTCTTAAAATCCGGTTTAAATCGCTCAAATTCTCCGGAGTCATTATTTATGAGGGCTATCAGATTAAAAATAATTTTAAAATTTTGGGATCCGTCAAACAAATATTAAAAATCTGCCAGAGGGAAAATATCAAACGTGTTCTATGCTCCAACCGTATCAACCTGAACCATGAACTGCACAGGGATTTCTGCCAGCTTCGCTATATCGGCATCATTATCATGCCCATCATCGGGGTTTATGAAGAACTCTACCATTTTTGCCCGGTAAGCCTTATCACTCCCGAATGGTTTATGAATGCCAGCACTGCCCCCAACCTCAATTATATCCGCAAAATGAAAAGAACTTTTGATGTCGTAATCTCCATTGCAGGCATTTTAATTTTAGGCCCCCTCCTTCTCATGGGGATGCTCGCTGTCAGGCTATTATCAGGAAGTCCTGTATTTTATTATCAGACAAGAATGGGACGTTTTGACCGCCCCTTTACACTCATTAAACTCCGCACCATGGGAACCAACGCTGAATCCCATGGAGCAGAATGGTCAAAAGATAATGATCCTCGAGTATCCCGTGTCGGCCGGATATTGAGAAAATACCGCATTGATGAGCTCCCTCAGTTGTTTAATGTATTGCAGGGGGATATGTCCTTTATTGGCCCAAGGCCCGAACGTCCGGAATTCATTCAGACTCTTACCCAAAAAATCCCATTTTTTAATGAAAGGCTCCTTGTTCAGCCTGGCCTCACGGGTTGGGCGCAAGTTAATTATCCCTATGGAAATACGATTAAAGATTCCAGACATAAACTTGAATACGACCTTTATTATATCAAACACATGAACATATTTTTTGACTTTTTTATTTTATTAAATACACTGGAAATAATTTTCCGTGGGGGAATAAAAAAATCGGAAAAAATAAAAGATATTAACCCTTCTTTCGCATTAACACAGGAGAATATTTAAAATCATATGAATCACCTTATCCGCTTATTAATTCCTATTATGCTGTTTTCTACTGTCCTCCTGTCTGTCTGCGAAGCCGAGGAGACCGAAAAAAGCCAAAACTTGCGTAAAGAATTTTCCCTGGATAAGGAATATTATCTGAACGGAGAATTTTCTGAAGACTCCAAGGATTACCGCCTTGGGAAAGGAGATATTGTAACTATCCTGGTCAGAGGAAATTCTGAATTTTCCGGTAATTTCGAAATCGGTCCTGATGGAAAAATCCAGTATCCTTTTATCGGAGATATTCCCGCTGAAGGCATAAACAAAAAAGAATTAGAGGAAAAAATAATAAAACTCCTTGGTAAATACGTTAAATTTTCTGAAGTAAGCGTTTCCGTATTAAGGTATCAGAGTAAATTCATCTACATCCTTGGAGAAATAAACAAACCCGGGAAATATTATATTTCTGGTGATACAATCACTCTCCGTGATGCCGTTATCGAAGCGGGTCTGCCCACAAAAGACGCCGCTCTGAAAAGAACCTATCTGATAAAAACGGATCCCTTAAAACCGAATAATAAAAAAATTAATCTGCGCGAAATCCTTTATAAAGGAAAATTAAAAAATAATGTGCTGCTCATGTCCGGGGATCTCATTGTTATTCCCTCTACAATACACAGTAAAATCAACAATTTTCTATCCAAACTGCTGGATCCTATAACACGCGTTGCTATTATTGATAACACGATCCAAAACCATTAAGACTGAGAACCGATATGCAAAATGATGACTTTCGCATTCAGTACCTGAAATATCTTAAAATGTTCCGGGAAAGAAAAAAACTCTGGCTTCTTCCTATTATTATTTTCCCCTTCCTGTTTTTCGCAGCAAGTTTTTCATTCCCGAAAATATATGAAGCTAAAGCCATAATCCTCATACAGGGAAAAAACATTGTTGATCCCCTGATGAAAGACCTTGTCATTTCTTCCAATTTTTCAGAAAAAATTTCTATTCTGAAGGAAGAAATTCTGGCGTGGCCACGTCTTCTTCTGCTTATTGAACGTATAGGCCTGAATAAGGACATTCATGGGCCGGAGGAAATGGAATATTTTATTTTAAAAATGAGAAAGGAAATCAGCATTCAGCTCCATGGGGATGAAGTGGTAAGCATTTCTTATCAGGGAAAAGACCCATCCAAAACACAATCCCTGGTTAATACCTTGAGCGATATTCTGATTGAAAAAAATCTTTCCTCCCAGAAAGAAGACACGGGATCCGCCATTGATTTTATTAAAATGCAGATGGATATTTACAAAAAAAAATTAAAAGAATCCGAATCTGCCCTGAGGGAATTTAAAGAAGTCTATGGGGATACCCTTGCCTCTTCACGTTTACCCCTAAAAAAAGAGGAAATGCAGGAAGAAAATTTTTATGATGGGGTGACTCTGAGACAGATCAATGAAAAGTTAAATAACCTTAAAACAGCCATGATATTTGCTTCAGTGGAATATACGGATGAGCACCCCCAGATTATTGACCTGAAAAAAAGGATACAGATCCTGGTTGAAAAAAGAGATCAATACATTGAAAAAGCAGCACAAAAAGTCGGGGCAAAGCCGGAGTCTTACTTGAATATCGCCGATTCAATTCCTCTTCAGCAGGAAACCTTGTCCAGATTAATAAGAGATAATGAAATCAATACAAAAATTTATGGGATGCTTCTGGAGCGTTATGAAACTGCAAAAATCACTGAAAGTCTAGACCGCTCAAGCAATAAAAGCAAATTCAGGGTAATCGAACCGGCCAGACTTCCTCTGACGCCGGTCAAACCGGATAAATTGAAGTTTTTTCTTTTCGGTATTTTTTTCGGCGCCTGCGTAGGATTTGGTCTTATTTATTTTCTGGAAATTATGGATCCCTCTTTTAAAACAGAGGATCAGATTGAAAAATTCTGCAACCGCCCTTTACTGGGAAGCATTTCAACCATCAGGACTGCGAATTAATTATATGGACAACACTCTTTTAACAGATCCTTCTGCTGAAAATGATTCCCCTCAAAAAAATCCGTCTCCGGCCTTTATTGATCCAAGGATAATCACGCATCATAACGAATCCTCTGCAATTGCTGAACAATACCGAATATTACGAACAAACATCAAAACCTATTTTTTAAAGAAAAAACTGAATGAAAAAAATCCAGAAGGGATCGATGATACAAAAATCCTGACCATTACCAGCTCCATTTCCGGCGAAGGGAAAACCATTACCGCAACTAACCTTGCGGTTTCTCTGGCCAAAGATTTAAATAACAGCGTACTGTTGATTGATGCGGATTTTAGAAAAGGGGAAATACATACTCTTTTTCATGGCAGACAAACCCCCGGCTTGACCGATCTTTTGAAAGATAAAAAAGATTTGGCGGAGACAATCTATCCGACTTCTATAGAAAATCTTTTTTTTATGCCTCGTGGCGAAAACGTTTCAAATCCCTCAGAAATGCTCGGCTCAATATCGATGAGACTTCTGTTAAATGAACTGAAAAGGCAAAATTTTTCATATGTGATTATTGATACGCCGCCTATTATAGCCTTCACGGATTCCGCTATTTTAGGGGCCATTACTGAAGGTGTGATATTTGTTGTTCAGGCAAACAAAACAGCCTCTTATACAGTAAAAAAGGCAATTTCCTTTTTAGAACATGCTTATGTTAATCTTATCGGATTTGTATTAACCCAATGCGATTAATCATCAGAAAAAAATAATGCTTTTTTCTACAAAAAAATTGCTACAGAATTGCAGCGCACAACAACATCGGAATCAAAAAAATATCTTAATCTATTTAAGATCAACACATAACGACTAAAAAAAATGAATGGAGACGGCGGGAGTCGAACCCGCGTCCTTAAAATCATTGCCAGATGCCACTACATGCTTAGCCTATTATTTAATTTTCTTCAATCAGGACTCCAATCGGCAGGATTCCTGAAAGCCTATCCGTAAATCTCGCCCTCAAATGCCGGAACATTTAAAGACCAGCCCGCGAAATTACATTTCCAATGGGTCGCAGACACCCCGCTGAAAATGAGACCGCTATATTAAGCAGCCATAGGAAGAGCCATAGGCATGATGTTCATAGGAACAACATTCATACGGCTGTCAACGCTATTATTTGCGTTTATTGTTCTCAGGTGTTTTTAGAGGCCTCCTGAAACCTCTGCATGCAACATAAGGGTCAAACTTCAAGTCGATACCTTTACGTCCCCTTTCAAAGAGCAATATAAAACCTAAATCTATTATATCGGATTGGATTGAAATCTCAAGCAGAAAAAAACAGAAAACAATCGGAATTTTTTTGTAAAAAAAGAACACCAGGCTCAGTTCGCTGAGCCTATGTGTTCCTGAATTTTTTGAAGCAGTTTTGTCGGATCCGGATCTTTTACAACGTAATCATTACCTCCGGACTGAACCGCTTTGATAATGGACGATTTTAAAGAATTCGCAGATAAAAAAATAATCGGTATGGTTTCATTCAATTCCTGACGGATCTTCCTGCAGGTTTCATAACCGTCGAGATTGGGCATCATGACGTCCATAATAACCAGATCGATTTTTACAGTGGATGTTTTAATCTTGGCCAGACAGTCTATACCATCTGTTCCGTAGAGAACTTCATATCCGAGTTTTAAAAGCTCAGAGCCTATCACCTGTCGGATAAAAGCCTGATCATCCACTACCATTACTTTCTTAGCCACTACTCAGAAACCCTTTTACTTAATTTTTTTAAAAAAAGACTTGCATCACTAATAAATTTCATTATTATACAGATCCTTTTTTATGGTGCTGTGCCCGAGCGGTTAGGGGGAAGTCTGCAAAACTTTTTACTCCGGTTCAAGTCCGGACAGCACCTTTTTTAATTATTTACCCGTTGCCTTAAGATTTTCTTTCTTTAAGTCTTTCAATTCATTTTTCTGCTGATTCATATCTTTTTCGATTGCAATTACATTCATTTCAGCTCTTTTTACATTTTCCTTGTTCTTGGCCATTTCTGTCTGGAGGATCTGTACGCGCTTTTCAGAATTGATGCGTGTTTCCTGCATGGAAGTCAGTTTCTGTTTCTCAGAGGCAATACGGGTATCCAGATCATCAAGCTGTTTTTGTTTTTCATCCAGAAGCTTTCTTAATTTAGTGCGCTCATCAATCATTTCTGCCAGCGCTTCACGAATGGGCGCCTGCTGCTGTTTGGATTTGTCAAGACTTGAACCAATATCCGTCATCTCCGTCTTGTTTGATTCCACTACTTTTTCAGCATCAGCAAGCTCTTTTTCTGCTGTAACAAGCAGAGCATTCATTCTTTCAAGATTCTGTTCAATTTTTAAAATTTTCTTTTCGCGTTCCTTCGCTTCATCCAATTTCTTTTTTAATTGTTCAAAAGATCTTTTCTGGTCTTCTATGGCCTTTTGGATTTCATCGACCTCCCCTGCAAAAACAGGAAGAACAATACTGCTTAAACTGCCTACCACCATGACCATAAGAACCATCTTAGCAAATTTCAACATAAGGACTTCTCCTTTTTATGATTATAACATTAATTTTAAACTATTATTATGTACTATTTTAAATTATCCAATCTCACATGAGAGTGCAATAAAAATGATGTTTTTTGGCACCCTTTGTTATTATTTTTCTCCTCGTAATTCCCTTATTTTTTTCTGTATCCTGACTTTATTTTTGGCAACTGGCTTAAGCTCAAGATATTTTTCATAATAACCGGACGCATTCTTTTTCTCCTCAGGAATCGCTTCTAGAATAATGGCAAGATTCAGGACAATATAAGGGTCTGTGGGAAAAAGAGAATAGCCTTTCATCAGCAGCTCGTGCGCCTCATCAAGACGCTGCTGATTAAAATAAGTAAGCCCTAGCAATACAAAAATTTCAGGATCTGAATCCTTGGCGTGAACAGAGGCCTTTTCAAGCAGATTAACAGCTTCACGGTATTTGCCGTTGATTCCTTCCAGCCGTCCCATCAATTTCAATAAAAAATGATCATCAGGAAAAAGCTTTAATCCCCTGCTCAGCGTTTCTCTGGCGTTCTCCAGTTTATTTTCCTTAAGGAAGGCAAGACTCAGGTTGCTCAACAGCGAGAGATCATCCGGCTTTGAAGATAATTCCTTTTCATAAAAAGAAGAATTTTTAAGGGATGTACTCTGTTTTCTCTCCAGCACCCCCATCCCTTCAATGGCATATTTATTTTTCGGATTAATCTTCAGGACCTGCTGAATCAGCTCTTTTGCAGCTTCCGGCTTACCAAGCTTGTATTTGAAATAAGCCGCTTCATTCAGGAGATTTTCATCTTCCGGAAGAAAGCGGATGCCTTTTTCAAGAATCTCTACAGCCTCATCCATTTTATTTAATTTCTCCAGATTCCTTGCAGCCAGAAGATACATTTTCTCATTCATGGAACCCTTATTCAGATCTGTTTTCATGTACTCATAGGAACGTTTAAAATCCCCCTGGGCATGATAGGTAAGGGCAATATTAAACTCAATATCCGCCGGTTTCAAGGGGGAAGGAAAATACGGAGAAAACAGAGAACTCATATACAAACGATGAATAAAATGTCTGTCTTTTTTGCTCTTATACTTTCCGGACTCTATCAAGGCAACCTCCCTGTTAATCTTTTCAGGAAAAATATTTTTATCCTGAAGATTGAAAACTTTGCTTAAATCGCCTTCTATCAGTTTGTTCATTTCTTTACAGAAAAGAAGTTCCATTTCCGGAGTAATCTCTTCAGATTTCTTAAGAGCATCAATTGAATTTTTCAGGGAATCGGAAAGAAGGGAATAAAGAGTCATGAAGGGTTCCTGTTTTTTCACCTTAAACTCATTAAGAAGGCTCGGAAATTCAATAATATCTCCGGGAGAATAGACATACCCCTGAGATTTTAAAACAGAAAGCGCCTCATTGAACTTTTCTCTCGCTTCTGTAAAGGCCTGCTTCTTTGAAAGATTAATTCCGTCCTGAACACGTGAATGAACACTTCTAAGGACAGCCCCGCTTCTTAAAAAGAAAACAATAAAACTTAAGACAATAATCCCGACGGTAAGAACCGTAATAAAACGTTTTTCCATAACTTTTATCCTTATTTCTTTAAAAGATATTGATCCAGTAATTTTTTTAATTCATCCGGCAGCACTTCTCTGGATTGAATAGCATCGCCGATTTTTCGGATTAAGATAAAATTCAAACCCTGGTTTGTCATTTTCTTATCAAAGGCAAGATTTTTTAATACGCTTACTTTTGAGCACTGTTTTGGCGCGTATTGAGGAAGGCCGAGCAGGCTGAAAACAGGCTCTATCCGGGTCCATTCAGCGGCAGACAGAAGTCCTTTTCGTGCTGAAAGAAGGCAGGCCAGATGCATTCCCGCAGCCACGGCTTCTCCATGGGACAGGGTTTTAAATCCCAGTGTTTTCTCAATGGAATGCGCAAAGGTATGACCGAAATTCAGCAGGGCCCGGACCCCGGACTCTTTTTCATCCTGCATGACAATTCTGGCTTTGTTTTTTACTGAATGAAAAATAACCTGTTCCAGAACCTCAGGTTTCCTTTCCCTGATCCCACGGTTTTCCCTGTTGAGAAAATTAAAAAAAGTCCTGTCCATGATCAGCCCGTATTTTAAAACCTCACCCAGACCCGAGGTAAATTCACGGTCTGAAAGAGTCTTAAGAACGCAGGGATCGATTAAAACGGCTATGGGCTGATAAAAACTGCCGATCAGATTTTTACCTTCCTTTAAATTTACCGCCACTTTTCCTCCTACAGAGCTGTCAACCATGGCCAGAAGAGTAGTGGGAATCTGTATGAAAGGAAGCCCCCGCAAAAAAGTTGAAGCAACGAATCCGGCAAGATCACCCACAATTCCCCCGCCAAGGGCAATAACAAAAGTATAACGGTTGCATTTTTGAGCTAAAAGGGTATGATAAATTTTTTCCGCCTGAGAAAGGGTCTTGGCTTTTTCTCCATCAGGAACAAGAATTTCAAGAAAAGAGTATCCGCCTTCCGCAAGACTTTTACATAAGGTTTTTCCGTAAAGCCCGAATACTTTGCGGTTGCTGATGATCACGGCTTTTTTCGGAAGTTTAAACAGAGACAGATATCGGGAGGTTTCCTGTATAGAACCCTTTTCAATGATCACGGAATAACTTCGTTCTCCAAGATCTACTTTAACGGTTCTGCTCAAAAAAAATTCTCCTTATAGCGGTATAAACCAGGTCTGAAAAACTGCGGGAACATGATACTTGTTCACAAAAGTAATTTCATTGAGGCAGGAAGGCAGAAAACGCTCCTCTCCCGAATGAATCAGATCAACAATCTTACCGTTTTTCAAAACCTCCAGCGTTCCTTTTTCCAGAAAAAAAGGAAAGCCTCTTTCTGACAAATCCAGTTTATAGGAAGTTGCGATAGAATACTCCTGCACAACCAGTGAGGGAGTCTCAAAAATATGCTTCAGTCTGTTTCCCTCTTTATCTGAAAAAATCTCTCGCGGGTGAGAGATGAAATCGGTACATGCACGAAAGGTATCCGCGTGCTGAAGAACATCAAGGGCTTTTTGAATATTTTCCTTTTCGATGCGAGCCTTTTTTCCGTCTGTCCTGTCAAAAAGCGCAACCACGGCATTTCTAAGTGTTCCCTTGTCATGATCCGATAAATCGGGAGCTTTGGACCATTCAGAAATATAGCTGTCAAAGCGGATGGCATGAACAATTCCCCCATCCACCCGGATATACTTTACCGAATCCAGATCCGCCTGGTTTAAGCATTGTTCCAGAGTCATCTGTTTACAGGCATCCAGGACAGCTTCAGGTGTCATCTCCTGCTTCCAGCCGATATAGACCCTGCCATGCCCCTTCCACATTTCAAATTTGGAGGGAAGCGCGGAATAACCTGATTTTGGATGGACCTGGATCGAATGAGAACCTTTTTTGGGATCTGCGCTGGTATCCACTATTTTCATCAAAGATCCCAGATACATTCCATGCCGTTCCATATGTTTTTTTCCGAGGAGTGCTTCCGTATACTCTGAAAACAAAACAGGAAGATCCATAATGGATTTGCTGGACAATAAAACTTTGGAAGGATACTCCGCATCATCTGAAACAATCCAGCGTTCAGCAATGGCATCATTTTCTTCGATTCCCTGCTTTGCAAGGGCTTCATTGTTTAAAACAAAGTCAGAACCCCGTGTATCAAGCCATCCCAGCATTTTCAGAATATTCGAATCTTTAACGTTTTTTCCCCAGTTATAGCCCTGCTCAGCGCCGGGCTTTGAAAACCGGATATTGGGAATGAATTTTAAAGGTTTCTTAAAGTCCATGAATGATTACTGCCTGTCTTCTGAAGTTTTATTTTCTTTTTCAATGATGCCGGCGGCTTCAACAAGATTTTTAACCCTGAAATCCTGACCGAACTCTTTTTCATTTTCAGAAACCAGAATGGTTTTCAGTCCGCTTTTTTCACCGGCTTTGATGTCACTTTCCTTATCCCCGATAAAAAAGGATTCCTTCACGTTCACATCCCATTTCCGGACAGCCTCCTCGATCATTTTGGTCCCGGGCTTGCGGCAGGAACAGTTCGACTCCGGGCTGTGAGGACAATAAAAACAGTCATCAAGAGTAATTCCATGCAGATTCAACTGATTATGCATGGCCTCCATCACCTTTTCATAATCAGGAATGCTGTAATAGCCTCTTCCGATTCCGCTT
>CAYUET010000046.1:0-5133 GCA_964443875.1 uncultured bacterium | reverse complement strand
TATCGATTCAAATGATAAACAAAAAATATGTTGGAAATAATAATCAAAAGATAATTCATGCTGCGCATTTTTTTCAAACCTTCAATTGCGCCGGGCAGGATCACAAATTTTTCAACCTTGGAAACATACCCATAATCCACATTGATCGTGCCATCCCGATCCAGAAAAACCGCTTTTTTCATGCCTTATCCTTTATCATTAAAAGACAAAAATCTTACCTATTTTTTACAGAGAGTTCCACATTAATTTCATCCAGCCCGCATATTATCTGAAAAATATTCTGAATTCAGGCCGGAATACTTCAGTGAAGTGGAAAATCCGGATGATTCATTATTCCTCAACGTTTATTGTAAAGGATAAATAAAAAGTCCGCTCCTCAGTTTCGGAAAAAACCAGGTTGATTTGGGCGGCATAAGGCCCCCGGCATCAGCCACAGCCTTTAATTCATCAATCGAAGTGGCATACAGGGCAAAAGCCATTGCGAATCCCCCCCCATTCACCCATTCCTCAAGACGGCTCAACGGATGAGACCCCCCGACAAAGTCAATTCTCTTATCCGTTCTCGGATCTTTGATTCCAAGTACCGGACCTAAAAATAAATTCTGTAAAATTGAAACATCCAGAGCGGCGATAACATCCAGATCCTTCAAAAAATCAGCTTTTGGTGTTAGGCCATACCAGGACCGCTTATAATAAAGACTGAAGTTCTTTTGCCGGACCGGAGCGGGAGAAACTTCCGCATTCAGTTTTTTCACATCAAAACGTTCAGAAAGTTTTTCCATAAAAGCCGCCTCACTGAGTCCGTTTGTGTCTTTCAAGACCCGGTGATAGGGTAAAATCCGGAGTTCATCCGCAGGAAATACCACAGAAAGAACAAAATTATAATCTTCCTTCCCGGTGTGAGCGGGATTATTTTTTTTCCTTAACCGGGACACCCGGGCCGCTGAAGCTGCCCGATGATGACCGTCAGCTATGTAAAGATATTCAAATTTTCTATAAATCTCCTGTATTTTCTGAATAAAGTTCTCATTGAACACCGGCCAGAACTGGTGTCTTACCCCATCATCCTCTGACATAAAATTATAAACAGGTTCTGAAGAAGAACGAATGTCTGAAAAAACAGATTTCAATTCCTTATTTCTTTCATGAAATAAAAAAATAGGTTCAAGATTTGCGTTTAAAATATCAATATGGGTTGTGCGGTCGACTTCCTTTTCTTCACGGGTTTTTTCATGCTTTTTGATTTTATCCGCATCGTATTCCTCCACAGAGGCGGCACACACTATGCCGGTCTGTTCAAATTCGCCCACAGACTGGGAGTAAAGATAAAAGGCGGGTTTGGCATCTCTTATCAACCACTGTTTTTGGATGAATTCCCTGAAGATTTCATTTGCCTTGGAATAAACCCTGGAATCATAAGCAGAAACGCTGTCCTCAAAAAGTGCATCGGAACGGGAAATATTTAAAAGGCTTTTAGAATTATCTTTGATCAGATCCCTGACCTCCGAACGTGATACCACGTCATAAGGAGGGGCTGAAATCTCAGTCACCATGGATGCAACAGGCCTTAACGCCCTGAAAGGTTTTATATTCGACATATTTTATCTCCTGGATTATTAAATTTTCTGATCATTTTTACATCAAACAATTCACCGGCTGAAAAAGGCGGGGGGGGGGGGACATGATCATCCTTTTCCAAAAATCCGGCTGAAAAAACCTTTACCGGTGTTTTTCAAAAATTCATCAAGATCAAAGGTCACTTCAGAGGATTTCTTATATCTCTGAGACAGATCCTTGTCCATCATCTTTTTAAGAATGCTGCAAAGGGCATCCGGAAGATCAGGAACAAAGGATTTTGGGGAAGGCAGTTCACTGAAAAGACTGTTGCTCAATACAGAGGAGAGCGAATCGCCCTCATAAGGCTTGTGCCCGGTCAGCATATAAAAAAGCGTAGCCCCAAGGGAATAAATATCTGTCTGTTCGTTCAGATCTTTCGCGCCAAACCATTGTTCAGGGCTCATAAAATTGGGCGTCCCCATGACCATTCCCGTACAGGTTAATTCAGAAGCCATTTTCAAGTCCTTGGCAAGCCCGAAATCACAAAGCTTGGCTCTGTTCTGCCTATCCAGAAGGATATTGGAGGGTTTGATGTCCCTGTGAATAATGCGTTTGGAATGGGCAAAATCCAGAGCCTTTGAAATCTGAATAATGACCGGCACGGCCTCCTGATATCGTATTTTCTGCTTCAGCTCAACCCACTGCTCAATGTCCATACCCTCAATATATTCCATGATAATATAATAATTGTCGATGTCCGCTCTGGCTTCATAAATCTGAACAATATTATCATGAGTCAATTCAACACTCATCTGAATTTCACGTTCAAACCTCAGCCTTGCCTGGGAGCTGGGATCGGAATCCTTGGGGTGAATTTTCAAAACAACCTCTTCCCCGTATTGGGGGTGAGAAGCCAAAAAAACAAGCCCTCCACCGCCTTCTGCGAGGGGGGTTTTAATAAGACAATGCCCGATAGTTTTTCCTACAAGCGCCTGATTCATATTCTTCTCTTAAACGCTGAAACGAAAGATACAGACATCCCCGTCCTTCATGACATATTCCTTGCCTTCAAGCCGGATGAGCCCCTTCATTCTGGCCTCATTGTAACCTCCCGCACTCATCAGATCATTGTAATGCACGACTTCAGCGGATATGAACCCACGTTCAAAATCCGTATGAATGGTGCCTGCGGCCTGAGGAGCCTTATAACCGTCAATAATGGTCCAGGCCCTGACTTCTTTTTCTCCGCCTGTAAAAAAAGTAAGATATCCTAAAAGCTGATAGGCCGACCGGATCATCTGATTTTTTCCCGGTTCTGTCATTCCGTAACTTTTCAGATACTCATCCCGTTCAGTCTCGGGAAGATCAAGAAGCTCACATTCAATTTTTCCGCAAATGGTGACCACCAGAGATTTTTCCTTTGCCGCATAGACTTTAAGGATTTCCACATTCTCATTGCCTCCGTTCAAATCCTCTTCCCCGACATTGGCCACATAAAGCACCGGCTTATGAGTCAGAAGATTAAGCGCCCTTGTGATCTCCATTTCCGTTTCATCCAGGGGAAGGTTGCGGATAAGAATCCCTTTTTCAAGGGCTTCCTTGAGTTTGGTATAAACCGTATATTCCATTTTTGCCTGCTTTTCATGCTGAACCAGTTTAATCGTTTTCTGACAGGCTTTATTCACGACTTCAAGATCCTTGATGGCCAGTTCTGTATCAATGATTTCGATATCATTGACAGGATCCACCTTGCCGTTGACATGAACAACATTGGAATCCCTGAAACAGCGTACAATATGACAGATGGCATCCACTTCACGGATCTGCCCCAAAAACTGATTTCCCAATCCCTCGCCTGTGGAAGCCCCTTTGACAAGACCCGCGATGTCCGTAATTTCCATGGTGGCCGGAGTAATGGCTTTCGGATTGAACATTTCCGCAAGTTTAAAAAGCCGGGGATCCGGGACAATAATCGACCCCTGATTGGGATTAATCGTGCAGAACGGATAATTGGCGATATCCGCCGAGACATTGGTCAGGGCTTTAAAAATAGTAGATTTCCCTACATTGGGCAAACCGACAATACCGCATTTGAGTGGCATGGCATACTCCTCTCTATTCGCTTAAAATTTCTTCAACAACTCGTTTAGCCGCATCCACGGGATCAGCGGCTGCAAGGATGGGACGGCCAATGACAATGTAATCTGCGCCGGCGTGTATGGCTTCCCTGGGTGTCATAATCCGCTTTTGATCATTCTTCTGCGCCCACTGCGGCCGTATTCCGGGGGTTAAAATCACAAAATCAGACCCCATCTGTCTGCGTATCGGTTCAATTTCATGAGGCGATGCCACCACTCCCTTCAGACCGCTTTTCCCCGCAAGAAAGGCATAATGCAGAACCTGGGATTCAAGAGAAGCACTGCAGCGAACTTCGTTTTGCAGAACATCCTGAGACATGCTTGTCAATATGGTTACCGCAAGCGTGACAGGCTCAGCCCGATTGAATTCCAAGGCGGTTTTCTGAACCATGTCCGCGGTTTGTTTCATCATTTCAAGTCCCCCGCAGGCATGAACATTAAACATTCCCACCCCCATCCTGACCGCTTCTCTGGCGGCCATGGCCACCGTGTGCGGAATATCATGAAACTTGAGATCTAAAAACACACGGGCTCCTGTTTCAATGACCTTTTTAACCATGGAAGGCCCAAAATGGGTAAAAAGCTGGCTGCCTATTTTAAAAAGTCCAACATAATCCTTAAGTTCCTCACAAAGTTTCAAAGCCTGAACATCGCTTTCAACATCCAGGGCCAGAACGATTTTTTGGACGGCTTCTTTTTCATTCATGATAAATCTAACTCCTTAGCCTCGAATACAGGACCGTCTTTGCACACAAGCGCATATTCTGTTTCAGGCTGATTTTTTTTGACTGCACACCCCACACAGGCTCCAAATCCGCACCCCATGATTTCTTCCATGGAAAGAAAAGCGCTGATCTTTAATTCTGAAGCCGCACGGGCAGCCGCCTGTAACATTTTTTTAGGACCGCAGGCCATCAGATAATCCGGAGTGGTCTGGTCTTTGAGACAATTCTGTCTGAAAGCTTCCACGCAATTCCCTTTAAATCCTGTTGAACCGTCATCTGTAGAAAAAAAAGTCTTCGCCAGAACTGAAAGCTCTTTTGTTAAAATCAACTGTGAAGAATTTTGCGCACCGTAAAATAGAGTTTTACAGCCCTTTCCCTTCTTCTCTTTCTGAAGTCTGGATAAATAAAAATAAACAGGGGCGATTCCTACCCCCCCCGCAAGAAAGGCAATGGAAGACTCCGGATACCAGGGAAAAGAATTTCCCAAAGGATACAACACTTTTAAAACATCCCCGGGAACAGTTTTTGAAAAATAAAGAGTCCCCTTTCCCACAACCTTGAAGAGAACTTTTAAAACAGAATCATCCGCATCAAAAATACTGAAGGGTCTTGGAAGAATACTGTCTTCACAGGGAAGATAAATATTTAAAAACTGCCCCGGCTTTAAATGCGAACAGTTTTCAGGAGTTTTCAATGTCATACAGAAAAAGTCA
>CAYUET010000045.1:0-16759 GCA_964443875.1 uncultured bacterium | reverse complement strand
ATTTATCACCCAGACCTTGTATTATCAATCTCGGTTTGGGGTGGGACAAGCTCTACACTAGCGGCCGCGCTTCGATATTCCCCGTCTGTGGCTGCAATAATTACGTTTTATTAACCCAAAATCCGGGCTTGGAAAATATAAAGTTAGCCCGAATTTTGCGCGTAAGCAACAAATATTCGGGATGCAATGCCTGTTTGACCCAGTCAAAACAGGCTTGCGCAGACAAAAGATTATTTTTTGTCTGAATACAGGATTGGGTACAATTTGTACCCAATGATTCAAGTCCATAGTAGGGCTGGAAGGTGTGATTTATTTGCCTTTAAAAGGATTTGAGTTAATTTTTCATGCATTAAGCGGGTTAGATTATTATAAAGTATTATAATGTAAATACTTGTGTATATTAATCAGGGAGATTGAAAAATTTTTTAAAAAAGGCTAAAGTAGGTCTGGGAAAAATCCGATAAATAATATGGAGGATTTTTGCTATGGACTTTGTGAGCGGAGTCAGTTCAACTTACGACTTTTCTATTTATGCCCAGCGAAGGGCTGCGTTTTCTGACTCCAGCCGGAAAACATCCAAAGCTCCTGCAGCAGAAGATACAACATTATCAGAAGATTCAACGGCCGAAGAAGCGAAGAAGGCAGATACCTCTTCAACAGAGAAAACATCGTTCAAGGTAAATTCTGCAGTAAAAGAACTGACAAAAGAAGAACAGAAAGAGGTTGAAAAGCTAAAGGCAAGGGATGAGGAAGTCAAACAGCACGAACAGGCGCACCAGAGGGCCGGAGCAGGCATAACCGGCCAGGCGCGATACACCTATGAGGCTGGTCCTGATGGAAAGCAGTATGCGGTAGGCGGTTCTGTTCCGATTGATATGTCGGAAGAAGATACCCCCCAGGCGACGATCAGCAAGGCGGAAAAAATCCGGAGAACCGCCCTGGCTCCTAAAGATCCTTCTTCTCAGGACATGAAAGTTGCACAGGAAGCAAGTCAGATGGAAAATGAGGCCAGGGCTGAAGCAATGGTCCAGGCCCAGGCTGCCGCAGAATCGTATGGTTCAGTTAAAAATATCAAGACTTCCAAAACTTCAGCCTCAGCCCAGGAGGGGGTCGCGTCCACAGGCTCCGGGACTGTAACAGGAACAGGTTCATCACTTTCTGCCGCCGGAGAGGCTGCCCAGGGTAAAGAATCCTCAACTGAACCGGATATCACCCAGGCGGCAGGAAAAATGGTAAATCCTTATTCGGAACTTACGGCTAAAATGTCAGAAAACACCACGGAATCGATTGAAATAAAAGCCTATAAAACCAGAAGTTTGACTGAACTTTCAGGAAAATCCGTAAATTTATTGGGGTGATTCTGTGTTTTAATCCTTGAATTTTTCAATAAGATAGCGGATCAGGTCCTCTTCCTTTTTAAAAACATGAAAGAAATGGATTCCATAGTCAAAATTGTTGTCTTTGATGGGAGTGATCCGCACCAGTTCTCCGCTTACGGTAAAGCTCTGGATTTGGGAATCCGGATTAAGCGTGGGGATGTTCATACGGATGCGGAGGCCTTTTCTTAAGACGGAGTTGCTGAAAAAACCGAGGCCCGAAAGGCTTATGTCTTTAAGGAGGCAGGGAACAGGTTCAGGGTGGTTATCGGTCGTAAAGGAGGCTTCTATTTCCATGTCAATACGGGCAAACTGCCGGATGCCATAACGGCCGTCCGTGGGCGGGGGCATTCCGTCCTTAAGTTTTGTCCATTGAGTCGCTGTTCTGGTTTTTTCAGAAACTTTGGTTTTATTATTATTTTGTTTCAATTTTTTTTTCAGCAGGACAACCAGAAAAAAGAAAAAGAGGAAAACAATTACAATAGACAGAAGAATGGCAACACATCCTGCAGATTCTTTTTCTATGCCGAGGTATATTGCCAGTTTTTTCAGAAGTTCAAAAGTTGAAATGATAAAATCCAATACAATCCTCCTGCAAAAGATTCAATAAAAATATAGGGGAAAAATTTCTTTAGTTCAATAGCTTTTGTTGTCTGATTGAACGATTTCGCCTCAGGTATTTCCAGCAAAGAAAGTTTTTCGGATCTGAAAATATGCGGATATACCCCCTGAGGAGAGTCAGGGAAGAGGCATTTTCAGCGCAAAGAACCCTTGCCTGAGTGGAATAGTCCGAGTTTTCAGCATGGCACAGGGCCTTGTGCTGATGGAGAAGCAGGGGGGGCAGATTTGCCGATTCCAGCACAGAAGAGACGCCTGAAGAGGCGTTGAGTTTATTTTCAGGGAAAAGGGTAATCCAGCCCTTAAACGCCGGGAAAGGGTGTTCCTCGGTTTCAGTGTACCATTGCTTATAGGAGGGATTTAAAAGTACAGAGGTTTTAAAAGAAGCTGAAGGCGTGAAGGAAGGCCTGAGGGTATAAAGCAGGAGCCCGTCGGATAAAAGTCTTAAATGAAAGTCCACTTGCTGTTCAGGGTTTTCGGGATTCTGTTTTTGAATCAGGAGCTCCTGATAATTCCATTTTTTAAGGTCTGTTACCCAGGAGGAGGTGTCTTTAAATCCTGGAGGAGAGGGCCAGGAGAGATTGAATCCGGATCCGGCCGTGAGTTCGGTTTTATGAAAGAAGAGTTTGATGCCTTCAGGGCAGGAAAAAACTGAAAAAGGGGGGGTTTCAATACAGGGAAAGGAAAAACGGGAGGAATATTTTTTTAGCAGATGACGGGTGGAAAGAAAAATTTTCCTCAGGGTTTTCAAGGAAGATCCATCTGTATTTTGTAAAAGAGGACGCTGTTTTTGACGAGCCGTTCGATCTTATGGGAAGTCTCAAGATGCGTCAGAAGAGGCTTGACCTCGTCTATGGTTTTCTGAAGTCCTGCGCAGAGATTTTCAATGGAACTGGGCCTGCGCTTTAAGATTTCAAAAATCTGGTCTTCTGTGACTGTCGCGATAGAGGGCCTGGGAGGAATGTATTTTCTGGAAATGATCTGCGCCTTTGGGCCGAAGAGGGTTAAGGCCTTATGCAGGGTGATATTGTCAGGCAGACGTGCTTCTTCATAGGCGGCGGGTCTGTCCAGGGAATTGATCAGAATGCGGTCAGGGTTGATTTTATCAATCCACGTTTTCATCAGATGAAGTTCCTCCTCCGTGGTATTGATTCCGCCGAGCAGAAAAACCTCCAGCCAGTACTGGCCGGGATAGTCTTTTCTGAAAAGCGCAAGGCCCTCAAGGATGGTTTTAAAATCAAGGGCAGATTCGGGACGATGGATGGTCCTGAAGATTTTTTCCGTTGCGGCCACAAAGGAGGGCATAACCACATCCGCCTTCAGAAGTCTTTTCCGCACCTCCTCATGCCAGAGCAGACTGCCGTTCGTCAGGACCGCCACAGGGGTCGGGGTCATGGCTTTGATGCCGCTGATGAGTTCGCCCAGGCGGGAGTAGAGCGTGGGTTCTCCGGACCCCGCAATGGTGATGTAGTCCGGATTCGAGTCAAGCTTTTCACGGATTTCCACAAGCACTTCGTTTACCGGGACCCATTCACCGGGAGTACAGGTCTGATTTGTAGTTTTACCGAGCTCGCAGTAAATACAGTCGTAGGAACAGGTCTTGAAGGGAAGGAGGTCCACGCCCAGAGAACGGCCGAGTCTTCGTGAAGGAACAGGTCCGAATACATAAGGCATTGCGTTATCTCCTTAGTTTATTTCCGCGGAGTCCAGAAGAATCGTTACAGGGCCGTCATTGACGAGGGATACTTTCATATCGGCTCCGAAAACCCCGTTTTCGCAGACGCAGCTTTTTTTAAGTTCCGAAACAAAGGTGCTGCAAAGCGTTTGGGCCTGTTCCGGTTTTGCTGCCCGGCCGTAAAAGGGGCGGTTTCCTTTTTTACAGTCCGCGTAAAGCGTAAACTGGGGAATGACAAGGCAGGCATAGTTTTTGTCCATGAGCGAGAGGTTCATCACGCCCTCCCTGTCCGGAAAAACACGGAGTTTAAGAATTTTGGCCGCCATTTTTATGCAGGTGCCGGGGGTATCTTCGGGCAGTATGGCGGCGAACAAAAGGAGTCCGTTTTCAATTTCGCCCTTGACTTCACCGTCAACCCGCACGCTTGCAGCGCTTACTCTTTGCAGAAGAACCCTCATCCGTCCCCGTCCTTTTTCCGGAGGCACAGTTTGAGCTGCTTCTGGATATGGCTTTTCAGGGGGCTTCCGGAATAATGGAGAAGGGCAAGCCGGAAATATTTTTCAGCTTTATCTTTTTCATCTCTGGAGAGGCAGACATCGGCCGCCTGAACAAGAAGAAGATCCGAAGGGATGGGCCCCTGAAGATCAGGCTTTGAGGAATCCGCCGTCCCGGGTTGTGTATAGACAAAAAGGGAGGTATGTGCAAGTTCGAGGGCTTTGATGCCGAAGGGAAGGGCGAAACGCTTATTTTTGAGGCATTCCGTGAGAATTGGTTTTACCAGGGCGTGAGTCAGAAGAAGGGGAAGCCTTAAAGACCCGACAGTGCTTTTTTGCGGAAGAAGTCTGATTTCCTGATGCGTTGCCTCAAGGATTCCGGAAAAGGAGATGAAAACCGGGATGTTCTTGCAAAGGAAGTGAAGATAAAGGGTCAGATCATGGTCCTTAAGGGTCACAAATATCCGGTTCAGGCGGATAAAGGAGGGGAGGAGGGCGGTAATGCTCTCTCTGGCCTTGCCCCACTCTCTTTCCAGATAAATGTTGATCTCTTCCTGATTCAGGGGAACATAGGGCTCATTGTTTTTTGTCAGAAGAAGAATTTTGTGATCCAGGGCGCGGGCTGAAGAGAGCGAAAGTACAGGTTCAGGAATGTGCCCATTGTAGAAGAAAAGACACAGGGCGGCAAAGACAAAGGCGAAGAAAAGATAGGTGAGAAAAGTTCCGGCAACGCTTTCCTTAGGGATCTGAACGCATTTCACCCGGGGAGGAACAGCCTCCTGAATCGCCTCAGGGCACGCTTTATCGAGTTTCTCCCCGCATTTAAGGCAGAGAATCCGGTTGAGGGAGTTGAGTTCGCCGCATTTTTTACAGGCTATCATAAATAATCTATTTTTTTATTGGAAAAGGGTTGGGTTTATTTCATAAGATATTTTTATATGAATGCGCTGAAAACAGCAATAAATAAGATGCGTGTCTTTCCCGGAATTCTTTTCTGGATCATGACTCTTTGCGTATACGCCGGAATTCCCGAGGATCTTTCCAAAGCCCTTTCGGAAAAGGACGAGTCAAAAAAACTGAGGCTTTACGAAAAAATCCTGTCTGCAGATCCCGGGCAGTCTTCCGCCTATTACAACCGGGGGATTATTTTTCTCCGTCAGAAAGCCTGGCAGGAGGCCCGTCTGGATTTCAAGAAATACTCGGAGCTTGAACCCCGGGATCCCCTGGGGTTTCATAATCTTGCAGTGAGCTGCTATGCCACAGGGGAATATGAAAAGGCGCTTTCAGCCTGGGAACAAGCCCTGGCTCTCAAAGCCCATGAAATGGATTTCATCAGGGGAAAGGTTCTCTCCCTGATCAGACTCGGGCAGGGGGCGAAGGTCCGGGCGTTTCTGGAATCGTATGCCACAACCGAACCCATCCTCTGGCTCAAGGTCGAACTGGCTCTTTCTGAAAAGGCTTCTGAGCAGGATGTCCAGACTTTGATTCAGCGCATCCTGGGTGTTAATCCGGACAGCGAAAAAGCGCTTTATGAGCAGGCCGTGTACCTGCTCCGCAATCATTATTTTGCCGAGGCGAAAATGCCCCTGGCCCGCCTTGTGCGTCTTTTCAGCGATAAGCCGGAGTATCAGTGGATGTATGCGGAAGCCTTATCCCGGCTTAAGGAATATGAGGCCGCTCTTTCTTGTTATGAGGTCCTGAAAAAGAATGAGGACTATAAAGCCAGGGTGCTTCCGGCTTTGAAAAATATTTATCAGATCCTGGGGAAAAAGGAGGAGCTGCTCAAAACCTATTCCGATCTTCTTACGCTTTTTCCGGGCCAGTGGGAATACTGCAGGGGAAAACTGAACCTTCTTCTGAAGCAGAAAAGGGAGCAGGAGGCCCTGGATACCCTTGAAACATGGCATACGCAGAACGGAGAGAGTTTTGAATCCCTGCAGTATCAGATTTATCTGAAACAGAAAAACGCTTCAATAGAAGAACAGCTGGCCCTTCTCCGGAAGACGCTTATGCTCAATCCCACTCATGAGGAAACTCTGGAGGAGATGATTTTTCTCCTGATTCAGGGAAAAAAAGAGGAAGAGGCGGAAGTCTTTTTGTCTGCCGAAATCAGGAAAAATCCCGGGTTTGCCCATTTCTATCTGCGAGGGCTTGTCTATGCCCTCCTTTCGCGCTTTGAGGAGGCTTTAAAGGACTGGGAAAGGGCACTTCATCTGAAACCGGGGGCCCCCGGGGTGTTGAAAAACAGGGCCAAGGTACGGCTTAAGTTCAGGCAGTATAAAGAAGCTCTGGAAGATCTTGTTCAGCCGGAAAAAGATTTTGAAGGGGATTCGGAATACTGGCTTTTACGGGCAAAAGCAGAATACCCCCTGAAAAAGGAGGAAGAGGCCGCACGCCATTATGAAAAGGCGAAATCCCTGAAAAGAGACTTGCCGGATTATGAATACTACTTTAGTGTTTTCAATCAGGAGGGAGAGGGATTCTGATGTATGGCTTTCTGAAATTTTTATCCGGGCTTTTCTGCCGGATGCCTCGCGCAAGTGCTCTGGTGCTGGGCACGCTGTTGATCCGTTCTTTTGCCCTTCTGAATATCCGCAGAAAAGCGGTCTGCTTTAAAAATATGGAAATTCTTCTGGAGCCGGCCCCCTCTGAAAAGGAAAAGCACTGTCTGGTTTCGGGAATGTACCATCACTTTGGGAAATGCCTCGGGGATTTGATGCGGCTTTCGCTTTACAAGAAGGAATGGCCCGCGCATCTGATTGACTATGAAGGAAGGGAGGCGTTTCTTTCCGCCTATGCCCGCGGCAAGGGCATTATTCTGATTACCGCGCATCTCGGATTCTGGGAGCTTCTGTTTGCCTGTATAAATCAGATGGGCGTGAAGGGGACTGCTGTGGTCAAGGACATCCGCAACAAAGGAATAAACCACTTCATTATGGAGCAGCGAGACATGGGGGATGTGTTTGCCCTGCGTAAAAAGAATTCGGCCCAGGAAATCATCCGGTTCTTGAAAAAAGGCGGGCTTGTCGGATTTATTCTGGATCAGAATATGAATACCGAACTCGGGGCCTTTGTGGATTTTGGCTCTGAAAAAGCCTGCACACTCAGTGCTCCGGCGCTTCTCGCCGCACGTTATGAGGTGCCGGTTTTCGGCGGGTTTGTGGTCAGAACCCCCGGGGACCGCTACCGCATGGTGTTTACCCCTGAACTTCAGCTGGTTAAAACCGGGAACAGGGAAAAGGATCTTGTCTCCAACACCCAGATTTTTTCAAATGTGATCCGGGACATGATCCGTCACTATCCGGAACAGTGGATCTGGCTCCACAAGCGCTTTAAGAACAGGCCTGAGGGATGCCCTAAGCTTTACGGCGTGTAAGGCTGAACACATAGAGATAATGAGGGGCTACTCCCTGTTGAGTGACGCAGAAACAGGAAGGGGTTTTTGCCGTCTTTTTTTACTCTGCCGGGCTATTCCGTAGACCAGGATTACCGAGGCGGCGGAAAGACCGAGCGACAGGACCAGGTAGCCGGTGAGGATGGGAAAAAGGGTGTCATAGACGGGAATCCCTGAAAGTTTTTCCCAGCGGAAATCCTTCATGACGTTCAGCCATCCCTCCTGCACGGCCTTTGGATCAAGACCCAGAAGGGCCGCTCCGGTCCTTGAGGCCATGACCAGAATGAGTACGCCAAGCCAGGTGTTGAAAAGGACACTCCCCAGAAGCGCTGCCGCCCGGTTTACCCGGAAAAGGAAGGCCGCGGCCAGAGCCGCAACAGGACCGATTCCGGGCATTACCCCCATAAACACCCCGATCCCGAAGCCCATGGCGATTTTGAAGGGGCTGTCATTGATTCTGAAAAGTTTAAGAAAAAGATATTTTGCCGCGCGTTTTAATTTTTCCATCCAGGGTCTGTTTTGCATATTTATGAGAACCTTTCTTTAAACAATATATACAGCGTCTGTCTGCATTTGAGAAATAAAAAGATTAATCCGGATTTTGCGCGCGTCAAATATCGGGGGTGATTTCCGCAATCAAAAATTCCTGGCAGAGAATAGTGATTTCGGACGGCATGGCCAACGGATTGAAATCCTGTCAACGGATTAAAATCCGTTGCTATAAGATAGGTCGTCCCTATGGGACTCAGAGCCGTAGGCTCGGATCATTTTGTAGGGCTGGATTTTAGTCCAGTCCAGCCCATGGAAGAACACGGAGTTACCTACTCCGCTATGCAATGGAGGGACAAGCTCCGCTATCACAATACAGGAAAGGCATGGATTCTTCGGTCGCTTACGCTTCCTCAGGATGACGATTCATCCCGAATTCCTTTCCATTTTCCCTTTGCCTGATAGTATCAAATGATGCTATCATGTTGTCATGAAACCTCCTTATGAAATCACTCAAAAGATTCTTTCGCTTTACGGCCGGATCATGGAATCTCTTGGGCTTTGCAAAAGCCTGCATTTGGTAAAGCCTGAGGCAAGGCTTAGAAGGCAGAACCGGATCAGGACGATTCATTCCTCACTTTTTATTGAAGGCAATACCCTGGATCTGAAACAGGTGACTGCGATTCTTGATGAGAAAAGGGTTTTAGGCCCTCAGAAGGATATTGCTGAAGTTCAGAACGCCATTAAGGTTTATGATCAGCTTTTTTCCTATCGTTCAACCTCCATGACAGATTTTCTGAAAGCGCATAAAGCCCTTATGCAGGGGCTTGTCAAAAAGCCGGGATGTTTCCGGAGCAGGCAGGTCGGGATTATGAAAGGGAAAAATGTGCAGCACATTGCCCCCGGCTTTGAAATGGTGAACGGATTGATGAAGGATCTGTTTGCCTATGTTCAGAACGATGAGGATCTGGCTCTGATTAAAAACTGTGTGTTTCATTATGAAATGGAATTCATTCATCCTTTTGAAGACGGGAATGGAAGAATGGGCAGGCTCTGGCAGACAAGGCTTTTGATGGAGGTTCATCCGATTTTTGAATTTGTTCCGGTGGAAGAAGGCATACGGCTTCATCAGAAGGAGTATTATAAGGCATTGTCGGATTCTGACCGGGCGGGGAAATCGACTGTGTTTATTGAATTCATGCTGGCGCTGATTCTGGAGGGATTGTTGAAAACGATTGAGGAATCCAAAGCTCCGGCTTTTGATTACGAGGCAAGAACAGAGTTTTTGAAGGAGATGGGCAAGGCGTGGTTTGACCGGAAGGAGTATATGAAGGTCTGCAAGGGGATTTCCACGGCAACAGCAAGCCGGGATTTGAGGCAGATGCTGGAGGAGGGGCTAATTGAGACCAGGGGGAGCGGCAGAGTGACGGAGTACAGGAGGAGGTAGGAAAGGTAGAAAGGCATGGATTTGCTTCATTTTAATCCGCATAATGAAGTGTGAACGCACTGCGTTTACACTTCACCAAACTTTATTTTTCATGGTGTTTCGTCACAGCTCCAACAATCGGGTATCCGCCGGTTTTTTACTCCCCTGCCGCTCAACCAGATTCATTTGCGTTAATTTTTTAATCTGTTTATCCAAGGTATCTATTGATCGATTCAGTTTTAGAGCCAGATCCTTTATCTGAATTCCTGAATTTTCTTTGATCGCTATTAAAAGAGTTTTTTATCCTCTCGTTTAATACGCCATCCGTTTGTTCCTGAGTTTCAGTTTCCGGAACATAATCAGTCTTTATAAACTGCACCTGAAAAGAAAGTCCGGGTTCGTTGATTTTAAGAGTAATATTGGGATAACCGGCCAGATCAGCGTAAACCTTGCGAAAACCTGATCCCCATTGTTCTATCAGTTTGCAATTTTTAAAAATCGGCGCAATGACCCGGTTGCGGATTTCAGAAGGTGTATTTTCTAACCCGAATTTTGCGCGTAAGCGACAAATATTCGGGGATGCAATGCCTGTTTGACCCGGTCAAAACAGGCTTGCGCAGACAAAAGGTTGTTTTTTGCCTGAATACAGGATTGGGTACAATTTGTACCCAAAGGTTGAAGTCAATAGCGAGGCTGGAAGGATTGATTTATCATGGTTTAGATGAATTTCTTCTGATTTTTCATGCAATATGCGGGCTAATGAATCCGGGCTTAACGAAGACATGAGGAATTGCTTCGCAAAGCCTCGCAATGACAATAAAAAGTACATATAATGTACGTGTGCATTACACTGGAAGATCAGAAGTTGAGAAAGAACCAGTAGACAGCCAAATTGATGAGGGTAAGCGGAACCCCGAGTCTTGCGAATTCAAAAAAGGTGATGGTCTGTCCGGATTTTTTTTCTGCGTTCTGGATGATGATGATATTGCTCGCCGCGCCCAGGATAAAAAGATTTCCAGCAAAGGTTGAACCTGCGGCTAAAGCCATATAGGCGTGGGTGTCTGCGCCTGCGTGCTGGAGAAGCGGGGTGTAAAGGGCAACAAGGGGAACATTTGAGATGAGCTGGCTGAGCCCTACACTGATCGTCAGAATCGGGCCAAGGCCAGTTACATCGGTTCCTGAACGTTTGATCAGATCCTGGAAAATTCCGGTATCCCATACGGCCTGCATGAGAATGAACATTGAGGCGAAAAAAATAAGTGTGCTCCAGTCGGTCTTGCGCAGGATCTTAAGGCGATGGGGGCTGAAGAGAAGGCCCGGGGCTGCTGCGGCAAGCGCGATCCAGGTAAGGCGAAAATCAAGCGCCGGGTTCACAAGGACAGCGATTATCTTCAGGAGGATCATGAGTACTAAAATCTTGACGGTGAGCCTGGCCAGCCGCGCCATGGGCCTGTTGTGGATGGGCTCCTGAGAATGCCTGAGTTCAATGGAGAGGAATTCCTCCCGGTAATAATGGCGTACAAGCAGAAAGACCGCCCCGAGGTTGATGAAGGTGGGAACTGCAAGGTATTTAAGAAAAGTCAGGAAGGGCGAAGGCACGGGCGCTTTGACGGCAATCAGAAGGTTCTGGGGATTGCCGATGGGGCTCATGACGCTGCCTATGGTGATGGAGAAGGCCAGCGCCAAGAGAAGGGCTTTAGGGGCGATAGAGTGCTTTCGGGCGAGCAGAAGTACAACAGGGGTGCCGATGATGGCCAGGGTGTCGTTCATGAGAAAAGCGGAGGCAAGGCCCATGAAGAAGACAAGCGCAAGCAGGAGGGTTTCTTCGGTACGGGCACGTTTGAAAATTCTGTATTCTTCATGCGCCAGCCAGCCGCTTTGTTCCAGAACCTGCCCGGCGGCAAACATGCCGAAGAGGAAAAACATCACATCAAAGTTAATGGCTTTAAAAGCGTCTTGAAGGGAAATGCCCCCGGTAAGGAGCGCCGCCGCCGCGCCAAGAGCCATCACCTGCCAGATTTCAAAGCGTACAGTTCCCACCTGCCGCACGGCGATGAGCACAAATACAAGGAACAGTATCAGGATAGGGAGCATGCGCAGGCAGTTCCCTTTAATTTAATTTTGGGGTCAAAGTCATTTTATTCACTGCAGCCTACAGACAGGACTTTGTAGCCGATTTTCTGCAGGAGGTCCGGGTCAAGAATTCTGCAGCCGTCAAAAATAAAGGCGGGCTTGGCCATGGAGTCAAAGATTTTTTTATAGTCCAGGGTTTTGTATTGATCCCATCCGGTGATAATCGCAAGGGCATGTGCGCCATGGGCCGCCTTGAAGGGGTCGGGTTCGAAAGTGACCAACCCCTTGTAGTCGATCAGATCTTTTTTTGCATTTTCAAGGGCCTTGGGGTCTGAAATAACAAGATTCGCCTTTTCTTCAATCAGCTTTCTGGCAACCTGAATCGCCGGCGAGTAGCGGGTATCCCCCGTGTCCACCTTGAAGGCAAAACCCAGGAGGGCTATCCGTTTGTTGGTAACGGTGTTGAACATGGTTTTGACCATTTTATCCACAAAGCGGTTTTCCTGGTAATCATTCATTTTTATGACATTGGCCCAATAGTCGGCAACTTCCAGTAATCCGTAGCTCTCGGCAATGTAAACCAGGTTTAAAATATCCTTTTGGAAACAGGAGCCGCCGAAGCCAACGCTTGCCTTGAGAAATTTAGGGCCGATTCTTGAATCTTTGCCGATGGCATTGGCCACTTCATCGATATTGGCCCCTGTCTTTTCACACAGGGCGGAAATGGAGTTGATGGATGAAATCTTCTGCGCCAGGAAGGCATTGGCCACCAGTTTGGTTAATTCTGAAGACCATAGATTCGTCGTGAGGATTTTTTCCGCCGGCACCCAGTGCTCATAAATTTTGACAATGGCGTCACAGGCCTTTTTGCCTTCAGGGGTTTGCTCTGATCCGATCAGAATCCGGTCAGGGGTCCGCATGTCATTGACCGCTGTTCCTTCTGAAAGAAATTCCGGGTTGGAGACAATATCAAAGCGGATATTTTTATTGTTTTTGCTGTTCAAAATGCTTGAGATGGCTTCAGCCGTGCGCACGGGAAGAGTGGATTTCTCAACCACGATCTTATCCGTAAAAGAATGTTCATAAATCATGCGGGCGACATTTTCAAGGTACTGCAGGTCCGCGGCCTTTCCCGCCCCGATACCAAAAGTTTTTGTGGGGGTGTTGACGGAAACAAAGATGATGTCCGCCTCTTTAATGGCCGTGGGAAGGTCCGTGTGGAAAAAAAGATTTTTTCCACGGGTCTGTTTTACCAGTTCATCCAGTCCCGGCTCAAAAATGGGGAGACAGTCGGAATTCCAGGCGTTGATCCTTTCCTCATTGATGTCACAGACAGTAATTTTGTATTCCGGACATTTTAGGGCAAAAAATGCCATGGTCGGGCCGCCTACATAACCCGCCCCTATGCATAGAACATTTTTTTTAAATGCCATGGTATGCCTTTCTCTGTTTAATTTAATAAGTAAGTTTTTCTTTGAAGAAGAGTCTGAGCTTATCAAATAGACACGTTTTGAAAAATATAAAAAAGTTCAGCCCGGATTTTGCGCGTATGCGGCAGCGATTCGGGATGCGAGAGACGGGGTAAATGAGCTTATTCCCCAAGATATTCAAAAATTTCCTTCATTTGCGTCAGGAACATGCTTTTGGGGGCGGAGTATTCAAGGACGGGTTTGTCATCCGTATGAAAAGACACCTCCTTCAAAGTGTCCGGAAATTCGGGGGAAGGGAGGATCTGAAATTTCTGAAGGGAATCAAAACTGTCGATCTGTATCCCCTTCAGGGAGTCGCGGTAGGCAAAGCCCTCCAGAATTTTTTGAAAGTGCGCAGCCTCAGGTTTGGGAATCTTGTTTTTATACCCGACAAAAAAAAGATCGCTGAGGTTGAAGGAGCCGTAAATCTCATAGCCGGGGAAAACGGAAGTGAAAGATTTGAGCGCTGTTTTAAAATCGGAAAGGGAAAGTTTATAGAGATGAATCCACTGAATCATCACCCCCTTTTCATTGAGGATTTCCCTGCACTCCCTGAAATAATCGCGTGTGAAAAGGTGGGCCACTCCGGAGACCCAGAGGTTGGAAGGTTCGGCAGAAATAAGGTCATAGCGGGTCCGGGTAGTGCGGATGAATTTCCGGGCATCGCATAAGTGAATCCGGACATTCGGGTTTTCTTGCGCGTTCAGATTAAATTCCCTGAAAAAATGCGAAGCCCGGATGACATTTTCTTCGATTTCAAGACAGTCCACCTGCGGAACCTGCTTACCAAGCGTCCCTGCAGTGACCCCGCTGCCATAGCCGACAACAAGCGCCTTTTGGGGATCAGGGGACAGCACAAGGGGGATGAAGGCCAGAAGCGTCTGGGTGGGCATGTCGGTCAGAAGAAAATCTCCCACCGAGGCATCTGTTTTCCCATTGAGGATGAGGTTGTGAAAATGGTCACTCTGCCCCACAGCCACATGGCTTAAAATTCCATTCCGGGCCCAGATGATTTCAGGGGGCTTTTCTTTTGGGGAGTTCTGCTTTAGGGCCATGGCTTTTGGAAAAGCCTTGTTGCGTGCCAGATAGCCCGGAACATGATCGCCGGAAGAGGAATAAATTTTTGAAAATCCTCCGCTTAAAAGATCCCGTTCAGAATAGGTATGGAACTGAACGAGTAAAAAAAGAATGACCGCACTGAGGATTACCCCGAGCCCTGAAAAAAGAGATTTGCGCGGGAAAGGGTGAATCAGGAGCAGGGAAAGGGTATGGCCGATCAAGGCCCCCCAGATCAGGTTAAAAGGGCCGAAAAGCGGAATCAGGATAAACCCGGTTGCGAAAGACCCGGCGATGGACCCGAGTGTATTGATGCTGTAGGCAAGCCCGACTGTTTTTTCAGAAGGAGGGCGCGAAGATTCGGCCATGAAAAGAATGGTCAGGGGAAAGGCGGCGCCGATGAAAAATGCGGCGGGGGAGATCAGGAGGATGAGCAGAAGAACCTCCACCCCGTGTATTTTCCAGAATACCCCCTGAAAGTATTCAAACAGGTAGCCTGAAAAGAGGGGGAGCTTGGAGGAGATGAAAATAAAGATGGCGGCGAAAAAAAGGGATTTGAGCTGAAGATCGCAGAAAAGAATTTTGAGATTCTCCTTTTCCTTTTTTTCTTTGGATTTGATCCAGAAGGCACCGAGGCTTAAGCCAAGAATAAAGGAAAAGATGACCAGCGAAAAGGTATAGGTAGAGGAGCCCAGAGAAAAGAATAATGCCCTGCTCCAGGAAATTTCATAGAGCATGGTGAGAAAACCAGAAATGCCGATGGCAAGGAGCGGCTTCACAGGAACAGAGGTGCAAAGGGGGGCTGTTTTATCCGCAGGCCGGGAGCGTGTTTTGACAAAAATCCAGCAGATTATAAAAATGTCCAGATTGAGCAGGGCGGAAAGAAGAAGGGTGTTTTTCATTCCAAGGGAGGGAATGCCGTAATAGTTGGCATAGGCAATTCCGGCCAAAGCCCCCAGGGTGTTGATGGTGTAGAGGTTGGAAAGATTGGAAAGGCTCCGGGAGGCCGAAGGGCCCAGCGATTCCAGTGTTTTAAAAAGTGCAGGGAAGGTACCCCCCATGAAGATTGTGGGAGGAAGGATGAAAAGGCAGGCAATCAGGAATGCCGTCACAGGATTAAAATGAGGGTGAATCCCTTCCAGTTTGTCACAGAGGGGAAGAAGAAAAATCGAAGCCGCCCCGAAAAGACCGATCAGACCCTCAAGCACGGCGTACCAGCGTCCGGGAAGCCGTGCTTTGGGAAGATGAGCGGCAATCACTTTGGACCCTATGGCAAGCCCCCCCATGAAAAGGCCCAGGGCAATGCTCTGCCCGTAAAGGCTTGCGCCGAAAAGCAGGGTGAGCATTCTGGCCCAGACGATTTCGTAAAGCAGTGCACTGAATCCGGAGATGAAAAAGGAAAAAAGAATACTTGGGAGGATCAAGATTGCATCCTGGTTAAATTATTTGTAACATGAATAAAACTTTAAATTTAAATAGAATAACTGAAACGAATGAGCAAGCATCTTTTTAGAATTCTCCTGCTGCTGGTGGTTGCCGCGGTTTTCCGCTTTCCGGGAGTCCGAGATCCCCTGACCGACACCCAGTACTGGAGGCAGACGGATACCGCTTCCATGGCCCGTAATTATTACGAGGAGGGAATGCGTTTTTATTATCCTGCGGTAAACTGGAGGGAAGACGGCCCGGGGTTTGTGGAGTCGGAATTCCCCTTATACCCTTATATGGTCGCTCTTCTTTATCAGGGGTATGGAAAAGTGGATGAGTCTTTTGGAAGAATGATTTCCATTCTCTTCGGCCTCTTAACGGTTCTTCTGCTTTATCTGTTTTCCTTCAGGCTTTTTAAAGATCCGGAAACCGCCCTTATTTCCGGGCTTGTCTATGCGGTATGCCCCCTGAGTATTTTTTATACGCGCACGTTCATGCCCGAAAGCCTTATGATGTTTTTTTCCCTGGCCGGGCTTTACTATTTCTATTCCTGGGTTCAGATGGGGGATTCCAGGCGATGGACAGGGGCCGTTCTTTTTCTGACACTGGCCATGCTTCTTAAGCTCACAAATGTCCTGCTCTTTATTCCCATGATGGGAATCATGATAGACCGCCATGGGTTTAAGCTTCGCCGCTGGTGGAAATGGGGGGCGATTTTTCTGTGTGTTTCCGTTTTTACCTCCGCCTGGTATTATCATGCCTATGGGCTTTATCTGAACACTCATTTAAGTTTCGGCATTCTTGCGGACACAGGATTCAACAAATGGATCAACCGGGAAACTTTTCAGAATTTTGATTTTATCACCACCCTGGGCTTCAGGTTTTTCAGCATCTGTCTGACTCCTGTGGGGGCCACTCTTTTTCTTCTCGGCCTTGGGGCCGGGGTTCGGCATTCCTCCCTATCCTCTTGCCGCTGTTTTTTATACACCTGGGTCTTTGCCCTCTTCCTGTATTTCATGCTGATTGCAGAAGGGAACAGGCTCCTCGAATACTACCAGCTCCTCCTGATCCCTCCTGCCGCCCTTTTTATCGGGTGGTTTTCAGTCACAGGGAAGGAAGCCCTGAAAACAGGGGGGATTTCTTTTCCCCTGAAGAGGATCGTGGCCGGTTGATACGTTAAAGCTCATTTGATCATCTCTTAATTTAGTTTGAGACATTTAACCTCCTTATAAAATGTATAAAAGTAAAATTTTATTGTTCATAC
>CAYUET010000044.1:0-17530 GCA_964443875.1 uncultured bacterium | reverse complement strand
TCTGTACTCCGGATATGTCATCCCTTCCAATTATGACTCCATGATCGGAAAACTGATCACCTGGGGAAAAGACCGGACAGAAGCCGGAAAAATCATGGTCCGTGCGCTGGATGAAATCGTTGTAGACGGAATAAAAACCAGCGCTCCTTTTGCAAAGAGGGTTTTCGGCGATCAGAAATTCAGAACAGGGCGTTATTCCACGGACTTTATCGATAAATTTCTGGGAATAAGCTAGAATGGGCTTTCCCGGAATTTTTCAATGCAAAACAAAACGGACATCAAAATTAAAGGAATAAGGGACGACTCGGACTGTCTGGATAAATCCTTGCGGGAGGCCATTGGCTATGCCAATGCCAATTCCCCTTATTACAGGGATCTTTTCCGTACCCTTTCCCTGACCCCTGATTCTTTCAGGACCTATGGGGATTTCCGGCGGATTCCCTTAACCACCAAGAAGGATCTGACCTTGAACGGGGCATTGTTTGCAGCCCAAAAGGTCAAACCTGCAGAATGGGTAACCACCAGCGGAACAAGTCTTCAGCCGATCTGCATTCCTTTTTCAGCTTCGGATTTAAAGAGGCTGGAGCGCAATGAGGAGTTATCCCTGACTGCTGCGGGAGTGACGAAGCAGGATACCGTCCTTCTTGCTGTTGCCATGGACCGGCTTTTTATCGCAGGAATGGCCTACTATCTGGGCGCACGGAAAATCGGCGCTGCAGTGATCAGATGCGGAGCGCAATCCTCGGACATGGTGATTAATTCCCTTCAGAATTTTAGAACCACGGTCATAATCGGAGTCCCCTCCTTTCTGATTAAAGTGGGCAGAGAGGCAAAAGCCCGGGGAATCGATCTGCATTCTTTTGGACTTCGTACCCTGATTGCCATAGGTGAACCGGTGGGGCGGCAGGACTATTCGAGAAATTTCTGTGGAAAGACTCTGGAATCCCTTTGGGGTGTTCCCGTACTTTCAACCTATGCTTCAACTGAAATGGCCACTTCCTTCTGTGAATGCGGTCATCAAAAGGGAGGGCATTATCTTCAGGAACTTCTTTTTATGGAAATTCTGGATGAACAGCAAAATCCTGTGGCCCCGGGGATGCCGGGGGAGGTGGTGATCACTCCTTTGGAGGTGGAAGGCTTTCCGCTTCTGCGTTATTCCACTGCGGACATTGCCATCTTTGATCCTTTGCCCTGTGACTGCGGTTATTCCTTCGGAAGACTCAGCCCTGTTCTGGGAAGAAAAGCCCAGATGCTCAAGATTAAAGGCACGACTGTTTTTTTATCCGCCATTCTGGACGCCCTTTCCTTCATGGAGGAACTTGATGGTTATTTTGTATCGGTATCGAATAATCATGACCTGTCTGACTTGGTGACTGTAAAATGCTGTTTAAAAAATGAGAGGGGTCAGGAGAAGGAAATAATCGTTTCTCTGAAGAAAAAACTTCAGGGATTATTGAAGATCACTCCGGAACTGGTTGTTATTCCCAAAGATCAGATGGAAGCCCTTCAGCAGGGCACAGGCAGCAAGAAAAAGTTTTTTGAGGATTTGAGAAACTAATACTCCCCCGCCGAAGCAAGGGGAGTATTTCAAAGGATTTTATTATTTCAGAAGTTCGATTTTATCAATGACATTCATGATTTTGCTGGTTCCGAATTTTGCAGGAATTTTTGAAAAAGTAATTCTTACTTTCTGGCCGGGAGCAGGAATGAAGCCTGTAGGTTCGTAAACTGTTCTTTTTTTGTTTTTTTCAAATTTCATTATCTTACTTCCTACTTTAACATCAATCCATTTTTTCCCCGGATTCTGAATGATTCCCTCAACAGGAGATTCAGGCAATTTGTTGGCCGGATTCAATTCAACCAGGGTAAGATTGTCAATGACGAGTTTCTGCTTGGAACCGTCTCTTGAGGTTTTGGTGTAATAACTGATTTTGACTTTATCCCCGTTTCCGGGTCTCCAGTCCGCAGGAGAATAAACCGTTTTCCTGTCGCTCCAGTATTTGACGGAGTTTGCAATAATTCCTGTACCCCCGGTATTGGAAACCGTAGAGGTTATTTCTTCAGCATTAATCAACATGACGGAACTTATAAAAACAACTATTAATGATAACAACTTTTTCATTGTGATTCCTTTTTTTAAAATTTTAACTTATAAAGTTCTGGTAATTTACCTGAAAATTCTGGTTCCATCATAATAAAAAAAGACAGATTTGGAAGGTTCCCTTCTTGACAAAACAATTTTGCTGATTATTAGAAAATCAGACATGATCCAGATCAAGGGTGTCATGATCCGTGAATTTTTTGAAACTCTGGATCAGCTGGCAGGTGACTTTTCCCGGAACCCCGTTTCCAATGGGTTTGCCTTCTATGGCAACCACCGGCAAAATTTCCAGCTCAGTGCCGGCCACAAAGCATTCTTTGGCCTGAAAAAGTTTTTTCAGGGAAAGAAAGCCTTCATAAACTTCATAATCCATGTGTTTGGCGAGTTTCATCACCAGCTTGCGCATCCCGCGGTTCCGGACTCCGGATTCGATGTCAGGAGTAAAAATGCTGTTGTTTTCCACAATAAAGATGTTGCTTCGGGTTCCTTCACAGACATAGCCTTCAATATTCACCATAAGACCCTCAAAACAGTTTTTTTTCCGGGCTTCATAGAGGCTGAAAATCTCATGCTGATTGCTTAAGGTAAAAATCTGCCGGTCAAAGATGTCTTTGGTGATAGTGCGGAAATCCGAAATAGCCATATGGATTCCCTTGTAGCGGATCTCCTCATCAATGGCAGGCGGAGGATTGGCCATAATGATGACACGGGGATAGGTCTTCAGATGGGGGCTGAAATTGAAATGGGCATCTCCCCTTGTGGCAATCAAAGTGACAACCGCATTTTTAAGAGAGTTCAGATCCAGAAGAACCCGTATTGTTTTTTCAATCACCTTTTCGGAAAGGGTGACTTTGATATCCAGTTTTTCCAGAGAATAGAAAAAATCAGCAAGATGCTCCTTGAACATTAAAGGTCTGCGGTTATAAACCCGCATGGAAACGCGGACTCCGTCTCCGAAAAGAAAGCCATGATCAAAGATCGAAAGCGGAACTTCCGAACTGCGCATTAATTCACCATTATAATAGACGGTATATTCCATAACCCTACCTGCAGATCTTTAGTAAGAGCATTTCAAAAACATGATGAGGGGAAACGGAACTGGATTTAAGCGCTGAATCGCATTCGGCGATCATCCGGTAGCGTTTTCCCAGTTCTTTTTCTCCTGCTCTGTTCAGATAACCGAAGAAATTTTGTTTTTTATTAAAAGAAACCCGGCATCTGGAACAGATGGTTTCTTCGGATTCCCTGTTTTTCTGCATCTCCTTTGCAATAAGAAAATTCTGAAATTGCCAGCGCAGAGCACCTAGAAGCCCGAAAACAGCCTCTTTTTGTTTTAGAAGAATATTTTTGATTTCAAAGGCTTTTTTTATATCTCCGGTGACTACAGCGTCCACAAAGGTAAAGTTGTTTATTTCAGGATCTTCGGCATTGAGCACAACAGCATCCTTCATCTGGATGACAGGGGAAAAACCGCAATGAGCCGCCATTTTTTCAATATTATTGGACAGAAGGCGCATATTGCGGGGAAAGGCATTTAAAAGATAGTCCTGAAGCCGTTTTTCAAGTTTTAATCCGCCTAAATTTTTAAGGATGAATTCCATGAACGGTATCAAATCTTTTTCTCCCTTGATGTCATATTCCACTCTTTCGGTTTTAAGGACAGGATCATTTGCGAGTGCGCTTCGTCCGTCCAGGGATTCAGCGCAAAGGATCAGCAAGGTCCCGGGATTGGGTGAAGCGGCATATGCCAGAAGTTCTTTCTGCTCTTCAGCATTCAGTTCATCCACTTCCTGGTATACAATCATTTTGGCGGAAGAAAAGAAACCAAAACTATTGGCTTCTGCAATAACGGTTCCCGGGGGGGTCTCTGAAGTGCGGAATTCAAAAAACTGGAGAGATTCATTTTTTTCTCCAAGATACAGATCCCTGATTTTACGCAGATGAAGTTTTTTCCAGAGATCTTCCGTTCCTAAAAAAAGGGTGACAGGCTTGATCTCTTTGGCTTTGATCCGATTTTTAAAAAAATCGTCGGGTCTCATAGGCGGGTAACTTAAAATCCGCCTTCAACCACAGATCGGACCGTATCGATGCAGAGGTCTTTAATTGCCTCTTTGACTGAGATTCTTTCAATTTCTCCCTGATCCTGTGTGACTTCATATTTTCCTTCGCCCTGAATGGCTTCGGTGTGCAGGATCCGGCCTTTTTTGTCTTTGACAAGAATTTCCGCTGTAATGATCAGGCGGAAATATTCTCCCACATCGTTTTCCGTAAAAGCCTGTGCGGACTGATTGTAGTCCTTAAGAGTAAGGTAAATGATTCCATCGGCAAAAGCTTCGTCGGTGACTTTGACAGATCCGTCCTTGTTGAACTGCTGGATCAGGGTATTGGTGACGAGAGCCTCTTCAATAAAACTTTTTCCGGTCTGGTTGTCTACAGGGGCGATGGCAATGGTTTTGATCCCGCCTACCGGGATCGTTCCCAGTTTATATCCGCACCCGGAAACGGAAAGGGAAAAGATCAGAAAAAGAACAGGCATCAGTTTTATTTTCATTAGAACCTCTTTTATTACAAAATGATGTTAAGCTGCCAGCTTCTGGGAGGACATCTGGGCCCAGGTGGTGGCAGGATATTTTTCGATGATTTCTTTCAAATATTTCTCGGCGGCTGGGCGCATGTTTTGCTTGAGGTAAAAATCAGCGGTTTTATATTTTTGTTCACAGGTGATGTCAATGAGTTCCTTGAGCAGGACATCCACTTTATCTTTAAACTGCCCGGAAGGGTAATTCTGAAGGTAGGTTTCAAATTTTTCCATGGAGGTCATGGTATTTTTCTGATCATAGTCCGCTTTTTCTATCTGGAGGTAATAGGCATAGGCATCCAGATAATAGACTTCATCCAGAAAGGGAGATTTTTCATAGGCTTTTTTAAACAGCTGGATTTTGGTTTCCGCATCCTTGTATTTTTTTGTCCTGATCAGAATATGGATCGATCTTAAAAGCGCATTCTGGGAATGAATTCCAAAGGGGAAGTTTTTAACCACACGCTCATAGATTTCAAGGGCGGTTTTATTGGACTCGGCAAAATCAAGGCCGAAAATGGATTTCATTTCACCGGAAGCATATTTTTCAGCCATCTGGTATTCCCGTTCAATGATTTCTTCCAGTTTTTCATAGTCCGGATATTTTTTAAAAACGACCTCGTAGGCCTTGAAGGCTTTTTTATATTTACCCTGTTTTTCATAAGCATACCCGATTTGGGCCTGGACCCTTCCCAGATTGGAAGCCCTCGGGTATTTTTTCAGAATTTTTTTAAAAATCCGGATGCTTTTCCCGTACTTTCCCTGATCATAACAGTTCATTCCCTCCATATATTTTTCAGCAATTTCATTAGAAAAGGCAAAAAAGCTCCAGATCAGGCAAAGCGTCAGAATCATTATTTTTTTAATCATAAAAACCTTCTTCAAAATGGATTGTCCTTTAAATTAAAAATTTTAAAAAAGAGTTGTAAAGCATGTTTTATCTTAAAATCCCGGAACGTTTCAGGGGCCACCAGATGCAAACGGCTTTTCCCAGAACATTTCTTTTAGGGACAAATCCAAAGTAGCGGCTGTCTTTGCTGTTCCATGTATTGTCGCCCATCACAAAATAGCAGTCCTCGGGAATTTTTACAGGCTGGTCCGGGTCTCCGTAACTCATGGTTGAAAAACGGTCGTAGACATATTTGCGCTCTTTGAAGATTTCCGGAGTATCAACCGCTTTACCGTTGATATAAACTTTTTCCTCTTTAATGGAAAGCATTTCCCCGGGAAGCCCGACGAGGCGTTTGATGAAATCTTTTTTTCCGTCCAGACCATTGATATCACGTGTTTTAAATACAATAATATCCCCTCTTTGGGGCTCCTGAAAATAATAGATGTAGCGGTTGACAAAAATTTTATCCCCAAAGCGTTCATCTCCGTGAAGGGTCGGTTCCATGGAGGAGGAGGGGATTTTAAAAGGACAGATCAGAAAAGTCCGGATAACCATGGCCAGAATAAAGACCGTGATCATTTCATGAACATTGGTTTTAAATTTATTTTTAAGGAAAATTTCAGGTTCTTTTATTTTTGTTTCAGTTTCCGTCATGTTGAAATCCTTATTGCTACATCGTTCTTTTTTTTACCAGCTCCGCAATGGAAATTTTCTGGAGGGTCTCCATTGTTTTTTCCTCCATACGGATCAGAAGTTTTCTTAAGGCACAGGGTTTTTGCGAAGTGCAATGAAATTCACCGCAGGGACATTGACTCAAGCTTTCCATAGGGTCAAAAATCCGGACAATATCCAGAAGTCTGATCTTTTCCGGTGGAATTTTAAAAATATAACCTCCCTGGGGGCCCCGGGCTGCTTCCAGTATTTTATGCCTTGCCATCATCTGCATGGCTTTACGGGTAAAATGCAGGGGAAGTCCATCCCGTTCACAAATCGAGTGAACCCTCATCCGCCAGACTCTGTCAGTGGCTAACACCACCAGCGAGCGTATGGCATACTCGGCCAGCTTCGAATAAGGTCTCATGCGATGATTCAGCAACCCCTTCCTTTAAGGTAGGTGAATTTATCTCACTTGCCTAACTTTATCAATGGAAATTCATTGAAAAATAGATTAATTTAGCATTGAAACGGGACTTCAGCCTTTATCTTTCAGTCACTTTGACAAAGAAGAAGGACTTTTTAAAAAATAAGACCTTTCGCAATTAAAGAAGGAAAGAAACATGTCTAAAATCAAACTTGATCTTCATGACATTTTTAACAAGGGGGATATGATTGAAAAGGAACTTTACCGCGCAGTCCATGACGCTTCTGAAAAGGGGATTCCTCTGGTGGAAATTATTCCGGGGAAAGGAAGCGGAACTCTCAAAAAAAAGGTGATAAAATTTTTACAACAGCCGGAGATCAAGGAGCTGTACCATCGCTATGATATAGATAATAAGAATTTCGGCAGAATATTCGTCCACTTTAAAAAGTAAGGAGTCTTCCCATGAAAGATATTCAGATTCTTAATATTACAAAATGCATGAGAAAAGATGAGAGAGGCTGGTCCATTTCCCCTGAACACCCTGCCCTTCTGTCTTCTGACGGAAAGGGAAGTTTTCATATCACCTCCATGGTTCCGGGTTGTGTGCGGGGAAATCACAAACATCTGGTGACAGAGGAATGGATAGCGGTCTGGGGGGCGAATATTCTTTTTGCCATACAAAGAGAGGGCGGGGAAAAACATGAAATGCATCTCGACAGTCATGTGGCTTACCTCATTCATATTCCGCAGGAGGTTTATCATGCTTTTAAAAATGTCGATCAAAAGGAAGGATATCTTTATTCCTGTTTCATGGAAAAACCCAGGGATTATGAAAATGAAATTGTACGCAAAACCTTATTGAGCTAAAGAGAAAAAATCTTTTTTGCAGATAAAGCATTCCCATATGATCAATGGATTTGAAAATCCAGGGCTTCCAGCTGAACTCTTTCCTGGCCCTGCCAGTGGTTGAATCCGATCCGGTAGGCAAAATCAATGCAATCATTTTTTTTAAGGGAATGAAACCGTTCGCCCATATTGAAGCCTATGACTTCAAAGGAAACATGATTCTGTCCGACATCAAATTTCAGGTGTTTTCCTTTTAAAAGTCTGGGGACGCTGTATAGGGAAACATTCCGGGTGAAAAAGACAGGTTCGGTATTACCAAGTCCAAACGGCTCCATCCTTTTCAGATCCTGGAGAAAAGAGGTGGAAATTTCATTGAACTGAAGCTCGGAATCCAGATAAAGCTTCGGGGAAAAAGCCTCGTCATCGAAGTGTTCTGAGGCGAATTGATTAACTTTAATCCGGAACTGCTCCAGATTTGATTTGTCAACAGTCAGGCCGGCCGCAAAAGCATGTCCGCCGAAAGAAAGGCAGAGATCCCGGCAGGAATCAATGCAGTCATAGATGCAGAAATCGCGAATCGACCGTGCGGATCCTTTAAGGGTATCCTGGCCATAGGGCGAAAAGACGATGGCAGGCAAATGATATTTTTCTACCAGTTTAGAGGCGACAATCCCGTTGACTCCGCCGTGAAAAGAAGGATGGGTGACAACCAGAACACGATGGTGAAGATGATCCCCTGAGGCTTCAATCTGTTCCACTGCGTTTTTGATGTCCTCTTCTTCAATGGTCTGGCGTTCACGGTTGAAATTATCAAGTTTGGCATAGAGATTACGGCATTCGGAAGGATCTTCTTCAATGAGCAGTCTTGCGGAGTACTTGCCGTGGTCGGTTCTTCCGGAGGCATTCAATTTAGGAGTAACCCTGAAGGCGATGATTCCGGCTGAGATTTTTTCGTTCAGGATCTGCTGATCCAGAAGGACACGGATCCCGGGAAAAGGGGATTGAAGAAGCTGTTTGAGTCCATTGGCAACGATTTTACGGTTTTCTCCGTGCAGGGAAGCCAGATCAGCGATGGTTCCCAGAGTGACATAATCCAGAAGATTCTTCAGGAATTTTTTTGACTCTTTTTCATCATAATTCATGCGTTTAAGGCAGGCATGAACAAGTTTGAAGGCAACTCCCACTCCGGCAAGATGCTTGTTGGGGTAAGGGCATAAAGGCTGGTTGGGGTTTAAAATGGCCAGGGCTTTAGGCAATATTTCCGGTGACTTATGATGGTCTGTGATAATCACCTCAATTCCCTGTTCACGGGCCAGCTCAATTTCCTTGTGGTTATTGATGCCGGTATCGACCGTAACAATAAGTTTGAAGCCATTCTCCTTTGCATAGTGGATTCCTTCTTCACTCAATCCGTATCCTTCTTTCAGGCGGTGGGGAATGTAAAAGTCACAAGGAGATCCGGTCAGTCTGAAAAACTGGATCAATATGGCAATGGAAGTGACCCCATCTGCGTCGTAATCTCCGTAAATCAGTATTTTTTCCTTTTTATTAACAGAGTCCAGAATCCGGTCAACGGCAGGGGTGATATCCCGAAGGAGAAAAGGGTCATGAAGCCCTCTTAAACTATTATCCAGAAACTCATCAACCATTTCACATGTTTTCATTCCCCGTCTTTTAAGAACAGAAAGAAGAACAGGGTGGAGATCATGGTTAAAGTCAATATTTTGAAGGCTTTGGGGTAAAATCCACTTGTATTTCATTTACGGATCATTAGCTGATTTTTTTAAATTCAGCAATGTTTTAATCGAATATAAGGGCTTTGGTTTTTCCGGTAAAGGAATAAGGAGGAAGCCTAGTCATTCTCTCCCTTTTTTTCATTGCTCACATCCACTACTTCAAAAGGGCGGATAACCAGGAGTTGTTTATTGCAGTAAAATTGGAAAGTGTATTTTCCGGGGTTTGGAAATTCAATATTGCGAAGGCTGAAATTGATTTCAACAACAGTGTTGGGAGAACGGAAATGAACTTTTCCCGTCGATTTGAAAACTTCGGATTCATCAAAAGCGCGGGAACAGACCAGATCCGTGATATATTCACCATGTCCGTCAGTAAGGCTTACAAAAATATTCAATTCAGCATGCCGGAAGGGAAAACGGTTGGAACAGATGGAGTTAAAAAGGCCAATGATGCTTTTTTTCCGTGTGACAACATCGTCAATAATGGTATCGGCGATCAGGAAGGCAAGCGAGGTGGGAAGAGGGCGGGTCATGGGGTCATTCTCCTTGGTGTGTCTCATGAAAAAAACGGCTTTTATAATAGGCAGCTTTAAAGTCCCTCAGGATGACGCGTAAAACGCCTGCAGAAGGAATAGCCGCCAGCATTCCCGGAATGCCAAACATCTCGCCGCCGATAAAAAGCGACAGTATTGCAAAAAAAGGAGTTAGTCCAACTTTATTTCCGATAATACGGGGGGTCAGGACAAAGCCTTCGAGAAGCTGAACGGTTCCGAAAAGAAAAAGAACGCCGATGACATGAAAAACAGGATCGGAATTGAAGAGCGATACTGTCAGGGAAAGACTGAGTCCCAGAGTGACTCCAAGATAAGGGACAAAATTTAAAATTCCGGACAGACAGCCGATCAAAAGGCCGTATTGCACTCCCAGAAGGACAAGGCCTGTGCTGTAAAGAACAGAAAGAATACCGGCAACCAGCAACTGACCCCGAAGGAAACCGCTCAGGATGCTGTTCATTTTTAAAAGTCTGATTCTGATAAAACCCTTCCAGGATTTGGGGACGAGGCAGAAAGTTTTATGTTTAAGAGTGTCGAAATCCAGAAGCAGGTAATAAAAAAACAGGGGGATGATGAGCATCCCTAAAAAAGAGCTCAGCCAGTTGGCTGTTGAAGAAAAGGAAAGCCGCAAGAGTTTTGCGACTTTCGAGAAGTTTTCTGCACTGTATTGCTGAGAGATGAATTCCATTGCTTTAACCTTAAGCTCTGAAGTTTCCATCTTCAGAAGGCTTGCCAGGTAGTTCAGCAATTTTATGAGAAGGGAGGGCAGGGCTTCGATCAGCTGGGAGAGCTGCAGGATAAGGCTCGGAATGATGAATAAAATGAGCCCGATGACGGTAAATCCGGTCAGGAGAAAAAACCAGAATACGGCTTTGAACCTGGAAACGCCCCTGGCTTCAAAGAAGTCAATGACCGGATCAAAGGCATAGGCCAGGAGAAGGGCAAGGAGAAGAGGGGTCATCGTATTGGGCAGGAGAAAAAGCAGGGCCCCGAAAAGGACTGCAAATCCTGCTAGAAAGGCGATATAGAAATGGATGGGAAAGGTTTTGTTCATATTCTCGGTTGACTTTTTTCAGGAACTATACCAAAACCTTTTTAAGGACTCTAAGAAAAAGAGAAGGGAGATATCATTTTTATGGTGTTTTTCAAAATGACGGATTTTTAACCCATGAAAAAGGTATTGCTTATATTTATCGCCGGGCATGGATACGGACATTTAAGCCGTATGAGGCATGTGATTCAGGAATTTGAACAGCAGAGTCAGGGGGCTTATTCTGTCCTGGTTGCGGGAGATTTTGACCAGGCCTTTTTCAGTTCCTTTGAGTTTTCGAAAACCCGCCTTATCCGGATTGCCCATGATGTAGGTCTTGTTCAGCCTGATTCCCTTTCGATCGATTATAAAATGACTCTCGCAAGACTGAAGTCGGTTTATTCTCAAAAGGAAGCCCTTTTTCAAAAGGTGATCAGGGAAGCAGGCACCGCTTCTGTCGCCGCTGTATTAAGCGATACCTCTTCCATGGGACTTGAACTGGCTTACCGTCTGAACGTTCCGGGCTATCTGGTTGGAAATTTTACCTGGGCCGATATATACCGGGATCTTCTGGGAGACGAGCCCGGATTTGAAGCCTTTATTCCTGAAATTGAAAAACAGTACCTGTATGCCCGGAAGTGTTTTGTCCTCCCTTTGAATACAGACATGCTGCCTTATTCCCCGGAAAAGAAGGAAGGCATCCCGCTTATTGCCCCTCTGCCCTCAAAAATGGCACTCGAAGAATTTGAATCCCGTGTGGGCCGCTCTGTTCGCCGGTATAAAAAAAAGGTTCTTATTTCCTTCGGGGGGTTTAATTTTCAGAATCTTCCAGTTGATACCATCCGTCGCATGGACGACACCCTGTTCATCACCACCCGGGCAAAAGCCGGAATCAAAGCGGATAATCTTGTTGAAATTGAAACTGTTCATCAGGACTATGCCGGAATCATCAAACATAGTGATGTGATCCTGACCAAGGCCGGCTATGGAATATTGATGGATGCCCTTGTGCATCAAAAACCCATTATTCATACGGACCGCGGCCGTTTTGCGGAATATCCCGTTCTCAGAAACTGGCTCGATCAGTCATATCCAAGTGTGTTTCTGTCCCAGGAGGATTTCAGGGCAGGGCATTGGGAACAAGCCCTTCATCAGGCGTTTTCCCTGAACCGTCCGTTTCCTGAACTGGCTCTCAACGGGGCTTCTGTACTTGCCTCTTTCATCGATCAAAAAATCAAAGGATAGACATGCTCTGGAAACTGATCAATTTTTCCATTGATCTTCCCCCGGAATGGGCATTTTCTGCCAGAGATGTTTTTCCTTTTTCAGATTTTTCAATCAATGAGAACTCCCTCCCGGATTTCCGGGTCAAAGCAAGTCCTTACCCTCTGAAGACAGAATCTTCAGAGAAAGATTTTTTATTTGAGAAAAAAAAGGAGGGACAGTGGAGGATAGACTGGAAGAGCAGGGAAATCCTTTGCTATCTTTATCCTCAGGCCCATCTTCCTTATTGTATAAGCAGTCTGCTGGTTAAAATAATTAAAACCTTCGGAGAAAATTTCGGCCTTTATTTTTGTCACAGTGCCTGTGTGATAAGAAATAATCAGGCCTGGCTGATTCCCGGTAAAGAGGGCAGGGGTAAAAGTACCCTGGCCCGTCTCGTGAATCTTCGCCTTTTGAATGAAGATTTAAGCCTTGTGAGTGTTCAAAAGGGAGTCCTTCAGGTTTACAGTGTTCCAGATCCCCAGAGGTTGGAAGGTCCTTGTCCTTTTTTATGGGAAGGTCCCTTTCCTGTGAAAAAAATAATCCTTATCCGGAGAGAATTTTCCGAAGGACTCTATGTTCTGTCCTTTGAAGATAGTATCAGATATCTTCTGGAAGAAAAGTGCCTGTTGAATGCCGGGGAAACTGAAATAGATATTTTAAAAAAATGGACAGCTCTATGTGAGACCCTTTTGATTGCGTATACGCTCGAAAAATTAAACGGTGTTAAAACACTTCTTGAAAAATATTAGTTTCTGTTCTTCAAAGAATTATAAAATGCCCAGACGGTTAAAAAGAGTTTAGCTTTTATTTAAAAAACATGTTATAATATCGAGGGCTTCTTAATTAAGGGGGTGTTTATGAATACGTTTGATCAGATCATGGAAAGATTGTGCACCAATGAAGAAGAGGAACAGTTTATTCACTGGGTTACAGAAGGGAATCTGGAAAAGGTTATGGAGGCCGTGATCAAACACGGAATGGATCCCAATACCCGCAGTTACCGGGGCTGGTCCGGCTTAAGGGAATCCGCCATTAACGGGCATTATGATATTGCCCAGTTTCTTCTCGAAAAAGGGGCGAATGTAGATGCCAAAAACGCGACGGGCTGGACGGCCATGATGATGGCCTGCGTGCATGGCCATATGGATGTTGTACGTCTTCTCATCTCCAAAGGAGCGGATGTGAATGCCAGAAATATCAATGACTGGACCGCGTTAATGAGTGCGTGCTACAACGGACACCGTTTCATAGTCCGTTATCTTATTGACCACGGGGCGGATCTGAACATGCATTGCAAACATGGGAAAACGGCCTTGATGCTGGCTGTGGAAAAAGGATTTGCTACCATTGTCAGTATGCTCATAGAGGCCGGGGCAGATCTGAATATTGAGGATACGGAAGGAGTTTTTTCGGGAGATACGGCTTTAAGGTTAGCAAGGCGCTTTAACCATGAGCAGATTGAAGAAATGCTGATCCGTGCCGGAGCTAAAGATCCGGATGAGGATGAGAAAAAATAAAGCCTGTATCAGGTTTCTATCGACTAAGATTTTACTTCACTCGCGCTTGTAAAATCAAGTCTCACTAATAAAAGAAATTTTTATGGAGAATAGTACAAATAGAGGGATTTATAAAATTTATGTTTTAAGATGCTGAAAAGGCCGCTTCGCTAAAGCTCGCTGGATAAGTTCGACTAAGATTTTACTTCGCTCGCGCTTGTAAAATCAAGTCTCACTAATAAAATACTCGTTGAAAAAAACGGCTTCAATAAGGCCGGAAGGTGAGAGGGTATTAAATGCTGTAAGAAGTTCCTGTTTTAGTTTCAATTGTTTTTTTACAAGCAGGCCTGGTTGGTAATCCTGAAAGGCTTCAAGTTTTTTTCCACTTAATAATTCATTCGCCCTGTCCAGATATTTAGCAGAGTAGGTTAAAAGATGCTCTTTTGCTTTTTTGTCTTTAATCTGAAGTGAAAGCTGAATTTTTAATTTTCCATAAATAACGTCAGTTCCTGAATTGTTTTTTAAAAGAGTGATTTCAAGGGGTGAAAGAAGAATCAGTTCAGAAGAATCTTTTTGTTCTGCTGTTATTTTTACTTGTTTTCCCGGAAAGAATGAATAGAAGCCTAAGCCTGTCAGCAAGCCTAGAATCAAAATCATGAGGATAAGAAGCAAAATGTTTTTTTTTGAAAAAAGTGTTTCTTCAGCCAAGGAAATATCCTTTAAAAAGGGTTTTTGGTAGAAAAGTTTACCGAATTTGACATATTATTCAATAAAAACATGGAATGATGAACAAGATTAATAACATTATTTACCTGGATTATGCAGCAACCACACCTCTTTTTCCGGAGGTGCTGGAAACAATGAATTGTGTATCCCGGAATATTTTTGCCAATCCTTCCTCCGCCCATCTGCTTGGGCTTAAGGCTGAGCATTGCCTGGCTGAAAGCCGTAAGGAACTTTCCAGAATGCTGGGCGTGTCTCCTTCTATGATCTATTTTACAAGCGGAGCGACTGAATCCAATAACTGGGCGTTTGAGACAGCCTGGGCCTATGGACAGAAAAAGGGCAGTGAGATGCTTTTTTGTGCAACAGACCATGCCTCTGTCCGCAGCAAGGCTGATGCAATGAAAATCAAAGGAGCTATTCCCTTGGAGCTCATGGTCACGGAAGATGGGCTCTGGGATATGGAGCACCTTGAAAAGATTCTGAACCCAAAGGTGATTTTTGCCTCCATTTTATGGGTCAACAATGAAACAGGGGTCATCCAGAAAGTGCCGGAATTGATCCGAAGCATCAGAGAAAAAGCCCCAAAATGCGTCATCCATCTGGATGCTGTTCAGGGTTTTGCCAAGCTTCCGGATGTCCGTTTCATCCCCGGTGCGGATTTGATGTCTGTGAGTGCCCATAAGATAGGAGGGCCTAAAGGGGTTGCCGCGCTGGTTGTAAGGGAAGGGTTTCCTTTAACCCCCTTGATTTACGGAGGAGGACAGGAATCCGGTAAAAGGGGAGGAACGGAAAATGTGGCCGGAATAGCAGGTTTTGCCAAAGCCGCTGAGCTTATGTTTAAAAACAGGAATGCTCACCAGGAAACGGTTCGTGGACTTCAGGCGCTTTTTGAAAATACCCTCAAATCTTTATTACCTGAGTCCGTTTACCGGCTCAATGGAGTCAAAACTTTTCGTTCCCCGTATATTTCCAATCTTTCAATTAAAGAGTTTAAAGGAGAAGTGCTTGTTCATGCTCTGGCTGAAAAAAATATTTTTGTCTCCACTCAATCCGCCTGTTCGAGTAGAAAGGCGAAATTTTCTCCGGTTCTGCAAGCCATGAATGTTCCTAAAGCCTATCTCGAGGGGACAATCCGCGTCAGTTTTTTTCCGGGGGTAGATCCTCAAAAGATTATTTTTGCCGCTCAAACCCTTGCGGAATGGCTGAAACGATTTGCCCCGCAGTCCTTTGCATAAGGCTGAACATCAGGGATCCGGATCTCAAAGAGAAAAGATGTTAAAAAATTCCGTTCAGGAATATTGAATTGAAATTTTTGATTCGCTCAGGCTCCGGGAAATGATTTCTTATTGAATCTTGAAATACTTTCTGATAAATGGAGAATCTCATTTTTAAGAGGAAAATAAAAAACATGAGCCATAGAGCAAAATTAGAACGGTTTGAAAAAATAATTTCCGGTTTTCCAAAAGCCAATGTTTTGGTGATCGGCGATATCATGCTGGATCATTATGTGCGCGGCAAAGTCACTCGCATATCTCCGGAAGCTCCTGTGCCTGTGGTTCATGTTACCAGTGAAAATCTGATGCCCGGGGGTGCGGCTAACGTTGCCATGAACCTTCGTGCGCTTTCGGTCAATACCTCCATTATCGGAACAATCGGGGAGGATATTCATGGACATTCCCTGAAACTAGAACTGAAAAAAGCACATATCAATACTCAGGGGGTTACCCGTCTTGAAAATATTCAAACCACCAAGAAGACACGTGTCATTGCGCATAGTCAGCAGATTGTCCGTTTTGATTATGAAACGCCCAGAGACCTTACAGGAGAAGATGAGAAAAAGATCATCCGTCATTTAAGGAAAATGATTCCTTCCTGTCAGGGGATCATTATTGAAGACTATGGCAAAGGAACCATTACACAGAATATCATGACTGAAATCGCTTCGCTTTGTGCCCAACACAAAGTTTTCTCCTCCTATGATCCCAAAATCGGGCATGAGCTTTCCTGTGCCGGTTTTGATATAGCCACTCCCAACACAGAAGAGGCCAATTATCTTGCGAAAACTCTAAAGAAACATATTGGAAAAATTCCCGAACATGGGGATCATTTAAGAAGTGAGCTTGGATTGAAGCAGCTTTTGGTGACTCTCGGGGAAGACGGCATGGTGCTTTTCAAGGAAAATGAAAAACCCTTCAGGGTTCCTGCCAAAGCCCGTGAAGTTTTTGATGTCTCGGGAGCCGGAGATACGGTCATCAGCGTTTATACCACTGCAATTGTATGCGGGGCAGAACCTTTTGAAGCCACTTACCTTGCTAATATGGCCGGGGGTATTGTTGTGGGCAAACTTGGGACAGCAACCGCCAGCCCGGAAGAAATATTGACCGCTGTTGAAACGGATTTGGGTTAACCGGGTTTATTTCTCCGGTAATTTAAAAACAAGCCCCCTTGCATTTATTCTCTTTACCTGATATAAAGTCAGCTTTTTCAGATACTTTTAACAGCGAAGGACAGAAATCATGATTACAGTTAACAATGTTTCGCTCCAGTTCGGGCAGCGGAAACTTTTTTCAGAAGTCAACATCACATTCAATCCGGGAAACTGCTACGGTCTTATCGGAGCCAACGGTTCGGGAAAATCAACTTTTATTAAAATCCTCTCCGGTGAAATTGATTCCACCACAGGGGAAGTTGCAGTGGCTGCCCATAAACGTATTTCCGTTTTGAAACAGGACCAGTTTGCCTTTGATGAATATACTGTTTTGAATACGGTGATCATAGGGCATAAGCGACTCTATGATATCATGATGGAAAAAGATGCCCTTTATGCCAAGGAAGGTTTTTCCGATGCAGACGGAATACGCGTCTCTGAACTGGAAGGGGAATTTGCTGAATTAGAAGGATGGCAGGCAGAATCTGATGCAGGAAAACTCTTAAGCGATCTCGGCATTCCGGAATCCCTGCACATGGAAAACATGAAACAGCTGGAAGCCGGACAGAAAGTTCGTGTTCTTCTGGCCCAGGCCCTTTTTGGTAATCCTGATATTCTGCTTCTGGATGAGCCCACGAACCATCTGGATGTGGAAACCTGCATGTGGCTGGAAGAATTTTTGTGTAATTTTGAAAATACGGCGATTGTGGTTTCCCATGACCGGCATTTTCTGGATAAGGTCTGCACGCATATTGCGGACATTGACTTTGGGAAAATTCAGCTGTATGCCGGCAAC
>CAYUET010000043.1:17772-18177 GCA_964443875.1 uncultured bacterium | reverse complement strand
TCCCCCGGTACCTCTGTTGCGCATGGGATTGCGCCTGCCGTCCCAGTTATTGAAATTTCCGACAAGACTTACCCTTTTTGCATTGGGTGCCCATACGGAATATTTTACTCCTTTTACCCCGTCAAGAGTGAAGGGATGAGCACCGAGCATGTCATAGAGACGGTGCTGGTTGCCTTCGGAAAAAAGATGCATGTCAAATTCGCTGACCACAGGCCGGTGATGATAGGGATCCGACTGATTCCATGAAAAACCGTGATGATTGCTGATACGGAAGACATAAGGCTCCCTTTTAAGGGCGGGGAAATTGACATGAAAAAAACCCTCATCCCGGATTTTGTCCATGCGGTGGATTTCATTGTTGTTTAAAAAAATCCGGGCAGGATCCAGAACTTCCATTAAACCCTG
>CAYUET010000043.1:17465-17762 GCA_964443875.1 uncultured bacterium | reverse complement strand
TGGCGGCATTTGGAAAAAATGCGCGTATGGCCGATGTTTTATTGTCAAACTCATGATACCCTAAAACTTCAAAAGGGTCATGATGTGTAGAATCCAGAATCCGTTGTATTTGGTTGGCGTAAGGCATAATTCTTGTACCTCCATGGGTGTACTTTATCTAATATCAAATATCATGAAAGTAAAGCAAAAAAATGCCCCCTCTTTTTTACTTCCGGGTCATAATGTGAAAGTGATAAAAGAATGGAGTTGGTCTTGATCAATCGATTGAAAAAATGCTAATCTTAAAAAGATTCAACC
>CAYUET010000043.1:530-17455 GCA_964443875.1 uncultured bacterium | reverse complement strand
GAAAAAAATGTTATCCATTCTTATCTTGAGTCTTGTTATCGGAGCCCTGGGTCTTTTGTGGATTTTTTTTCTTCGTAAAAAATCAGAGCCGGTTCCTGAAAAACTGACTGATAAAACTCTTGCTTCCAGAGTTCAACCCTATGAAACCGACACCCTTTTTAAAAATCTGATGAACGATGAAAAAATCCTTTTTCGTGATGAGCAGAAAAACGGATTTGCCCTGGTTATTGAAAACGGTCACCCCCGGGGCAAAAAAATAGTTCTGATCGGCACCCATCTGGTTGTGGGCCGCTCTCCGGTAAACGAAATAACTATTGATGATCCCATGTGTTCGGATAAACATTTCAGGCTTGAACTCCTGGCCGGAGAAGCCGTTCATCTTGAAGATTTAGGCTCTACCAACGGAACTTTTATCAACGGTAAACCGGTTTCAAAAGCAATGCTGAGGGAAAATGATCTGATTAAAATCGGGTATACCGAGCTTCGTTTTATAAAGGATTCCGACTGATGGGATATATTGAAAAAAAAATCGGGTTTTACACGGACATCGGAAATTCCCGTGAGCAGAATGAGGATTCCACGGTTTGTTTTTCAAACCCCAGGAACATAACGGATGTTGAACTTGTTCTAGGTGTGGCCGACGGCATGGGGGGCTATAATGGCGGTAAAGAGGCCAGTTCTTTTATCACCTCCGAACTTGAACGGCTTTTCAGGGGTGAGGGACAATACAAAACCTTTGCCGAAACGCTTGAAACAGATCCCCGAAATCTCCCTTATCTTTATAAAACCGCGATTGAGTCCATCAATTGCGGTCTTTATGAAAAAAGAATGAAAGACCCTGAACGCTCGGAAATGGGCTCCACCTTTACCGGAGTTCTGGGCTATGAAATGGAACTCTATCTGGCCCATGTGGGAGACTCCAGGGCTTACCTGATCCGCCAGGGTAAGATTTCCGCCTTGACGGAAGATCATGTCATCGGCAGAAAAATCGGAAAAGTGAAGAAAATCGAAGATAAAAGTCCTCTGCCTAAATATTTCAATCTGCTTTATAGATCCATGGGCTATAAACCCTGGGTAAAAATGGATTATAAAATTCTGAAGGTTGAACCTAATGATGCTTATTTTTTCTGTACAGACGGCCTTTACAATTATGTTGATGAAAAAACCATTTTTCTCACGATGATGAACCTGGAGTATGACCCGCAGAAATCAACGGAAACCCTCGTGAAGCTGGCCAAAGCCAAAGGCGCTACTGACAATATTTCTGCGGCCTGCGTCTTATATCTCAATGTCATGGGACTGGAAATGAGCAAAGATGAAAAAACCCAGAGGATTCAGTTTTAAGATTCATTCATGAAATCTATGATCGCATCCCGGAGGTTTGACTTCGCGATCCCAGCCTTTCAAAAACAGGAGTTTTTTCAAAGCCGAATTTTTCTTTAAAAAACCTTCGTCAGCCTCTTTATTTTTTTGTAACATTCTCTCTGCGTTGCGGGAAAAGAAAATGACCTTAATCTTAGCCGTTTGACCGGAAATAATGTTATGATCGGAAAGACCATCGGCAAATATGAAATCCTTGCGGAAATCGGCAGGGGGGGAATGGGCATTGTTTATCTGGGACACCAGAAATCCTTAAACCGCCAGGTCGCCATTAAAGTTCTTCCTCCCCAGCTGGCTTCGGATAAGGCCTCTGTGGAACGTTTTATTCAGGAAGCCAACCTGATTGCCAAGCTGAATCATGAAAACATCATTCAGATCTATGATATCGAAGAGCAGGATGAAATGTACTTCATCATCATGGAATATCTTGACGGGGCCTCCCTTGATAAAATCATACGGCATAAGGTTCTGGAATTCACCCGGGAGGAATTAACCGGATTTATTTTCAAAGTCTGCCAGGCTCTTGAAGCCACCCATAAACACGGCATCATCCATCGCGATGTCAAATCCGCCAATATTTTCATCACCCGCGACAAACGGGTCAAGCTTATGGATTTCGGCATTTCCAAAATAGCCTCCTCTACGGCTACGACCGGCTCGGCTCTCGGAACACCTTCCTATATGTCTCCTGAACAGGCCAAGGGAGAAGTTTTAACCCCGGGAACCGATATTTACAGCCTGGGTATCGTCCTTTATGAAATCCTGACCCAGAAACTTCCCTTTACCGGGGAAGACGCCTTTAGTGTTGCCCTTAAACAGATCAACGACTCCCCCATTCCGCCTATCCGGCTGGATGACAGCATCCCCCCTTATTTAAACCGCTGCTGTCTTATCGCCATGGCCAAGAATAAAACAGAGAGATTTTTAACCTGTGAAGATATGGGAAATGCTATTCTTGATAAATGGCCTTTATATCTGATTAGAAAAACAACATTTCCTGAACGTCTCAAAAGTTTGATTGCCGGTTTTTTTGGTGACCGGATGTTTCTTCCGGGCATGACCATCATCTCCTTTTTAGTTTCCCTGATGATGATTCAGCAGATTTTCATGCGCCATCCTGAAATTTTTGTCAAATCCCCCCCTACGCCTAAAAAAGTTTTGTCAGCAGAACAACAGAAGAAGTCTGCCCCGCCTCTTCAAAAAGAAATGGTTAAACCGGTTCTGCCTTTGCCTGAAATAAAACAAAACCTCCCTCTTCCCGAGGAGCGGCCCTCAGCCATAAATGAATCCGAACTGGAACTACTGGACATGAGTATTGACGGCAATCATTTTCAGAAAGCAGAAGATCTTCTGGGGAAGTATAAAACGGATTATCCAAAGGACAGTCGTCTTGCCCTTCGTGAAGAAAAACTTATTCTGCAGAAAAAAAAGGAGGATCTCTTAAAGGAGGTTGAAGGGCTGGAGCAGAAAAAAAATTATCCGGAAGCCCTTTCCAAACTGGGTTCCCTCCTGGTTCTTTTCCCTGCGGATGAAATCCTGAAAGCCAGACAGGTTGTTCTGGAGGAAAATCAGAAAAAAGAAAGTGCCAGACAGGAACTTGTTCAAAAATTCCAGAACAGGACAAAAACCGGAGATATTGAAAGCCTTGAAAAAGAGGCCATGGAGGCACTTTCCCTTTATCCGGAAGATTCTTTTTTTCTATCTTTTCTCAGGGAGGCCCGGGAGAAGCAGGAAGCCTTTAAACAGGAATCCAGGCGCAATGAAGTTCTTGCCCGCATTAAACAGGCTGTAGAAGAAGCCAAAAACGGAGAGGCCTCTATCCTCTTAAATTCTGCCCTGGCCGAATTTCCGGGCGACCCGGATCTGGAGCTTTTGCGGGAAACACTGAAACAGAAAAAGGAACAGCTGGTCTATCTTGACAATCTGAAGGAAGACGAAAAAATCCTGGGGGTTCTTTTAAACCGGATGGCAGAGGCTTTTTCTAAAAAGAACCTCAAAGATTATCTGAGCTGTTTAAATTCCAATGATAAAACTTTTTATTCTGCGGAAAAAAATTCTGCGGAAAATCTGTTTGAGCTTACCCGGAGCATTTTCAGTTCCATCACTCTCATGAAGTTTTTTGTTGAAGGGGAGCGGGCAAAAGTGTCATTGTTTTGGAAAATGTCGGCGGTCTTCAAAGAGGAAGACAGGATTTTTAAGCTTTTTGAAAAACAACTGGATGTAACCTTGAACAAGGTAAACGGAAAATGGCTGATCTCAGGATTCTCATGGGTAAAATAATCCGGACTTTACTGTTCTGTTTCGGCATCATTTTGCAGGCCGGAGCGGTATTTCAATTTGACGGGGAAATTCTTGAGAGACTTAACGACAAAGCACAGTGCACTTCCTATAAATCTTTTGAAAGTATGCGTAAGGTCAGTGCCGCAGTCTATGCCCCCAACCGCTTGGTTCATTTGCCCGGGGCTTCAGAAACGCTTATCAATGAATGGGTGAAGGTCGGAGAGATTTCCTTTATTCCTGTTTCGTCCGGCGAAACCCCTATGGCGCTGGTCGAGTGGGAGTCTTCACCAAAGGCCATTGACCGTTCCTGCAAATTTGTCTTTCTGCCCAACCGTTCCCCTGTGTTTTCGTCTCTTCTGACCTCTAAAACGAGCTTATCCCCGGGAACAAAGATGTTTGTTCAGACCTTTATTCAGGATCCGGAAAAGGACGGGTTTTTTATCTGCTGGAATGCGGACAAGGGGCGATGGATCAAACCGAAGACCCGAAGCGCTTTCAACTATTATGTGGCCCCCATGGAAGAAGGGGATGTCAAACTCTCCTTTACGGCAACGGATGTTTTTGGAGCCTTTTCAGAAAAAACAACCAGTCTCTATGTGGGACACAATGAAACCAGGGATCTTTACCAGCTGCGTTACGTGCACTTTCTTTATGAATCCGGAGATTATTCTTTTTCAGATGCCTGTCAGGATGCCAAAGGCAATGTCTATGTTCTTGAAAAATCAGCGATCTCTGCTTTTAACCCCCAGGGAACCCTTCTGTTTCGAATCAAGGGCGTATTTTCCCATGCCCTGAAAATTAAAGTGGATTCAGAAGGATACCTCTATATTCTGGATGTGCAGACCCGAACCGTTTTAAAATTGAACCGGGACGGGAAAAATCTTGCGACCTTTGCTGATCTTTATGAAAGCGGGGATTTTATCCGCATGGAAAATCCTGTAGATTTTGAAATCACCCCTGCGGGACGCATTATGATCCTGGATCAGACCCTTTGCCGCGTTCTTATTTTTTCGGCACAGGGAGAACTTTACGCCACGATCGGCGCTAGGGGGAACAAAAGCGGACAGCTCGTGGCTCCCTCTGCTCTTGAATTTTCAGAGGACCTGGTCTACATCCTTGACCCGGGAGCTTTAAAAGTCAAAGTGTTCAATAAAAGTTTTGAAATGCTTAAGAGTTTTCCTTTAAGCGAACGCTACCAGTACACGGATCTCACCCTGGATCCTTTTTCAAAAAGTCTTTATGTCACCGGAAATCTTAACTCCGATTCCTCCAAAATTCAGGGCTATGTCACCCGCTTTGACCTGACAACTGCAGCCAGCAATGCGGTTCCTGTAGAAAAAATGCAGACCCGGGGGATCAAAACCATTTCTATGGATCTTGACGGACGGATGATTCTGACAGGCATTAAATCCGGGCCAGTTCTTCTGTCTGATCCTTCCGGACAATGGAAAGCTTCCTTTTTACTGGAAGGTATGCAGAAATCCTCCATGCTCTGTTCAGGGCCTCTGGGTTCTATTTATTTCCAGAGCAATAAAGGGGTTAAACGCCTGGATTATTCCGGATGGGTGGATGCGGTTTACGACAATGAGTCCGCTCTTCTTTCCATGGCGGTGGATCCGGAAGAGAACCTTTATCTTCTCAACAAGGATTCCAAAAAAATAGCGGTTTTTGATCAGGCCGCCCACCGCACCAAGGACATCGCCCTTCCTTTATCGGAGGAGGATAAGGTTTTAAGCTTTGGTGTTGATAGCGCGAAGAATATCTATCTCCTGAAAAAGCCTTCCCTGCTTTCTGTTCTTAACCCGGAGGGGGATTCCCTGAGAAAACAGGATCTTCAGGCGCTTTCCTTCAGGGGGCTCTCTCAGAATATGGCAAAAGTTTTCCCTCCTTTTTTATTTCATGCGGATTTCAAAGGCAATCTTTACCTGATCGATAAAAGCCGGAAAATGATTCTCTGCTGCACCAAGGACTTTTCAAATTCCTTTCTCCTTGGCGGAGAGTACAAAAAGGCGACGGACATCAGCGTGGATCTCAAAGGCGATATTTACATTCTCGACAGCGGCAAGGGCTCGGTTTATAAATACGATTCCCAGGGCACACTCAAGCGGGAGATCGAACTCAGCCGCCATGTCAGATATCCCTCTGCCATTACGGCTTTCGGCGACGGCGAAATAGCGGTTCTGGATGATTCCGATAAAGCAGTTTATTTTTATAAATAAGATTTAAAAAAAGGATTAATAAATCCTGATTTGAATTGCATTTGTTCTTGTGGAAATTAGCTCCCATGAATAAAACTTTCTTTACGGAAGAATCAAAACATGGCATCTATGGCTTAAGGAGAGCTCAGATATTATGGATACAGTTAAAATGATCTTTATTGCTTTTGCCGTTGTTAAAGTGCTTCAATATTTATCCTTTCTTGTGTTAGACCTGTTCAATTTTTATAATGTCCAGAAACACCGGGAGGTCCCCCTTCATTTCAGGGAAAAAGTGACTCCTGACGTTTATCAGAAAAGCAGAAGTTACACCTGTTCCAAAATCATGTTTGAAATGATTTATGAATCCTATGATCTCCTTGTTCTTTTTGCCTTCATTATCATAGGCGGCTTCGGATTTGCGGAAAAAATATCCTCCTCTCTTTTCACCCATGAACCCTTGATGGGTGTCTTTTTCTGTTTTGCCATCAGCATCGGAAAGGAATTTCTGGATCTTCCGTTTTCCCTTTATCAGACCTTTGTCCTGGAACAACGATACGGGTTCAACAATATGACTTACGGCCTGTTCTTCAAGGATATGGGGAAAAAATTCGTTCTTTCTCTTCTGATCGGTGGTCCTTTGATTTATTTCCTTCTCTGGATCATCATAAGTACGGGGGCCAACTGGTGGATTTACGGTTTCCTCGCCCTTATTGCTTTTCAGGTTCTCATCATCTGGATTTATCCGACCTGGATTGCCCCTTTCTTCAATAAATTTTCACCTCTTGAAAAGGGCGAACTTCGGGAAAAAATCTTTAAAATTGCTTCAGATGTTCAGTTCACTCTTTCAGAAATTTTTGTCATGGACGGCTCCAAGCGCTCCTCTCATTCCAATGCCTATTTTACAGGTCTTGGGAAAAATAGACGCATCGTGCTTTTTGACACCCTCATTCAGCTTCTAACTCAGGGGGAACTTATTGGTGTTCTTGCCCATGAAATGGGGCACAACAAACTGAAGCATATCCAGAAAACCCTCATTCTGTCCTCCACCCTGATTTTTGCCGGTTTTTATTTCTGGAGTCTGCTTTTGAACTATGCCCCCCTCTACCAGGCCTTCGGCTTATCGGGGAACACTCTTTTCCCGGCTCTGATGGTTTTCCCTCTGATCATGGGGCCTGTCACCTTTTTTCTGCATCCCCTGACGAATCTTTTTTCCAGGAAACATGAATTTGAGGCGGATGCTTTTTCTGCCAGGGTGACTCTTTCCGCTTCTGATCTTCAGACCGCCCTCTTAAAGCTGAATGAAAAGAATCTCTCCAATCTTACCCCGCACCCGGTTTACAGTTTCTTTTATTATTCCCACCCCACCCTTGCGGAAAGGCTTAAGGCGCTGGACGCCCTGAAATCCTGATCCATGAGTTTCAAGGTTGCAATCCTGGGTGCCGGCCCGACCGGTCTGGCTTCGGCCCTACGTTTCAGAGAGCTTGAGTTTTCAGAGTATCAGGTTTTTGAACAGAAGAGTTATCCGGGAGGCCAGGCCGCCTCTTTCCGGGATGAATCCGGCTTTGTCTGGGATCTCGGAGCGCATGTGTTTTACGGTCAGGACCTCCCCATACGCGCCATGATCGAAAGGTTCCAGAAGGACTGGTGCTACCATATCCGTCACAGCGCCATTCAGATGGAGGGCGGACGCATTCCCTTTCCTTTTCAGAACAATCTTCATCATCTGCCGAAAACCCTCCAGTGGGAATGTCTTGAACCCCTTCTTTTTCCCCGGGATTCTGCTTCCTTTGAAAAAAGAGATTTTCAGACCTGGTTTCTCAGGCATTTCGGCGAAGGAATGGCCCGGTATTTTTTCTCCCCTTATAATGAGAAGCTCTGGAACCATCCCCTGACAGACATGGGCGCCGGGTGGACAAAAGACAAGCTTTCTGTTCCATCCCCTTCCGAAATCCTTAAAAAAACAATTTTGGGTGAGGATGATATTTCCTTCGGTCTTAATGCCAGGTATAAATATCCCCAGCTCAACGGCTCCGGTTCTGTTTTCAAAAATATGGTCACCTATCTGAATCCCAAAGTTTCATTGAACCGGGAAGTCGTCCGAATTGATCCCCTGAAACGGATTCTGTATTTCAGGGAGGGGGCCCTCTACAGCTATGATTACCTCATCAACACCATGCCCCTGGATCTTTTTGTTCAGAAACTGGAAGGCCCTTTTGAAAAACTTTTAAACGCGGCCTCCGGGCTTTGTTACAACAATATTCAGGTCATTGGTCTGGGCTTTAAGAAAAAAATCCAATCCCCTTTCTGCTGGATTTATTATCCGGAAAAGGCCCTTCCCTTTTTCAGAGTCGGCCAGTTTTCAAAATTCTCACCGCATAATGTTCCGGATCCCTCTTCCCAGAGCTCCCTGATCTTTGAAATCTCCGTGAAACCCGAGGAATTCGGAAAAGACTGGCTCCCCTCTCTTTTAAATTCCATTGGAAAAACAGGATTCATCCCTGATTTCCAGCCCGTTGATATCATCAGCCGTTTTGAAGCGCTTGTTGAAAGAGCCTATCCTGTCCCCTCCCTGGACCGGGACGAACGCCTGAAAACGATCCTCTATTCCTTAAGTCAGATGAATATTCATTCTGTCGGCAGGCTCGGGGCATGGAGGTATGAACAGGGAAGCATGGAGGAATCCATGCGCCAGGGAGTGGATGCGGTCAACCTTATTTTAAATCATGAAAAGGATAAAAGCAGTTTATGGGAAAAGCAGTAAATCGTTCTTTTAAAGTCGTGGCCGCTGTTCTTGCCGGAGGATCCGGTTCACGCATGGGGGTGAAAACCCTGAAGCAATTTCTTTCCCTTGGTAATAAAACCATCATTCAGACCTCCATTCAGGCTTTCAAGAATTCAGACCTTGTGGATCATGTGGTGGTTGCCCTTCCCCGGGGGACTCTTCCCCTTTATGAAAAGGAGATCCGGTCCTACCGTTTCGGGAAATTTGTTTCCGTGATTGAAGGAGGGCTTACCCGTCAGGAATCCTCCTATTGCACCCTTCAGCATATTGAAAAGCTCGGAGGCGCGGAAATAGTCCTGATTCACGATGCGGCGCGCCCTTTTGTTTCCAAAAAAATGATTGAGCAATCCATAGACCTTGCCCGCAGACATGGGGCTTCGGAAGTCGCGGCCCCTTCTGTTGACACCCTGATCGAGTCGGATGGGATCTTCATCAAATCCGTTCTGGACCGCAGCCGGATATACAGGGTTCAAACGCCGCAAACCTTCAAATTTGATCTGATTCTTAAAGCACACAGAAAGGCCCTGGCCGCAGCCTGCTTTTCGGCTACAGATGACGCCCAGCTTATCCTGAAAATGGGGAAGAAAGTCGCGATTGTGGAGGGCTCCCAGGAAAATCTGAAAATCACCACCCCTGTGGATTACGAAGTGGCAAAAAGGATGCTGAAGCCGGCGGCGAAGAACTGAATAAATGGATGTGTTATAACCTTTAATCACGACAAAAAGGGACTTATCGTAGTCTAAATCCGGACTGCAATTGTTTTGCCTATTCCCCCAGGACCGTGACCACAATCTGACGCTGATGGGGTTTGTTGTCTGCCTCATAGTGAAAGATCTGTTGCCAGGTTCCGCACAGAAGCGCACCCCGGCTTACAGGAAGCGTTACAGAGGGACCTGCCAGAGCGGCCTGAAGATGGGAATGACCGTTTCCGTCATGCCATGCTTCCTCATGGGCATAGGCAGCATTCTGGGGAACCAGATGTTCCATCAGATCCGGAAAATCTTTTTTCAATCCGGGCTCAAATTCAATCGTGCTGATGGAGCCTGTGGAACCCACGTTAAAGACATGAACAATCCCTTCCTGAATTTTGGATTTTCGGATCATGTTAACCACCTGGGGAGTAAGATCAGTCATGTCTTTCTGACCTTTGGTTTTAATGTGAAGAATCTCCCTGAATACTGTCATGTTTTTTCCCTCTATAAGGCTAAGTTTTTTAATTACAACCAGTTTGAACTATAAATTATACTTTTTTAAAAAATAAATCAAGGGCAGGAAAAAATTTTGAGCTTCAACAGGGAATCGGAATTTCTCGTTACCGCCCGAAAGGACTAGCCCGAATTTTGTGCGTAAGCGACAAATATTCGGGCTGATCAGAATTAATAATAGAACAACATCCGGAATATAAAGATCTATTTGACGAGATTGCTTCGTCGCGAAACTCCTCGCAATGACGTTCAAAGGATGTGCCTATCTAAAGGATACACAACACTAAAGTCATTCCGAACAAACGTGAGGAATCTGGATTTCTCGCTGCCGCTCGAAATCACAAGCCGCACTACTGAAGGAAATCAAATCCATAGAAATTAAAAGAATGTGTCAAATATTCGGGATGTGGTATCCAGGATAAAACATTTAAAAAATCGAATCTTATTGATCCAGTTTTGCTTTTCAAGCTGCTCTGATTATGATAATTTTAAAACCAAGATAATTATAAGATTCAATAAGGAAAGGGGAATACTGCCATGTTCAACAACTACACAAACAATATGCAGGTGGCAAGACCCACCTCTGAAGCCATTTCTGATTATATGCAGAGAGTTTTTACCCTGATGGCCATCGGGCTTGGGCTTACAGGGCTTCTGGCTTTTGTCACTCTTCAGGTAGAGCCTTTGCTGGTTCTTTCCATAAAACTGCGATGGGCTCTTATCATCGGTGAATTGGTCATGGTCCTTGTTCTGGCTGCCAAGGTGTTTAAAATGGAAGCCCGGAAAGCCATGATGTGGTTTTATATTTACGCAGGACTCAACGGGATCACCCTGACCCCCATTTTTCTGGTTTACACCCATTCCACGATTTACAATGCCTTTTTCATCACAGCCGGTACCTTCGGCGGCATGGCCATGTGGGGATATTCGACCAAAAAAGATCTTTCCTCCCTGGGATCCATCCTGGTGATGGGGCTTTGGGGCGTCATCCTCGCCTCTGTGGTCAACCTGTTTATCGGCAACAGCGGATTTCAGCTCATCCTTTCCTATGCCTGTGTCGGCCTTTTTGTCGGCCTCACCGCCTGGGATGTTCAGAAGCTGAAAAACCTGGCCATGAGCGGACAGATGACGGGCGGAGTGGCTGTCATGGGCGCTCTCCAGCTTTATCTTGATTTCATCAACCTCTTTTTGAATATCCTGTACATCCTCGGCGGAAAACGAGACTGATCTTTTGGAAAAAACCGTACTAGACACCTTGAATGAGGTGACAACGGGATACTTCAGGGACATGTTCGCTTTGAACTTGTCTCTGGTTCCGGAGGAATCCTATAAAATGTCCCCCAAGCCGGCCTTTGAGGCTGAAAAGCTGGCTTATATCGGGCTTGCAGGTGAAGAATATCAGGGCCAATTGGTGATTGGCTTTTCCTGCTCTTTTCCGAAAAAGGCGGTAAAACGTTTTTTAAATTCTGTGACGCCTGAAGAAGAGCCGGAATTCTGTCATTCGGCCATGTGTGAAATGCTGAATTCGATCAGCGGAACCCTGGCTCAGGATTCCATGATTTCAACCCAATACGGGGAACTCAGTCAGACCCTTCCCGTACTTCTGGACACACGGGAGACCGGATCCGTTTATTTTATACGTTCGGACGGCGGAACTTTGAAATACTGCTGTGAATACGAAACCCTTTACGTTTATCTCAGCCTGAAGAATTTTGTATCCCGGCAGATTAAAATCTCCGATACCCCTTCGAAGATATTGTAATCCCCCTGTAAAAAAGGAGCCTAGCCATGAACCTGCGTTCCCTTCTTTCTGAAGATTCCGGACAGGCCATGACGGAATATGTTCTGGTCAGTTCAGCCGTTGTTTTTGGAATGATCGTCTTTTTAAATACCGAGGTTCTTTCCATTCTTCCCGGCGGTGTTTATAAAAGTATTTACCTGATGCTTAAAGGCATGATTCTGAATGCGGCCATCCCCATTCCCTGAAGGAACATTATGACAGATCTTTTAAATGATTTTCAGTCCCAGCGCCTTTTCCTGGATATCGTGCTCCTGCTGGTGCTGATTCCCTCCCTCTACTACGATCTGGTGCAGAACAGAATCCCCAATTTTCTGACCGTGAGCGGAATGGTCTTCGGCGTTCTTGCCGCCTTTCTCCTGGGGACTTCCTCCCAGATCCAGGGACACCTCTTCGGGCTGGTTTTAGGCTTCGGCTTTTTCTACATTCTTTACCTCTTCGGGTGGGTGGGCGGAGGCGATGTCAAACTCATGGGGGCCATAGGAAGCCTCAAGGGAGTCGCCTTCCTGGTGAATGTGCTGATCTACACCTCCATTTTAGGAGGAATAATCGCCCTGCTTTTCCTGGTCAAGGCGTTTGTCAAAAAAGAAAACTTCAGGAAGCTCAAAGTGCCCTATGGAACGGCGATCTGTCTCGGAACCTTTGTTTCACTGGCCATTCAATACGGCCTTTTAAGCCAGGCGGTCTGAAATGAAGCCCCGCTCCCTGAAAAATATTTTTCAGTGTGAATCCGGACAGGCCATGATGGAATTTATTTTCGTTTTCCCCGTGTTTCTTCTGCTGGTTCTGGGAACCATCGAATTCTCCCTTCTTTCCCTGGCCCACCAGAATGTGAACTATGCGGCCTTCAATGCGGCCCGTGCCAGAATCGTAGACCGCAAACCCCATTTTTCCGCATGGATAAGCCTTTTCATGCTCAGTCCCCACTACATCACCGGTTTAAGCCCTCTCGACGCCTTTAAGCTCAGCTACCCGGAATTCAAAAAATTCAACATCAGCATGGATAATAAATTCAAGCTCTTTGAACTGGTTTTTGACTCCCCCTGCCTCCGGGAAATCTTCGGCACAGGCGACAAGCCCCTGGTCGACTTCGGCGGGGAAATTACGCTTTTCGGAAATACCATCCGCAATCTGGAGGATTTTCTGAATGCCCTGGGCAACACTCTCATCGGTGCGGCTTCCGACCTGTTCAACTCCGCGATCGATGAATTCAACGACGGCGCCTGTGAAGCGGGCTATAAACTCCCGCCCTTCATCCGCAAGCTTCTTTATGCCTATTCCCTTACAGAAACAGAGGTCCTGGAACTTCCGGATCCGGATGCTCCTTCCGTGAAAGTCATTGTGACCTATTATTACATTCTGAAATTCCCGGTCATTCAGAGCATTTTTGATTTTGCCCTGAGAACAATGGAAACAAAGGCGGAAAGAAATCAGAAGGTTTTCTCAGGCACAGGAGGCAAGTGGGAAAAGGCGGATCAATTTTCTGAATCCACAGGACACCGTTTCATTCCCATTAGCCACAGCTGTACCCTCGGGGATGAAGAAAAGCTGAGGCTTAAATGAAGGTCTGGTTCAAATCCTCCCTTGCCCTGATTGCGAAAAGGCAGGGCCATCTGGCGCGGAATGAAGGCGGACAGGTTCTGTTTTTCTTTGCCATTATTGCCATGATTCTTGTTTTCTTCACTGCAACGATTTCCGATTACGGCATGACCGTGACCCAGAAGATCAAAACCCAGACGGCGGTCGATTCCGCGGCCCTGGCCGCAGGGGCCTGGGTCGCCAGAGGAGGCAACATCCAGCAGATGATCAACGGTATTCACTGGGATATGAACTACAGCCTTGCCCAGATTATTACCCTCTCTTCGGATATCGCGATGATCATCTGCATCATCTGTCTCGCGCTTTCCTGGATCCCCTTCGGCGTGGGCGCGGCTTTTTATTCTGTCTTCAACGCCACACGCAAAATTGAATCCGCCATCATCACGACCTGCTCCACCGTCCACACCGGGCTTTCCGAGGTCCTTGATCCGGTTCAGAAGGTTGTTGTCAAAACCACCCCGATTCTGGCCCTGCTTCATGCCAATTTTGCCGCACGCAACAACGGAGCAAGTTCCTTCCCGGAACTTTTGACTGACGCCCTCCCGTTTTCATCTTCAGCCAAAAGGGATATCAAGTCCGTCCTGACCGCCCTGGACAGGCAGAATCTTCCGCTCTCGGTTTATACCTGGACCTTAAGCCCAAACCTTAAAATGTGGAATAATATGGAGATTACCGAAGTCTTTAAATACAAGGACAGCGTCAAATCCATCATCCAGAATGCTAAAAATACGGAATGGGCCAACCCCTACCGCATCGGCCCTGTCATGCCTTTTACCGCTACGCTTTCCTTCTGGTCGGACAAATACAAGAAGCTTAACTGGAACGACAGCTTCATTATTCAGAAAAGTAAAAAGGATGAACTCGAGGGAGACATGTCCGAGGATTATCTGGACTTTTCCGTGGATCTGACACCCAAATGGCTGACCGATCTGATTAATGACATCAAATCTTATTTCGGGAGAATCAAAGACGGAATTGTGGACTGGCTTAAAAACAGCATCGCCTTTCTATTCGCGTGGATTCCGGATCTTCCCTGCATGGGAGGGGAGGAAGAGGAGGACGGATCTTCGGAGGAAGAGTCGAAGGAAGAGGAGGACTCCTTTAAGGTGGAGGACATCGCCCATTTCACCTTTATCTGCGGAATCCAGAGCCAGATGGGAATGTTCCTGAAGATGTTCGGTCCCACCCTGGGGGAGGATCCTGAATCCTCCACGATCCCCATGACCTTTGCCTTTGCAACTGTGAAGGTACGCGGACACCCCCTTCACCCCGGAGGGCTCATGCAGGATGATAACGGGGGATATCAGCAAATGAAGCTTCATATCGTTCCCTTCTGGATCTCGGCCGAGCCTTTTTTTACACAAACCCGTTTTGTCAAAGGATACGAGGGGGACTGGGAAACCACTCTCGCTCCAGTTCAGTTTCAGTATTCCTCGTCTGATTCTGACGGCAAGGACAAAAAACCCAAAATTCTGGAGGGAAAACTCCTGGGGATTAATCATTAAAATGAATATCCCCAAAACAACCCTCCACGGTTTTATCCGTAAAATAATTCCAGCAGAGGACAGGGGACAGGCCCTTATTGAAGCAGTCATTGTTCTGCCTGTGCTGATTCTGCTGATCTGGGGTGTGATTCATCTGCACCTTTCGGCCTTTTACAGTGCCCGGGCGGAAATGGCAGCCCGCCATGCGGCCTGGATTAAAAGCGTCAAAGAAAACTCTTCCGCGGCGTTAGAGGGCTCAAGTGTCCTTTTCGAAAAGGGAATTCCCATGGGGGTTCATTTGAATTCCTTTACGGTCAGCGGAGATGCGGGTCTGATTATTGATCTCGGACAGAGCACGGATTCCGGAAGCGCTGTTTTAAATGCGGTGAAAGGGGCCTTTTCCTCCATTGGGAAATGGATCGGAGATTTCATGCGCGCCATTCCCCTGACCCAGCCGCTCTCCATGAATGCCGAAGCAACCGTTCGATTCTCGGTAACGTCTCCGGGACTCGACCCCTTTGAAAAAACAACCAAAGCCTACTTTCCCAACCGTTATAAACATCTCTATTTCCACAATATCTGGAACCTTTTTAAAAGTGCGGGAAGCAAGGATTTTCCTCCCATGGGGGATGCCGCCAAATCCAGGGAGTCCATGGAAAAAATGGTGAAGGATTTTGAAACTGAACTTGAAAAAAATAAAGACAAAATGACGGCTGAACAGTACCAGCATTATCAGGAACAGGTTCAGCAATGGAAAGACTGGATCAGGAGCATCCCATGACCTTTCTGCAAAAACGCATTCTCCTCCCCGTCCTTTGGGGTCTTTTTTGTCTCCCTCTCCAGGCCCTTGATTTTTCCTCTCTGCAGGAGGTCTTTGCGAATCCTCCGGGAACTGAGCCTGTCCTGGAAGAGATCATTCTCAACGGCTCGCCCCAGATCCGGATGACCTTCAGAACAGGAGCCCCCTTCAATGAACTTAAAAAGTATTACACCCTTCTTTTAACCCCGAAAAACTGGGGCTTCTTTCCTCTGGACAATCTCTTTTTAACGCCCCTCATGACCGGCAGAACAGATCAGATGCTTTTTTTCCGGGGAAAGGAAATCCTTCTGTTTTCACTTATAAATACAGGGAAAGAAAAGGCCCTGATGATCACCTTCATGGAAGAGTTCCCCTGTCTGACACCCAAAAACAGGGAGATCAGCAAATGGCTGGTGGAGGGGATCCCTTTTCCGGATGCCCTGCCCGTCCTGCAGTTTGAGGTGAAACAATCCAATGCTCCGGGGGAAAATGCTCTGCTTGCCTTTAAGACTCCTTCCAGCGCGGATTTTATTCTCAGCTATTTTGAAAGGGAAATCTTAAGAAAAGGCTGGGAATCCTCAAAGATGTTTGATCTTTTCAGTCAGGAACTCCGAATGTTCAATATCCCCGGATTAGACTCTGTCTTTAAAAAGATCCGTTTTTACAGAAAACAGAACAGAACCCTATTTTTTTATGCCTCGCAAAACCCTTCTGTTCCAGGTACGCTTTTCGGCTATTTTTACAAGGGATAGCTCCCTGCCCCATTCACATTCCTTTTTCAACGGGCAGTCCTGACAAAGAGGCTTTGTGAGGCAGTATCTTTTGGCATGCTCCACGATTAAAGCGTGATACTCCTGAAAAAGAGAATACTCTGAAGGCAGCCTGCTTTCAAACAGGGAGCGGATCTCCTCATAATCCGCCTTCGCGGAAATAAACCCGAGCCTTGAAAAAATGCGCCGGGTATAGGCATCCACAACAAAAACAGGAACCTTGAAGGCATAGAGAAGGATGGAATCCGCAGTTTCAGGACCAATTCCCCATAAGGACAAAAGAGAATCGCGGGAAGGATGTCCCCTCTTAAGTGAGATCCAGAATTCAGAGAGGGTTTTCAGTTTTTTTGACTTCTGATTGAAATAGCCTGCAGGCTTCACCTTTTCGCCTAAAACCAGAGGCTCCGCCTTAAGAATTTCTGACGGTAAAAGAAGCCCGGATCTTTTCAGGGAAACAACGGCTTTCTCAGCCTGGCTCCAGCTTGTGTTCTGCGTGAGAATGGCTCCCGCAGCAATTTCAAATTTCTGATCCGGAGTGTGAGGATAGGTGAAATCCCCCGGATGATAACCCTGCAGAGATCCGGTTTTGGTCGGGTTAGTTCCCTTGCAGTCGGTTAGGGGCCACCACCC
>CAYUET010000043.1:0-520 GCA_964443875.1 uncultured bacterium | reverse complement strand
GTCCATAGGACTTTAAAAAAAATGTGAAGAGGTCCGAAACAGAGGAAGCCTTTTTTTCAATCACTGGTGACCCTGTTTTTACCCTCCTCTTTGCTTTTGACCAAAAGATCCTCCACCCTTTTTATCAGGGATTGAAAGGTATCTTCGGAAAGCGCTTCTGTCACCCCTGTGGAGAGCGTGCTTTTTATTTTTTCAGCGCCTGTGTCAAAGAGATTTTTTTCAATGAGGCTCCGAAACTTCTCTGAGGCCTGATAGGCGCCTTCCTTATGCGTATTGGCAAAAATAGCAATAAACGTTTCCCCGCTCCAGCGGCCGATAATATCGGAAGCTCTCAAATGGCTTAAAAACAGACTGGAAATATGTTTGATGACCCTGTCTCCCGTCTCTTTCCCGTAGGTGTCATTGATGCCCCTGAAATCGTCCACATCCATAAGGGCCACCGAGAAAGGCCATTCAAAGCGCCGCATTTCGGCAAGCTTCGCGTTCAGGGAGGCTTCGGAAAAACGACGGTTGGCCAGAT
>CAYUET010000042.1:0-18651 GCA_964443875.1 uncultured bacterium | reverse complement strand
ATCATTCTTCAGTACAGTCAAATAAGACAAATTTACTTCTGCCATAATCCTAAAAGTGGGGTATAAGGTTTAACAAAGCGTGCCTGGTGAGAGTCGAACTCACGACCTCATCCTTCGGAGGGATGCACTCTATCCAACTGAGCTACAGGCACAATGTCCTGCCATCATGCGGATTTTTCCGGATTTGTCCATTCATTTTTAGAGAAAAAGCATTTGGATTTCTCTTTATTAATTCCAAATTTTATATCATAAGTAATGTAATACGGATCTATTTTGAATCCATGATCAAAGATTTACAGCTTGTACATATTTTGCTGTTTTTTACCGGAATGATGGTCAATGGCCATTTTTATTTTACAAAAGTCCGGAAGAAAATCACTTTCTCTGCATTTTTAGGTGCCTTTTTAATTCTGAATCTGGCTTCTTTTCATCTTTCCTTCAGTCCTTTTTATAAAATCAGCCCTTTCTTTCAATTTTTTCTGATCCTTAATTATGTGCTGGTTCTGATTTTAAACTACAATCCATCCCTTCCCAAGCTGATGAAATTCTTTTATGGAGTGCTTTTTCTTTTTGCCTTTCCTTTACTTATCAACCTTAAACCGGATTTTTTCTATACTTTTATTCCAATCCTCATCAACTCCATTCTTCACTCTCTGATCGCTCTCCATTATTACAAGCAATCCCCCAAAAATCTTTTTATTAATCTCTTAACAGCTCTTTTCCTTTTCCCTTTTTTTTCCCTGCTGATCTATTTTATTCTCCCCCCCCTTTCTTTTCCGGAATTCCTGAAAGTGAGCCTCTTTTTTTTCCTCTCCCTTTCTCCTTTTGTCTTTTTCATGCCGGATCTTTTTTCACTCATTGATTCAACAATCCCTGCTCCTGCGAATAAAAAAAACCGAAATACACCTTATTATAATAAAACGACTTTTAATCTTTACCATACACAGGACAATCTCCTTAAATCCCTATTTGCCAGTCTTTCCCTTTTTGATGAAATGGAAAAAATAAATATTCTGCGTTATACCGCTTCTCCGGGAGCCAGTCTTACTCCTTTTGTTCGTGAAAAATCCCCTGTGAAAGAAATAGAGCCCATAGAAATCCCACTTTCCCTCCACCGCCTTCTTTTTTCGTTCAAATCCCCGATGACCTCCTGCCTTCTGGACTCCTCCGGATATGCTCCTCTATTAAGACATCTGCAGCAGCAATCGCCGCTGCTCTCTGCTGACCTCTGGATTCCTGTCTGGAAAAATGAAAAACTGTGTTTTATTCTCCTTCTCACTTTAAAAAAAGGACTTGACGAACTTTCTGCGGATTTTATCCGGAAAATTCAGGATATTACTTTTTTCACACTTCAGACCTATGATCTTTTTGAAAAAGACACTGAACTTCAAAATATCATTGCTGAAGCCCGGGATAAAAAAAATTCCTATGACATGATGCTTAAAAAAATTGAGCAGGTGAATCTGGCTCTGACAAGACTTCAGGAAAAACAACAGCAGTTGATAGAATCCGAACGCTGGATTTCCATTTCCCAGATCACGGTTTCTCTGAACCATGAAATCAATAACCCCCTTATGCTTATTCTGGGGCTTGCACAACTCATGCAGACCAAACATCAAAAAGGAATCCCTCCCACAGATGAAGAATATCTTAAAAATTTAGGGCAGATCTCCGAGCAATGCCACAGGATTATTGGAATCATAAAAAGCTTAAGACGCATCACGGTCCCCGTAATTGAAAAATATCTTCCCAACATTGATATGATCAAACTGGATATCGGACAAAATCATCCATGAAAACACTTTTTGATTTTCTCCAACCCTTTTTTCTTCTGGCTTCTGTCATCTCTGTTTTTCATAACACCCGGGGAATCAAACCCATTCAGACTTTTTCTGAGATTTCTTATTTTCTCTGGGTACTGATCCTTTTTCAGTTTCTCACCTTTTTGAATTTCAACCCGGTTTTCCCCGCTCAAACCACTGAATTTACTTTTTTTCTGGAACTCACTGTTTTTTTTCTCATATTAAAACTTTTTTTAAGACTGATAAAACTCTCACTCAAACCCTCCATTCTTCTGCTGGGAATTCTGTTTTCCGGGCTTATTCCCTTTTTAATTCTTACCCCGGAGCCTCTCAAATCGCTCCTTCTACCCGGTGTGATTATTTTTTCGGCTTTTCTTTTCTTTTTTGCCTATCAATACAATCCCTCTTTTGCACTCAAGGCAACATGCCTTTATCTGGGCCCTGCCTTATTTTTTATTGCCGTAGCCTTCTGTCTTCACACCATTCCCTCTCCCTATGAAAACCTCTTCTCCTCAATAATTCTCTGCCTTCTTTTTCTCGCCTGCTACTTAACCAATCATTTCCTTCATAAGATCGCCTTCGAATCCCGGCTTTTTTCCCCTAAACATCTTTTCATGCGACTGGTGTGTGCCCTGGGCATCTATTTTCTTATTCTTCTTCTCATTACTCATATGGATTCCCCCTTGTCTCCGATCCTGAAAAAAATTCTTGCCCTGATTGCTTCTCTTATCCCTCTTTCCTGGGAATTCATCGCTCCCTTTATCCGTCACAAACTTTTTGCAATCTTTTTCCCTGCCCTGGGAGACTATTTCAACCGGCTGGAAATCTGCCTGCCCCATCTTCGAGGCCTGTTGAAAATGGAAGATTTTCATCATTTTGTCAGCGGCCTGTTTAAGGAGTTTTTCAATTGTGAATCGCTTCTCCTTGTTTCTGTTGATTCCGAAAAAAAACAGATAAAAATCCTGGATACTTCAGGAGAAAAAAATTACAAATTTGAAGCCGATACGAAAACGCTGGAGGATTTCTTTTCAACCCATCCCTTTTATGATACTGAACGGCCTGTCTTTGAAGGTTCCCAGATTGAAGGCATCTTCAAAAGGCTCACGGGACTTTATAAAAATCTCATTTTCATCAAAATAGGCTCGGGCATGGAAACACCTTTTTTTATCGCAGTTCTTCAGAAATCCAAAAATCTTTCCTCCTGGGAGCTTGAACAAATCCAGACTCATTCTGAAATCTTTCTGGACGGTCTTAACAGGGTCTTCATCTATGAACAGAAAAGACAGGAAATGAAGACCCGGATCCATGAAACAGAAGAGGATTTTGACACCAGTATTCTGGCCTCTGAAAATATTGAACTTCAAAAATCCTATGAAAAAATCAAAATTCTCCAATCGGATCTTCTCAGCAAGGAAAAAAAAGCCGCTTTGACTAAATTTTCAATCTCCCTCGATGACGAAATTTCCACTCCCTTAAGCAACATGGTCATGGGGGTCGAATATCAGCTTGAAAAAATCAAAACAGGAAAAGAGATAAAGCAGAAGGATTTACTGAAACTTATGGAAATCATTATAACTCAGTCTCTGCGCATAAAAAAAATCCTTGAAGAGCTTCGACAGGTTTCCAACCATTATTTTCTCCCTTAAAAGTGCTGTTTTATCTTAACCTGTATCCTGTATATTGTATAAAAAAGCGTTGCAGGCCGAATATTTGTCACTACGTGCAAAATTCGGGTTACGTTTTCTCTATCGCATTGACATAATAAATCACGTTTTCCAGAAAAATGGCGATATCCACGTTTTTAATGACAATTCCCTCCGGTTCTTTGATGTTCACAGGAGCAAAATTGAGAATCCCTTTGATTCCGGACTGAATCATCAGATCAGCAACCTGTTGTGCAGCCACAGCCGGAGTACAGATAATCCCGGTCCGTATGTTATACTTTTTGGCAAATTTGGGCAGGATATCTACCGGAAAAACAGGAATATTGGAAACTTTCACTTTCTCAGGATCTATATCAAAAGCGGCAACCATTTTCATTTCCTCTTTTTCAAATCCCGGATAATTCAATAAAGCGGCACCCAGTTTTCCAACCCCCACCAGTATAACCTGGTGAATCTGATCCTTCCCCAGAATATGATGAATTTTATCCAGTACAGGATCAATAAAATATCCGCCTTTTTTTTGCCCCGTCAGCCCAAACATGGAAAAATCCTTGCGCACCAGGGCAGGGGAGACGCCGATATAATCCGCAAGATTATCCGAAAAAATCTTTACAAATCCCATGGATTTAAACTGGTTCAAGGCATTCTTGTATTTTGAAAGCCTCAGGATGATATTTTCATTCATTAAATTTTTGGTTTTGATCATAGTTGTAAACTATAACTTAGTTTATTATTTTTTAAAACATTTTTTAAATTTTTCAAAAGCATCCCTAAAAATATTACAAAAACATCCGGCATAAGAGATTTGAACTTTATCATGAAAGAAAAAAATCTTTGAGTCAGGCTGCCTTATTAATCAGAAAAGATTTCTCATACAGAAGATTCACCTGAGAGATCGCCGGATCATCCTGAACAATCTGATAATAGGATTTAAAAGCATCAGCCTGAGAATTGATTTTCATATCCGCATTCAGCACAGTCGATTCACAATACTTAACCTCCAGAAGCATAAAATCGGAAAACTCCCGGTATATTTGAATCGGAATTTTAAAAGCCGGAGAGCCCGCCCCTGCATAAGAATCAAATTCATTAAGCGCTTTTCTCAAAAGTCTGAGCACATGAAAAGCTGAAGCCTCTTCTATAGGTTTAAGGTGACTGAAATCAAAACAGACAACCCTTCCACCCTCTGTCACTCCATAATTTGGAAAAGCCTGGACAGGATCTGTGTCCACAATACCGAAGGAGGCCATTTGCTCCAGTGTTTTTTTAAAACCCTCCAGAGCGTTTTTGATTATTTTAATATGCCTCTCCAACTCTTCTCCGGAAGACTTTTTGATTGCATTAAATTCATTGGCAAAAAAAGTATTAAAAGGTATAACTCTCTCCTGAAGTAAGGCGTCAGGCAGCACATCGGAATTGGCGGGCATAATCCCTTTCTCAATTAATCTTACAGCGATTGTTTTAGGAAAAATTTCTCCACACATAAGCTTTTCCAGGGGGATGCGTTCAATAACAAGCTGAAAGGGTTTAATAAATTCCTCTTCTGAAAAACCGGCATTTGCTTTTTTTAAGATTTTTAAAACAACTGAAAGCTCAGACAGGTCAAAACAGGAATACTGATTTCCCTGAAAATAAGTGGCATTTTTCTGAAGATACTCAAAAAAAGATTCTTCTTGTGAAGTAAAAAATGATTTGGGTGAAAGAGGGTAAATAAAATATTGTAAAAATAAAAACATGGATAATAGTATTAGTTTTTTCATACAATAAAATCCATTCATCATGCAGATTGCTGAAAAGCGAACCTCTCCGTTATTAAGCCCTGATATTTATGATACCGAATCCACACCGATGAACGGGGTGGAAGAACCAGAGCATCCTTATTCAGAACAGCTCCTTCATTTGTGGAGACAAGAATCGAAACAGAAGAAGCATCAGTCCGTTTAAAAAGCCTGTTCAGTGGAATAACCGTCTGAACGTCATTAATATTGGAAATCACATAGACCTCGTCCCCATTGGATTTTCGGCTGTATCCACGCACTCCCGACCAGAGGTCAAAAGTATGAAGGCTTCCCCGGGTAATGACCGGAAGTTGCGCCCTGGATAAAAGTTTTTTAAAAAAAGGTTTTAAAACCGCTTTTGCAGATTCATCAATATGGGTTTTTATCCAGTCGGCACCTAGACGGCTTCTGTTGCCTTCCAGAAGCCCCCATTCCACATATTTTAAACCGGGTAAGCCGAAAAGCAATGAGGCCTTGAAAATAATGTCATCAAGCGACATCATGGTAATGGCCGGAGTTTCATCAAAATTCTGCAGATAAAGCGTCCATTTTTCCAGCGGCCATTCTTTGGGAACCTCTTTCAATTCATTAAAGAAGCGATTAGTACTGTCTGAAAGAGAGGCTTTGTCTTTTACAAGAAGATTGCAGAAATAGGAGCCGTAAACAATAAGCCCAAGACTTGAAAGGTAAGCTTCATTTTCATAGGCTTCGCAGATGTTGATTGTCTCAGGATAATATTTTGCGGCATCAAGGATACAGCTTTCCATAAATTCCAGAAATCGAAGGGTGGATACTGCGTCATAGACCTCACGGTATGTTTCGGCACTCATTTCAGGAAAAAGTTTCGCCTGAAGGACTTCCTTTAAACCCTCATAGTGAAAGGCGTGGGCAAGAGAAAGGTAGGCCAGCCCTGATGCATTGAGATTGCTCTGATAGCGCTGTATAAAAGAATCCAGAAAAGCAACGGATTCTTCATTGTCTTCTTTCCATTGTTTATTCAGAGAGGGAAAAAGAGCAAGAAACTTTTCTACGGATTGTTCCCATTCATTCCGGGTGAACTGGGGCATCTGATCCACTCCTTTCCATTTCCTGAGAAAATAGGCCCAATCCTCATTTGTCCAACTTTCTTTAAACTTCTTCTGAAGGGTAACATGAACAAAGTCAGAACGAATTCCTCCGCCCTGGGTCATTTCCACTGCCTTAAGATAATTGCTCCTCATAAAGGCTCTTGCATGAGGATTCTGGAAATCAACCTGAACAGTATCCCTCCAGTCATGATTTCCGTGAAAAAATTTCGTTACCTGAACCTGCTTTCCTTCAGGGTTTAATTCCTGCAATAAAAAATGATCAGCCGTCTGTGGAAGAACAGGATCATTAAAATTTTTGGCATACCAGAGACGGAATCGAACTGAACCATCCGGATGGTGAGGCCAGTTTTCAGGATTACGGCTGTCGTACAGCCCCGGATCAATCCAGTAATTTGAAGAAGGCACATCATGCTTGAAATATTCAGGATGCAGGGGAAGATAATCATTATCCAGAGCCATATGGTTTGGAACAAAATCCAGCATCAGCTTCATTCTGTGTTTTTTAAGAAGACTAATCAGATGTTCAACCGCTTCTTCACCGCCGATATCGGGATTAATGGTATAGGAAGTAATTGAAAAAGCGGATGCTGTCCTCTCTTTTCCCCAATGTTTATTGTAATCATTTGAAAACCTGGAGGGATGCCATACTCCCATGAGGTATACCGTGTTAAAACCCATGGATTTCCATTCCAGAATATTCGCTTCTGTAATTTGACCGGGTTTTTGACCTTCCACCCTGGCACTTAGCTGAATGAGCCGAATATTAGTCGGAGGAAAAGAATCAGCCTGAAGAAGCTTCTCTCTCCATTCCGAAGGGGTCAGTTGATATTTCCGCTGTTTTTCTCCGCCAAAAGCAGGGTGCATTGAAATATTCAACTGAGTAGCGAGGTCCTGAAGAAGAATCCGGTATAAATGAAATGAAGGAATCAGCAGACGTCTGCGTTTGTATTGATTGATGAGATGAAAGGGGAGTAAAATTTTTTTCTTCTGTCTGTCAATCTGCAGCATGGAACCAGACTCGTTCAAAGTATATTTTTGATTCTGAACAAGTCTGAAATTTTCAGAAAGATGATTCCAGTCCAGACCCGCAGAATCAAATTCACGGACAAGATTATCGCAAAAGAGCTTTAATTCCGGATTGAAATAATGGGAAAGACGGCTGATAAGAGATTGAAGACGATTTAAAATCTTCGCGGTGTACTGGATGTAGGTTTCAAGATTTTCTCTTTTACTCTGAAATAGCACGTCCCTGGAATTAAGGGAAGGAGAAACAGGATTTTCCCTAAGAGTAACCACAGTCCTTCCTCCCTCAAACACAGGAGGAAGAAGAACAAAATGCCTGCCGTCAAGTAAAAAGGACTTTTTAAAAGGAGCGTCACTTCCGGGAATGGTTCTGGAAACTTCCTTTATTTCAAAGGGCTCAGAGGATTCGATCAGTATCCATTGGGTTTTATCAACCATTTCGGGATAAGACTCACCTTCCCCTGCTCTCCATTCTACAAAAGAAGGAATGTGGGAAGCTAGAAGTTCAGAAACCTGCCTGTCATCAAGGGAAAGATTCGCCAGCACTTCACGAAGCGAATGAATGGGATTGGTGGACGGCATTTTAAGATTTTTGAAGAGCAGTTCAAGAATGGAGGTTTTATCTATGATCTGATTATCAGAAAGCAAATGCAACAGGGAAACAATACTATTTTCTTTAGAAACCGCGGATGAACCGGTATCCAGAATCGTTTTTGGGGAAAGGGAATAAACTTTAAAATCTGAAGAAAGTGAGAGTGTAACGAATAAAAACAATAAAAACGGGATATTGAATTTTTTATACATATCTCTATATACCTCATGAACTTGCTTCCGTCAATTCCCTGGCTGAAAATAAGGAGAATTTCAAAAAAAAGAAAATCCCAGACATAAATAATCACAATATCTTTGCGCACAAAGAGATACACATTCTATAGAGTTCCAGTCTGATAGCTATTTTCAAACCACGATTGAAAACGATGTACAAAAATATGGTGATTCGTTTTTCCCTGTTGAGCAAGTTGAGTCAATTCATCCTGAATATTCCTCCATACTTCAGAATAATAATCTTCTTCCTGCATCATTTTTCTGTAATTTTTCTCCAGTTGCGAATCAACTTCAGCAATCGCGGAAAGAATCGCCTGGATATTTCCTAAATTAAAATTCAAGGCTTCCAGCTCAATGCGTTCAAAGCCGTTAGATTTTTTCATAAATCCCTTATAATCTGAAATAAAAGGCATAAGAGGACAAAAATAAGGAATAACAGGAATTCCTGATTCTTTAAGCTTTGCAATCACTTCAAATCGCCTGTCAAAAGACGGGGTCAGCGGTTCAAATTTTTGCTTATAAGAATCCGAATAGCCGTTTACAGTAAAATAAACCGCATTACATCCCCCTTTTTTAAGGATATCTTCCACATCCAGAATATCCGGTGAGCGGGTCAGAAGGGTATAACGTACCCCGCGTTTCTGAAGAATCTCCAGGATTTTTCGGGTCAGTCCGTATTTTTTCTCTGCAGACTGAAAGCATTCCGTGGTTGATCCCAGCAAAACCTTTTCAGGCTTCTTTTGAAGGATTTCTTTTTCAAGCAGATCCGGCATATGGAGGCGGACGTCCACATAACTTCCCCAGGGTCTTGATTCCTTAAGCGTATTTTTATTAAAGCGGACATAACAGAAAAGGCATCCAAAGGCGCAGCCCCGGTAGGGATTAATCACAAAATCCCCCAGATCAATTCCTGTAGGATTCAGAACTCTCTCACATTTAATTTCTCTGATTTCAGGGCTCATTAATCAGGAGGCTTTATGAATATCGGAATTAATCGTACCGAAGCGGGCTCTCTGCATTTCCTTGATTTCATTTTTAATGGTCCAGAGATGCATCATATCGTGCGGTGAAAAAAATCCGAAAATGGAATTATTATGAACCAGAGGATCCATGAGTTCATTGGCAAAAGAGTTAAAAATAGCAGTGCCCGGAACCGGAGAAAATTCCGAAAGAGAGACCCTGACCCCCAAATCATTAAGATGAGTCACATCGGATTTCAATTCCTCCAGATCCTGTCCCGGATAACCAAATAAAAGATACACACAGAATTCCCCGTCTTTATACCCTGCATTTTTCAAAAGACGGATGGCACTCTCCAGATCTTTCCGGCTGACCTTTCCTCCCCAGTCTTTCTGAAGATCACTGTCCATGGTTTCAAGACCGAAATGCGGATGAATAAAATTTGTCTGCTTAAGAAGATGTGCCGTTTCCTCATCCAGATAACGCAGATGAATTGCATTGGGTGTATGAAAACGGATATCCCACCCTCTGGCGGCAACAGGTCTTAAAAATTGTTTCACCGATTCATTTTCGTAAAGAAAGGCGTCATCATAAAACACAAAATTCTTAATCCCGGTATTGTAATAATGAGTAATGAACTCCATGACCTTTTCCGGAGGAAGACGAAAAAATCCGGGAAAGGATTTTTTTATGCTGCAATAAACACAGTTGAAAGGACAGCCGTACGAAGTTCTCAAGACGGCGTATTTCCGGTTATAGTCAAAGTCTTCATATCGGGGAAGAGTCTTAAGATAATCCTCTTCCTTATAGGGGATTCCGAGATCTTCAAAAAACTTTTTCAGCTCATGATTCCTGTAAATTTTATCACAGGGAAGTGTTTTTTGCGCGTGTTCATAACACAAAGAAGCGTAAGTGCCTCCCACAATCACAGGGACTCCCGGGTAATATTTCTTAACCCGCTGACAGGCCTCCACGACAGCCGGATACCAGTAAGTCATGGAGGAGGTGATTAAGATATAATCAGGATTCTTATTCTGAATCTGTTTTTCAAATTCATCCTTCGTAATACCGTACCGTTTATAATATCTTGGAATCTTTTTCAAAATTTCCGGTTTTTCAATCTCTTCTGCCGGGTACTTTCCCTTTCCGAACTCATCCTGTTTCAGGGTGGGCTTCAGGCAATCCACAAAATCCACTTCACATCCCTGATTCATAAGGTAAGTCAGCATCACATAAAATCCATAGGGCTGAAGCCAGAAATCATGCGCGGCAAAATCATAAATCCAGGGCTGAATGGCTAATATTCTCATGCTTCCATCTTCTTTCTGAAGGTATCTGCGGACGCAACACCGTCCACAGCTGAGGAAGTAATGCCTCCGGCATACCCGGCACCTTCCCCGAGAGGAAAAACCCCTGATACAGTTAAGGATTCATGAGTAGTCTCATCTCTTAAAATTCTTAATGGGGAAGAGGTCCGGCTTTCAACGCCCAGAAGAAGAGCCTCTGAACTCATCAGGCCTTTCATTTTGTCTGAAAATATTTTAAATCCGCTTTGAAGACTCTGAGTTATTTCTTCAGGAAACAGGGTGTAAAGGGGATACGCGGAAACAGGGCACAGGGCCGAGGATTCAGGCAGGGAAGTGCTGGGCTTGTTTCTGATGAAATCAAGCATTCTCATGGCCGGAAGACAATGGGAGTCATTTTCTTTATTGACCGCTTTTGCAAAGGATTTTTCAAGGGAATCCTGGAAATCAATCCCTTTAAAGACATCGTTCCCGGGTATATCCTTTTCAGAAACACTCACAACAACTGCGGCATTAGAATACTTTCCTGAACGCTTCCAGTTGGACATGCCGTTGGAGACTACCCCCCCATGACTTGTTGCCGCATTCAGCACATAACCTCCAGGACACATACAGAAGGAATAAACCCCGCGATTTTTTTCCTTCCAGGTATAGGCAAGCTTATACTCCGCATGACCGAGGACAGGATGCCCGGCCTGAGAGCCGAACTGGATTTGATCAATAAGCTCTGCCGGATGCTCCATCCGAAGCCCGACAGCAAAAGGCTTGAACTCCAGGGCAAAAGCTTCCTCCATCAGAAGACGGTATAAAGGCCGTGCAGAATGACCGCAGGCCAGAAACAAGGCAGGCGTATTGATTTCCCCGCCTGAAGTCAGAATGCCGCATAGCTTTCTTTTTCCCTTTTCCTCTCGGGTGCAGAGCCCCTGCAGGATGGTTTTAAAATGAAACTCCACTCCGTTCTGCTCCAGATACTGAATCAGGGCCTGAATAATGGCCCGCATTTTATTAGTCCCCAGATGAGGATTATGAAGGTAACGGATTTCCTCCAGGGCGCCGAAACGGATGAGCGTGTCCATAAAATAGGGAATGTAAGGCGAGCGGATACGGGTCATCAGTTTACCATCAGAAAAAGTTCCGGCTCCGCCGGCTCCGAAAGAAATATTGGAATGCTCGTCCAGCACCCCTTCCCGGATAAAACGGGCAATTGTTTTTGACCGATCTTTGATGCATTCCCCCTGCTCGACCACAATTGAAGGAATTCCGTGTTCCAGAAGCCTCAACGCTGTAAAAAGACCGGACGGACCTGCCCCCACGATAACCGGTTTAAAAGGCAGAGATGTTTTAAGAGGTGTAACCTGAGGAAGAGGCTCTGCAGCGCCGATGCCCACCATATACTCAAATACAATCTTATGTTTTTGACGGGCATCCAGGCTTCGTTTGATGAGGTACCAGGCCTCCCCCTTTCCAAGCCCGCGCCGACTTAGAGCTTTCTCATAGTCCTCACCTGAATGATTGAAAGGAAGACGAAAGGTTATTATTTTCATAGGCAACAGTATCCGGCTGAAGTTATATAATTAACCGTAAATCTGCTGAGTCAGGCAGTGAATTCCGCCCAATCCCCTCACAAAATCAATCCCGGGAATGCCTTTGACTTTTATGTCCGAATGAAAGGATTGAAGAAAGGTGATGACTTTTTCATCCAGGGGATCGTCAAACACAGGCACCAGCAAAGCGCCATTCACAAAATAAAAATTCGCATAGGAAGCGGGAATGCGAAAATCAGTAAAATATTTTGGACCGGGCATGGAAAGCTTATGAACGGCAATCCCCCTGCTTTTTATCACCGGGTGATGAAGCAGGGTTTGATACGCCTTATCCAGGACTTTATAATTCTCATCTCTCTGATTTTCTTCATAACAGCAGACAATATTTTTAGCATCAATAAAACGCACAAAGTCATCAATATGTCCGTCTGTATCATCACCCGCAATGCCTTCATCAATCCAGACAATCTCTTCCACTCCCAGATACTTCTTCAGTCTTTGTTCGATTTCCGCCTGGGAAAGCGAAGGATTGCGGTTGGGATTAAGAAGACAGCTCTTGGTGGTTAAAACGATTCCCTCGCCGTTGACTTCAATGGAGCCTCCTTCCAGAATCATCCCGGGCTGCCGAAGATCCTCACACCCGATCCACTCCGCAAAAGAATTTTTAAAGTCATTGTCCTGTGTCCAGGGCGGATATTTGCCCCCCCAGGCGTTATACCCCCAGTTATTAATAGCGTAAGTTATTACTCCGTTTTCTTCTCTCCAGACATAATTCGGCCCATAATCCCTTGTCCAGCTGTCATTATTGGGGATATCCAGCAAAGTCACCCTTTCCATCTGAGCCCCGTGCCTTCGGAGGTTTTCAAGAATTGAATGTTTGGAATCAGAAGCTTTAACAGAAACATACAAATTTTCATGAAGGGTGATTTGCGCCCCCAGAAAGGCGACAGCAGCCTGAATCCCGGTCTCCGTTCCTTCCCAGGTTTCCGGATTTGTCGGCCAAGCGATTAAGGTGCCCAGATGTTTCGCCCACTCTGCAGGCATTGAATAACGTCTCTTATCCATACTCCTATTGCCTTATAAGAATAAATTTTTAAGGGGGTTAAATAACTTCTTTTTTATTAACAAATCTAAAAAATCAGTCCTTGTCCATAAGAATTACAGGATATCCTTTATTTATTTCCTGAACAGGAACTCTGAAAAAAAACTGTATCGCCATAAACGACTATGAAGAAATTTTAAGCAACACCTCAAGCTGATCCGTAAGCTTCTTCATGCGGTTTTTATAAGTCTGCGGGGAGATTAATTGATTTAGTTCATAAGCGAGGTCAAGCCGTTCTGTCTCATTATCGAGAAAATATTGTGTTTTCTCTTTCATTTCCTTCACTGTTTTAAAAGAAATCCTCTCCCAGATTTCCGGGAAAAGGGTTTTCAGTTCATCCCGGTAATCACAGAGCATAAACCCTCCGCAAGCCGGAATATCAAACACTCTCTGATTCACTCCTTTTCCGATCTGGGGTCTGGTCAACACGATGTTGACTTTTGTCTTCCGGTAAATATGGGCAAGCTCAGGTCCATATTTCACTGCCCCCCTGTATATGGAACGTTTTTCAAGGAATTTGAGCCAGCCCTGATCCCCATAAACTTTAATATTCAAAGGCAATAAAGCTTCCATTACCTCCATTTTGCGCAAGGCGTCCACTTCTCTGTCGACAAAATGAATAATTCCCCCAAGGTTTTCAGCCTTAAGACGGCTGAAGCAGGGAACTCCCGAAGCCGCTTCAATTTCCTTTAAAGCCTCCCAGAGGCAAAGATTTCGTTTAAGCTGCATAAGCGTAATCGTACTGTCGATCAGCTGATTGACCGCGGAATTAAAAACCTTTTTTCTATAAGCATTCATTTCTTCCTGAGTCTCAAAAGAACTCCCTACAAAACAGACCTCCAGTCTTTCATATCCCGGCAGAAGATCTTCCTTATAAAAAAGGTCAGGGTCATAAGCCAGCGGACAATGAAGCATGGAATTAAAGCCCATCCTCGAAAGAGGATCTCTGAATGCCGTATCGCTGACCAAAGGAATATGAAAAGGATTTACCTGATCTTCCGTAATAAAATAATAGGGAAAATCCACGAACCAGGAACAGTATCTTTGTCCGAATTTTTCACATTCCTTGTCATCAATCCCCGTGTGGTCAAGGGCAATCACCCAATCCGCATCAAATTTCTTTTTCCATAGAAAAATGCTCTGCGGATTCTGGTTGAGAGGAACAATCAGCACCTCATGCCCCAATTCCAGAAACGCCCTCCTGCAGGAATCAATGATATAAGGGGAAGCAACCCCGTTTCCCGCATATAACGCCAGTTTCATCGAATCATTCTTTCATAAAAGATTGGAAATTCTACCAGGTATTTTTGATAGTCTCTATCAGATATTGTTTATCATTGTTCGGATCTCTTTTTAATAGAGAAAGTAAAAAATATTTAATTTTTTCAGTTTCACCTGATTTATATTTGGATAATTCAATAATCAAATTCTCAAAAAATTCCAATCCAGGATTGTAAAGAAAAATATAAGATTCAGTAATATCATATAAAATTTCAAAATACTGTTTTTGTAATGTTATAAAAATCAATGAACGATGAATTTCTTCTCTATTTTTTGAAGGAATGTAATGTAAAATTTTTTTCAAAACGTTCATATAAACAGATGAAGACATCTCGTGATTCAATGTTTGATTAATCAACCAGGTATAAAATTTAAAGCCACGTCTAACACTGCTTTCTTTTTCTAAGAGAGAAGACCATAAAGGAACAAAATTAAGATATTCATTTTTAACATATTGATTCAGTTCTTCCTTCGCAGTTTTGGTACGATCAGGAATCCAGGAAGGGGAATTAAAATAAAAGTAAAATTTTTTATACCGAGGATCCTGCCTTTGAAGAAAAATCTCTTTAAAAATCGCCTCTTCTTCAGCATTGAAGGGCCTGATGATCAAATCCAAAGCAATAGACAAATTGTCCTTATGTTTGACAAAATAATTATAATCATAATCCCATATCAGCTCTTTAAGCAGTAATCTTGATACAAAACAATCAGGAGAATAAGAAATATACAATGAAATTAAAATACCACTGAACAAAAAAAACAAACTAAAAATCCTGAAATAAATATTTTCAAAGCATCGGTTTACAAAGGGCTTAAGACTGCCTTTACCCTTTATAACCAATTCCTGAATTTCTTCCGGAATCCCAGTATTCTTTCTCAGCCGCACTCTTTTAAAAGAATTTAAATTATAATTCAAATTTTCAAAGGAACACTTTTTTAACAAAACTTTATTCCATGAAATCTTTTGAAATAAAGTTTGTTTAAAATTACTTTTTTCAATACTAACCTCAGTTAAATCATTCTCCACAAACTCTGTTTCGTTTGAATCCGCATTTTGTATCCATATATTTAAAAATAAATTCTGAGAAATAAGGCACTGAGAAAATTGACATTCCTCAAATAAAGAATATTCAAACTTATTTTTTTCCATTTTCAATGTGGAAAAAAGATTTTTTTCAAACGAGACATCCTGAAAAGAATTCATCTCAAATGAAGTCTTCGTAAACTTATTGTCATGAAAATTGATGAAATTAAAATTACATTCAATAAAAAGACAGTCTGAAAAGGCATTATGCATAAAAGAATTTAAATTAAATTTACATTTTATAAATTTCACTTTATCAAAAACACAATTATTGATTTTTGAATCATGACATTTCAATTCATTAATTACCGTGTTCTGTAAGGAAAGCCCTTCCAACAATCGTATTTTAATGTTTAAAAGAGGTAATGATTGCTGTAAAGCGGATATAAGAATAGAATTATCATTCAAGGATACATGACTATTTTTCACTGATAAAGCTCAACTGTTAAAATTCTTTTTTTTATGGTCTGATTTTTTAAAATTAAATCTTTTAAATCCTTATGATATACCGAATCATATTGATTTAATAATTGTTCCGCTTTAATAACTCTTTTTAAATTTATGTAACATAGTATTAAACTTCTAACAACCATATTCATTTCAATTGAATCCTTTTGTCTGTGATCCAGCAAATAATGAAAAATCAGACTGGCATCCTCATAGCATTCCGCATCAAAAAATTGTCTCCCTAATAAATACAACTCTTGGGGCATGAATTGATCAGGCTCTAGTAAAAAATTTTTGAATTTTAAATCATTTTTTTTAGAACAATCTATCTTTCTTTGTTCAAAATCAAAATAATTACTACTATTTTCAGCGGAAATCATGGCATTTGAATTGGGTAAAAATGTAAGCAAATAGCCTAAAAAGGAAAAAACAAAGAAAAATAATATTTTTTTCTGTTTAACAACCAGATGAAATCCATAGGCTGCAAAACAACATAAAACAGGTACCAGTTGCAAACGATAAGGTTTTGCCGTTATCGTTAATATCATGCACAACGAAATAAAAAATATCACAATAAATAAAGCTGTTGTTTTTTTATTTCTCATGCTGAATACCATAGCCGGAAAAGCTAGAATAAAAATCAACTGAAAATTAAACCAGGGGTATTTAAAAACTGAAGAAAAACACGAAATATAATCAACTCTTAAGGCAGTAGAATCTTCATCTTTTGAAATCAAGGTGAAAAATTTTCTCAAAGTAAGTCTTAAAAAATTCAATGGATTATTAATGATGATATCCAGTGTTTTTTGAAGCCAAAAATTATTTAAAAACCTATATTGTTCAAACCGTTCTCTTAAAAGCGGCTCCAACTCACTTGCACAGGCAACATGGCCCGAAGTATTAGGCAATATTGCGGGTATATCCATAAATCGGCCGATGGAATGAATCGAATTCCCCATATAAGCATGAATTCCAAGATGAGTTTTATAAAAAGATGGAGACAAAACAATTAAAATTGAGATTAAGAATAAAATTCCAAGAATTAAAAAAGGTCTGAATTTAATTTTTTTATAAAAAAAAGATAAAAAAAGCCATAGTATAACCGGGGAATATTCCAACCGGAGACAAAGAAGACAAATGGTAAAGAAAATAAAAAAAATGTAATTCCAGAAACGGCCATGAAAAAAGGCCTGATAATAAAAATCTAAAGTGATGATTAAACACGAGAGGATCAAGGAATACTTTAAAATCTGAACATCATAAAGAATGGATAAGCCATAAAAACCCCATAAAAAAACGGCTATCCATCCTGAAAAAGGATTAAAAACGAGAGTGCATAAACGCTTCAGGGAAAGCAAGGCCGCACAACTGACGCCTATTTGAAAGTAAATGATAATATAAGAAACAGAAGGAAAAAATTTCAGTAAATTACCAATGATCCAGCCATAGGTTTCACGTGCTGGAAAAATAAAAGCGGAAGGATAAAAATCCAAAAGTTTGTTTGCCCATAAAACCCCATAACGCAAATCATACCAGCCATCATCAATAGGTAAGGGAGGGTATAAGCCGGAGGGAAGAATAGAATGATGAAATAAATACAATCTTACAGAACAAGCTGCAAAAAATATTATCAGCCATAATACACTATTCCGAAATGGAATCTGAATATTTTTCAAATGTTTCATTAACTGGAATATTAGCACCCATAGCAGCAATCTGAGAAAAATCTTTTGAAAAAGTAATCGTTTTCGGAAGGATTAAATTCTGATCTCTCGTTGATTTTGAAGTCATAAATGCATTTGACAAAATTCCTATAAAAGATTCCTCATCCTTTGTATTAGCTTTAATTATAGCATTTAAAGAAGTATCTTGTCTGGCATCAAACTCATCATTTTGAAGAACATAACGATAAATTGAATAGATGAATTCCATATCATAATAATATTTAGGCTTCGTGAAAAATTTTTCTGGTGACTCAATCCGGACATGATTAAAAAAACAAGAATCATACAAAATCTGTTCAGATTTTCGACTAACATAAGGCAAAATATAATTTAATTCATCAAGATCAAATTTTTTATTATAGCGATAAATGGCAAATCGACTAATATATTCCCCCATACCAACCAAAACTTTATAGAGGGGAATCTTTTGAAGATGATTGCCGTACCTCAGCATCAAAACATAAATTTTATCATCTTCTATAATAATAAAATAACCACAGGAATAAGAATCCTTAACAATAGAAGCATAAGCATAGGATTCCTCGGAATGCGGCAATAAAAATAAAATATCACCATTCTGAAAAGTAAATTCTTTCTTTATAAAAAGATCTTCAAAATAATCAAATAACTGCTTCGGAGTCAATAAATTCGATTCTTGTTTATTTATGTAAGGTCTGTATTGAGTTTCTTTTCTGTCTAATAATTCATTAAGCAATTTAATAAAGACCATATGATCTTGTGGCACCAATTGCTCATAGGAATATATTTCCCTCTGATACTTTTGAGGATCCGCAAAAGGAAATGGAAACAGTTGACGAATCTTTTCATCATTGCTAATGCTGACAAGCTTTTTTAGCTCACTTAGCAAATCAAGCTCGGGACTTAATTCTTCTCTTCCCTCCACTGAAAATATACATAAAACTATAAATATGCATATCGAATAAATTTTTTTCATATAATAAATTTATTATTAATAAATTTATTTGTCTATTTAATTTTTATGCGGCCTTATCGATCGAATCCTT
>CAYUET010000041.1:7401-20302 GCA_964443875.1 uncultured bacterium | reverse complement strand
ACTGTGTTGATTTTACTGGTCGGATCAGCACTATACATTCCGCCGGAGGTATTGTATTTCTCCTCGCTTAAAACTGCCCCAGTTCCGTCCTGCTTGGTTACAGTCTTACGGTTACCCAAAAGGTCGAGGTCAAGATTGGTCAGTTGCATAAATGTCGGCGCATTGTCGAACGTGGGAACCCCTGCATAAGCTGAGGGATCAATAACCTTTTCGCCTTTGAGCCTGTATAAATTATCGTATTGATAGAGCTTCCCAACACTGGATTCCCCGGTCAAGCCGGGGAATGACTTTATCTCTGAAAGCTTGTTCCCTTCGTTATCGTACTGATAGTTCAACGTAAGTAAATTCCTGGTGTTCAGCGTATCCGCAATGGAGACCAGTCTTCCCAGTTCATTGAAGGTGTTGGCTTCATTAACTCCATTGGGTCTTGTCTTGCCGAGTACCTCCCCGGCTGCGGAGTAGGTGTACCCAAAGCTCTGCCCGTCGCTGGTGGAAATTTGCGTAATACGGTCGGCATCATTGTAGGCGTAGGCCACACTGCCTGCTGGGGTAGTCACTGAACTCAATCTGGCGTTATTGTACACATAGTCAATTCCATAGATCTGTCCGTTTATATTTAAATCCGCATCTGTAATGCGCTCAACATCATCGTAGGCGTATACCCATTCCGCATTCCCGTTTGCTGAATAGGTCATATTGTTGTATTTATTATATTTGTAGGTGCAGGATTCACCTGACAGGGTTTTGGAAACCCTGTTTCCTCGAAGGTCATAGTCATAGTGTATACTGCCCAGAGGGGTGGTGACTTTAGAAAGATACCCATATTTGGAATAATCAAAAGAATATTCGTTCTGATCAGGCAGGGTTCTTTTTTTCAGACGGTTCATGGCATCATAAGTCATGTGTGTTTCCTGACCGTTGGCATCCCTGACCCATTCCGTATTACCCACTTTGTTGTAGCCGTATTCTGTCACGCGTTTTTCACCTTCCGCGCCTTCGGCATTTTCTACAATCTTCATAATCCGGTGCAGATCATCATAAAAATTTTCCTTAACAATTCCATTTCTGTCGATAATTTTCAAGACATCCCCGGCTGCGCTATACTCCTGCATGCGGTTCATCCCCAAAGCATCCGTAATTTTCTTTACCCGGTCGTTCACATCATATTCAAAGCGGTTTGTCCGCCCAAGTGCATCAGTCTCAGCAATGCGATTGGAAGCAGTATCATACTGAATATGGGAGGTGCATTCCTGAAGCGGATTAAATATATCCGTTATACGGTTCAATTCATCAAAGGTAAATTCCCACCATGTCTCATTTCGACTTTTTTCGCTTGTCACATTATTGTTACCGTCATAGACATATCGGATAGTAGTATTATCCGGGAAAGTTACTTGTTCAACGCGATTCAATTGATCGAATTCAAAATCCGTCTCCCTTTCACCACTGACGAGGTTTTCCCCGTTAAGCTCCATAATAGTCACCTGATGTGCTATTTTTGTCCGGTTGCCTTCCTTATCATACTGAATTCCCACAGAAGGTCTGTTGTCATCTATTATTGTTGTTCCGTCTTCATTCACAGTTGTTCCGGAGGAACCTGATCCTTTCGGAAACGCAAGTTTAATAAGACGATCTGATTTGTCGTAGGTAAAATCCCATTCCGCACCACCTGTATAGGTATCCCCTAGCTTCTGCCCGCCTTTATTGATTTTAATAATATTCCCGTTGTCGTCATATTGATAGAACGTGCAAAGATCATCCTCATTCCACATCTTGGTCAACTGGTTCTTTTCATTAAACCAGTAACGGGTCCTATTACCTTCCGCGTCTTCCGTATAAGCAAGCCTGTCCTTTCCGTCATAATGGTATGTAGTTTCATTTCCCAGTGCATCCTTTACACCTGTAAGCCTGCCGCTTGGGTCATAAAGATATTCTGTGGTTTTCCCATCACGGTCAGTAGTTTTAGTTACGCGTCCGGAGTCATCATATTCGATTAATGATTCGGAATTGTCCGGGTAAATCGTGCGAACCGGTCTATCCATCAGGTCATAATCATAACTATAAATATTACCTCTGGGATCAGTCATTTTGGAAAGCCGGTTGTATCGGTCATATTCAAATTCAATAGTGACGGTTTCTGAAATGTCGTTCCCGTTTTCATCCTTGCGGGTTACAAGGGCGCTCACTTGTGAAACCTTACCCTCTGAATTATAATCGTATTCAATTGAATTTTCCCGGCGATCGGTTTTCTTTTTTAAAAGATTTTTAAATAATCCAAAATCTCCGTACTCATAGCTCAATTCCTGATTCAGCGGGTCTTTAATCTTGGTCATTAAAGGTCTGTGCTGGGATTCAACCACTTCATTCAAATATTCGAATTCATACGTTTTAAATTCAGGAGTAATTACCTTTTTAAGCTGCATCCAATAGTCTTCATATTCATATTTATATTCCGCACCCACAAACAGGTCTTTCTTGGAAATCAGATTTCCATAGACATCATAGCCCATGTCATACTCGGCCAGATTGGGTTTGGTGATTTTTGTAATTCTATCATTGGAATCCCTGTCAAAGGCTGTTATTTTTCCCAGTTCATCTGTCACTGAAATAATGGAGTCGAATTCATTCACCTTTCCGGATACTGCTTCCGGGTAACCGTTTATAGAAATTTTAAATTTTAAATCTTCCTCTTTCTGGTTCGGATAGGGATTATTTTCTGTTCCTTCATTATCTTTGAATGGAACACCTATACTTTTTTCAGGTGTATAAAGAATAGTCTTTTCCTTCTCCCGTTCCTCTTTAATGCTTCCATCTTCATTCATTTCTGTTTCAATTCGTTTTTCACCAATTTCCTTTAAAAGCATTCCTTCATCCGAATAAATATATTTTGTTTCTCTTCCACATTCATCGGTAAATTTTGTCATCAAATGCTTTGAATCATATTCAAATTTTTTCTCAGTTCCATCAGGATTAATGATATTTGTTAAGTCCCCATTGGGGTTATAGGTAAACGTTGTTTTACGGCCGGAAGAATCTGAAATTTCCGAAAGCTTGCCCGAAAGATATTTGAATGAAGTGATCTTCCCAGTCGGAGACTCAATTTTTTCAAGTTCTTCAATCTTTTCATCCTCATTGGCGTCAATATAACTGTATTTGGTGCGATTTCCGCCCGCATCCTCCACAACCATTAACAATCCTTCATCATTATAATAATGCACAGAACGATCTTTCATAAGCCTTCTGTAGCGGAATTCCGCATTTTCATCTATCGACAGAATGGAATCATCCCCGGATTGCCCTTTGTACCGAAAAATAGTTTTTCCAAAATGATTAAAGGAAGAAAGACCTATTGTCTTTATATCAGTATAAAAGTTATAATTATTAAAACCTTCCAAAAAACCTCCTTTACCATCCCCCATCAGGCTTGAAAAGTGCCCGCCATTCAACCAAAGTATATCCAGTTTATCGTCATTATTAAAATCCAAAGCTTTCACCTGCTGACTCAAAGTTTCGTCGTAATTATAAACGGTCTGCACTGAAGGCAATGTAACATATCCACCTAAGGGATCCGCTTTTAAAATTGTAATAATCGTCTCACGATATGGGTTACACGAAAGAACAACAATATCTTCATCATTCTCCGAAGTGAAATTCCCCACTGCACAATTTCCGCTCATTTCGTAATTTTCATATAGAATATCACCAATCAATGGCAAATTTCCTCTCAAGTCTGCAAGGTATCGCCTCACAATATGATGATCAACCGTATCTGGTTCTTCATCATAATCAGTTCCTCCATATCCATAGCCAACACCACTTATTCGTTTCATATTAACGATCAAATCATCGCATCCATCATGATTAATATCCTTAACATAAATATCGCGAATATATTCTGACCCGCTAGCAGTTTCACTTCCCAAAACAAAAAGAGAATCCGTTCCATAAATGGGAAAATAACGGGCATTTTTTTCCGAACTGTTTCCAACAATGAAGTCAATTTTTTTATCCCCGTTAAAATCGCCTTCAGCTTTGACATAGTATTGGCCGGATAAGATATGCTTTATTAATCCATCCGTCCCTTTATTATTTTGAAGAGCATAAAGATTGTACCCTCCTCCTTCTGAATAACTCGTAAACAAAACATCTTCATATCCATCCTTATTAAAATCGGATTTAAAAGGACTTTTTAAATAACAGTTATTTAAAACCTCCATGTTTGATATATTCAAATCCTTCTCTTCAAAAAAAGGATCGCCATCCTTCACCCTTTTGTCCATTATATTTAAAAACAACTTTATTTCAGGAGTTTCACCGTTGAAGACAAGAATATCCTCTTTTCCATCCTGATTAAAATCAACAACAACGGCGGAAACCGTCGAAGAATCTGAAAAAGGGGTTAAAGAAGTACTTTCGATTGAAAAACCGTTGCCATCATAAATATTGATTTCTATCCCACCCCATCTATCATTATTAGCGTAAGAAAAATTATTATATACGTCTTTTGCAGGCATTGGGGAAAAAGAAACCGATTGACCGCCATGATCAATAGCCAAAGAATTCATTCCCCCCCGAATTACTTTTTCTGCTGACGAAACACCCCATCCTGAACCGAATTCCGATTGAACCCGATTGATTAATGAAAGATAGCCATCTAATGTCTGCCCGATGGGATTATCTTCATAAACTCCTGTCGGACTAGCTATAATATACATTCCTCCAAAACGACTAGCCCGATAATACTCATTTCTGGCCGGAGTTTCGTTCTCTATCGAATAATTATAAATTCCTGTTTTCAGCTCTTCCTCTTTCCCTTTTCTGAACCTTTTGAGATTTGAATAAATCCGGGTAATTTGTTTATCCGCAGAAGATTTATAGTATTTAACAATTTCATTTCCCTGAAACTTAAAGATATTTTTAACATTTTTATTAGTGTTTATATTCGCTAAGGAATTATCCGCCTCGACCTGAAAAACCCTTCCCATATTCACCGTACTACTCAAATAATTCATAACTATTTTCTGCTCCGAAGCAATGGAGTGATTTAAGGTAAATTGTCCCGAAGGTAAATCCACCATGCTTATCCTCGAAAGGACGCTCTTTGAATAATTCGCCCCGGATTGTGTAGGAATTGCATAGAGCTTATTATCCATTGTACAAAGTTCCTGTTTATTCGTAATTTTCGGGTATTGGTACTCTTTTAACTTATTTAAATACATTGCAGGCATATTCGTATCATACGGCGTAAAATGCGTTGTCTCAAATTCCACCCATTCGCCCGTAGTATCCACAACTCCCATACTTTCATTCAACCATCGCCCCAAATTTTTATAATAACAGCCTACAGGTACAGGGGTTTCAGGAGCAAACCCACGGGTATTTTTGTGTCTCACTTTAACGGGTACATTAAAAACAACGCCATCCGGAAGAAGATCTATGCAATAAGTGAATGCTGTAGTGATCGGAAGTTTTCCGGGAAGCTCCTCTGCTTTTTCATACCAAATAGAACGTGCCTCTATTGTCTGCCCTTCATTCAATGCTCCTGCAGGAAACTCAACCTCTATCAATCCCTGTGAATGCGTGTAGGTTCCGCCTTCACTTGTAATCACCGCCACTGCCGTATCAATAGGGGTCAGATAGGCGGTATCGACTGTGTAATCACAGGAAAGGCTTTCAACATTTACTTCCTTAATCGCATAAGAATATCCTGACGTTTCGATAATCACTTTGTATTCTGCAGTTTCATTCACAGGCAGTGAATAATAACCATCTTCACCTGAATAAACTGCTTCCGTAGTATTCCCATGAAGACCTATTTTTACTCCATGCAGGGGGGCCTGAGTGCGAGAGTTTAAAACACGTCCGGTCAGATAAGCCGAACTCTTTGTTTCAATGGGAGCAGAAAGAATAGGTTTATCAGCAACGGAAAAATGACTGCTCTGAGTTCCTTTTAACCCTATTTCATTTTCAACCGAAACTTCAAGATCATATTCCCCGCCTGAAAGATAATCTGTCTGACCGAAAGTATAACTAGCCCCTTCAGAGTCTTTCGTAAATTTTGAGGTAATATCTACACCATTCAGTAAAATCTTAGCGCTATCAGATTTAATTGCACCGTTTTCATCACTCCACTGAATTTTCACAACAGCAAAACCATTGGGAAAAAGTTCTGGTTTCGGAGAAATAATATTAATTACAGGAGGAATTCCCGTCGGAAGCCGGGTCACTAAAACTGTATTTGAGGTCGCAAGCCCGCTCTCATCTTCAGCACTTACAATGATCTGATTTTCACCTTCCAAAAGTTGAACATCCGTTAAAAAACCTCCATCAACCACAGCCGTTTCTGCTCCATTTACAGTGACTCGCACAGTATTTACATCCGATACCAACCCTTCTACAAAAACATGATCTTCCCTGGTTTCAATCTGATTTAAAGGTTTTGATACTGTTAAAACAGGCCCCGTCTTATCGAGATTCACAGTTACGGAAACACTTGCCTCGTTCCCTGCCTTATCTTTGGCTATTCCGGTTATTACTTGTCCCTTTCCTTCCGTTGTAACGGTTATGGGGGACAATACACTCTCCACACCGGAAAGCGCATCATTGGCAGCAAATATTACTTCCGTATCCACATTATTCCACCCTTTTGCATTGGGAACCGGATTCATTGAAGCCGTAAGCGTCGGAGGGATTGCATCAATTTTAATCGTCAGAGTTTTTAAAACTTCCCTGTTACCCGCCATATCTTCACTCTGATAAGTAATGTGATATACTCCGTCTGAATTCAGTTCAAGGGTATTCCCTGTGATTTCAGGTCCGTTATTGAGGGTGTAATACGTAGTTTTAACTCCTGAAGCATTATCCGTCGCCTGAAAATGGAGAGTTACGGATTCCCGACTCCATTCCGCAGAGGAATTATAATCGTGAGTAGTTGACGGTGCCGTGGTATCTTTTATTGCTACCTGAATAGAGGCATTGCTGATATTATTATTGGAATCTTTAGCAGAGAAATTGACTTGGGTTATTCCAACAGGAAAACCGCTTACTGGCGCATCACTGGTAACGGAAACAGCTCCATCCACAAGGTCAGATGCCGTAATCCCCGATAAATCCACAGAAGTAAAAGGTGCAGTAGCTTCCAGAGATACATCCTGCAATCCGCCAAAAATCGGGCCTGTAGTATCAATAATAGTCACCACATAACTTAAGGAAGCTGTGTTATTTGAATCATCTTTGGCTGTAACTGTTACCGTTGTTGAGCCAAGAGCAAAACTTTCAGGTGCATTTACTATCACAGATGGGCTTGCATCCACTAAATCAGAAACTTCCGGCGTGGGTAAAGCTATATCAGTTAAAATACCCGTAGCTTCTTGAGTAATATCAGATATGGCTTTAATAGACGGAGGCGTAGTATCTGTCACTGTCACCTGAATGGTTAATGAACCGGTATTGCCGGAAGCATCCTTTGCCGTCCAGGTTACGGGAGTCGTTCCTAAAGAAAAAAGTGAAGGGGCATCACAAGTCACAACAGGATTTGGATCACTATTATCGGTAACTACGGGCACAGGAAGCGTAACCGCCGTTTCTGAACCTGTGGCCTCAACCTCCATATCTGCCAAAGGGGCAAATACCGGCGCTTCCGTATCTGAAAACTCCACGCGAATTGTTTTTGATGCTTCTGCAACAGGCTTCTTAAGCCTTTCAATCCGTTTTTCAATCATTTCCAGTTTTTCAGAAAGCAATCCTATCAGCCGAAAAAGAATACATCGTAAATGCGGATAATGCCGCAGGAATGAGGAATACTCAGTAATCAACGCTGTCAGAATCGCCTTTTCCCTTTCAAGGTGTTTAATCTGCTGTTCATGCGCCTTTTTAAAAATCTGTACACAAAGCGTTTTTTCACCCGATGTTTCCAGCTTTCCGGTTTTGAATCCATACTCCCTTTTTGAAAGCCTCGATAAAAGAACGGGGTTTTCAGCCGATGGATAGAAGGCCTTTATTATTTCATGTGACAGAGGGTTACCAATCATCACCTTAAAGATAGCTTCTTCGGAAAGGGAATAAACCTCCTTTTCGGTTGTAATTGAAATACCTTCCCTGGCGGCAAAACCTTTTCCAACCAAAAACAATAATAGACAGATCAATGTAACGGTGTGTTTTTTCATAAAATTCCTTATTGTTTATATAAGAATTGTTTTATTATTTTTAAAATTAATCATCTTAAAATTTTAATAAACTACCCCGCAGCTTGCTGCGGGGTATTTAACACGAAGGAGATTAAAATAAACACTTTTTTAAAAAAAATCAATACAAGAATAGGTTAATCTGACTTATTTTTTATATCAAATTCATAAAATTTGTTATTAGTTTTATAGACAGTAAACACCAGTAGAATCCCGGCAACACAAGTCAGGAAGGGTAAAACACTATGGAAAAAAGATACACCAAGAAAAAATGCCAGGGAGTTAAGCATTACAGAAAGGTAGCGTAATTCTGTAGTACCAAAGCGACAATAACTGATTTTTAAAACCCGTGTGACAGAAAAATCTAAAAAAGTGTGTATCATAAACCCGGAAAGCAATGCCCAGAATCCGACAAGCCAAATTTTATAGATTCCTTGAACCATAAACGAGTATCCCCAGAAAACCGCGCACATAAACACGTAATCCAGAAAGTGATCCATATAGTAACCCCAGGTAATCAACCCCGTTTTTCTTTGCCTTCCTACTGCTCCGTCAAGCATGTCAGTAATATACTGAAGGATAACAGAAAGACTAAAACCCCACAGCCAGAAATTATTTTCAGATGAAAGATAACCCGAAGCAATTGCAAGAACACTCCATAACAAAGTCATTAATGTCAGATGATTGGTTTGAAGCCAGGAGGGAACCCAGCCGACACCTTTGGCAATCAGAAAACGGTCGATTCTGATGAAAAACCAGGAATTTTCTTTTTGATCAAGTTTGACCTGAAAATCATTCATTGCTATATTTCGCCTCCGGTTGATATGAATAAAAATAAATATTATATTTTATCATTTTATCTTTTAGCGGCTTTTATCTTTATTTTCGGAGCAGGCGAAAGAATTCTTTTTATCCGTAATTTTGTAGCTCATCCCACCCTTTCTTTTAATATGCCCCAAACCGATCAATTCAATTACCATGTTATGGCCGAAGATCAACTCCAAAATTATTCTCCGGCTTTAAAAATGACGGTTTATCCGGTTTATCTTGAGTTTGTCAAAAGTGTTTACTATTTATTCGGTGTTCAAATTTCTTATATTTTTTATATCCAGTTGTTATTAAGCATGATCTCCGTATTAATGATCTATGGCCTCGGAAGGTGGCTTTTCAACCCCATTTCCGGTTTTTGTGCGGCTTTTCTGCTGCTCTTTTACAAAATGAACTTTCAATCCGACGCAGAACTTTTACCTTCATCCTTATCCCAGTTTCTGATTATTGCCTCTTTGTTTTTTTATATGTCTTTCCATAAAAAGAATACTCTTCTAAACTTTATGTTTATGTTAATCTCCTTCCTGTTTCTTGGGCTTTTCAGACCCTTTATGTGGCTCATATTCCTTCCTGCGCTGGCGTATAAAATCTTTCGCCGCAAGCTATGGAAATCACCCGTTTACATTTTTATCCTGATTCTCTGGACTTTACTTGTCTCTTTCCTGTTTCAAAGGTTTCATACCCCTGAAAGCTTTCTTCACAAATTCGGAATGATGTTTTATATGACGAATCTTGAAAAATCCTCAGGGCTCCTTATTTCCTTACCCGGAATTCCGCTTACCGCTGAAGGTCATGTAAAAAATTCACTCTTTGTTGCCTGTAAAGGCTCCCAAAAAATAGACAACCTTAATACGTTCTGGATCAATGAGGCCCTATCTGAAATTTCAAAACATCCGTTTTCTTTTATAAAACTCACCTTTAAAAAAATCTTTTTACTCTCCAATCAATTTGAGATACATAATAACACCAGTATTTATTTTCACGAAAAATATACGCTTTTAGGAAAATTCTTCAGCATACCTTTTCCAATCCTCTTTGCAGGCGGTGTTTTCGGAATTGCCTTATGTTTGCATCAAAGAAAAAAGATGGCTTTGATTTTTATTCTTTCCTTTGTAATTCTGATGATCATGACCATGCCTATATGTTCCCGCTACAGACTGCCCATGATCCCTTTTCTAGCCCTTTTTTCAGGGTATTCTTTCAGTTTATTTCTGGAAAAAATTTCTTCAGGTCATTATTTCGATATTTTAAAATTCCTGATTTTATTTTTCCTCCTCTTTCTCTTCTCAATCCTTCCTGCGAAGGAGCTCAACAAAGAAAACGATATCCGTTACTGGGAAAGCATTGAGGACAGAAAGGCAAAATATATGGACACCCTTAAAATATGTCATGAAAATTTAAGTCAGAAAAAAAACCTGCCTTTGGAGCAGCGAGTGAATGCCCTTATTCAACTCGGCAGGCTTCACGATTATCGCGTTTTTTTTAATGAATACCCGGTTATTATAAAGCAAAGCCTTTCTAATATTTTTAAAATGCGACTTCAAAAACAATATGCCTTTATGCTTGAAACCATTTTTCAATTTATGCTGGCAAAGAAAGAATGGGAAAACCTTTCGAGCTTCCCTGAATTGAAAAATCTTGCTTCACGAAAAATCGACGAATTGTCTGTGTATGAAAAGTATCTGGAAACCGGGGAATAATGCTGAATTTTAGTCAGCTCACTGATATGAGTTTAAATTCAGTTAATCCTCCAAAGGCAATAACAATCCAAGCCAATATTGTTTCCAGCCTACTTTCTTTATTGAATTTGATCTGTTGTGTACAGTCAAGTTAACAGAAATATATCATAGGGGGAAGAAAAAGTGAAAGAGCGAAAAGGTTTATAAAAAAGGCTCATCGGGGATTGAAAATGAAAAATAATTCAGAAAATAAAAAATGCAGAATTTTGAATCTCCAATTGTCTTATAATTGATGAAATCTATAGCTTTTATATACCTGATAGGAATAAAGTATAAAACACCAATATAAATGGCATTCAAAATATTCATCAAAGATGGAAATTTCGTCACTGTCCATAGGAGGGGGTATCAGAATCACATTGACCATAATGATAAAAAATAATGAGATGATATATCGGCTTTTAAGATAAGACAGATAGTAATTTCTTTTGATTTTATTACTCAAAAAATGGGGGTATGCAACATACACGAAAAGAATCCCCATAAAAAAAAATTTAAAAATAATGGCTGGAATAGCTCCAAACCCCATATGCAGACCAAATTGACTTTGAATTTGTATATAGGGATCCCAAAGGACTTGCCCCCAGTTTATCTCTTCAAAAAAGAGAAAAACAAAAAAAGAGAAAATAGTGAAAAGATTCCAGCTTTTACGATAGAAAAAAGCCAGTCCAATATAAAAAGCAGAGAGAATTATAAACAATAATTGTAACTTTTCTGCTTTTCCTTCATATTCAAAAAAATCATGAAAATAAATAATAGAAATTAAAAACAAATACCAATTTAGAAAAATAAAGAGTAAGTTTAAAAAGAAAGGCCTGATATTACTTATCGCCTTTAACAGCTTATCCAACACGGAGTTTCCCTTTAAATCGTTATAGATCTTTCTGACTTTGGTAGCCACTTGAAATTTCTCACCCCTTGACCAATTATAAAACACCTGACAGCAGAGTGTCTGTAAGATAAATTTTATTTTCTTCAAGGGCAAGTTTTTTCAAATTTTCCTTGCCTCAGTAAAAGACTTTTGCGGGGTCTCTTCCGTGTTCCCATAGGCCAGATTATCCATCAGGATTTTTTCCTTTGATTGCTGGAATATACTCAAGCACTTATGAAAACTACAGAAAATATTTCAGACAAAGACAATAACAATCCAAACCAAAATTGTATCCAGCTACTTTCTTTATTGAACTTCATCATTTTTTATCCATAATGAATTTTTAATTTATCAAAAAAGGCAATCTATGGAAAGTGAAACAGAATCTGCGGAGGTGAAACCTTCCGCAAAGGTTTTCTCCGTAAAGGAAATCACAAAACTGATCAAGGATACCTTGGAAGGCAACTTCCCGAATCTCTGGATTCAGGGGGAGATTTCCAATCTGAAGCGCGCCAACACAGGGCATGTCTATTTCACTCTGAAAGACGAATTTTCCCAGATTTCGGCCGTCATGTTCCGCACCCAGGCTTCCCGTTACTTCGGAGCTGACATGGTCAATGGAGTAATGATCCGGGTTTACGGCAATATCTCTGTTTATGAAAAATCCGGCAGTTACCAGATTATCGCCTCAAAAATTGAAAAAATGGGGATCGGCGAACTTCAGCTCAAATTTCTTCAGCTCAAGGAAAAGCTTTTCAAAATGGGGTGGTTTGACCCGGCCCGCAAAAAGCCTATTCCCTACCTTCCTGAAAAAATCGGCATTGTGACTTCCCGCGAAGGAGCGGCCATAAGGGATATGCTGAATATTATTTACACCCGCTGGCCCGGCATGCACGTCACTCTCTTTCCGGTTAAAGTCCAGGGACCCGGCGCCTGTGAGGAAATCGCTTTTGCCATTCAGAAACTCAATGAGATGAACCTCTGCGATGTGATTATTGCCGGACGAGGCGGAGGCTCCATCGAGGATCTGTGGGCCTTTAATGAATTGATTGTGGCGGAAGCCATTTACAATTCAAAAATACCTGTCATCTCTGCGGTCGGGCACGAAGTGGATTTCAGCATCGCTGACTTCGTGGCAGACCTTCGGGCTGAAACCCCTTCTGCGGCAGCAGTTGCGGCCGTTCCTGTCAAGGCGGATCTTCAGGCGCGCCTTGAGGAATATAAAAAAAATCTCGGGCAGAGCATCACCCATAAATTCAAACTTCTGAAAGACCGGCTTG
>CAYUET010000041.1:3024-7391 GCA_964443875.1 uncultured bacterium | reverse complement strand
ATCAGATCCGGCAGTTTTCCCAGCGTGTGGATGAACTATGCCTCCAGCTTTCCAAAAACATCTCTCTTTTTCTACAGCAGAAAAATGAAACTCTGAAAAACCATGCCTCCCTTTTAACCAGCCTTTCCCCTTACAAGGTGATGGAAAGAGGCTATAGCCTGACTCAGGACAAAGAGGGCAACCTGGTCCAGTCCCTTTCACAGATTAAAACTGGAGACACCCTTTACACCGTGTTCAAAGACGGAAATGCCCTTTCCACCGTTCAAACTCTCTACCCCAAGGAATCCTCCCATGGATAATGACAACCCGGATTGCCCGGATATTCACTCCTCCACAGACGACTATGCCACCCGGTTTCGCGGGGAAGTGGGCCAATGGTTTTTAAAAGTCCAGGAAACCGGAACACAAAAACTTCTTTCCGGAAAGCCCCCCATGACTATTCTGGATGCAGGCGGAGGTCATGGCCAGAATATTGAAGGACTTCTTCGTGCCGGACATAAAATCACTGTTCTGGGAAGCGATGCTTCCTGTAAAAAAAGAATTCAGAACTATATTGACGATTCCAGAATTCAATTTGCGGAAGGATCCCTGCTTCACCTTCCCTTTCCGGATAAATCCTTTGATGCGGTGATAAGCTACCGCATGCTCACCCATATCCCGGATTACCCTCAATTTATCGCGGAACTTTGCCGGGTTGCAAAAGATTCCGCACTGGTTGACTTTTCAAGCCTCCAGAGCATCAACTATTTTTCAGACTTATTTTTCCATTTAAAAAAAGGCCTTGAAAAAAACACCCGAACCTTTTCCATGTTCCGTCAAAAGGTTCTGGAAAAAGAATTCAATAAACACGGTTTTTTTCTTCATTCCCAGTACGGCCAGTTTGTTTTCCCCATGGCCCTGCACCGGATGCTCAAAATCAAGGCGCTTTGCGCATTCATGGAAGCCTCCGTCCGTTTTACGGGACTCAGCAATATCTTCGGATCTCCCGTGATTATACGGCTTGACAGAAAGCAGGCTTAAATGAAGATCATCGCCGACACCCATGTCCACCTTTATCCCTTCTTTAATCTCCCTTTTGCGCTTAAAACCCTTGCCCGGAATCTTTCCTCCCTTTGTCCTGATGAAGCCCTTAAGGCGGCCTTTCTCACCGACCGCTTTCAATACCGTTTTCATGAGGACTTTCTTCAGGGTAAAATACGTTTTATTGATGCGGATCTGACCGTGACTCTCTGTCCGGATCAGAAAACACTGCTCGTCAAAACTTCGTCTTCCAGCCTTTATCTTTTTCCGGGCTTTCAGATCAAGTGCATTGAAAAAATTGAGCTCCTGGCCATGGGACTTTTAGCCCCCATCCGCGACGGCCTGAGCCTTGAAGAAACCCTTAAGGAAATAAGAGGGCAGAAGGCCATTCCCATTCTTCCCTGGGGTGCGGGCAAATGGCTCCTTAAAAGAGGAAAGGCCGTTGAACATTTACTCCCTCTGTGCAAGGACTACTCCCTCCTTTTTGCAGACACCTACATGAGACCTGACTGCCTTCCGGACTCAAGGATTATCCGGCAGATCCGCAGGGTTCAGAAATCCCTGCTGGCCGGATCCGACCCCCTGCCCATGAAGGGCGAGGAAAAATTCCTTGGAAGATACGCAACCCTCTTTGAAGGAGAATTCAATCCTGAAACCCCGCTTTTTTCCATGCAGTCCATCCTGCTTTCCGGATTCCAGCCCTTTACCTCTCTGGGCAAAAGAACAAGCCTGCCGGAATTCGTCCTTCGCCAGATCCGTTATTTCTCCGGCTGATCATTAAATACAAAAATGTATTCATCGTTTTTATTTAATACATTTTTGTAGACACAATTCATCCCCCCCATTTCCCTCTGGAGAATATCCTTTTTTTATTCTTCTCGAAATCAACAGCTTAAAGCCGATTTCAAAACATGGCACATCTGTTGCTTAATAAGTCTTCAACAAAACAAACCATGTTTTCCCTATTGAAAGGAGGAAAAGAATCATGAAAAAATTAGTATTGACTCTGACAGGGACCTTTTTACTGGCGTGCGGGATTCAGGCGTATGCGGCAGGCGGCGTATTGTCGGATGCGGGATTTTCCGTATCCGGAGACACCTCCTTCTTCTCCAAATATGTCTGGAGAGGATTTACCCTGGACACCGATACCGTAATGCAGCCGGGACTTTATCTCTCAACCCCCAAATCCGATCTGGGCGTTGTCAAATTAAGTCTCTGGGGCAATGAAGACATCGGAACAGGGGATGATCTGGCTTCCGATGAAGTGGACTATGTGATCGACTACACCTTTTCGCTCGAAAAGGTCAGCTTCTCCATGGGTCACACCTATTATGATTTTGTCGGATCTGATTTACGAAGTAAGGAATACTATGGTGCGATCGCCCTGGCACTTCCCTTAAGCCCCTCTCTTTATATCTATAAAGACTACGGGGATGAAGAAGACGGAGGCGGAGACGGCATGTATTATGTTCTAAACCTCGCCTACAGTATTCCCGTTGCTTCCGCATCCCTGGATCTGGCCGGACATGTCGGTTACAATGATGAGCTTTTCATTCAAGGGGAGGGCTTTGATGCGCTTATCGGGGCAGGACTCACCGTTCCCCTGACTTCCGCATTATCCATGAAACCCAACATCAACTATTCCATGCCGTTTGGAGACCTTGAAGATGAAAACGACGGGAATCAGGATGAGGAATTTTTTGGCGGCTTAACCCTTGCTTACACATTTTAAATAAAGGAGAAACAACCCATGAACTCAGGTGATACAGCGTTTGTTCTGATTTCAGCAGCGTTAGTGCTGCTCATGACTCCCGGTCTTGCCTTCTTTTACGGCGGGATGGTGAGGAAAAAAAATATCTTAAGCATTCTCATGCAATGCATGGTTATTGTGTGCGCCATAAGCGTGCAATGGGTTTTAATCGGCTACAGCCTTTCCTTTGCGCCGTCTGACGGCTTCTGGGGAGGTTTTGCGTGGGCCGGTCTTAAAGGAGTCGGTCTTGACCCCTATCCGGACTACTCCGCCACCATCCCCCACCAGGCCTTCATGATTTTTCAGGCCATGTTTGCCATCATCACCCCCGCCCTGATTGTGGGAGCCTTTGCCGAAAGAATGAAATTCGCAGGCTTTCTTATTTTCACGATTTTATGGGCCACTTTTGTCTATGACCCGATCTGTCACTGGGTATGGGGAATAGGCGGCTGGATCCGTAAACTCGGTGCTCTTGATTTTGCCGGCGGAACAGTTGTTCACATCAATGCAGGTATAGCGGCTCTTTTAACCGCCATCCTGCTTGGTAGAAGAAAGAATCTTGAGAAATCTGCTCCGATACCGCACAATCTGCCTTTTGTTGTACTGGGAGCATCTCTCTTATGGTTCGGCTGGTTTGGTTTCAATGCGGGAAGCGCACTGGGTGCCAATGGCCTTGCCGCCAACGCCTTTGTCGTCACCAACACTGCAGCAGCAGCAGCAGGACTGTCATGGGCGCTGCTGGAATGGATTAAAATAGGGAAGCCGACCATGTTCGGTACTGCCTCAGGCGCTGTTGCAGGTTTGGTGGCGATTACTCCTGCCGCCGGTTTTGTAGGAATTATCCCTTCCATCATTATCGGCCTTCTGGTGAGCGTATTCTGCTACTTCTCCGTCAGCTTCCTCAAGCCCAAACTGGGGTATGATGATTCCCTTGATGCTTTCGGAGTACACTGTGTCGGTGGAATCTGGGGCGCTCTGGCCACAGGACTTTTCGCCTCCACAGCGATTAATTCCGCGGGTGCCAACGGTTTTTTCTTCGGAAATGCAAAGCTTCTGATGATCCAGCTCACAGCCGTGGGAGCAACAATCGCTTACTGCCTTGTGGGTACATACATTATTTACAAGGTCGTGGATCTGTTGATTGGTATGCGAGTGACAGAAAAAGAAGAGGTGATGGGCCTCGATTTAACGCAGCACCACGAAAGTGCTTATACCGTATTACAATAAAGGAGGTCTTTAATGAAACTGATTATAGCCATCATACAGCCCTATAAGCTCGAAGAAGTGAAGGAAGAGCTTTATAAGGCAGACGTCAATCTGATCACTGTGAGCGAAGTCTTAGGTCACGGCAGACAGATGGGAATTACGGAAGTTTACAGAGGCGCCCGTGAAACCGGGAATCTTCTCAAAAAAATTCGCCTGGAAATTGCCGTTAATGATAATTTCCTTGAGGCCACCCTCAAGGCCATCATCAAAGGCGCAAAAACAGGTGAAACCGGTGACGGAAAAATCTTTGTCATGGATATGCAGGAATGCATACGCATCCGTACAGAGGAAAAAGGTCCGAGCGCGATCGGATAACCCAGAACCCGTCCAG
>CAYUET010000041.1:0-3014 GCA_964443875.1 uncultured bacterium | reverse complement strand
TACGGGGTGCGCTGCAGAATGACCGGAAATGGCCCTTCGGCATCCGGCAGGTAGACATCGGTAACCAATCGCACGCCATCACGCATCGGCACCATCAAGTGCAGCAGCACTTTTATCTCATACGTCTTTGTCTCAGTCGGCATCGCCGTCTCCCTCGCCAGCAGGCAAGCGTTCACACGAACGCCATAATTTTGTATACGATATTCCTGTGCCCATACCCAGAACCCGTCCAGGCTGCCTGCCACCCCTTTCTCTCCCCGGCGGGCAGCCTTTTTTATTCGCGGATCTGTCCGCTCCCCAGAACCACATATTTGTAAGTCGTCATTTCCCTCAATCCCATGGGCCCCCGGGCATGAAGCTTATCGGTCGAAATCCCCAGTTCAGCGCCAAGCCCGAACTCAAAACCGTCATTGAATCTTGTTGAGGCATTCACAAAAACAGCAGAAGCATCCACATTCTGAATAAAACGGGCTGCAGTGACTTTATTTTCCGTAAGAATAGCCTCGGAATGGCGTGAGCCATAGCGTTCAATATGCTCCACAGCATCATCAAGACCGTCAACAATCCGGATGGAAAGAATCTTATCCAAATACTCTGTTGCCCAGTCTTCTTCTGTGGCCGGCTTGACGGACGGATCCATCTCACAGGTCCTTTCACACCCTCTTAATTCAACCCCTTCCCGCTTAAGCCTCTCCAGAAGCCTCGGTAAAATGAGATGAACGATCGCGGTGTCAACCAGAAGAGTTTCCAGGGCATTGCATACCCCGGGTCTTGAGCATTTGGCATTCACAACAACAGGAATCACCTTATTCAGATCCGCATCACGGTCGACAAAAATATGACAGATTCCCTTATAATGCTTAATCACGGGAATCAGGGAGTTTTCTGTGACAAAGCGGATAAGCCCCTCCCCTCCCCTCGGAATGACAAGATCCACCTTGTCCTTCTGCTTAAGAAGTTCCAGGGTTGCAGATCTCTCTTTAAAAGGAATCAGGGAGACACAATCCTCCGGCATCCTGCATTCTTTCAAGGCTTCCCTGAGACAAAAAGCCAAAGCCTGATTGGAATGAAGCGCTTCCTTCCCACCCTTTAAAATCATGCTGTTTCCGCTTTTAATCGCCAGAGCGGCCGCATCAACCGTGACATTGGGTCTGGATTCAAAAATAAGCGCAATTACGCCGATAGGAACGCTGATTTTATTGATTTCAAGCCCGTTAGGCCTGACCTTTTTATCCAGTACAAGACCCAGGGGATCGGGAAGATCGGCAACCTGGGCCAGGGATTCCATAAGCGCCTTAAGTCTTTTTTCATTGAGCGTCAGACGGTCAAGCATTGCCGGACTCAAACCGGATGTCCGCCCCTCTTCAAGATCCTGGGCATTGGCAGATAAAATAATCTGCTTTTCGCGGTTCAATATTTCGGCCAATTTTTTCAAAATGGCATTACGCTGATCACAGGAGGAGTTTGCCAGCGCGAACCACGCCTCACGGGATCTGTAACAGATGTCTTTTATCGTTTCGCTGATCTCATACTCATTATTAATCACTTCATTCATATTCCGCTCCTTAGCTCTTTCACTTCCTGAAAGCGTCTTTCTAAATTATATCTTCCCCGTCAACGGGACTCCTCGCCTGAAATAAACCGGATCGGCAATTCAAAAGTGATTTTATCCTTGGGATACCTCTTGGGTATGGGAGTAAAATACTTCGCCGCATAAACCACAGCTTCCAATGCCGCCTGATTGATTTCTGTAAAACGGGATGAGGCATATTCAATAATTTTCGGGGTTCCGTCAATAAGCTTTCCTTCCCGGTTAAGCGTTATTTCCACCTTGACGACATCCGAAATGATCTGACCCGCAAGAGATTTGGGAAGCTTGGCATGGTTTTCAATCAGAGAACGGATGCGGCTGCAATAATCCCATTTGACCTGCTCGGATTCCTTTAACTCCGTCAGAGAAACTTCAGATTCGAGGCTTTCCGATATTTTTTCCTTTACGGGCTTGACAACCGTTTTTTCCTCCATCATCGGCAAAGGCTCCACAAAAGACGCCTCCTTTGGAAGAGGCATCCACAGGGGCTCCTCTCCGTCTTTATCAGACTCCTTTTCACTCATCGATACAGAAGATTCCGCCGAAGTCAGAAACTCCGGTTCTGATTCCGAAAGACTCGCGACCGGACCCTTATCCGGCGGAGAAAAAAGAGGGACTTCCTGCCGGGGAAGGGCCTGAAAAATCTCAAACTCTATATTCTCCATTGCTTTTATCACTTCCTCTTCCGGAGCCCTTTTCAACCAATGATGCAAAGGACTTAACATCATGGCATGAAGTGCTGCTGATAAAAATAAAGCATGCGTAAGACTGAGTTTGCTCAATTCCATTTACTCTTGGTTGTCATTTTTAAATCGTATCTTTTATCATGGATATTTTTCAAAACACCTGTTATTCTTACGACAAGAACAGCATATAATCAATTACTTTTATATCCTGTTCCCTTTTTCAGACAATTGGCCTGATCGTATAAATGCCTCGAACCAAAATACCTTTTTGGAGGTTAATTATGCCGACTTTAATGGCTACCTTTCATTCTCATAATCCCGATGCCTCTGCTGCGGCTAAAGAAGCTGCTGCCGGATGTCTTAAAAAATTAAATCAGTACATCCCCTCTCTTTGTCTCATTTTTGCCTCCTCCACTTATGATTTGGGGGAAATTCTCAAGGGGGTTAAAGAAACACTTCCCCCGTCGACCGAGATTATGGGCTGCTCCTCTGCCTGGGAAATCACAGAAAGCGGAATTCATCAGAATTCCCTGAGTCTCAGCCTTATTTACAGTGACACCTATTCTTTTTCTGTTAAAAGCCGCGAAGGGCTGAAAGATGACGTCTTTGTCCTCTTCAGCCGGCTCCGAAAAGACTTTGATCCTTTTTTCAAAAAACCCGGGAAAACAACCGGCATCCTCCTGATCGACGGCCTTACCGGAAACGGGGAAGAGTCGACCCTCTGTGCTCTTTCGGCT
>CAYUET010000040.1:0-20430 GCA_964443875.1 uncultured bacterium | reverse complement strand
CTAGGAAATGTCTGGAGGATATTTCAAAATTCTTAAAAATATCAGGGAGTCCGCTCAAAGAAACACTCGCCGCAGCGCCGAAAGGCAGTTGCGGCGTTTTTTTTGAGTCCGAAAAAGGCGAATTCAGCCCCGAAAATCCTGCAAAACTTTCCGGCCTTGCGGCCGGTGTATGCAAATCGCACATATCTAAATCCCAAAGAGTTATAGAAATCTGCTCTTTAAATTATGTAAGGCGTAATTTCGATGGAATCGAAATTCGACATAATAATGTCTTTCGCCTTACATAATGAACTTGGAGTTCCTCCAATGTTCCTATAGAGAATGCTTTTATAAATTTTTTTGCCCAAAGATTATTAAGCCCTTGAACATGATGAAATCCCGGTTGTCTACATGCCTATTACGCATGTAATCAACCGGAATACTGTTCATTATTTTTCAGAAGAAGATTTCTGGGTTTGCCCTCTCCCCCTTAAGAATAAAGGCAATCGTCACAGCCGGTCGGCTTCTACTTCGGCAAGCTCAGTATCCGCTTCGCCCTTCGTGTGACTCATAAAACAAAGTCAGAAGAATTTAAGGAATTAAAAATGGTAGTCCCAGTCGGGCTGCTTCAATGCTTCGCATTTCCGCTTGCGCCCTATGTGAGACTATTAAGTATATTTATTAATATAATTCATGCTGCTATTTTTGATTTTAATAATTTTTCTTTATATCACATTGAAATTCTGTTATTTGAGTCGTCTGATAATGGGTAGTTTGTTGAATAGTACGTTTCTTTTAACCACTTATCGAGATATATGTCGGTAAGGTAATTTTATTGCAAATCTGCAAGTAGAATTTATAGATTCTGTTGCAATTGTAATAATGATTAGCATGTTTGCTTTCATAGCTTCGATTCCTTTGTGAATTGTTGTGACTGATAGTAACATAATAATTACTTCTGACTTGAAGGGGCGGTATTTTTTAAAATACTGTTTTTAGCATGTACTATTCCGTTAAGTTAAAACTAGCCCCGCGTCAACTACCCATTATTTTTTAGTTTATATATGAATATTTATAATAAAAATGATTGGTATAAGTTAAAAAAATATCCTCATATTGGACTTCCAATACAATATTCAGATCAACATTGGATTGCACAATATGTAAAAAATCCTGCAAATATTTCTAAGCATTCCTTTTTCCCTTTACTCCACAAAAAAATAACAGTTCGTAAATTTCGCCGAAAAATAGATGAAAATGGAGTTAAAGAAAAATTAAGATCATCTAGTCCTAAAACTCGCGAAATCTTCTATGCAACGCATCTGGATGCTAACGTATATTCCTATTATGCTGAACTTATATCACAACGATATGAAAAGTATTTGAAAGACAATAATATGAGTGAGTCAGTAATCGCTTATAGAAAAATACCATTAAAAAATAATAAACGCAATTGTTGTAATGTAGATTTTGCTGAAGAGGTGTTTGAATACATAAGAAATAATACTAATAATCATTTAATTTCATTAACATTCGATATCAAAAGTTTTTTTGATAACCTCGATCATGCATTATTAAAGAAATTATGGTGTAACATTCTTAACTCAAAATCTTTGCCAGATGATCATTATAATATTTTTAGAAACATAACCAATTTTTCATACTGTGATGAACTTGATATTTTTAATGAATTTAAGAAAGAAATTTGGGTTGAAAATAATTCCAAAACTAGGCGAAAGAAACTTGTAGCCAAAAAAAAATATCTTTTTAATCAGAATGCAATTGCATTTTGTGAAAAGTCTCAATTTAAAGAAAGAATTTTAAATAAGGGATATGTCAAGTGCAACAAATTTAAAACTAAAAAAGGAATCCCTCAGGGTTCGCCTATTAGTTCAGTTTTAGCGAATTTTTATTTGATCGATTTCGATTTTAAAATTAATTCAATAGTAAAAAAAATTCATGGTTTATATCGTCGTTATTCAGATGATATGATTGTTGTCTGTGATTCAAAATATCAAAATCTGATAAAAAAACTTTTTGAAAGAGAAATAAAAAAAGTTAAATTAGAAATTCAACCATCCAAAACAAAAATTTTTCATTTTGAAAAAAAAGAGAACAGATTTTTTACCTACTCCCTCTGTAATGGCCTAAAGAATTTTAATAAAAGGTTTGAATATTTAGGTTTTGAATTTGATGGTCATGATACTTTTATAAAATCATCTAGTCTGTCTAAATTTTACAGAAATATGAAACGCTGTTTATCAAGAGCGAGGTTCTATTGTTTTAGGACTAAAAAACAAGAAAATAGAGGTATTATTTTCAGACGTCGTTTATATAAGAAATTTTCTTATTTAGGTGCAGAACGGAGAAGAATTTATACACGTGATAAAAAATTAACAAATAAGTGGATTATGACACCTAAATTTGATTGGGGTAATTTTATAACGTATGCAAAACTAGCAATGCAAAATATGAAAAACAATAAAATTCAAAGTCAAATTAGTAATCATTGGAAAATATTAAATACTATTATCTCTGATATTGAAAGTGACTATAAAAATGACAAATCAACCCAAACGAATTAAAAATATTTCACTATTTTCTTCCCACTAATTCATCCAAACTGACTTCCAGTGCATCTGCAATTTTTACCAGAGTTTTAATTGTTGGATTAGCGTCAGGACTGGTCTCAATTTTAACGATGCTGCTCCAGGTTGTACCAGCTTTTTGAGCAAGCGCCTCTTGTGATAAATTCATTTTATTTCTGAATTTTTTGATGTTTTTTCCCAGCATATTTACCTTGAGTTATTCAATGTATTATATACAATATATTGTATAATTTGGCTTTATTTTTTCGATACAATACAGAAAGGAATTTATTATGAAAACAATTTTAAATTGCGCCATCTATACCCGCGTTTCTACCGATGGTCAGGCTGAAGTTGAATTCAACTCTTGCGAGGCGCAGGAAAGTAAAATCCGTGCTTACATCAGCAGCCAGGAAGATATGGAGGTTTATAAAGTTTACTCTGATCCCGGTTTTACCGGTGCAAACATGGATCGGCCGGCATTACAAGGAATGTTTAACGATATTAAGCATAATAAAATAAACCTTGTGATTGCCTATAAGATTGACCGTTTAACCAGAAGCCCAAAAGATTTTTATCAGATCATTGAATATTTTGAAAAATATGAAATTTCTTTCATTTCTGTGACTGAACGTTTTGACACGTCCACACCATCGGGGCGCTTGTTGAGAAACATCATGCTGACTTTCGCGCAATTTGAGAGGGAGCTGACCGGCGAACGTGTGCGGGATAAGCTTTTGGAGAGGGCGCAAAAAGGCTTCTCTCATGGCGGGAATGTTCCATTGGGGTATAGAAAGGAAAATAAAAGACTTGTTATTGATGAACAGGAATCAAAGGCGGTTAAGTATATTTTTGAAACTTATGTCAGCAAAATTTCTCTTTCGGATATTGTGAGAGGGTTGAAAAAGAATAATCTTTTTAATAAAGAAGGAAATCCAATTGATAAGAGCCGTATATGTCATGTTCTTAAAAATCCTGTGTATACCGGACTAGTACCGTTTAGAGGCAAAACTTATAAAGGAGTCCATGAGCCTTTAATTTCCGAAGAACTTTTTAATTTAGCTCAGACTGTAAATCCACATAGAACATTACAAATTAAACATAATAGAGTCTGTTACCTCGGAGGGCTTATTCAATGCGCCGAATGCGGCTCGTCAATGACTCTCACGCATTCGGTAAAAAGAAAACAGAGGAAGAAGACAACCTATTATTATTACCGTTGTACAAGTACATATAAAAAAGGATGGGAATCTTGTTCAACAAAACAAGTCAGTGCTGAACGGATGGATCAGTTCGTTCATAACAATTTGGAACGAATATCGTTAGATGATCAATACCTGGAAAATTTAGTCTTCAAATTGAAACACGCCGAGGGTTCGAAAAACCCCCCGTTTTTCGGGGTGTCACCCCTCTGTACGGGTTTCGAACCCTCGGAAAATCATGAAAAAATTACCCCCGCCGGGATCGGGCAAACCCTGAAAATCTTTGTTCAAGGGCTAAAAGAGAAGAAGGGGATTGAGAAGAATCTTTGGGCAAAAAAATTTATAAAAACTATTCTCTATTCTAAAGAGCAGATTTCTATAACTCTTTGGGATTTAGATATGTGCGATTTGCATACACCGGCCGCAAGGCCGGAAAGTTTTGCAGGATTTTCGGGGCTGAATTCGCCTTTTTCGGACTCAAAAAAAACGCCGCAACTGCCTTTCGGCGCTGCGGCGAGTGTTTCTTTGAGCGGAGAGACAGGGATTCGAACCCTGGTGGGCTTTAGGCCCAGAAGATTTCCAGTCTTCCGCAATAGACCAACTATGCGATCTCTCCATTGGCGGGCCAAAATATACTAAACAAATCCAATTGCCAAGAAAAAAAGTTGAATGCCGATTATTCCCTTGCATCTTCTTGCTTTTCATCATATTATTACTTAAATAACTTAATTCTAACTTCCTTAAAGGAAATGGAATATGCCGGAATCAAATCGTCGTAATTTTTTTGTAAACAATAAAGTGCGTAATTTTTTCATCTTCTATTGTGTTTTTTCCCTCTTTATTATTGCTCTTTTCCTGGGGTGGGAAGTTTTTGTTGAACTTATAAAAAAATATGCCCCTGTTTTTGAAAATGTCAGTGATTATCAGGGGTTCCCTGTTGTAATCAAGGTTATTCTTTTATTGATTTGGGGTATGGTGAGTTTTATCCTTTCCTATACCTATCTTGATGCAAAATTCCTTGGGATTTTTTACCGGATGGATTCTGTTTTTAAAAGCATGATGACCAATGATCAGCAGTCTTTAACGTTCAGAAAAGAAGACGATTTCTGCTATATGGCAGAATCTTTCAATAAAATGAAAAAGATGTTTCTGGATCGTATCAGCCGCCGGCAAGCCCTTTTGAATCAGCTTCATGAAAAAATCAATAAGCTGCCTTCCGGCGACGCAGCCAGAGCTTCCGTTGACCAGATGGTTCAGGAAATAAATACGGAGTTGAACCGTTAACAATGAGCAATGCTGCAGGCAGTTTTAAAAGACGTTACCTGATCAATGACAGAGTAACCCTGCATTTTTCGATATTTGTGCTGATTTCCGCTTTTGTTGTGCTTTTCTTTTTATTTGAAGATTATAAATATGCCCTCTGTCAAACCGTTCCCTCTGCAGTTGTCTCAGAACAGGCGTCAACAGGTGATCTTGTAAAAAACTGCAAAGCGGGAACTGAATTCTGTAATTCCTGTAATTTGATAGTGATGGGATTCTGGCTTTTTTTATGCGCTGCTTTTTCCCTGGCCTTTAACCGCAAACTCAAACCCATGTTTCTTTTATTTTTCTGGCTTTCTTTTGCAGTGATTCTGATTTTTGTCTTATGGAGTTATATGCTTTCCCTTGCCTCTCACTCGGAGAACAGCTGGTTTTACAAGGTGTCCATGACTTTAAAATATACGTTATTTTCCAAAGCGGTCGTCCTGATTGTATGGTGTTTTTTCAGTGTTTTTATTTCCTTTTCCTATGTCACAACCAAATACCTGGGTATTTTCAACAGGCTCAATTATTTGTTTGATTCGATTATGCGCGGAAACTGGGATTCCAATATGTTTTTCAGAGAAGGGGATGTTTTTTCATTTCTCGCCCCGACATTTAATAATCTCAAGGAAAAATTTCTTAAATCCATTTATGAATCGGATGAGATTTTAATTCAACTCAAGGATAAATTAAAAAGTACTTCGTCCATTACGCCTAAGGATAAAGAAGACCTTTTAAAAATATTTCAGGCAGATATCCATAAATAGATGAGCTATCACAGACATTATTTAATCAATGAACGCGTCAAAGCTTTAGTGCTACTGCTCATTATTATGAGCGGTACGATTCTGCTTGTCTTTCTGGGGATTGAAATTTTAAGGGAAATGCCTTCCCTTTTGCCTGAACAGCGGATATATCTTGATAATATGCGCTTTCCCGCCTATTTTAAACTTCTGGTTGTTATTGTGTGGGGTCTCATTGCGATGTTGTGCGCCTATCTTTATCTGCTTTATCAGTATGTCGGCTTTATTGCGCGCTTCAGCCGCTTCTGTGATGAGGTAATCCGAAAGGATAATGGTCAGATGCTGGTCTGCCGGAGAAAAGAAAATACCAATGTGATGAAAGATTCCTTTAACACCCTTTTAAAACTTTATCGCCAGGAAAGTTCAAGGGTTGAGCAGGAATTGAAAAATATGCGGGAAAAGCTTCTGATCCGGATGTTCAAATAAACTCAGCATTCTCTTTCGCGGGTATCCCCGGAATCAGAGATTTTTTCCAAGTTCAAACATGGACTCTTTACTCAGCGGAATAAAAAAATAAATGGCTGTGCCTTCATTTTCCCTGCTGTGAAACAGAATGCATGAATTATGAAGTTCAATAAGGTTTTTGGAAATACTCAAACCCAGTCCTGTCCCGTGAATGCGTGATTCTGATGAATCGGCCTGTTTAAAGGGTGCAAAAATGAGCTTTTGATCGCTGGGAGAAATGCCTATCCCTGTATCCTTGATCATGTAGTAGAGGGTTCTGTTGATGAACCGTGAAGGGATATCTACCAGAAGCCGGGTGTGGGGAGTTACAATACCCCATTCAAACTGGATATATCCAGTTTTCGTGAACTTGCAGGCATTGGAAACGAGATTCAGCAGAATCTGTTTGATGCGCATGGAATCTCCATAGACCATTTGTTCCCCGCTGAGATCCGGTGTTTTGATCTGGATAGGGGAGTTGACAAGGAGAGCCTGTGTTGATGAGAGAACTTCCTGGGTTATCTTATTGATGTCGAAATTATTGAAAATAAGCTCAAACTGGCCGGCCTGAAGTTTTGAAAAATCAAGCAGATCATTGATAAGCGTGAGAAGATGTTCCCCGTTATTTTTAATTTCATGGAAAAAATCCCTGAGCACATTATCCTTTACTCTTTTTAAAGCCAGCTGGGAAAAGCCGATGATGGCATTCAGGGGGGTCCGGAGTTCATGGGACATCATGCTTAAAAAACGGGATTTTGTTTCATCCGCTTCTTTGAGTTCCTTGTTTTTTTTCTGAAGCGTCAGATTCAGGGCTTCCAGCTGAGAGGTTCTTTCGGCAACCTTCTGTTCGAGTTCAATATTGAAATTCTGAATCCTTTGGATGACATTATCCAGGAGCTGGTTGGCTTCCTGTAATTCACGGTTACGGATCTCAAGTTCCTTCCGGGAATTGATAAGCCGGCTGACCATTTCAGCAAAACTTTGGGCCAGAGAACCGATTTCATCGCTGGACTGGATCCTGATTTCAGCATTGTATTCCCCCTGGCTGATTTTCTGAGCGGTCTGCGACAGGAGAGAAAGTTTGCGCGTGATGAGCCGGCTTTGAAAATAATGAAAAATCAGGGAGAAGAGGAAAACAGGAATCGAAAGAAAAATAAAATAATTTCGGCTTTCTTTAAGGCTTTTGTTTATTCCTTCAAAAGAAATACCGATATGAAGTTCACCTATGCAGGTGGATTCAACAAATTTTGAAGAGGAGGAATCGGGTATTCTTGGTGAGGTGGTGTTATCGAGGGGCGAAAGGGTGAGCATTTCATCCGGAAGAGTTGACCATTGGTTGAAATCAGAGTGATAAATAATGGGCTGGAGAATATGAAAATACTGCTCTGTCTTGAAGACTTTTTGTCTCTCTGAATGTTCTGAAAATAGTTTTTTCTGGGTGGGATGGGTTTGGATAAATTCTTTATGAGGCCCGAAAAAAAGGGATTCCCTGAATTTGTTTGAATGAACCATGATGTAGGCAATGGAGTTGGTTTCAGATAAATTGGACAGTACAATATCTATTTTTTCCTCGATATTCTGCTTGTCCCAGATAAAGGTGCTTAAGGCGATCTGCTGGGATAAAAATTCGGCGGAGCTTAATGCGTTTTTTTCAAGCTGATTGGTGATGCGCATTTTCTGGCCTGAAAGAATCAGATAAAAAAGAGAAAAAAGCAGAAGGATCAGGAAGAAAATATTGATAAGGTAAGCCTTGACCCATAAGCGATTGTATATTCTGATGGGTTTGTTAAGCGAAGAAGAAAGAGGGTTATTCTTGTTCATTATTAAAAATTATAATATATTAAATTCATGTTTTTGAAAAGCAGTAAAAATAGAACCTTTCTGGGAATCTGTGCGGGCTTGAGTCTCTTTTTTCTGACTTCTTTTCAGGCCATGCCCGAAGAACAGGACAGGCAGGCGGTCCTTCCTCCTGAAATCCAGGCGGTCACTCTTGTCTGGGAAAAGACGGATGTTCAGATTATTCTTTATTTTCTGAAACAAATGATCAGGTCCTCCTTTGGGGAAACTTCGACGGATATTTTATCCAATTCCAAAGCCCTTGAAATTTTTGTCAAAAATTTCAAATATGATTCAGACAAGCTGGTTAAGGTTATTCCCCTTAAAGAAACGGTGAATATCTATAAAATCGTAAAGGCGACGCTTAATGCCTTTATTCCTAAAACAGCCTTAAGTCTTCTGACCGGGAGCGGAGATTTTTTTCTTTATACAGAAACGATACGGGGTCCTGCGATACTTTGTCTGACGGGTAAACCCCTCGAATACACCCTTCAAAAAGATGTTTACCTGAACTGGCACCTTTCCATTCTAAGCCCTGAAGGTTTCGTAAAGAACTGTCTTTTCAACGGAGAATATATGAGCGCCCTGCAGACCAAAAAAGGGTTGATGGAACTTCTCCTCAGAAATAAAAATATTTTAGAAAATAAATATTTTTCAGCATCTCATAATAAAAGGTCCCTTTTTTTGGAAACCCGGCCTTCTTCGGGATATGATGTTTCGAGTATTACACGTGAAATTCGTTTTTTCCCCAACCAGAGTTCAAATCTCTATGAGTTGAATTTTATCAATCTTCCCGTTATTCAATATTTCAGGGATGATAAGGGGTATAAGGATTTTTTTGTGATGCTTAAAGACCCTAAGCTGCTTGCCGAAGTAATGAAATTTTTAGAACCGGAAACAAAACGGGACCCCCAGTTGAATGTTTTTTTCGAGCGGCTTCAGCTTTATCAGGAGGAATCCGTCAAGCAGAATTTTCCCAACAAGGGATTTGAGTCCAGAGTTCAGGATTTTTTCAACAGTCTTGACTATTCTCTGAATTACGATGCCATCGTTACGGATAAAAAACAGGAGGTCTATGACAATATCCGCTGTTATCTTTTGAGCAATGGAGTGAAAAGCTTTGAAGAACTCAAAAATAACAAAAGGATGATTGATGACATCATAGAAAAATTTTTTGTGCTGGGAACCACATATTTTTTCAGAAGCTGGAGTACCATTGGGGTCTTTCCTGAATATCTGTCGGCGGCAGTGAATATGGCTGTTCAGGAAAAAAGGCCCCTGAAAATTAAGATTTTTGCGTGTTCCACAGGAGAAGAGGCTTTGACTTTTGCTTTTACACTTCTGGATAAGGGCATAGATCATTTTAAAATTCTGGCTTCTGATATCAACCCCCAATTTATCGAGACCGCAAAAAAAATGATCTATTCCCGGGAAAGTTTTGAAAGGCTGCCTCAATTCCTGAGAAATCATCTCTTGAACGATTATTTCATCAGAACGGAAGAAGGGTATGAAATCAAAAATAAAAAGTTTTTTTCAGATCACATTGAATACAGGACCCTGGATATCACAAAAGATCTCCCGGAAAATTTATCCCCTGACTTACTTCCTCCCTACGATTTAGTATCCTGCCAGAATATTTTTTTGTATCTGAATCCTCTCACCATTTCTGATTTATATGAGAAAATTTTAAATAAGATAAGCCCGCACGGTCTCTTTATCCTGGCGGATAAGTATTATGACCATTACAGCCTGTACAAGAAAACCTCCAGACGGAACATTCTTCATTATAACAGACATATTGTAAAAGTCATGCCGCCTGAAACGTCCCCGGAGGATCTGGCTGCTGAATCCCGGAAAGTCAATGCGGACAATTTTTCTTTTGAATCTGTGCGGCAGTACTACAAAATAGGGAAAATGAGTCCTGAGGAAAAAAATAAGTGGCTTGAGGAATTGATAAAAAAATATCCCGGAAATCATGAGGTTTTCTATTCCCTTGCCGCGGATAATTTAATCGAAATGGGAAACTATGAAAAAGCGGAGGCGCTTATAAAGGAGGGTATATTAAGATTTCCCTACCTTCTTGATAATTACGTTCTGGCGTGTGAAGTATTCAAGAGGCAGAAAAATCCGGAAATGTATAATTATGCCTTATCCATCAGAAATGGCATGGATTTGCTTTATAAAACTCCTTCACAGGAGGCCCTTCATGAAACCCTGGGTTTGTATCAGAGAGCCCTTAAGATAAATCCTAAGGCCCCGTTAGGGTATTATTCTCTGGGATATCAGCTTTTTCGCTATGGTCAGAATATGAAAAAAAATAATGCACCTCTGGTGGATTATGAGGTTTTTTTTAATCAGGCTTTCAGAAATTTTAATTTTTCCAAATCTTTGCTCCCGGACAATGTGTATGTTTACAGGGGTATTGCGGAAGTGGCGTATTCTCTCTATGCTCCCTATGTAAATAATCAGAATTTTGAAATCGCCAACCGTCTGATTTTTAATGCGCTGGTCAAAATTGAGCCGAATGTGAAGGATTGCAAAGACTTTACCGTCCTCCATATTCTGGGTCAGCTGCAGTCCATTATCGGTCGGGTTTATCTGGAAAACAATAATATGGATCTGGCTTACGACTATTTAGACCGCGCGCTGAATAGTTTTAAACAGGCTTCTCTGTATACCCGCAATTATAATCCAGTGCTCTTATATCGTTTTTATGTCGATAATACCCAGGCCTGGTTTTTCATGCATAACCTTTTGAAACGAAGACACGGCATCAAGACCTATGATTATTCTTTGAACCAGTGCCAGAATAAGATTCTTGAGAATATTAATAATGCCCTGGGCATGAATTCAGTTTACGGGATTGAAGCGGTGGAACTCCGGGATCAGTTTTTTGAAATGAATGCCGTTTTGAAAGAGGAATATGAAAAATCTTTTCAGTAATCCCCATTCGCTTCGCTCAGGGATAAAGTTATGGAAATTTTGCTTAATCCCATTCGCTTCGCTCAGGGATAAAGTTATGGAAATTTTGCTTAATCCCATTCGCTTCGCTCAGGGATAAGCGCGACTAAGCTTATATTTCGTTTAGGCGAAATATAAGCAAGTCTTGCTAATAATCGAACCAGCCGCCGAGCTTGAGAATATAGATCTGTTTTTTGGAAAGTTTAAACTTCCCGTCTGAAGAAAGGAGGTTTTCAAGGCTGTTCGCGATTTCTTCCAGCTGTCCGTAAGCGACTTCGAGAAAGAGTGTGGTCTGATCGGGTATTTCTTTTTTGAGCAGGTATTGTCCGGGGATGGAATCTGTTATTTTCTGCTGTAATTCAGAATAATTATTCCATTCCGAATCCTTAAGCAGGAGATGGATATGGGCGGTGTTTTTTTCTTTTTGGGGAGTGATTTTAAGATCGTAGAAGGGCATGGGTGAATAGTCCGTTTCTTGAATTGAAAATTTGTCTGTTATAAACTGATCTAAGATTGATCTTTGTGTTTTTGTTTAGTCAAGATAAATTTATATGATTTTTTTTTATAAAAATTAATATATAAAAAATCCGTTGAATATTTAAGTCAAAAAAGTTAAAAAAATTCACCATTTAGTAAATCTTTTATTAACTAAAACCAAGTTGAGGAGGAGCTATGAATAAAGCTGATTTAGTCGAAGAGATATTAAAGAACAAAGATGCGGCTTTTGAATCCAAGGCTGCCGCTGAAAGAGCCTTAAGCGCTGTATTGGGTGCGATTGAAGACGGAATCAAGGCTGACGGAGCTGTTCAGCTGATCGGTTTCGGAACTTTTTCTGTAAAGAAAAGAGCTGCCCGCAAAGGAAGAAATCCTCAGACCGGAGCCACCATTCAGATTAAGGCTTCCAAGACGGTTGGTTTCAAAGCCGGCGCAGCCCTCAAGGAAGTTGTGGCAAAAAGCAAGTAATCTGTTTTAGAATTTTATACTTTTAACTCCCCTGAAGAAAGTGATTTTTTCAGGGGGTTTTTCTTGTTGACATCTGTTCTTGAATCATTATTATCATCACACTTTTTCACCCGTTCGCATAAATCTTAAGTTTTTTCAACCACTGTATAAAGAAATTGGAATTTTAAATGGATTACTCCAATCAAGGTAAGATGCAGGTATCCGGTATTCTGGATGTCCACACCAAAGGCTTCGGCTTTTTAAGACAGCAATTCCGCTTTTATTCTGAAAATAATGAAGACACCTATGTTCCTCCGGAAATCATCCGGCGCAATTATCTTAAGACGGGGATGCGCATTGACGGAATAGGTGAAAAAGGAAGAGCCGGGAACATTATTCTTCAATCGGTCCAGAAAATCAACGGAAGGCCTCCTCAGCAATTTTCAGATCAAAGGCCTTTTTATAAAATGACGACTGTTTCGCCTTATCAGCGCATCAAACTTGAAACTCCGGGCGGCCCCATTAGTTCGAGAATTATTGACATCCTCGCTCCTTTAGGCAAGGGATCACGTTCCCTGATTGTGGCTCCTCCCAAGGCAGGTAAAACAACGCTTTTAAAAGAGATTGCGAATTCGGTTGCCATCAATCATCCGGAAATTGCGATTTATGCCCTCTTGATCGATGAAAGACCGGAGGAAGTGACAGACATTCAGCGTTCCATTAAAGGGGAGGTCATTGCCTCCTGCATGGATCAGACGCTTTTCAATCATGTGCGCATTTCAAGGTTTGCCATTGAAATCATGAAACAGCGCGTCATGTCCGGGGAGGACGTGCTTGTCATCATGGATTCCATTACCCGTATGTCACGTGCCTTCAACACGGCAGAAGGGGAGTCCGGGAGAACCATGAGCGGCGGTCTGGATTCAAGAGCCATGGAATTTCCGCGTAATTTTTTCGGTTCTGCCCGTAAGATTGAAGGGGGCGGAAGCCTGACCATTATCGGAACAGCCCTGATTGAAACCGGGTCTAGAATGGACGATTTGATTTTCAGGGAATTTCAGGGAACAGGCAATCAGGAGATCCAGTTAAGCCGGCGTTTGTCCGACAAGAGGATTTTTCCGGCCTTTGATCTTGAAAAATCCAGAACTAGAAAAGAAGAACTATTACTGTCCAGGGATGAATTGGAGGCCTCCACGCGTGTCCGCAGGGGATTGAACGGGCTGCCTCTGGATATCACCATGGAAAGATTGATTGATACCATTTCTAAGTTTAAAACCAATGAAGATTTTGTTAGAATGCTGGTCAACGCCAAAATTTAAATCAGGAGAAATGCGATGAAAACACTTATTGCCTCTGCTGTTTTATCCTTGTTAGCCGTTCATTTTGCTTTTTCACAGGAGACCGATTCTTCTTCTGTTCAGCCTCTCAAGCCTGAAGCAGGAAAGGAATTTGAGCTGATTAAGGCTGTTCCCCAGGGGGAACAGAGACGTATGGAACGACAGAAGCATTATCTGGAACGCGTGGCTCAGGACCGGGCCAATTTTTCTCCGGTCATATTAAAGGAACTTGAAGATCTGTATCAGGTTGGCAATCTTAAGCCAAAGAGCCCTGAAGCCAGAGCGAGCCTGGAAAAGCTGATCCAGGATAGCCGTTTTGAAAAAACAAACCGTTATGGGTGTGCTTTGATTTATCTTGCCACAATTCCGGGTGTTATGAATGTTGAGGATTTACTGAAAAAGGCGATTGCAGAATATTCCGACTGCTGGTATGGAGACGGAGTCAATATAGGGGGGTATGCCACTTATCTTTTAGCGGACTATTATCATGATCTTGACAATAAAGAGGCCGCAAAAAAGTATTTTTCCCAGCTTAAAACAAAATATCCGGATGCGATAGGTCATGCCGGTCAGATGCTGGCTGATAAAATTCCGTCCGAATATACAGAAGGGTAAACGTCAACCCGTTTAAGATTTGTCCGGATCATTGACAAAGGCTTAAAAATCCCATATACTTATGCATTCAATTATAAATAAAGAGGTTAATGAATGGAATATTTAGATTTTGAAAGACCGCTTCTTGAGATTGAAAAGAATATTGCTCTGCTTAAAGAAAAAGCCCAGATCGAAAAAATAGATCTGACGGATACCATTGCAAAGCTTGAATATGAAGTTAATGAAAAGAAAAAACAGCTTTTTCTGAATTTAACCCCGGTTCAGCGACTTAAAATTGCACGTCATCCGAAACGTCCCTTGTGCCAGGATTATCTTCAGCTTGTTTTTAATGATTTCATAGAACTTCACGGGGACCGTTGTTTTGGTGATGATTCGGCTATTATCGGCGGTCTTGGCAAGATTGATGAGACTCCTGTTCTGGTTGTGGGGCAGGAAAAAGGGCGAAACACCAAGGAAAAATTATTCAGGAATTTCGGTACAGCCCATCCGGAAGGATACCGCAAGGCTCTTCGTTTATTTCAGATGGCCGATCGTTTCGGTCTTCCCATTATTGTTTTTATTGATACTCCGGGCGCTTTTCCGGGGATTGCCGCAGAAGAACGGGGTCAGGCTCTGGCGATTGCCGTTAATCTGAGGGAAATGATGAATTTGAAAGTCCCGGTTATTCCCATCATCATTGGTGAAGGAGGGTCAGGAGGCGCTCTGGGTGTTGGAGTCGGAGACAAGATCATTATGCTTGAACATTCCTACTATTCGGTTATCTCGCCTGAAGGATGCGCTGCGATTCTCTGGAAAAATCAGGAGAAAGTGCCTGATGCTGCCATTGCGCTTAAAATGACAGGAAAAGATCTGCTGGGTTTTGGTCTTGTGGATGAAGTATTGTCCGAGCCTTTGGGCGGAGCACAGAAAAATCCCAAAGAAATGGCAGACGGGATTAAAAAAGCGATTCTTAATGCCCTTAATGAATTGTCCATTTACTCCGGGGAAGAGCTTCTGACCCGAAGATATGAGAAATTCAGACAGATGGGGGCTTATCTCAGCAGCAGCAATCTGACTTCTTCCACTATCTCCAGACAGGCTGAAGCCAAATCGGTTCATGATTAATGATTAAAATCAGAAAGGCTGTGATCTGGGATATTGACTCCATCAAAGAGTTGATCGATCAATACACCCGTAACGGTCTTTTGCTGTCGGTCAGCAAGGAAAAAATAGCGGAAATCATCCGTGATTTTATTGTCGCCGTTACCGGAAACCATCGTGTCGTGGGGATTGTCGCCCTGCATATTTATTCGGACTCCCTGGCTGAAGTCCGCTCGCTCGCCGTAAAAAAGAAATACCAGGGTAAGGGCATCGGGACAAGGCTGGTTGAAAAATGCATGAGTGAAGCAGAGAATCTCGGCATTAAAAGAATTTTTGCCTTAACAAAAGCGGTTGATTTTTTCAAATCCATTGATTTTGAAGATGTCGATATGGATATGCTCCCGGAAAAGGTTTATAAAGACTGCCTTTCCTGTAAAAAATTTCATGAATGTGATGAAACCGCTGTATGGAAAAAGTTGAAACCATGAAAAATATCCCGATTAAAATTTATTTTTTCCTGTTTTTTTTGGTTCCCGTTCTGTCTTCTGCAGGCGAAGCCCCCTGGGATAATAAAGAAGGCGGTAAAGAGGGAAGCAGTTATGAAGCTCTTCAGGCTTCACTTAAAGGACAGGAGTTTTCTGCGAATTCTTCCATGGCGATGACTTATCTTGAAAGAGCCAAAAGACGGCAGAAGGACGGGGATTATGATACCGCCAATGCGGATTATGAAAAAGCCATGAAATTTGATCCTGTTCTTGCCTCACAATATCCGGAACTGGGATTTTCCTTAAAAGCAAAAGACTGGATGAAGCGGGCCTCTGACTGCATGTATCGCAGCGAAAAAATTTCCTGTTACCAGAGGGCCATCGAGATTGATCCGAAATTTCTGAAGGCCTATAAATGTCTGGGACGCGAATATTATTCGGAAAAAAAATTCAGGCAGGCCGCAGATACTTATAAAATCCTTCTGCAATTAAATCCTGAAGACCGCGAAGCGAAAAAAATGCTTCAGAAGGCCCTTAAAAAAGCCGGAAACTGAACCCCTGTATTCCATATCTCATTAATAAACACAATAAGCTTTTCTTATAAAGAGCAATGAGTATAATCCCGCCTTTATGTCATACCGATTAACCTATTTTTTCTTTTTTATTTTCTGGGGGGCTTTCTATAACCTGGTGCCTTCCCATTTTCAAACCCTTGGAATCAGCGGATACAAGCGTTCTCTTTTTTTTGGAATTATTCCGGTCATTGCATTTTTTGCCAACATTGTGTGGGGCCGAATTGCGGATATGTTTCATATAAGGCGACAGATGCTGCTTTTTTTTTCTTTTCTGAGTTTTGTCTTTCTCAATTATGCCTTGATTCATGATACTTTCCCGTTTTATATGGGAATGGCTATTGTTATAGGTCTTTTATCTTCTCCTCTCATTCCGCTCTTAGACAGCATTACCATTACCTTCTGCAGACATAAGGGCATTTCCTTCGGTAGTGTCCGCCAATGGGGAACGATTTCTTTTGTCCTTATCAATGCAGTCATCATGTTGTTTTTTTATTTTTCCAGAAACAGTCTGCATGCGGAAAAGTATCTTATGTTTTTTATGCCTCTGGCTTTTTTACTGATGATGTTTCCTCTTATTACCCTGAAAGATTATTCCGTACGCGAAAAATTCCCCCATTTTAAGGATTTTATTCGTCTTTTAAAACATCCTCTTCTTTTTTTATTTTTTACCTCTGTCCTGTTTCATAATCTTTCCTATGTAGGAAATTATTCCTATTTTAGCGCACATTTGAAAATTTTAGGCCTTAGCGGGGAATTTATTTCTTTATGCTGGGCTGTTTCCCCTATGGGCGAAATTTTGATTTTCAGGTATGGAGATAAGATATTGTCCCGCTGGTCAAACAGGACCATTTTTCAGGCAGGGCTTATAGCAGCCGGATTACGCTGGGTGATTCTCGGGTTTTTTGATAATCCTCTGCTTATTCTTGCAGGTCAGCTGCTTCATTCCATTGGTTTTGGCGGGTATTATCTCGCCTCGATTCAGATTTTATCTCAGGCCATTCCTGAGAGAATGAGAAGTTCAGGCCAGGGGCTTTTTGCCGCCTGTATCAGTCTGGCTACAGTGATTGGAAATATCGTTACTGCAGTGATTTTTGAAAAATACGGGACTCATGCCATTTTTCAGTTCAGTGTCCTCATGTCTCTGGCGGCTCTTTTTATCAGTATAAAAATAAAAAAAAATAACAAATAATTCCTGCCCTCCTTGCTTTTGTGTCTGGATATGTTATATATGCTAAAGCGTTCACTAATAAAATACAGGGAAAAATATGAAAAGAATTGTTGTTTTAGGAATTTTATCCTTATGGATTCAGGGTTATCAGGTTAAGGCTTCCGATATTTTTGCGAAGAATCATTTATCTCCGTCTTCTTTTGTTGATGAAAACAGTGTTGATGATATTTCATTTGCCCCTCTTGTTGACCAGGTTCAGGGATTTCTGGATATGAATAATCATGATCAGTTAAGTTCTCAGCTTTCCCTGATGATGGTTGAACGTCTGGATGAATCATCCACAGATCATAACCTGGCAGACTTTGAGCAGAATTTAAGACAGGATCTCCACAATGACTTTGTTTCCGGGGACACGGACATTGATTATTCCCTTAACGTTCCAAAAACGGATTTTTTTGACGGTGCAACAGCCATTCCTCCTCCTGATGAATATAGAGAAGGGAGTGCCCCTCCTCCGGATAAATTTGCGGAAACTCCCTTATTATGGGTCTATTTTAATGTGGATGAAGAAGGCGGTGTTCATGATAAAAAGGACCGCTATACCTATGAAGGAATGGATTGGTATCAGGACAATTCAACCCCGCTTTTTATCAATGAGAATGAAGTCGCTCAGTATCCCGAGCAGATTACAATCAGCCAGGGTACACCGATTTTAATATGGGACATGGATCAGCAGATTTACATGGAATTCACGATGAAATCCGCCGTTCTTCCGGCTGTAAAAGGAAATCAGTTTGAATTGCTAAAGGATAATGGAACGGGGGGGAAAAGCTACAGCATTGAAGCCCCTGCAGTCATCCAGGAAACCTATATTCCGATCAAAGAAAATCCAGGCTATTTATCTCTGGCCAACATGATTTCCATGACCCAGGCCAGGAAAGAGGGCTGGATCACTGTTTTACAGGGAAACTCCACCCCTTTTCTTGATTTTGGAAAAGAGATTGCTTCCAGACAATTGCCTTTCAACTATGTGATTGCCACGAAATCAGTCAGTCATTTTACCCGCCTCAGGAATCCTGTTTTCGGCTTTGACGATGACGGTCATCTTTTGAAAGATACACTAAAGAGCGGGAACGCGGTTTTCGAACCGCCCAATTACAACCTTGACTCCCATACGGAGGGCGGCCGGTTCAGAACGATGATGGAATACGAGATTTATCATCTGGAATATATGGCCGACATTTTTGCCCGGAATAAAAAAACATCATGGAACAGTGAATTCGCCTTTCTGTTGAAGATGTATCTTGAAAAGGCGAAGGAATGGAAATATTTTATCGACGGTTTTGATTTTCAACGGGCTGTCCGGGATGAACTGATTAATCGTTATAAATCAGAGCCTCTTCCCCGATTTTCTTCCGCTGATTTATCCAATGTTCTTAAGACGCTGTTTAAAATAAGCTATGGTCAGGATAAACTTTTTTCAAAATACATAAAGGTTGAACATGTTGATCCTGAAAGGAATAATTATGAATTAATCCGTACCTTTAAAAATAAGATGATGGATCTGCTCAATGACCTCTCTTTTTACGAGTCCAACCAGGAAGTAATTTCTCTTTCCGAAAATGGAGAGGCCAGGGAAGCTTTGAATGCGCTTTTGAACAAACAGGTTTTTATTGCCGGTGAAAGCGGCATCAAGCTAAAATCCTCTTTAACCCCAGAGGAAAAAACACAAGTCAGGCGTTTTAATCAAAAAGTTATGGAAGAGCTTTACCCGGATGTTTTGAGAATAAAACATAAAAACAGCATGGATTCGGATACTTTGAATCATCTGCTGAAATCATTGGGATTACCCGAGTTTTCCAGAAACGTTCTTGATCCGGTTAAGGAAAAGTTTTTTGACATGCCCATTTCCCCTTCTACAACCCATGGAAATTTTCTGGAAAAGACCTATCTGCTTATCAAGGGATCCAAATTGACGGCTTTTCAAGTCGGTGATTTATTCAGGGATTCCGATTTCCTGGATATCCTGAATCAGAAGCTTTGTTTTTTAAGATCCCTGCAAAGGAAGGATCCGACTCCGGATACGGAGAAATCTTCTTAAACCGGCTGCGCGAAGCGCAAATTCAGATTAAAAATCCTTATCCGCATCTGCAATTGAAATCAGATAATCCCTGATAAGGGTTTCATAACCCGGGTACGGATGATCATAGCGGGTGGAACGCTCCAGGCTTTTTTTATCCTTTGGAGGCAGGTTCAGATGATAGTATCGCAGCAGTGCGGAGTCCATATGGGCGTAAAGGTTGTTTGTCATCCCTTCAGCCATTGTTGTTGTCTTCAGAATCTGGTCTTTCCATTCTTCGCTGCCTGAGGCATTCTGATCCAGTTCCCGGTATTGATTTTTAAGAATATTCAGCGACTGATTTACTTTCTGTTTGAAAAAAGAGGATACCTGCTGTGAGGTCTTAAGGCTGTTATCAAGCTCTGTCAGACCGGAAATCCCCTGATTCAGAAAGGATAGATACTCTTCCTTCTGCAAAGGAATTTTTTCATCATCTCTTAATTTGTCTAAAGCATCTGTTGCGTCCTTTAATTGAGTAATAATGGAGGATAAGGATTTATTTTGTGAAAGAAATGCTTCCTTCAGGGCTTCCTCATTCAATTTTTTCTGAATGTTTTCTGTTTCAGAAGTGTCCAGAAGACTTGCCGCATAAAGATGTAAAGGTGCGCTGTTCTTTTTTTCTGTGTTTGAAGTGGAATCCTCTTCCATGTTTCCCAGTTCAGAGGAAAGGGTTTTTAAAATACGGCTGGTTAAAGCCTCCTGCTTCCCGTTCAGGCCTGATTCGATGTCCTGAAGAGAGTGGTCTGCTTTATTTAAAATCAGCTGAGTTTCCCTGGGAAGAATGGATTTATCCTGAGGGGAAATGGTTATTTTTATTTCTTCAGACTGACGGAGGCTTGTTTTATGTAAATCCAGTTTTTGAAGTTTTTCATCAACAGAGATGAGACGGGATTCAAGCTTACGCAGATCCTCTTTTTTACTGTCATCCCGGGAAGAATCTTTTTTCAGTTCATTTATGATTGGATAAAAGCTGCATCCGACTGTGGTGTCAGGC